>DASZOS010000040.1:0-28335 GCA_035550695.1 Burkholderiales bacterium | reverse complement strand
GCTCGTAGCTCGCGCCGGCGAAGAGTGCGGTGCGGCTGCTGAGGACGAAAAATCCTGTCACGCGCGCGCCGGCGAGGCGGTGGCCGAGGTGCGGGACGCTCGGGTCGTCGGGGCGCTCGCGGCCCCAGTACACGCTCGCGGCGGGCGGGAGATGCGGCAGGCGCTTGCCGAAGGCCGCGGGGATCACGGCGATGCCGAGAACCTGGCGCTCGGCGTCGCGGAAGGGCTCGCGCGGGTAGTCGAGGCGCGAGAGCTGGCCGAACACCGACAGCTCGGCGAGCGGATGGATGATGCGCCGCCATTCCGCGTTGAGGCCGTAGGTGTCGCGGACCCGGTTGTGGTCGAGGTCGATCGAATCGAAGCTTCCCGCGAGCAGCGCCTGGTTGGCGCCGAACGTGTAGCGCGCGCCCGCCGAGAGGTTGGTGGTGAAGTAGTCGAACTGGTCGACGTCGGAGTTGATCTTCGCCTGCGCGCCGCCGGCGCCGAACGCCTCGAGATCCTGGGTAAGCGGCACGAAGCCGCTCGCCTCGATGCCCAGCGCCGTGAAGCTGTCGCTGCGCGCGCGCCCGCTCGGGTCGAGCGTGGCGACGATGCCGCCGAGGATCGGCAGCGTAATCTGCTGCGCCGAGGTGGCGCTGTTGACGTTGCTGTCGTAGCCGAAGCCGATCGAAGCGCTGCCGCGGAAGCGCTTGCGCTGTGCCGCAGTGAAGTCGTGGACCCGCTCGACGTAGGAGTCGATGCCGCGCAGCACCTCGGCCGGCGGGCGCGCCGCCTTGACGCGCTCGAACTCGAGATGCGCCGAGAGGTAGTCGCCGCGCAGCAGATAAGCGCGGCCAAGCTCCGCGCGCGCCTGGAGCAGCCCGGGATCGAGGCGCAGCGATTCGGCGAGCTCGGGGATCGCGGCGTCGGGATCGCCCGCGTCGAGCGTCGCGACGCCCAGGAAGTAGTGATATTCGGCGTTGCCGGCGTACTGGGTCCTCAGCGGCTGGAGCAGCTCGAGCGCCGAGCGCGGCTGGCCGGCCCGGAGCAGATCGCGGGCGCTACGCAGCGCGTCGGGCTGCGCGTACGCCGCCGCAGCGGCCAGCAAGAGTCCCACGACAAGCGCGAGCCTGATCCCCCTCCGTCGCACCGACCCCCCTAGCCGGTTACCCCATCACCTGCTTATACGCCGATTTGCGCCCTAACGGCGCCCGACCAGAGATAGGAACTCCTCGCGTGTAGCGAGGTGCTCGCGGAACACGCCGAGCACCGACGACGTGAGCATGGTGGAGTTCTGCTTCTCGACGCCGCGCATCATCATGCACAGGTGGCGGGCCTCGATCATCACGCCGACGCCTTTGGCGTCGATCGACTCCATCACGACCTGCGAGATCTGCTCGGTGAGGCGCTCCTGCAGCTGCAGGCGTCGCGCGTACACGTCGACGAGCCGCGCGAGCTTGCTCACGCCGAATACCTTCCCGTTCGGGATATAGCCGATGTGGCAGCGGCCGAAGAACGGCAGCATGTGGTGCTCGCACAGGCTGTAGAGCTCGATGTCCTTCACGATCACCATGCTGCTCGTCGTCTGCGTGAACAGCGCCTGGTTGATCACCTCGCCGGGATCGATGCGGTAGCCGTGCGTGAGGAAGGAGAGCGCCTGCGCGACGCGCAGCGGGGTCTTCACCAGCCCTTCGCGCTCCGGGTCTTCGCCCAACTCGACCAGCAGCGCGCGCACCAGCGACTCGATTTTCAGGATATTCGGTTCCATGACAGTATCCGCGACGAGTTGAAACGGTCATTTAGCACACTATGCGTGACCGAACAGATCGAGTAGGGCTCTTCCCTACAGCCGGCGCCGCGAGGCCGATGGGCACGCCGATTGCTGCCTCTCCAGGGTGTTCGCTTTGCGCTTGGAGGCCGTATGCAAAAGCTGCAGCAATGGCGCCGGAAGCAGGAAGGCAAGCTGGGGTACATTCTGTTGTGGGCCCTCGGCGTGCCGATTCCGGTGCTGTTCGTGATCTTCCTGCTGCGCGGCTGCACGTGATGCGCCTGCAGGCACCTACCTTTTTACAACTGGAGGCAATATGAGCAAGTTCTTTGTCGTATTAGGCATCGCGCTCGCCTCGGCCCTGGGCATCGCGGGTTGCGGCAGCACCGGCGAGACCGTCGGCACGCTCGGTGGCGCAGCGGTAGGCGCCGGGGTGGGTTCGGCGGCGACCGGCGGCAGCACCATCGGCACGGTCGGCGGCGCGGCCGCGGGCGGCATCATCGGCCACGAGGTCGGCGAGCGCTACGAAGAGCGCCGGCGCTAAGCGGGGCCGGCAATAAGGCAAAGGGCGCCGCAAGGCGCCCTTTTTATTTACCCGTCGCGCCGGGCTTGTCGAAGCTCTTCAGCGCGACCTTGCCGTTCACGAAGCGCACGTTGATTACCGCATCGCCGCTCACCCAGCGAGACGATGTGCCCGACACGCCGAGCACGTTGATGCTGTTCGATTCGCTCGGCGCGCCGAGGAGCGCGATCACTTCCTGCTCGCTCATCCCATCCTGGATCTTGGCGAAGTTCTCCTGCGTGACCTTCGAGCAGGCGGCGAGAGCGACGGCGACGGCGAGGAGCGGTGCAAGCCAGGCTTTCATGGCTCGACACTATAATCCAGGGCCTTGAGCATTCTCACTGAGCTTGTGCAGGTGCGGCCGGCGCGCGCCGAGGACCTGGCGGCGATCCATGCCGTCTACGCGCATCACGTGCTGCACGGGCTTGGCTCGTTCGAGGAGGAGCCGCCCGCGCCCGCGGAATTGCGACGGCGCTACGACGACGTCAGGGGTTGCGGGCTTCCTTACCTGGTGGCCGAGTTCGGCGGCGTGGTCGCAGGCTTCGGGTATTGCGCGCTGTACCGCGCGCGCTCGGCGTATCGCTACGCGCTCGAGGACTCGGTCTACGTTCGGCAGGACGTGCAGGGTCGCGGCGTCGGCAGCGCGCTGCTTTCGGAGCTCATCCGGGGCTGCGAAGCGCTCGGCTATCGCCAGCTCGTCGCCGTCATCGGCGACAGCGCGCACACCGCGTCGATCGCGCTGCACCAGGCGCATGGCTTTCTGCGCGTCGGCACGCTGCGCTCGGTGGGCTTCAAGTTCGGCCGCTGGGTGGACAGCGTCATCATGCAGCGCTCGCTAGGCGCCGGCGATGCCACGCGGCCCCGAGGCTAGAATGCGGCATGCCTACTCTCACCACCGACGACGGCGTGAAGCTGTACTACGAAGAGGCGGGCGCCGGCACGCCGATCGTTTTCGTCCACGAGTTCGCCGGCGACCATCGCAGCTGGGAGCCGCAGCTGCGCCACTTCTCGCGCCGCTACCGCTGCATCGCCTACAACGCGCGCGGGTATCCGCCTTCCGGCGTTCCGGAGGATTTCGAGAGCTATTCGCAGGCGCGCGCCCGGGACGACATCCGCTCGGTGCTCGACGGCCTGGGCATCGCGCGCGCGCATGTCGTCGGCCTGTCGATGGGCGCGTTTGCCACCTTGCACTTCGGCATGAGCTACGGTAAGAGGGCCCTTTCGATCACCGTCGCGGGCGGCGGCTATGGCGCGCACCCCGCGCAATACCCGCAGTTCCAGAAGGACTCGCGCGCCAACGCGGAATTCATCCGCCGCGAGGGCATGCAGCGGTTCGTGGAAACCTACGGCTATGGTCCTACGCGGGTGCAATTCCAGAACAAGGACCCGCGCGGCTTTGCCGAATATCTAGCCCAGTTCGGGGAGCACTCCGCGCTCGGCTCCGCCAACACCATGCTCGGCTACCAGGCGCGCCGCCCTTCGCTCTACGACCTTACCGGGGACATGGCGCGCATCGACGTGCCGACGCTCATCATGGCGGGCGACGAGGAAGAGCCTTGCCTTGAGGCCTGCCTTCTCATGAAGCGCACCATCCCGGCCGCGGGGCTAGCGATCCTGCCCTGCAGCGGCCACGGCATCAACCTCGAGGAGCCGGCGCTTTTCAATCAGCTCGTGGAGAGCTTTTTTCACCAGGTGGAGGCCGGCCGCTGGAGCGCGCGCGACCCGCGCGCGGCGGTGCCCTCGATCCATGGTCCTGGAGGCAAGCCGTGCTAGTGGTCGAAAAACGCGGGCGCGTCGGCTGGATCGTTCTCAGTCAACCGGCGAAGCGCAACGCCATCAACGGCGCGATGTGGCGCGGCATCCCGCCGGCGATGGCGCAGTTCGATGCCGATCCCGAGGTGCGCTGCGTGGCCTTTCGCGGCGCCGGCACCGAGGCCTTCGCCGCTGGCGCCGACATCTCCGAGTTCGAGAAGATCCGCGCAGAGCGCGCCGCGGTCGCCGAATACGATGGCCTGCTCGACCGGGTGCTGCACGCGATCCAGGACTCGCGCAAGCCCTCGGTGGCGATGATCTACGGCTTCTGCATGGGCGGGGGCCTCGAGATCGCGCTTGCCTGCGACCTGCGCTACTGCGGCGAGTCGGCCCAGTTCGGCATTCCGGCGGCCAAGCTCGGCCTCGCGTACAACATCGAGGGTCACAAGCGGCTCGTCGAGACGGTCGGCCATGCCCGCGCGCGGGAAATCCTGTACCTGGGCCGGCGTTACGGCGTCGAAGAGGCGCTCGCCATGGGGCTCGTCAACCGGGTAGTGAGGGATGCGGAGCTAGAGGCCTACGTTTCCGACGTCGTGAAGACCTTGTGCGAAAACGCGCCGCTCGCGATCGCGAACTCGAAGACCATGATCGAGGAGTTCGTGAAATCCTCGGGCGCGCCGGATGCGACTCTGATGGAGGCGGCGATGGCGCGATGCACGAAAAGCGCCGACTACGAGGAAGGGCGCCGCGCGTTCATGGAGAAGCGCAAACCTCGGTTCACGGGGAAATGAAGATCGAGCGCATTCGCGCGCGGGCGCTCGCCGTGCCCATGAAGCGGCCGCTCGCGACGAGCACCGGCAAGCTGAACGAGTCGGCGCTGCTGCTCATCGACCTGCAGACCGACCAGGACATCGTCGGGCGCGCGTATCTCTTCGGCCTGGGCAGGCACAATCTCGCGCCGATCGCAAACCTCGTCGACGCGATGGCCGGGATGGTGACGGGCGACCCGGTGGCGCCTTTCGAGCTCGAAAGGAAGCTCCGCGCCCGGTACACGCTGCTCGGCGTGCACAACATCGTGCTTTTCGCCATGGCGGGAATCGACATGGCGGCCTGGGACGCGCTCGGCCAGGCGCTCGGGCAGCCGCTCGCGCGGCTGCTCGGCGGCGCGCCGCGCCCGGTCGCGGCCTACAACTCGAACGGCCTGGGCATCCTTTCGCCGAAGGAGCTGGCGAGGGAAGCCGTCGAGCTGGTCGAGGAAGGCTTCAGCGCCGTGAAGCTGCGGCTCGGCCGGTCGCAGGCGAAGCACGACCTGGAGGCGTTGCGCGTGGTGAAGAAGGCGATCGGCTCCGAAATCACGCTGATGGTGGACTTCAACCAGGCGCTCAGCGTCGCCGAGGCGATCCGGCGCGGCCGCATGATCGACGACGAAGGCGGGGTCTTCTGGATCGAGGAGCCCGTGAGAGCCGACGACTTCGCGGGCTGCGCGCGCGTGGCGCGCGAGGTCGCGACGCCGATCCAGATCGGGGAGAACTTCATGGGCCCGGAGCAGATGGCGCAGGCGCTCGCCGCGGGGGCCTGCGACTACGCCATGCCCGACGCGCAGCGCATCGGCGGCGTCACCGGCTGGATGCGCGCGGCGGCGCTCGCGCAGGGCGC
Organism: Burkholderiales bacterium; assembly: GCA_035550695.1. Taxonomy (GTDB): domain Bacteria; phylum Pseudomonadota; class Gammaproteobacteria; order Burkholderiales; family SG8-39; genus SCGC-AG-212-J23. Next base: position 22,618 of record DASZOS010000040.1, on the reverse strand, counting down.
CGGCGTCGAAATGTCGAGCCATCTCTTTCCGGAGGCGAGCTGTCATCTCCTCGCGGTCACGCCGACCTGCCACTGGCTCGAGTACGTCGATTGGGCCGCCCCGATCCTGAAGGAGCCCCTCGCCGTCAAAGACGGATTGGTTTCCATGCCGGAAAAACCGGGGCTGGGCATGACCTGGAACGAGGCCGCGGTGCGCCGCTGCCTGCTTTGATGTTTACCCGGCACTTCGCGCACTGGCCGCCCGACAAGCCGAAAACGCTCGAGCTGCCGCGGCAGACGGTCTACCGCAATCTGCAGGCGAGCGCCGCGCGCGATCCCGAGCGCGCGGCGATCGATTACTACGGCGCGCGCATCCCCTACGCCAGCCTCAAGCGCGAGGTGGACGCGCTTGCCGGGTTCCTGCAACAGCGCTGGGGGGTGGCGCGCAGCGAGCGCGTGGTGCTGTACCTGCAGAACAGCCCCCAGTTCGTCATCGCCTATTACGCCATCCTGCGCGCCGACGCGGTCGTGGTCCCGCTCAATCCGATGAACCGCACGGAAGAGCTGCGCCACTATATCGGCGATTGCGGCGCCCGCGCGGCGGTGGTCGGGCAGGACGTGCTCGCGCACATCGAGCCTCTCGGCCTCGAGCACATCCTCGTCGCCGCCTATTCCGACTACCTGCCGCCGGAGACCGACCTGCCGCTGCCCGGGTTCGTGCGCGCGGCGCCGCTCTCGGCGGCATGGCGCGAGGCGCTTGCCGCCGGTCTCGCCCCCGGGCCGCACGCAGCGCGTCCCGACGATCTCGCGGTCATGCCCTATACCTCCGGCACGACCGGCAAGCCGAAGGGCTGCATGCACACGCATTCGAGCGTGCAGGCGACGACCGTGCCCTACCTGTACTGGCGCGGCACTCAGGAAAACGCCGTCGTGCTGTGCGCGCTGCCCATGTTCCACGTTACCGGCATGCAGGCGGGCATGAACTCGGCCATTTACCTCAGGTCGACCATCGTCTTGCTGTCGCGCTGGGACCGCGACTGCGCCGCGATGCAGATCGAGCGTGCCCGCGTGACCAACTGGTCGGCGATCACCACCATGATGGTGGACTTCCTCGCCAACCCGAATCTCGGGCGATACGACCTGTCGTCGCTGCAGATCCTCGGCGGCGGCGGCGCCGCGATGCCGGAGGCCGTGGCGCGCAAGCTCGAGGAGGTGATCGGCCTGCCGTTCGTCGAAGGCTACGGCCTCTCCGAGACCATGGCGCCCACGCACATCAATCCGCCCCACCGGCCCAAGCGCCAGTGCGCCGGCATTCCGTTCTTCAACACCGACGCGCGCGTCGTCGATCCGGAAACCGGCACGGAGCTTGCACCCGGGGAAGTGGGCGAAATCATCGTGCGCGGCCCGCAGGTATTCCGCGGCTATTGGAACGACCCCCAGGCCACCGCGGACGCTTTCGTCGAGCATGACGGCGAGCGCTTCTTCCGTACCGGCGACCTCGGCTATTACGACGAGGAAGGCTATTTCTTCATCACCGACCGGCTCAAGCGCATGATCAACTGCGCCGGCTTCAAGGTTTCTCCGGCCGAGGTGGAATCGATGCTGTACGCGCACCCCGCGATCCAGGAAGCGTGCGTTATCGGCGCGCGCGACGGCTATCGCGGCGAGACCGTGAAGGCCCTGATCGTCCTCAAGACCGAGGCGCGGGTTGCGCCGCAGGACATCACGGCCTGGGCGCGCGAGCGGATGGCGGCCTTCAAGGTGCCGCGGCTGGTGCAGTTCGTGGACGAGCTGCCGAAGACCGCCAGCGGCAAGATCTTCTGGAGGAAGCTGCAGGAAGAGGAGAATCGCGGGACATGAAATATGCCTTGCTGGGATTGATGCTGGCCGCGGCGCCTGCGTTCGCGCAGGTCGAGATCGAGAACGCGTGGGCGCGCGCCACGCCGCCCGGGGCGAAGACCGGCGCGGGCTATATGGTGGTCCGCAACAAGTCGGCTTCGTCCGATCGGCTGCTGAGCGCCGAGAGCCCGGCTGCGGCGCGGGTGGAGACGCATGTCCACATCAAGGAAGGCGACGTCTTGCGCATGCGCGAGGTGAAGGGCCTGGACATCCCTGCCGACGGCAGCCTGGAGCTCAAGCCCGGCGGCGCGCACCTCATGTTCATCGAGATCCGCCGGCCGTTCAAGGAAGGCGAGAAGATTCCCGTGACGCTCAAGTTCGAAAGCGCAAGGGAGATCACCGTCGAGCTCCACGTCGGGCGGCTGGGCGCGGCCGCGCACCCGAAGCACTAGAAGAGCTGCCGGCCGATCCACCATCCCAGCCCGGCAATGAAGGCCGAGCATGGAATGGTCAGCACCCAGGCCCAGACGATATTGCCGGCGATGCCCCAGCGCACCGCCGACACCGCCTGCGTCGAGCCGACACCAACGATGGCCCCGGTGATGGTGTGCGTGGTCGAAACCGGGATGCCGAGCGTCGTGGCGAGGAACAGCATGGCCGCACCGCCCGTCTCGGCGCAGAAACCGCCCACGGGCCGCAGCTTGGTGATGCGCTGCCCCATGGTCTTCACGATTCGCCAGCCGCCGAACGCCGTGCCGGCGCCGATCGTCAGGTAGCAGGCGATCACCACCCAGGCCGGGACCGATTCGTTCGTGCCGGTGTAGCCCGCCGCGATCAGCAGCATCCAGATAATGCCGACAGTCTTCTGCGCGTCGTTGCCGCCGTGCCCGAGGCTGTACAGCGAGGCGGAAATGAGCTGCAGGCGCCGGAACCAGCGGTCCACGCGCGCCGGCGTGCTGTGCGCGAAGGCCCACGACATGGCGAGCATCAATGCGGCGCCGAATATCATGCCGACGAGCGGCGAGATGAAAATGAACGCTACCGTCTTGAGGATGCCGGCCGGAAGCAGCGACCAGGTGCCCGCCTTGGCGACCGCGGCGCCGACCAGCCCGCCGATCAGCGCATGCGAGGATGACGAAGGCAGACCGTAGTACCAGGTAATTATGTTCCACGCTATGGCGCCGACAAGCGCGCCGAACACCAGGTAGTGGTCGACGACGCCCTGGTCGACGATCCCCTTGCCCACCGTGGTCGCGACGCTCAGCTGGAAGATGAACAACGCGACGAAGTTGAACACCGCGGCGAGCAGCACCGCCTGGTAGGGCTTGAGCACGCGCGTCGACACCACGGTGGCGATCGAGTTGGCCGCGTCGTGGAAGCCGTTCAGGAAGTCGAAAGCGAGCGCGACCACCACGAGCGAGGCCACGACGCCCAGGGTCATCTGGGACGCAGCGGCGCCGTCCATCAGGAATTCTCGAGAACGATGCCCTCGACGACGTTCGCGACGTCCTCGCACCGGTCGGTGATCGACTCGAGAAGCTCGTAGATCACCCGCAGCTTCATCACCTGCTTGATATCGTTCTCTTCGCGAAAGAGCTTGGAGAGCGCGCCGCGCATCACCCGGTCGGCGTCGGACTCGAGGCGGTCGATCTCCTCGCAGCACTTGAGAATCGCCTCCGAGCGCTTCACGTTGGTGAGCAGCTCCACCGCCGTCTTCACGCGGTCGCAGGACATCTGGCAGATTTCCGCCAGCTGCTTCGCCTCGGGAGTGACCCGCTGCAGGTCGTACAGCGCGATCGACTCGGCGACGTCCTGGATGAGGTCGAGGATGTCGTCCATCGCCGTGATCAGGTTGTGGATCTGGTCGCGGTCGAAGGGCGTGATGAACGTGCGGTGCAGCAGCGTGATGCACTCGTGGGTGATCTTGTCCGCCGCGCGCTCGCAGGCGTCGATGCGCTGCGCGTGCATGTCGAGCTCGGTGAAGGTGCCGATCATGCTCTTCAGCTCGCGGCTGCCCTGCACGATGCGCTCCGCATGGGCGTTGAACAGGTCGAAGAACTTGCCCTCGCGGGGCATCAGGCGGCCGAGCATCGGAACCTTCCTTTGTCGGGTGCGAATTGTAGTGTGTTCTTACGCAAACCCGAGGCCGAGCGACCCCAGTTTTGCGATTTGGGCGGCGTCGAACCCCCAGTCGGCCAGCGCTTCGCGGCCACCCGCGCCGCGCTCGGGGGGCGCGCCGCGCACCGCGCCGGGCGTGCGCGAAAAGCGCGGCGCCGGCGCCGGCTGCGGCACGTTCGCGACGTCGATGAAGCCCTTCCGCGAGAGCGACTGCGGGTGATTGCGCGCCTCGGACCAGCCGAGCACCGGCGCGAAGCAGGCGTCCGAGCCTTCGAAGACCCCGCACCACTCTTCGCGGGTTTTCGTCTTGAAGGTTTTCGAAAAAGCCTCCCGCATCTGCGGCCAGCGCGCGCGGTCGTGCTGCGGCATGCCCCTTAACCCAAGGCGGGAGAGCAATTCGGTGAAAAATCGAGATTCGATGGCGCCGATCGAGACGTACTTGCCGTCCTTGGTCTCATAGACGTCGTACCAGGGCGCACCGGTGTCGAGAATATTGACGCCGCGCTCTTCCGACCAGTTTCCGGAGGCGAGGAAGCCCGAGAACATCGCGGCGAGGAGCGCGGCTCCGTCGACCATGGCCGCGTCGATGACCTGGCCTTTGCCCGAGCGGCCCGTCTCGACGAGCGCGCAAGCGATGCCGAAGCCGAGCAGCATGCCGCCGCCGCCGAAGTCGCCGAGCAGGTTGAGCGGCGGCACCGGCGCCTCGTGCCTGCGGCCGAAGGCGTTGAGCACGCCGGCGAGCGCGATGTAGTTGATGTCGTGCCCGGCGCGCGGCGCGAGCGGGCCGTCCTGTCCCCAGCCGGTCATGCGGCCGTACACCAGGCGCGGGTTGCGCGCGAGCGCCGCATCCGGTCCCAGGCCGAGGCGCTCCATCACCCCGGGCCTGAAGCCCTCGATGAGGACATCGGCGCGCGCGATCAGCTCCAGGCACGCCTGCCTCGCGGAAGCGGATTTCAGGTCGAGGCTCACCGAGCGCTTGCCGCGCAGCATGACGTCGTACCAGCGCTCGGGCTTCAGGCCGAGGTCGGTGGACGCCGGCCGTTCCACCAGCAGCACGTCGGCGCCCATGTCGGCGAGCAGCATGCCCGCGAACGGCGCCGGGCCGATCGCCTCGAATTCGAGGACCTTGATTCCGCTGAGCGGCCCCATCACCGGATAATACCGAATGCCAGCTCGTTATCCCGAGCGCATCGTCTGCCTCACCGAGGAAACCACCGAGACGCTCTACCTCCTGGGGGAAGAGCGCCGCATCGTCGGGATTTCCGGCTATACCGAGCGGCCGCCGCGCGCGCGGCGCGAGAAGCCGCGGATCTCCGCCTTCCTGTCAGCGAACGGCGAGAAGATTCTGCAGCTCAAGCCCGATCTGGTACTTGGTTTCTCCGATCTCCAGGCCGACATCGCGCGCGACCTCGCGAGGACAGGCTTCAATGTCATGCTCTTCAACCAGCGCTCGGTGGACGAGATCCTCTCCATGATCCTGGTGCTCTCGTCGATGGTCGGCGCAGCGGACAAGGGGCGCATACTCGTTTCACGCCTTGAAGACAACCTTCAAGCGATAAAGGAAGGAGCCAAGGCGTTTCCGCGGCGCCCGCGCGTCTATTTCGAGGAATGGGACGAGCCGATGATCAGCGCCATCCGCTGGGTGAGCGAGCTGGTCGAGATCGCCGGCGGCGAGGACATCTTCAAGGAAAAGTCGCGCTCGCAGGCGGCGGCGGGGCGCATAGTCCAGGACCCCGGCGAAGTCGTGAGGCGAGCCCCCGAGCTCATTCTCGGCTCCTGGTGCGGCAAGAAGTTTCGCCCCGAGCGCGTTGCCGCCCGGCCCGGCTGGGAGGCGATTCCCGCGATAAGAGAAGGCCGGTTGTTCGAGGTCAAGTCTTCCGAGATCCTGCAGCCGGGACCTGCGGCGCTCACCGACGGGGTGCGCCGCATCCACGAGATCCTCAGGAGCTTTCTAAGTTCGTCGCGACCCTGAAGGCCGGTGCGCGGCCGTCCTTGTCGCTGCCCGCGTACAGCGTGAGATGCGGATACGGAATCTCGATGCCGCGCTCGTCGTAGGCTTTCTTGAGCCGCTTGAGAAATTCGCGGCGCACGTTCCACTGCTGGATCGGCGGCACGACCCTCAAGCGCGCGCGCAGGATCACCGCCGAGTCGGCCAGGCGCTCCACGCCGATGATCTCGATGTCCTCGGCCATCTTGTCCCGCCACGCGGAATCCGCGCGCATCGCCCGGGCCACTTCGCGCATCACGGCGAGCGCTTCGTCGGGGTCCTCGCGGTACGCCACGCCCGCCTCGATGACGGCGTGCGCGAACCCGCGCGTGCGGTTGGTCACCGTCTTGATCTCGCCGTTCGGCACGAAGTGCACATGGCTCTCGAAGTTGCGCAGGCGCACGTAGCGCAGCGTCACTTCCTCGACCAGCCCGCTCAGTCCCGCGACCTCGACCACGTCGCCCTCGCGGATCTGGTCGTCGAGCAGGATGAAGAAGCCGCCGAGAAAGTCCTTGATGAGGCTCTGGGCGCCGAAGCCGATGGCGACGCCCGCGACGCCCGCCGTGGCGAGGATCGGCGCCACCGAGATGCCGAGCTCGCCGAGGACCAGCGTGCCCGCGACGATGACGATCACGATCGCCGCGGTGTTGCGGAAGACCCGCGCCAGCGTCTCTATGCGGGCGACTTCATCGCCGCCGGGGCGCCGGTCCATGTAGGCGCGGAACAGGCGAATGAGGCGCGCGGAGACGTTCTGCAGCACCCAGGCGAGCACCAGGATGGCGATGATGCGCAGCGTCTGGATCGCGACCGCCCGCGTCTCGGGGTCGATGTCGCGGTAAAAGGAGATCAGATCTTGCATCGGCATTCCCCTCCTGAACGGGAACGCCGATGCTACCGCACCGGTTCTAGTGCAGCCCCAGCGAAGCCTCGATGTTGCGCACCATGGCGACCAGGCGCGGCCCGATATCGTCCTCGAGCTGGCCCTTCTTCACCATGAACGCCGGCACGCCGCAATTGAAGGCGACGATCTCGCCGTCGACGGTGCGCCGCATCGGCACGCCGACCGCGAAATGCTCGCGGCGCAGCTCGCCCATCGAGGCACAGAAGCCGCGCGTGCGGATGTCCTCGAGCGCCTTGTCGATCGACGGGCGGAACTTGCGGTAGCTCTCCGGCTCCTTCACTTTCATCTGGTTGAGCACCGCCTCGCGCTCCGCAGGCGTGCACGCGGCGAGGAAGGCCCGGCCGATCACCGATTGCGAGATCGGAACCGAAGTGCCGATATCCGGCAGCGTGGAGAGACCGCTGCCGTTGCGGCAGGATTCGACGTAGACCATGTTCAGGCGGTCGCGCACGCCCATCGAAACCGAGCCGTTGCAGTAATCGGCGAGCTCTTTCATCAGAGGCCGCGCCACCTGGCGCACGTTCATCGACGCGAGCAGCGGATAGCCGATCGACAGCACCGCCGAGCCGAGCTGGTACTTGCCCAGCCGCATGTTGTGGCGCAGGTAGCCGAGCTTGGTCAGCGTGTAGGTGAGGCGCGACACCGTGGGCTTGGGCAGCCCGGTGCGCACCGAGATCTCCTTGTTGCCGAGCAGCGGCTCCAGCGGCGTGAAGCAGCGCAGCACTTCCAGTCCGCGCGCCAGGGTGGTGGCGAATTGCCGGTCGCCTTCGTGCTCGTAGCTGAATGTTCCGGTAGGCTGCGACAAAGGTGCCGTGGCTTCGGGTGCTCCCATCGAAAAAGCTCTCCTCAGTTCCGTTCTGTGGTTGGTGGTATTGGGGAATGCCGCAGACGTGCGGGCGTTTCGATATTCTGTCGGGCGAGCCCTGGCTGTCAACTTAGTCGTACTAGATTTCGCATAGTGAAATCTCCTTCTCTCTTCGACCTGCGCGGCAAAGTGGCGCTCGTCACCGGCTCCACGCGCGGCATCGGCAGATCGATCGCCGAAGAGCTCGGGCGCGCCGGAGCGAAAGTCAGCATCTCGAGCCGCAAGCCCGAAGCGTGCGAGCAGGCGCGCGCCGACCTGGAACAGCAGGGGCTGGAAGTGATGGCGCGGCCCTGCAACGTGTCGCGCAAGGAGGAGCTGCAGGCGCTGGTCGATGCCACGCGCCAACGCTGGGGCGCGATCGACATCGTCGTTGCAAACGCCGCATCGAACCCCTATTACGGCCCGCTCGCCTCGATCCCCGACGAGGCCTTCGACAAGACCATCGGCAACAACGTGAAGAGCGTGCTGTGGCTCGCCGGCATGACGCTGGAGGCCATGGCGAGCCGCGGCGGCGGCAGCTTCATCGTCGTCGGCTCCGTCGGTGGCCTTCTCGCCAACACCGTGATCGGCGCCTACGGGACCTCCAAGGCCGCAGCCCACCACCTGGTGCGCAACCTCGCCGCCGAATGGGGGCCGAGGAACGTGCGCGTCAACGCCATCGCGCCGGGCCTGGTGAAGACCGACTTCGCGCGTGCGCTGTGGGCGGACGAAGCGCGCGCCGCGGAGCGCATCCGGGCGACGCCGCTACGCCGCCTGGGCGAGCCGCGCGACATCGGCGGCATCGCCGTGTTCCTCGCCTCGGACGCGGCGGCCTTCGTCACCGGGCAGTGCATCGTCGCCGACGGCGGCGTTACCATCGTCTAATGGACCTGAACTACTCCGCCGAAGAGGCTGCGTTCCGCGACGAAGTGCGCGCCTGGCTGCAGGCGAACCTGCCTCGCGATCTCAAGGAGAAAGTCTCCGCCTACGCGCATCTTTCGAAGGACGACCTGATGCGCTGGCACCGCATCCTCGCCGACAAAGGCTGGGTGGCGCCCGCGTGGCCCGCGCAATGGGGCGGAACCGGCTGGAGCCCGGTGCGGCGCTACATCTTCGAGGAGGAGCTCGGCTACGCCGGCGCGCCGCCGCTCATCCCCTTCGGCCTGGCGATGTGCGCGCCGGTGCTGCTGCGCTTTGGCACCGAAGCGCAGAAGAAGCGCTTCCTGCCGCGCATCTACCGCGGCGACGACTTCTGGTGCCAGGGTTATTCGGAGCCGGGATCCGGAAGCGATCTGGCATCGTTGAAAACCAAAGCCGTACGCGAAGGCGACCACTATGTCGTCAACGGCCAGAAGATCTGGACGACGCTCGCGCATTACGCCGACTGGATCTTCTGCCTGGTACGCACCGATCCGGGCGCCGAGCGCCGCCAGGAGGGCATCTCGTTCCTGCTCATGGACATGAAGACGCCCGGCATCACGGTGCGGCCGCTCATCCTCCTGGACGGCGCCCACGAGGTGAACGAGGTGTTCTTCGACGACGTAAGGGTGCCGCTCGAGAACCTGGTGTACGAGGAAGGCAAGGGCTGGACCGTCGCCAAGTACTTGCTCGGCCACGAGCGCATGAACACCGGGCGCATCGGCGAATCCAAGCGCCAGCTGGCGAAGCTCAAGGAATATGCCTCTTCATTGAAGAATGACCCGCGGTTTCGCGACCGGCTCTCGCGCGTGGAGGTGGAGCTGATGGCGCTCGAGATCACCAACCTGCGCTTTCTCGACCGCATGCGGCGCACCGGCCAGCCGCCGGGCGCCGACGTCTCCATGCTGAAGATCAAGGGCACCGAGATCCAGCAGGCGCTGACCGAGCTCATGATGCAGGCGGCCGATCCTGCGGCGCACGACGAGTTTTCCGCTGCGATAAGGAAGAAATATCTCTCGATGCGCAAGACCACGATCTACGCCGGGTCGAACGAGATTCAGAGGAACATCATCGCCAAGATGACGTTGGGTCTATGAATTTCGATTACAACGAAGAGCAGCAGCTGCTTGCCGACTCGGTCCGGCGCTTCCTCGCCAGGGACTACGACTTCGAGGCGCGCAGGCAGATCGTCGCCTCGGCCGAGGGCTATTCGCCGCAGGCGTGGGCCACGTTCGCCCAGATGGGCCTGACCGGCCTGCCGCTGCCCGCCGACTGCGGCGGCTTCGGCGGCGGCGCGATCGACCTCATGGGCGTGATGGAAGCGTTCGGCGAGGCGCTGGTGGTCGAGCCCTACCTGCCGGTGCTGATGGCCGCCCGAGCGATCGCGCGCAGCGCGCAGGCGAAGTCGATTCTGCCGGCGGTGATCGAAGGAAAGACGAAGCTCTCCTTCGCGCACGTCGAGAAAGGCGCGCGCTACGATCTTTCCCGCGTAAAAACCACGGCAAGAAAGTCCGGCGATGCATGGCTGCTGCGGGGCGAGAAAGCCGCGGTGCTCGGCGCGCCGATGGCCGACAAGCTGGTCGTTTCGGCAAGAACAGGCAATGGAATCGAGTTGTTTCTTATCCCGGGGCAAGCGAATACGGGATACAAGACTCTCGATGAAATGCGTGCCGCGGACATCGTGCTCAACGGCACGAAAGCCGAGCCGCTCGGCGGCGACCTGGCGCTCGTCGAGGAAGTGACCGATCTTGCGACCGCGCTGGTGTGCGCCGAGGCGGTGGGCGCGATGAAGTTCGCCTGCGACACGACTCTCGAATACCTCAAGACGCGCAAGCAGTTCGGCGTGCCGATCGGCAGCTTCCAGGCGCTGCAGCACCGGATGGTCGACATGTGCATCGCCTACGAGCAGGCGAGGTCGATGGCGTGTCTTGCCTGCAGCAAGATCGACTCGAACGAAGGTCCCGGGGACAGGGCACGCGCCGTTTCCGCCGCCAAGATCAAGATCGCCGACAGCGCGCGCCACATCAGCCAGGAAAGCGTGCAGCTGCACGGCGGCATGGGCATGAGCGAGGAGCTCAAAGTGAGCCACACCTTCCGCCGCCTCACCGTCATCGCCGGCCAGTTCGGCGACGCGGACTACCACCTCGCGCGCTTCGCCGCCCTGTAGATGGAAAACAGGCGCGTGGTGCTCGTCAGTCGTCCCGCTGGCTGGGTGAGCGAGGAGAATTTCCGCATCGAGTCCTGCCCGGTGCCGGCGCCCGCGCAGGGCGAGGTGCTGGTGAAGAACCTGTGGCTTTCGCTCGATCCCTACATGCGCGGCCGCATGAGCGACGCCAAGAGCTACGTGAAGGGCGTCGACATCGGGGAAGTGATGGTCGGGCAGACGGTCGGCGAAGTGCTCGACTCGAGGAACGAGAAGTTCGAGAAGGGCGACAAAGTCCTCACGCAGCTAGGGTGGCAGCTCTACGGGGTTACAAAAGATCTCACGAAACTCGAAAAGCCGCAGGCCCCGCTTTCTTGCTACCTGGGCATCCTCGGCATGCCGGGAATCACCGCGTACTTCGGCTTGAAGGAGATCGGCCAGCCGAAGAGCGGCGAAACCGTCGTGGTCTCGGCGGCCTCCGGCGCGGTGGGCAGCGTGGTCGGGCAGCTCGCCAGGCTCGCGGGCTGCCGCGCAGTCGGCATCGCGGGCGGCGCACGGAAATGCGAGTACGTGAGGCGTGAGCTCGGCTTCGACGACTGCGTCGACTACAAGACGGGCAACCTGCGGCGCGATCTCGGGCAGGCGTGCCCCAAGGGCGTCGACGTCTATTTCGACAACGTCGGCGGCGAGATTCTCGATACGCTGCTCGCGCACATGAACCTTTTCGCGCGCGTGGTCGTGTGCGGGCTCATCTCCGACTATAACGCCACCGAGCCCTACCGCATCCGCAATTTCCGTGCGGTTCTCGTGAACCGCATCAGGCTGCAAGGGATGATCGTGTTCGACTGGCGCAGCCGCTATGGCGAGGCGCTCGCGGCGCTCGGCGGCTACCTTGCGCAAGGCAAGCTGAAGTACCGTGAATCGGTGCTCGAAGGCATCGACAACGCCCCGCAGGGGCTGATTGCACTGCTCAAAGGACAGAATTTTGGCAAGCAGCTGGTCAAGCTCGCCTGAATACGCCGGGTTCTGGCAGCGCGCGGGGGCTTTCCTCATCGACTGGCTGATCGTCGTGGTGATCTCGGTGCCGGTCGTCGTGCTCGCTTTCGGCGCCGGGTATTTTTCGCTCGAGCCGGCGACGCGTGCCTGGGACCTGGTCACGATGCTCGTCCTCGGTGCCGCGGTGATCGGCTTCTGGCGCACCTGCGGCGCCACCCCGGGCAAGCTGGCGATGAACATCAGAATCGTCGACGCGAAGACCGGCGAGCTGCCGAGCACCGGGCGGCTCGTGGTGCGGCTCGCGTGCTACTTCGTGTCCGCGGCCGTGCTCTACCTCGGCTTTTTCTGGATCGCAATCGACCGGCGCAAGCAGGGCTGGCACGATAAGATCGCCGGAACGGTGGTCATCGAAGAATTCGACTGAGGAGAAATCGCTTGATCGATCTCTACACCTGGCCCACGCCGAACGGGCACAAGATCCACATCATGCTCGAGGAGACGGGCCTCGAGTACCGCGTGCACCCGATCGACATCGGCGCGGGCGAGCAGTTCAAGCCGGAGTTCCTGGCGATCTCGCCGAACAACAAGATCCCCGCGATGGTCGACCAGCAGGGGCCCGACGGCAAGCGCTTCGCGCTCGCCGAGTCGGGCGCGATGCTGTTCTACCTGGCGTCCAAGACCGGCAAGTTCCTCCCCGAAGACCTGCGCGATCGCTGGCAGGTGATGCAGTGGGTGATGTTCCAGATGGGGCACATCGGCCCGATGCTGGGCCAGGCGCACCACTTCCTGCAGTACGCACCGGAGAAAATCGAGTACGCGGTCAACCGCTACCGGAACGAGGCGAACCGGCTCTACGGGGTGGTGGACCGGCAATTGGAAAAGAGCCAGTGGGTCGCCTGCGACGAGTACACGATCGCCGACATGTCCATCATGCCGTGGATGCGCTTTCCCGAGCGCCAGGGCGTGAACATCGACGACTTTCCCCACGTGAAGAAGTGGCGCGAAAAGATCCTGGGCCGGCCGGCGGTGAAGAAAGCGCTCGAGGTGCTCGCCGAGCGCCGCCGCGCCACGCAGGGCTTCAGCAAGGAGCAGGCGGAGGTGCTCTTCGGTGCCACGCAGTACGCGAGAAGGTAATTCGTTCGCAGAAGCGAACGGCACGCGCTACCGCTGGCCGCAGCGCCCGGTGGCGGTGGTCTGCATCGACGGCGGCGACCCGGCGTACATCGAGCGCTACCTCGGCGAGGGTGCGATTCCCAACATCGCGCGCTTCGTCACGCGCGGCTTCAGCGTAGTGGCCGACGGGACGGTTCCGAGCTTCACCTGCCCGAACAACATGTCGATCATCACCGGCACGCCGGCCTCGAGGCACGGCATCTCCGGCAACTTCTACCTCGACACCCGCACCCGCGAGGCGGTGGTGATGACCGGGCCGGAGCTCCTGCGCGCCGACACCATCCTCGCGCAATTCGCGGCTGCGGGCGCGCGGGTGGCGTCGATCACCGCGAAGGAGAAGCTGAGAAGGCAGCTCGGCAAGAACCTCGAGATCGCGCGCGGGAACGTTTCCTTCTCGTCCGAGTGCGCCAGCCGCTGCACGGCGGCGGAAAACGGCATCGAGCGCGTGCTCGACCTCGTCGGCATGCCGCAGCCCGGCATGTACTCGATGGAGCTTTCGCTGCTGGTGCTCGAGGCGGGCGTGAAGCTGCTCGAGAAGCACCCGCCCGAGCTCATCTACCTCTCGCTCACCGACTGGGTGCAGCACAAGTACGCGCCGCACGAGCCCGAGGCGAAGCGCTTCTACCAGGAGCTCGACCGGCGCGTCGGCGCGCTCGCCGATCTCGGCGCGCTCGTCGCCCTCACCGCCGACCACGGCATGAACGACAAGTCGGATGCCGCCGGCAAGCCCAATGTCATCTGGCTGCAGGACATCCTCGACGCCAGGTTCGGCAAGGGCGATACGCGGGTCATCTGTCCCATCACGGACGCCTTCGTCGCGCACCACGGCGCGCTCGGCGGCTTCGTACGCGTGTGGTGCCAAGGCAAGGCGACTCCCAGAGAAATCATTTCTGTGGTGAGACAGCTGGACGGCATAGAAGCCGTTCTCGACAAGGCGGCTGCCTGCCGGCTGCACGACCTGCCGGCGGATCGGGAAGCCGACGTGGTGGTGATCTCGACGGCGCAAACGTGCATCGGCGGCTCGCAGGCGCAGCACGACCTTTCCGGGCTGGAAGGGCACCGGCTGCGCAGCCATGGCGGCGTGTCCGAGGCGAAGGTTCCGTTCATACTGAGCGAGCCGCTCAACGACGAGTACCGGCTGAAAGCCGGCGCGGCGACGCTGAAGAGCTACCAGGTATTCGATTTCGCGCTCAACGGCACGGGAGAATCGTGATGTCGGATCTGCAGGGGCGGGTGGCGTGGATCACCGGCGGCGGCTCGGGAATCGGGCTCGCTGGCGGCATCGAGCTCGCGCGCGCGGGCGCCCACGTGGTGATCTCGGGGCGAAGCCGCGAGACGCTCGCCGCCGCCGAGAAGGCGGTGCGCGCCGCCGGCAGCTGCGAGGCCATCGCCCTGGACGTCTCGAGCAAGGACGAAGTCGCGCGAACGGCGGCGAAGATCGGCCGCGTCGACATCCTGGTGAACAGCGCCGGCATCAACAGCCCGAAGCGCAATTTCCACAACCTGTCGCTCGCCTCCTGGGACGAGATCGTCGCGGTGAACCTCTCGGGCACGTTCTACTGCGTGCACGCGGTGCTGCCCGGCATGCGCGCCCGCGGGGACGGGCTCATCGTCAACATCGCCTCGTGGGCCGGACGCTACGCCAGCACCCTCACCGGGCCGGGCTACAACGCGACCAAGCACGCGGTGATCGCGCTCACCGAATCGATCAACATGGAAGAGGGCAGGCACGGCATCCGCGCCACCTCGGTGCTTCCGGGAGAGGTCGCCACGCCGATCCTGGAGAAGCGGCCGGTGCCGCCGGCGCCCGAAGTGCGCGCGAAGATGCTCCAGCCCGAGGACCTCGGCAAGGCGATTGCCTTCCTCGCCTCGCTCCCCGCCCGCGCCTGCGTGAACGAGCTCATCATCAGCCCGACCTGGAACCGCTTCTACTTCGGCGGCTTCGAAGCGCCCAAGACCTGAGAAACTCTGATCCCGCGTTCCCTGACGCTGCGCGTCTTCCTGCCGTTCGTCGCGGGCTATTACGTGTCGTACGCGTTCCGCTCCATCAACGCGCTGCTCGGACCGGAGATCGCCACGGAGTTCGGCCTCGGCGCTGCCGAGCTGGGGCTTCTCACCAGCGTGTACTTCCTGGCCTTCGGGCTGCTGCAGATTCCTTTCGGCGTGCTGCTTGACCGCTACGGGCCGCGTCGAGTCGATGCGGGGCTGCTCGTGGTCGCATCGATAGGAGCGCTCGCCTACGCGCTTGCGCCCTCGTTCGCCGGCGTCGTGGCCGGCCGTGCGCTGATCGGCGCCGGGGTCGCCGTGGCACTCATGGCTTCGTTCCAGGCTTTCGTTCTGTGGTATCCGATGGAGCGCATCGCGACGATGAACTCGCGCGCTTTCGCCGTCGGCATCCTCGGCGCCATCACGGTGACCGTCCCGCTCGAAGCGGCGCTGCGCTTTGCCGATTGGCGCAGCATCATGATCGGCGCCGCGGCGCTCGCGCTCGCGGCCAGCGCGACCATCTTTTTCGTTGTCCCGGAGCACGAGCGCGACCGCTCGCGCGTCTCGCTCGGCGCGACGCTGGCGGGCATCCGGGTGCTGATCGCAGACCCCGCACTGCGGCGTGTGGCCGTCATGGCGGGCACCAGCCAGTCGGCCGTCGTGGCGCTGTCGACGCTATGGATTGCAACCTGGCTGCGCGATGTCGCCGGCTACGACCGCGCCGGGGTGGGGCAGGGACTGCTGGTGGTGAACCTCGCGCTGATCGCGGGCTTCCTCGTTTTCGGGCGAATGGCAGACGCGCGCACCCGGCTTGGCGGCTCGATGCTGCCGATCATCGCGGGCGGCGTCGCGCTCGCGGCGCTCTGCCTCGGGCTACTGGTGCTCGGTGTGGTGAAGGGCGGACTTGCGCTTTGGGCGCTCTTCACCTTCTTCGGCACGGCCGCCACCCTCGGCTATTCGATGCTCTCGCGGCGCTACCCGAAGGAACTGGCCGGTCGTGTCAATACGACGCTGAATACCTTCATCTTCATCGGCATGTTTGTCGCACAGTGGGCGGTCGGCCTGGTGCTGGAGCGCTGGCCGCCTACCGATGGCGGCTACCCGCCCGAGGCTTATTCATGGGCGCTCGGCAGCCTCTGGGCGCTACAACTTGCCGGCCTCGCATGGTTCTGGAACGGGCGCCGGCTGCTGACGAAAGTCCCGGTAGACAGCGCGGCTTAAAAGTGCATACAGTTTTCATTCCTTCTGAGGAGGAGGAATCCATGACTGTCGCCATAGGGTCACTCGTCACTATCGAGAGCGCCGAGGCCGTCCTCGGGCTGCACTGGTTTGTCGCCCGCGACTTCACCGCCCGGGACGAAGGCCTGGAAATCAGGATCATCACGCCCGGCATCAAGACGCGCTTCGACCCGAGCGACCCCCGCACCTTCGATCATCGCCTGGTTTCCTCGTGGAATTACCAGAAGGCCTGGGAAAGAGGCGAATGCGACGTCTACCGCGCCTGCGAATGGGGACAGATCCGGCGCACCTACGACAGCAAGCGCAAGGGCCCGATCGCCGGAAAGCGTCCGGCGATGGTCTACCAGGCGATTTACGTGCGCCCCGATTCGCCGCTCAACACGCCGATCCAGCTCGCGAACAAGACGATGGGTGTGCAATTCCACCAAGGCTCGCACTACTCCACGCTCTCGATGCTGGAAGGATTCCTGAAGCGCGAGGAGATTAAGCCGGTCCACGCCGGGATGGTGCAGGAGCGCTACGAGGCGCTGATGGACGGTTCGGTGGACGCAGCGACGCTCATGGAGCCCTGGGTGACGCTCGCCGAAAAGAACGGCTGCAAGCAGATCATGAGTACCTTCTATCAGGGCCTGGAGAACATCTCCGCCGACCTCAGCCCCGAGAAGGTGCAGGCGCTCACCCGCGCGGTGAAAAGAGCGGTCAAGCTGATCAATGCGGACAAGCGCAAGTACGTTCGCTACATGATCGACGAAATCGAGGAGAAATACGCCAGGCAACTCAGCCCGCAAGACTTCTATCTCCCGCGCCTGCGCTACGTCGATCCGGCGCCCTACACCCAGGACGAGTTCCAGCGCGCCTACGACTGGATGCTCAGCTGGGACCTGGTCGGCCCGAACGCGAAATACGAAAACATGGTGTGCAACGCGTATTGAGTCGGGCCTAGTTCGGCACGTTTACAGTCAGTCCAGCCAGGAGGAAGCTCTATGGCCATTGCTCGACGGCATGCTCTTGTCGCTATTGCGCTCGCCTTGCTGTTGCCGATGGGCCCCGCGCACGCCGCCTATCCCGAAAAGCCGGTTACGCTCGTCGTGCCTTTCCCGCCCGGTGGCCGCACCGATTTGACCGCGCGGCTGCTCGCCCAGCACCTGCCAAGACATCTGGGCCGGGCTGCGCTGGTGGTGAACAAGGCGGGCGCGGGCGGCGTGCTCGGTGCGAAGGAACTCGCCGGTGCGGCGCCCGACGGTTACACGCTCGGTGTCTTCTCGACAGCGGTAGTCACGGCGCAGTACACGGTTCCCACGCCGACCAATCTCGGCGATTACGCGGCGATTGCGGTGGTGAACGTCGACCCGATGGCTCTCGCGGTGAAGTCCGACGCCCCCTGGAAGTCGCTCGAGGAACTGGTGGCGCACGGGCGCGCCAACCCCGGGAAGCTGCGCATCGGCATGATCCCCGGCGCCTCCGCGCAGATATTCGCCGCGGGCTTCGCGAATGCCGCAGGATTGAAAGGAACCTTCGTGCCGTTCCCGGGAGATGCGCCCGGCGCCGCGGCACTCGCGGGCGGCCACATCGACGTGCATGTCGCCGTGCCGGTTTCGTACAAGGCGCTGGTAGAAGCGGGCAAGGTCAAGATGCTCGGTGTCGCCGCAGACTCGCGCACGGCGCTGTACCGCGACGTACCCACGTTCCGCGAGAACGGCGTGGACTTCGTCATCGGCTCGTTTCACATCGTGTTCGCGCCGCGCCGCACGCCGGAGGAGGTCCTCGCTGTCCTCGAGACGGCGATCGAGCGCACGATGCGCGAGCCGGGTCTGGTCAAGCAGATGGCCGATACCAGCCTTGGACACGCCTGGCTGAACCGCAAGGACACCGCCGTCTTCCTCGCCCGGCAGGACGAGGTCAACCGGCGGGTAATCGAGGCGGTCGGAATGCGGGTCCCGCCGAAGAAGTGACGCCGGCGCTGCGCGGGCGGTTCCCCGGCGCCGTCCTGCTCGGCCTGGGATTCGCAGCGCTCTACGAAGGATCCGGCCTTTCGTTCGGGAGCTTGCGGCAGCCCGGCTCGGGCTTCTATCCGACGCTGGTCTGCGTGGCGCTCATCGCGTTCTCCGCAATGGCGTTCGCGAAGCCATCGCGAACCGATGCGAGCGAGGCGGGCGAGCCACACGGCCACGCGCGGGCTTGGCTGGTCGTGGCGGCCGTCGCTCTCTACGCCTGGGCGCTGACATCGGTCGGCTTCGTCATGTGCACGGCGGCTCTGCTGATAGTTCTGCTGCGCGGCATCGGCGCTGTGTCGTGGCCGCTATCGCTGGCGGCCGCGGCGGCCGGCTCCATCGCCACCTACGTCCTGTTCAGCCAGCTCGGAATGCCGCTCCCCGCCGGCATGCTCGGGCTCTGAAACGGCGCGCGTGAGCATTCTGGAGAGCCTCGCGCTCGGGTTCACGGTGTCGCTCGAGCCGACGAACGTTGCCTACTGCTTCCTCGGCGTGCTCCTGGGCACGCTCGTCGGCGTGCTCCCCGGACTGGGGTCTGCGGCCACCATTGCACTGCTTCTGCCGGTGACCTACGCCGTGCCGACTACCCCGGCGATCATCATGCTTGCCGGTATCTGGTACGGGTCCATGTACGGCGGCTCGACCACCGCGGTCCTGTTGCGCGTGCCGGGCGAGTCGGCTTCCGTGATGACCTGCATGGACGGGCACGAAATGGCGCGTCGCGGGCGGGCCGGCGCGGCGCTCGGCATCGCCGCGTTCGGCTCGTTCATCGCCGGCACGCTGGGACTCGTGGGCCTGATCCTGCTAGCGCCGCCGCTTGCGCAGCTGGCGCTCGACTTCGGGCCGCCGGAGTACTTCGCGCTCACCCTGCTCGGGCTGACGCTGGTGAGCTACCTCGGCGCAGGCGAGGTACCGAAGGCGCTCTCCATGGCGGCGCTGGGACTGCTGCTCGGCACGGTCGGCCTCGATCCCGTGAGAAGCGAAGCGCGCTTCACTTTCGGCAGCCTGACGCTGCAGGGCGGAATCGAGCTGGTGCCGATGGTGATGGGGTTGTTCGGCATGTCGCAAGTGCTGCTCCTCGCCCATGGCCCGCCCGTGGCCGGCGAGGTTGCGCGCGCGCCGCGCGGGCTGCGCGCGCTGCTGCCTGCGCGGCACGAGTGGCGTGACGCGGGTGGGGCGATCGGCCGCGGCACTCTGATCGGCTTTTTGGTGGGTGTCCTGCCCGGTGCAGGCGGCACGATCTCGAGCTATGTCGCGTACGCGCTCGAGAAGCGGCGCTCGGCGCATCCCGAGCGCTTCGGGCATGGCGCGATCGAAGGGGTCGCCGCGCCCGAATCGGCGAACAACGCCGCGACGGCGAGCGGCTTCATCCCGCTGCTGACGCTCGGCCTGCCGGCCAACGTGGTCATGGCGCTGATGCTCGGCGCCTTCATGCTTCACGGCATCACGCCAGGACCTACCTTGCTTTCGCAGAAGCCCGACATGTTCTGGGGAGTCATTACCAGCATGTTCGTCGGGAATCTGATGCTGCTGGTGCTCAATCTGCCGCTCATCGGCGTATTTGCGAAGCTTGCCCGCCTGCCTACCGCCTATTTGCTCCCGCTGATCGCGGTCGCCTGCGTCATCGGCGCCTACGGCGTCAACAACAATCCGTTCGACATCCTCGTCATGCTGGGCTTCGGGGTGTTCGGCTTCTATGCAGAGCGCTCGGGCTTCAGCCTTGCGCCGCTCGTGCTCGCGTTCGTGCTGGGACCGTTGATGGAGACCTCGTTGCGCCAGTCGCTGATCCTCTCCGACGGCGCGTTCGCGACCTTCGCGACGCGGCCGATCTCGGGGATGCTGCTCGCGCTCGCCGTGCTGGTGGTCGCCTGGCCGCTCTTGCGTCGGCTGGCGGGTCAGCGCGCACCGCGGCGCGCCGCACCGCCCTTGGCGTAAAAGCGGCGCACCTGCTCGCCGGTCTGCAGGATGTGCTCCTGCATGCGCGCGCGCGGCTGCGAAGTTCTTTTTCTCGATGTCTCTGACGCGGCCTTCGACTCCGAGGGCTCGTACAGGGTGCGGTGGAACTCCCAGTTCTTGAGCACCCAGTTATAGCCGTAGTCGTCAATGCGGTCCGCCTCGTCTCGCCTTGAAATAGGCCGCCAGCTCTACCTGGTTGAGCTCCTGCCCGTCCGCGAACTGTCCGTCGTAGATTGCCGCGCGGAGGCGTCTATCACCCCGCTTGCTCGAAAAAAATGTCGCGGTAGGAGGTGTACAGCGAGCCGGCGAGCACCGGCCCGAGCACCAGCCAGCCGAGCCCGAAAGGAAGCGAGGCGAGCATCGAAAGCAGAAGCAGGATCACGCCGTAGACGAGGAACGGCACGACGTTGCGCAGGCAGGCGACGAAGCTCTGCTTCATTGCTTCGCCGGCGCCGAGGTCGTGGAACACGACGAGCGGCGGCGAGAACCAGACCGCCATCAGCACCGGCAGCATGAGCGCCATCATGACTAGGAGGGCGAGAAGCAGCGTCGCGCCCGCCGCGCCCAGGGACAGCGGATCCGCGCCGCCGCCGACCAGGCCCCACAGGCCGGCGCCGGTGGCGAGGCCCACCACCAGCGCGATCGCGACCGACGCGCCCAGGTAGACGAGTCCCACCGACGCGAGCGTGCCGAAGCGCTCGCGGAACCCGGCGAACAGGTGCGCGACCTCGAGGTTCGCGCCTTCGTCGATCGCGCGGCTGCCGATCACGACTCCGGCGCCGAACACCGGCGCGAGCACCATCGCGGCAAGCGAGCCGAGCACCGGGATGATTGCGAGAACGACAAAAATCACCGCGAGCAGGACCGCGATACCGATCCAGGTCGCGGGCTGGCGCTTGAAAAGGTTCCAGCCCTCGACGATCCACGCCCAGCCGCGCCCCGCGGAAAGCGCGCGGCCGCCGGGCACGAAATCGCCCTGCATCGGCACGGCGGCGTCGGCCACCGGCGCCTTGGGGGCGGCGTAAGGGTTGGTTTCCGTGGTCATGTCATTTCTCCTTGTGCCGCACGCGCACGGTGGCGATCGCCTTGGCGACGAGCGACCCGTCCTGGTTTTTCGCCTCGGCTTCGACGAAGCTCACGCTGCGCGTGTCCTTCATCACCCGCGCGTCGGCGAGGAGCTTCTCGCCGCTGCCGGCGCCGATGAAGGAGGTGCTCAGGTCGATCGTGATCACGCCGGCGGACTCGGGATGCAGCGTGCGCGCCGCGGTGCAGAGCGCGACGTCGAGGAGCGAGAGGATCACGCCGCCGTGCACCGTGCCGAAGCTGTTGGTGAGATGGGTCTCGATCGGCAGCGACAGCCGCGCCTCGCCGTGCCCGAGCGCCTCGGTGAGGATCTTCAGGTGCGAGACGAAGGGGATCTTCTTCTGGTACTCCCGCGTGAACTCCAGCGGGTTCATATCACCGTCGCCCCGCCGTCGACCGCGATCGCCTGCCCGGTGATGTGGCGCGAGGCTTCCGAAGCGAGCAGCACTACGAGGCCCTTGAGATCGTCCTCACCGCCAAGGCGCCGGGTCGGGGTGTGATCGACGATGTACTGGCCGGCCGTATCGATGACATTCTTGGACATCTTCGACGGGAAAAATCCCGGGCAGACGGCGTTCACGGTGATGCCGTGCTCGCCCCACTCGGCGGCGAGGGCGCGCGTGAAGTTGATCACGCCGCCTTTCGACGCATGATAGGCGATGCCGCGCATGATGTGCGGATCGGTCGCCGTGAGGCCCGCGACCGAGGCGTTGTTGATGATGCGCCCGGAACGCCGCGGGATCATGCTGCGCTTGCCGATCGCCTGGGTGATGAGAAACATGCCGTTCAGGTTGACGCTCACCACCTTCTGCCAGGCCTCGAACGGATGGTCCTCGGCGCGCGCGCCCCAGGTAGCGCCGGCGTTGTTCACCAGAATGTCGACGTTGCCGAAGTTCTTCAGGATTTCATCGACCACGGGAGGAATCGATTCGGCTTTGCCGATATCGCAGACATAGCCCGCCGCCTCGATTCCCATTTTCTTCAGGTAACCAACCGCTTCGTCGAGCTCGTTTTTCTTGCGTGCGGTAAGGGCGAGACGCGCGCCCATCTCGCCGAGCGCTTCGGCCATCTGCAGCCCGAGGCCGCGCGAGCCGCCGGTCACCAGCGCCGTCTTGCCCTTCAGGCTGAGCAGATCCAGGACTCTCATGCGCTCAGCCCTTCAACTGCAGCGACTTGTACTCGAGGAATTCCTCCAGCCCGTAGACGCCCGCCTCGCGGCCGTGGCCGGACTGCTTGAAGCCGCCGAAGGGGGCGTTCATGTTGAACGCGCCGCCGTTCACGTCGATCTGCCCGGCGCGGATGCGCCGCGCCACCCGCTGCGCGCGCGCGTCGTCCTTCGACCAGACCGCGCCGGCGAGGCCATACATCGTGTCGTTGGCGATGCGGATGGCCTCTTCCTCGTCCTTGTAGGAGATGATGGAGAGCACCGGGCCGAAGATTTCCTCCTGCGCGACGGTCATGCTGT
>DASZOS010000039.1:0-25090 GCA_035550695.1 Burkholderiales bacterium | reverse complement strand
GCCCCGCGGGAATCTCCTCGAGAAAGCGCGACGGAATGTTGTAGCGCGTCTGGCCGTGCAGCATGCGCGTCTGGGCATGCGAGAGGTAGAGCCGGTGGCGCGCCCGGGTGATCGCCACGTACGCGAGCCGGCGCTCCTCCTCGAGGCCGTCGCGCTCGGCGACGCTCTGCTCGTGCGGGAACAGGCCTTCCTCCAGCCCGGTGAGGAACACCGCGTCGAACTCCAGGCCCTTGGCCGAGTGCACGGTCATCATCTGCAGCGCGTCCTGGCCCTCGCCCGCCTGGTGCTCGCCCGCCTCGAGCGCGGCGTGCGTGAGGAAGGCGCTGAGCGGGTCGGCCGGCTCGCCCTCCTCGACCTCGCGGTCCTCCTGGACGAACGCCGTGGCGGCGTTGAGGAGCTCCTCCAGGTTCTCGATGCGCTCGGCGCCCTCGCGCTCGGTCTTGTAATGCTCGATGAGGCCGCTGCGCTCGACGACGACCTCGACCAGCTCCGGCAGCGGCAGCCCCTGCACTTCGGCGCGCAGCCCGTCGATCAGCTTCTTGAAAGCGGCGGCCTTGCCCTCGGCCGCCTTGAACAGGGAAACCCCCTCTTCGCGAGCAAGATCCTGTATGTGCTCGATGGTTCTCGCGCCGATGCCGCGCGCCGGAAAGTTGACCACGCGCAGAAACGCGTTGTCGTCCTCCGGCGCGGCGACCAGGCGCAGATAGGCGAGCGCATGCTTCACCTCGGCGCGCTCGAAGAAGCGCTGGCCGCCGTGCACGCGGTAGGCAATCGCCTGCGAAAAGAGCGCGTGCTCCAGGACCCGGGACTGGGCGTTGGAGCGGTAGAGCACCCCGATATGCGAGAGCCGCGTGCCCTCGCGCGCGAGCGAGCGCACCTCCTCGACGAGCCAGCGCGCCTCGTCGGTGTCCGACTGCCCCTCGAAGACGCGCAGCGGCTCGCCCGCGCCGGCCGAGGTCCACAGGTTCTTGCCCAGGCGGTTGCGGTTATTCGAGATGAGCGCGTTGGCCGCGTCCAGGATGTTGCCGTGCGAGCGGTAGTTCTGCTCCAGGCGCACCACCTTGCGCACGTTGAAGTCGCGCTCGAAGTCGGCCATGTTGCCGACGTTGGCGCCGCGAAAGGTGTAGATCGACTGGTCGTCGTCGCCCACCGCGAAGATGTAGGACGAGCGCCCGGCGAGGAGCTTCAGCCACCGGTACTGCAGGCGGTTGGTGTCCTGGAATTCGTCGACCAGGATGTGGCGGAAGCGCTGCGAGTAGTGGCTGCGCAGCACTTCATTCCTCAGCAACAATTCAAAACAACGAAGCAGAAGCTCGGCAAAATCGACGACGCCTTCGCGCTGGCACTGCTCCTCGTAGGCGGCGTAGAGCCCGGCGTAGCCGCGCACCGTCTCGTCGGTGAGCGCAACGTCGCGCGCGCGCACGCCCTCCTCCTTTTGCGCGTTGATGAAGTACATGAGCTCGCGCGGCGGATAGCGGTCCTCGTCGACGTTCATGCCCTTCAGCAGCCGCTTGATCGCCGCGAGCTGGTCCTGGGAGTCGAGGATGCTGAAGGTCTGCGGCAGGCTGACCTCGCGGTGATGCGCGCGCAGCATGCGGTTGCACAGGCCGTGGAAGGTGCCGATCCACATGCCGCGCGGATTCACCGGCAGCATGGCGCTCACGCGCGTCAGCATCTCGCGCGCCGCCTTGTTGGTGAAAGTGACCGCGAGGACTCCGGAGGGCGCCACGCGGCCGCTCTTCACCAGCCAGGCGATGCGCGTGGTCAGCACGCGGGTCTTGCCGCTCCCCGCGCCGGCGAGGATCAGCGCGTGCTCGTCGGGAGCCGTGACTGCAGCTAGCTGCTCCGGGTTGAGGTGCTCGAGGTGAAGCGACAAGGCAGGCGCATTATAGACCGCTGATCCGTCGGCCTGCGGCGACGGTCGGTCGCGCGATTGTTGCTTTGGCGTCAATGAAGCGCGCGATTTGTCCTTGCTGCACTGCCTCCGGTGTAGGGTACGGCCATGGACGAGAGCGCCCGCTACCCTGTTTGTCCCCATCGCAACGTGCCCGCCGCCTACCGGCGGTTTCACGGACCGGACTCCGGCGGCATCGAGCGCTTCTTCGGCCATGAGCGCATGCGTGTCCTCGATGCCTTCGCGGCGTTGACGAGCGCCTGCGATCGCTTCGAGCAGCGCGCGGCGATGACCGGTGCCGCGGCATATGCCCTGTTGGTCGGGCTCGTGCGCGTCTACGGCGTCGCGCTCGCACGCACCTTGAGTCATTGGGCCGCGCATCCGCAACTGCCGCTTCTCCTGGGCTCGCGGCCGATCCTGGCGTTGCGTATCTAAGCCGTTCATCCGCACGCCGAGCGCGGGCTGCAGCTTGGCCGCGCGGCGCCCCGTTTCGGGCATGCCGCTTATAATCCGCGGCTTTCCCGCGCGGACTTCAGATGCAAGACGCTTACGATCCGACGGCGGTGGAGCGCGAGGCCCAGCGGTTCTGGGCCGACCGCGCCTCTTTCCGCTCGGTCGAGGACCCGGCGAAGCCGAAGTTCTACTGCCTGTCCATGTTCCCCTATCCCTCGGGGAAGCTGCACATGGGGCACGTGCGGAACTACACCATCGGCGATGTTCTCACCCGGCACTACCGCATGCGCGGCTACAACGTGCTGCAGCCGATGGGCTGGGACGCTTTCGGCCTGCCGGCCGAGAACGCCGCGATGGCGAACAAGGTCCCGCCCGCGCGCTGGACGTACAGCAATATCGCCACCATGAAGGGGCAGCTGAAGAGCCTGGGCCTCGCGCTCGACTGGGAGCGCGAGCTCGCCACCTGCAAGCCCGAGTACTACAGGTGGAACCAGTGGCTGTTCACGCGGCTGTTCCGCAAGGGCCTCGCGTACAAGAAGACCGGCGTGGTGAACTGGGATCCGGTCGACCAGACGGTCCTCGCCAACGAGCAGGTGATCGAAGGCCGCGGCTGGCGCACCGGCGCGCCCGTCGAGAAGCGCGAGATCCCGATGTACTTCCTGCGCATCACCGCCTACGCCGAGGAGCTGCTCGCCGCGCTCGAGAGCCTGCCCGGCTGGCCCGAGCAGGTGAAGCTGATGCAGAAAAACTGGATCGGCCGCTCGGAAGGCGTGCGCATCGGTTTCCCTTATCAATTGGAAAACCAGGAACGAGTGCTGTGGGTATTTACCACCCGCGCCGACACGCTGATGGGCGCCACGTTCATGGCGGTGGCCGCAGAGCATCCGATCGCCGAGCACGCGGCGCAGCACGATCCCAAGCTCCGGGCGTTCGTCGAGGAGTGCAAGAGGGGCGCGGTGATGGAAGCCGAGCTCGCGCAGATCGAGAAGAAGGGCATGCCCACGGGCATCTCGGTGACGCACCCGCTCACCGGCGAAAGTCTTCCCGTCTGGGTCGGCAACTACGTGCTCATGGGCTACGGCGAGGGCGCAGTGATGGGCGTGCCGGCGCACGATGAGCGCGACTTCGCCTTCGCCCTGAGCTACCGGCTGCCGATCAGGCAGGTGATCGCCGTTGCGGGCGAGGCCTTCGACGACCAGCAGTGGAAGCCCTGGTACGAAGACAAGGAGCACGGCGCCTGCGTCAACTCTGGCAGGTATGACGGCCTCGCCTACCAGGCCGCCGTCGACGCAATAGCGGATGACCTGAGTGCGAAAGGCCTCGGCGAAAAGCAGGTGCAGTGGCGGCTGCGCGACTGGGGCATCTCGCGCCAGCGCTACTGGGGCTGCCCGATCCCGATCGTGCATTGCCCCTCGTGCGGCGACGTGCCGGTGCCCGACGAAGAGCTGCCGGTAAAGCTGCCCGAGCACCTCGTGCCCGACGGCACCGGCAACCCGCTCGCCAGGCTGCCCGAGTTCTACGAGACGCGCTGCCCGAGCTGCGGGCAGTCGGCGAAGCGCGAGACCGACACCATGGACACGTTCGTCGATTCGTCCTGGTATTTCGCGCGCTACGCCTGCCCGGACCAGGACCGGGCGATGGTGGATGCGCGCGCGAAATACTGGATGCCGGTCGACCAGTACATCGGCGGCATCGAGCACGCGATCCTGCATCTTCTGTATTCGCGCTTCTTCCAGCGCCTGATGCGCGACGAGGGCCTGCTCGACGTGGCCGAGCCGTTCACCAATCTTCTCACCCAGGGGATGGTGCTCGCCGAGTCCTATTACCGCGACGCGGAAGGACGCCGCGAATGGGTGCACCCCTCGGAAGTTGAGGTCGAAAGAGATGCGAAGGGCAAGATCGTCTCCGCAAGGACGAGGGACGGCAAAGACGTCGTGTATGACGGCATCGGCACGATGTCGAAGTCGAAGAACAACGGCGTCGACCCTCAGGCGCTCATCGACAAGTACGGCGCCGACACCGCGCGCTTCTACATCATCTTCGCCTCGCCGCCGACCAACACGCTCGAATGGAGCGACGAGAGCGTCGAGGGGTCTTACCGCTTCCTGAAGCGGCTTTGGAGCTACGGCCTCAAGTTCTCCCGGGCGGAGAAAAGCCAGAGCCTGCACAAGGAGCTGAGGTTCGAGATCCACTCGGTCCTGAGGCAGGCCAACTACGACCTCAGTCGCTATCAGTTCAACACCGTGGCCTCGGCCGCGATGAAGATCCTGAACGCGCTCGAGCGGCTGCCCGCGGACCGCGGCGCGACCGCCGAGGAGGGGCTGTCGATCCTGCTGCGGCTGCTCTCGCCGATCACGCCGCACGTCTGCCACTACCTGTGGCGCGACCTCCAGTTCGGCCAGGACATCATGCGCGCGCCCTGGCCCGAGCCCGACCCGGCGGCGCTCGAGCAGGACGAGGTGGAGCTCGTGGTGCAGGTCAACGGCAAGCTGCGCGGCTCGATCAAGGTGCCGAAGGCCGCCGATCGCGCGGCGATCGAAGGCATCGCGCTCGCGAACCCCAACGTGCAGAAGTTCGTCGGCGGCCAGGACGTGAAGAAAGTGGTCGTGGTGCCGGGCCGCCTGGTGAACGTGGTGGTTTGATGCAAAGGGGTCAGAGCAATTTTCCTGTAACACTTCGAGCAGCCCTAATGCGCATGCGTTCGTGTTACAGGAAAATTGCTCTGACCCCTTTTTTGGTGCTCATCGCCGCCTGCGGCTTCCAGCTGCGCGGCACGGCCGAAGTGCCCTTCAAGACGCTGTACCTGCCCGGCGCCACCGGCGGCATCGCCCTCGATCTCAAGCGCCAGATCCAGGCCGGGACCGACGCCAAGGTGATCGACGATCCCAAGCAGGCCGATGCCATCCTGCAGTTCAGCCAGGAGGCGCGCGAAAAGCAGATCCTGTCGCTTACCGGCACCGGCCGGGTGCGCGAGTTCCGCCTGCTCTACCGCGTGGGCTGGCGCGTGCACGACGGCAAGGGCGGCGATTACGTGCCGCAGACCTCGTTCGAGCTCACGCGCGACGTGAGCTTCAACGACGCCGAGGTGCTCGCCAAGGAAGCCGAGGAGCAGCTGCTGTTCCGCGACATGCAAAGCGACATGGTGCAGCTCATCATGCGCAGGCTGTCGGCGGCGCAGAAACCGAAAAGCCCCTGACCATGCAGCTGCGCGCGGAGCAACTCGAGGCGCACCTCGCCAGGAATCTCTCTTCGATCTACCTCGTCCACGGCGACGAGCCGCTGCTCGCGCTCGAGGCGGCGGACGCCGTGCGCGCCGCGGCGCGCAGCCGCGGCTTCACCGACCGCGAGGTGCTCGAGCCCGGCCGCGGCTTCGACTGGAGCGAGCTCGTGCACGCGCTCGGCAGCCTTTCGCTTTTCGGCGGCAAGAAGATCGTGGAGCTGCGCCTTGCGACGGGCAAGCCCGGCGTGCAGGGGGGCGAGGCGATCGCCGGCTACTGCGCGCGCCCGCTCGCGGAGGTGCTGCTGCTCGTCTGCGTGCCGCGCCTGGACCGAACGACGCAGGGCTCGGCCTGGTTCGGTGCGCTCGCGCGCGCGGGCGTGGTGGTCGACGTCTACCCGGTCGAGCGGCCGCGCCTGCCCGCCTGGATCGCCGAGCGGCTCGCGCGCCAGCGCCAGAAGGCGCCGCGCGAGGCGCTGGAGCTGCTCGCCGACCGCGTCGAAGGCAACCTGCTCGCCGCGCACCAGGAAGTGCAGAAGCTGGCGCTTCTCGCCCCGGAGGGCGAAATCGGCCTCGAGGCGCTGCGCGAAGCGGTCGCCAATGTCGCGCGCTACGACGCCTACAGCGCCGGCGAGGCGATGCTCGAGGCAGACGCCGCACGCTTCGTGCGCATCATCGACGGCCTGCGCGGCGAAGGCGAGGCGCCCACCCTGGTGCTGTGGGTGCTGAGCGAGGAGCTCTTCGCGCTCGCGCGCCTGCAGGCGGGCCTCGCCGAGCGGCGCTCGATCGACGAGCTGCTGCGCGAAAACCGCGTCTGGGGCACGCGCCAGCGGCCAATGAAGGCGGCAGCGGCGCGCGTGGCGCCCGCCGCCGTGCAGCGCGCGCTCGCCCACGCCGCCCGGATCGACCGCGCAATCAAGGGCGTCGGCCCCGGCGAGCCCTGGGACGAGCTCGTCAAGCTCGGCCTGGAATTGCAGCCGGGCTAAGATGGCATCGTGGACATGAAGGCGCACGTGCGTGAGCTGGGCGTGCAGGCCCGCGAGGCCGCGCGCGCGCTCGCGCGCGCCGACACCGCGACGAAAAACCGCGCCCTCGCCGCGATGGCGGCGGAAATCCGCTCCAAGTCGAAGGAAATCCTGGCCGCGAACGCCGCCGACGTGGCGCGCGCGAGGAACGCGCACGACGCCGCGTTCGTCGACCGGCTGACGCTCACGCCGAAGCTCGTCGAGCAGATGGCCGAAGGCGTCGAGCAGGTGGCGAAGCTCCCCGACCCGGTGGGCGAGATTTCCGAGCGCGTGCAGCGCCCGACCGGAATCGAGGTGGCGCGCATGCGCGTGCCGATCGGCGTCATCGCCATCATCTACGAGTCGCGGCCCAACGTCACCGCGGACGCCGCCGCGCTGTGCCTGAAGTCGGGCAACGCCTGCATCCTGCGCGGCGGCTCCGAAGCGCTCGAATCGAACCGCGCCATCGCGGCCTGCGTGCGCGCCGGCCTGGCGCTCGCCGGCCTGCCCGAGAGCGCGGCGCAGCTCGTCGACACGCCCGAGCGGGCGGCGGTGGGCGAGCTCATCACGATGAACGAATACGTCGACATCATCGTGCCGCGCGGTGGCAAGGAGCTCATCGCCCGCCTGCAGCGCGAGTCGCGCATTCCGATGCTCAAGCATCTCGACGGCGTGTGCCACGTCTACGTCGACGACAGCGCGGACGCCGACATGGCGGTGAAAATCGCCGACAACGCGAAGACGCAGCGCTACGGCACCTGCAACACCATGGAGACGCTGCTCGTCGCCGAGCGGATCGCGCCTCTGGTCTTGCCGAGAATCTCTTCTATTTATCAATCGAAAGGCGTGGAGATGCGCGCCGACGATGCCGCCCTGAAGTACGTTTCGGGAAAAAGGGCGAGCGAGCAGGACTACTACACCGAGTGGCTCGCGCCGATCGTGTCGATCCGCGTGGTGAAGGACCTCGACGAGGCGATGGCGCACATCGCGAAGTACGGCTCGCAGCACACCGATGCCATCGTCGCCGGGGACCGCGCGCGCGCCGAGCGCTTCCTGCGCGAGGTGGACTCGAGCTCGGTGATGTGGAACGCCTCGACGCGCTTCGCCGACGGCTACGAGTACGGCCTGGGCGCGGAAATCGGCATCTCCACCGACAAGCTGCACGCGCGCGGCCCGGTGGGCCTCGAGGGGCTCACCACGCGGAAGTTCATCGTCCTTGGCCACGGAGAGATTCGCCGTTAGTGCCATCGGGCTCCTCGGCGGCACCTTCGATCCGGTCCACAACGCGCACCTCGCGATGGCGCGCGCCGCCCTCGAGCATCTGCGGCTCGACCAGGTGCTGTTCATTCCCACCGGAGCGCCGAAGTACCGCCGCCCGGCCATCGCCTCGGGCGAGCACCGGATCGCCATGCTGCGGCTCGCGCTCGCCGGCCATGAGAAGCTCGCCATCGACGCGCGCGAGCTCGCCCCCGAGGCAAGCGGCTACACCGTGGACACGCTGCGCTCGCTGCGCGCCGAGCTCGGCGCGGTCGCGCTGCATCTGCTCATGGGCGCCGACCAATACGTGAAGCTCGGCAGCTGGCACCGCCCCGACGAGGTGGCGAAGCTCGCAGCCATCGCGGTCTTCGCCCGCCCCGGCGTAAAGCTCGAGGACAAGGTGAGGCTCATACCCATGGAACCGATGCACGTGTCGGCGAGCGAGATCCGCGCGCGCGCCGCCCGCGGCGAGGATCTTTCGGCGCTGGTGCCGCCGGCGGTCGCGAACTATATCGCCCGTCACAGGCTCTACCGCTGATGGATATCCGCTTGAAGCAGCGCACGGTGGTCGAGGCGCTGGAAGACGTCAAAGGGCGGGACATCATCGTCTACAACACCGCGCGCATGCCCTCCATGTTCGAACGCGTGGTGATCGCGAGCGGAGACTCGACCCGGCAGGTAAAAGCTCTCGCCGACCGGGTGCAGGAGCGGGTACGGGAGCTCGGCTCGCGCGTCTACGGCGTGGAGGGCGAGGCGGCCGGCGAGTGGGTGCTCGTCGACCTCGGCGACGTGGTGGTGCACATCATGCATCCCACGGTGCGCGAGTTCTACAACCTCGAAGAGGTCTGGGGCGGGAAACAGGTTCGCCTCGAGAAGAAAGCTCCTGCGCGGAAGAAAAGCGCCAAGAAACGTGCCCAGGCTAAGCGTCCTCGCGCTAAGCGCTAGGCTGCCCGGATGGGCCGAGGCGGCCTGCGCCGAATACGCGAAGCGCATGCCGAAGGGCTACGAGGTCGCCCGCATCGCCGTAAAGCAGCCCGATCGACTGCGCGCCGCCATTCCACGCCACGCGCGCGTCGTGGCGCTCGACGAGCGCGGCAGGGACTACAGCACGAAGCAGTTCGCGGAGCTCCTCAAGAGCGAAACGGCCTTCGTCATCGGCGGGCCGGACGGGCTGGACCCGGCGATCAGGCGCGAGGCGCAGCTGCTGCTGAGACTTTCGTCACTAACGCTGCCGCACGCGCTCGCCCAGCTCGTGCTGCTTGAGCAGATTTACCGGGGAGCGACGCTGCTCACGGGCCATCCCTATCACCGGGAATAGTAAACTCGGCCGATGATCGGCCCGCCAGAGCACGGCATCTATCTCGCTTCCCGCAGCCCGCGCCGGCGCGAGCTTCTCGCGCAGATCGGCGTGCGCTACCACCTGCTTTTGTTCCGCTCGCGTCCCGGCTCGCCGCCCGACGTGGACGAAACCTTGCTCGAGGCCGAAGCGCCCGACGCCTACGTCGAGCGTGTGGCGCGCGCCAAAGCCGAGGCCGGCTGGAAGCTGCTGCGGCTGCGCAACCTGCCGCTCGCCCCGGTGCTTGCGGCCGACACTACGGTGGCGCTCGGCGGCGCCATCCTCGGCAAGCCCGGCGACCGCAAGGAGGCGGTGCAGATCCTCGAGCAGCTTTCCGGGCAGCGGCACGAAGTGCTGAGCGCGGTGGCGCTCAAGCGCGACGACTGGCTCGAATGCCTGCTGTCGCGCTCGGAGGTGCAGTTCAAGAAGCTCTCGGCGGAGGAGATCGCGCAGTACGCGGCAACCGGAGAATGCGACGACAAGGCGGGCGCGTACGCGATCCAGGGCCGCGCCGCGCGCTTCATCACCGAGCTGCGCGGCAGCTATTCGGGCGTGATGGGCCTGCCGCTGTACGAAACGGCGCAACTGCTCGACAAGCTGCCCCCTCGAAGATGAATGAGCGAAGAAATCCTCATTAATGTCACGCCGCAGGAGACGCGCGTCGCGGTCGCCGGCTCGGGGGTCGTTCAGGAGCTGCTGATCGAGCGCTCGGCGAGCCGCGGGCTCGTCGGCAACATCTACATGGGGCGCGTGGCGCGCGTGCTTCCCGGCATGCAGTCCGCGTTCGTCGAGATCGGCCTGGAGCGCGCCGCGTTCCTGCACGTCGCCGACATCTGGGAATACCGCGAAGCCTCCAAGCCGATCGAGAGGATCCTCGCCGAAGGCCAGCCGGTCCTGGTCCAGGTCCTGAAGGATCCGATCGGCACCAAGGGCGCGCGCCTGTCGACGCAGATCTCCATCGCCGGGCGGCTCCTCGTCTACCTGCCGCACGATCCGCACATCGGCATCTCGCAGCGCATCGAGGACGAGAGCGGCCGGCAGCTTCTGCGCGAGCGGCTGAAGGAGCTGCTGCCGCCCGAGGAGAAAGGCGGCTTCATCGTGCGCACGCTCGCCGAGGCCGCCGCCGAGACGGAACTGCGCGCCGACCTCGACTACCTGCGCCACCTCTGGCAGGTCATCAGGGGAAGATCCCTGGGAGCCGCGCCGCCGCAACTGCTGTACCAGGACCTTTCGCTGGCGCAGCGCGTGCTGCGCGACATGGTGACCGTGAACACCGCCCGCGTGCTCGTCGATTCGCGCGAGAACTTCCAGAAGCTGCACGCCTTCGCCCAGAACTACATGCCGCAGGTGCGCGCGAAGCTCGAGCACTACGCGGGGGAGCGGCCGCTGTTCGACCTGTACAACGTCGAAACCGAGATCGAGAAGGCGCTGTCGCGCCGCGTCGATCTCAAGTCGGGCGGCTACCTGATCATCGACCAGACCGAGGCGATGACCACCATCGACGTCAACACCGGCGGCTTCGTCGGCCGGCGCAACTTCGACGACACCGTGTTCAAGACCAACCTCGAGGCGGCGCAGGCCATCGCGCGCCAGCTGCGCCTGCGCAACCTCGGCGGCATCATCATCGTCGATTTCATCGACATGGC
Organism: Burkholderiales bacterium; assembly: GCA_035550695.1. Classification (GTDB taxonomy): domain Bacteria; phylum Pseudomonadota; class Gammaproteobacteria; order Burkholderiales; family SG8-39; genus SCGC-AG-212-J23. The sequence continues at coordinate 14,283 of DASZOS010000039.1, read as the reverse complement.
GAGCCAGGAGCACCGCGGCGCGGTGCTCGAGGAGTTCAAGCGCGCCCTCGCGCGCGACCACACGCGCATGACGGTGAACGGCTTTACCGCGCTCGGGCTGGTCGAGATGACGCGCAAGCGCACGCGCGAGTCGCTGGCGCACGTGCTGTGCGAGCCCTGCCCCACCTGCGAGGGACGCGGCGAAGTGAAGACCGCGCACACCGTCTGCTACGAGATCCTGCGCGAGATCCTGCGCGAAGCGCGCGCCTTCAATGCGCGCGAATACCGCGTGCTCGCCTCGCAGGCGGTGATCGATCTGTTCCAGGAAGAGGAATCCGCCTCGCTGGCGATGCTCTCGGACTTCATCGGCAAGCCGGTCTCGATGCAGGTCGAGTCGAGCTACGCCCAGGAGCAGTTCGACATCGTCCTGATGTGAGCGAGCTTCTCTGCAGTGCGCGGGAAGCAAGTCAAGGTTTTCGCATCGAGGAACACCGCGAGAAGCTGAAGGACACGGTGGTCTGGAACAGAGCGCTACGAGTTCCTCGTCCGCCCGGTAAACCAGCTCCATTACCAGCCATCCGGCGATCTCCGTCCCGGCCGAGGGCCTGCCGGTCGGCATCCAGATCGTCGGCCGCTACCGCGCCGATGTTGCGGTGCTCCAGCTCGCGCATGCCTTCGAAGGCGAAACGAACGCGTGGAAGCGCCGTCCCGCGCTTGCTTAGTCAAGCGCTTTCTGGAATAAAGCGCTACAAACCGAGGAGGAAAGACGCATGTTCAGGACCACGTTGGCAGTAGGAATGTGTGCTGCGCTCGCCGGGTGCATGGGCATGCAGCAGGCGCAAGGGCCCAATCCCAAAGAGATGACGTTTTTCGTGACGAGCGTCGGCCCCGGCAAGGGAGGCGACCTCGGCGGCCTCGAGGGCGCCGACCGGCACTGCCAGTCGCTCGCCAAGGCGGCGGGCGCCCCCGAGCGCGCCTGGCGCGCCTATTTGAGCACCCAGGGAGCCTCGTTGCCGGACAAGAACTTCGTGAACGCGCGCGAGCGCATCGGCCCCGGCCCCTGGCAGAACGTCGTGGGGGTGGTCATCGCGAGGAACGTCGAGGAGCTGCACTCGCCGAAAAACAACCTGACGAAGCAGACGGCGTTGGACGAGAGGGGCCGGCCCGTAAACGGCCGCACGGAGAAACCCAACAAGCACGACATCCTCACCGGCTCGCGCCCCGACGGCACCGCCTTCCCGGGCCGCCCGTTCCCCGACATGACGTGCAGCAACTGGACCAACGGCGGCAACGAAGGCGCCGCCATGACGGGGCATCACGATCGCGCCGGCCCCCTCGACGCTTCGTGGGCTACCTCCTGGAATTCAGCCCATCCGACGCTCGGCTGCAGCCAGGAGAGGGTGCGCCCGACGGGCGGCGATGGGCTGTTCTACTGTTTTGCGGTGAAGTAGCGGAGCTTCTAACAAAGCTCGACGGTCAGCGCCGGGTCGAAGGCCGGGTTCTCGGGCGCATCCGCGGTCCCGTGGACCCGGCCGCTCACCGGGTGGCGGCCGGCATAGCCGCGTGGATTGGCGAGCACGCGGGTGCCGGCGACCTCGTAGTCGAAGCTTGCGTGGGTATGGCCGTGGATCCAGAGCCCGGCGCGGCCCATGAGCGCGGACAGGTCGGACACGAACGCCGGGTTCGCGACGTTGCCCTTGAAGCGCGGATGGATGCTCTGCGGATGCGGGCCGTGATGCGTCACGACCACGGTCGGCCCATCGAACGGCTCGGCGAGGGCGCGCTCGAGGAACGCCCGGCTCGCCGCGTGAAGCCGTATCGAATGCTCGGGCATGAATGGGCTGCCGTCGAAGCGCACGCAGCGATACTCGACCAACCGGTCCAGGCCGCGCGCGAGCAGCGCCGCCTTGCCCTCGGCGCCGTACAGCAGCAGGTCCGCCCATAGCGTGGCGCCGATGAAGCGCACGCCCTGCACCACCGCGGCCGCATCGTCGAGGTGCACGATGCCGAGCTCTGCGGCCCGCCGCCGCATCGCTTCGCGCACCGCCGAGAACTCGCCGTCGTAGTACTCGTGGTTGCCGGGGACATGCACGATTCGGCGGCCCGGGAATGCCTGCGCCGCCCATTCCAGCCCGCGCGTGCCCTCGTGCAGGTCGCCCCCGAGCACGACGACGTCGGCCGGCGTCGACGCGGGCGCGAAGGGGCATACCTCAAGGTGAAGATCGGAAAGAAGGTGCAAGCGCATGAAGCAAAGCTGACAGTAGTTCCGCAGGTGCTGTTCTTCGGCAGGTGTGCTTCAGCGGGGGATAGGTTGGCGCGCCATACAGGATGAGATCATCGACCTCGAATCCGTAATGATTCGACTCGAAGAAGTTGAACTAGCAAGACATCATCGTCGTCGTCGTCGTCATCATGATGCCGACCATTGGCGCCGGTCAGTGATTGTCGCGCTCGACGGGACGCTCGTTTTCGATTGCGTCCCGGGGCCACCAGGCCGACGTAAACTACGCACAATAAAGTGTTCTTTATTCCTGAGTTTCGGCTTTAAAGAACAATGTAATGTATATAATTGACATACAGCATAACACACAATACAATGGCCGTAATATGCATATTGCTCACTTTTAGTACGTTATGTTGTCCGATAAAACAGACGCAGAGATCATTCAAGAATTGGGTGATCGTCTTCGTCAGTACCGCCTCCAACGGAACATCACCCAGGCCGAGCTCGCAGAGCGCACCGGCCTTCACCTGAACACCGTTAAGCACGCGGAGCTTGGCCACGATCCGCAGCTCACAACGGTTGTGAAGATGCTTCGAGGCCTCAATCGCCTTGAAGCCTTAGATGCCTTCCTTCCTCCGCCGATGATGTCGCCCCTGCAGTTGGCGAAGATGAAGAAGAAGAAACGCCAGCGCGCTCGGAGAGTGGCGAATGGCTGACCAGCTCGTCGTGGCCTCGGTATACCTGTGGCGTCGACTTGTCGGTGCCATTGCTGAGGACACCAACGGCGTAGTTGCGTTCGAATACGACGACCGATTTCGCCGCTCACGGCTCGAAATCTCGCCCGAGAAGTTGCCGCTCAGCCTCGCCGGACCAGTGAGCTTTCCGGAACTGGCGCGAGTGGAGGCATTCCTGGGGCTTCCCGGCGTGTTCTCTGATTCCCTGCCCGACAGATTCGGAAACGCTGTTATTGCGAAGTACTTCGAAAGCCGAGGACGTCCTCGCGATGCACTCAGCCCAGTCCAGAAGCTCTTGTATGTCGGTAATCGAGGCATGGGTGCGCTGGAGTACCGGCCGCCAATCCTTGACGGCCGCAATGCTCGTGAGCGGGAGCCGCTTGAGGTCGCGCGCCTGGTTGAGGAAGCTCGAAAGATCGTAGAAGGCGCACCGGATGTGGCCTTCCCGGAGATGATGAAGATTTCTTCCTCCGCCGGCGGTGCACGCGCGAAGGCCGTTGTTCTTTTGAACAACGACGACAATGTCGTGCGCTCGGCGTTCGCCAAGCCACAAAAGGGCGATGAGCACTGGATACTGAAGTTCGACGGCGTCGGTGAACTCGGAAATCCGGATCCGAAACCCGCACCGTTCAATCGCATCGAGTACGTCTACGGTCAGATGGCCGGCAAAGCCGGCATTGAAATGCCGGAAATGAGGCTACTGGAAGAGCGTGACTTCGCTCACCTCATGATCAAGCGATTTGATCGCGATGGGCAGCAGAAAATCCACATGCATAGCCTCGGTGGTCTGGAGCACGCGGACTACAACCAGCCGCAGCTGTATTCCTATGAACGGTACTTTCGCGTCGTGAACAAACTGAATCTTGGTTACCCGGCACTTGAGCAAGCGTTCCGCCGCGCCGTCTTTAACATCCTGGCGGTCAACCAAGACGACCACGTCAAGAATCTTTCTTTCCTCATGGATATGAATGGCGACTGGAGACTGTCGCCGGCATACGACCTCACCTACGCAAGAGGTGGCGGTTTTACGCGAACGCACCAAATGACTTTTGCAGATAAGGATACCGGCATCACCATCGACGACATCCTCAGCGTTGGACGCCAATTCGGAATAAAGAAACACGGGCAAGATGTGATCAACGACGTTATTGAAGGTCTTTCCCAATGGAGGACTCTGGCGAAGGACGCCGGTGTTCCGATTAAGCGAATCGACCAGATCGAAAGCGAATACGCAAAGCCAGCGCAGCATTAGGCTACGGCGGCCAGCGCGGTATCAATTCCCAGGCCTGGCCGATAGGGACGGTGAGGCCATGGCTTCCACCACAGTGCCGAGCAGGCCCACCTCTTGCATTCGTGACACAAGACCGGGCTTGGGGTCTTGAGCGCAATCAGCAGGGATGTGACGCCGGTGCGCAAACGCACTGCCGGCGCAGCCGCGCTTGCCTAGAGTCGGAGGGCATGAGAACGCCGCTTCGTCAGCAACCGTACCTCGAGCTGCCGCGCCTCGTGACGTGGCGCCGGCGGAACCGCGTCACGCGCAGAAAGCTGCCGCTGAGAGTGCTGCTGCAGGTGCTGGCCTTCGGGCAGGTCTACTTCGGCAGCTGGTAGGTTGGCGCGCCCGGCGGGATTCGAACCCACGACCCTTGGCTTCGGAGGCCAATACTCTGATCCGCTGAGCTACGGGCGCTTCAAAAAGGACGCGCAGGATATCCCGTTTTCCCTTCCCCGTCCACGCGTTAGCGGCGGAATAACCAGATGAGAAGGGACAGCGCGATCGAGACGATGAGGCTCGTGGTGATCGGAAAGTAAAAGTCGAAGCCTTCGCGCTCGATGCGCAGGTCCCCCGGCAGGCGGCCCAGGCCGAGCTTCTCGATCCACGGCCACGCCAGGCCGAGGACCACGAGCACCACTCCGGCGAGGACGAGCCAGCGACCCATAGGGGCAATGAAGTTAAAATCATACCTTTACCTCCAACTCGAAGACTTCCGTGGACGTGCACGATCCGCATTCCTCGTTCATCAAGACGCCGCGGCAGCTCATCGTCGCCATCCTGCTCGCCTTCGTGGTCCCGATCATCGTCATCATCCTGCTCGTGCAGCTCGTGACGAGCCGGCCGACCGTGGATCCCGCGGCGCTCGAGCCCGAGGCGGTGAGCAAGCGGCTGCAGCCCGTCGGCAGCGTGGAATTCGGCGCGCCGTCCGCCCCCGCCGGCGCCCGCACCGGCGAGGCCATCGTGAAGACGGTGTGCGCCGCCTGCCACCAGGCCGGCGTGGCGAATGCGCCGAAGCTCGGCGACCCGAAAGACTGGGCGCCGCGCATCAAGGCCGGCCTCGAGCAGATGATGTCGATCGCGATCAAAGGCAAGGGCGCGATGCCGGCGCGCGGCGGCGACACCTCGCTCACCGACGCGGAAATCGCGCGCGCGGTGGTCTACATGGCGAACCAGGCCGGCGGCAGCTTCAAGGAGCCGCCAGCGCCCAAGGAAGCGGCCGCGCCGAAGCAGGCGGCGGCTGTTGCTGTACCTGCACCTCAAGCACAGGCTGTACCGAAACCCGAAGCCCCCGCTCCCGCAAAACCGGTTGCTGGCGCCGACGGCAAGCCGGTCTACGACAAGGTCTGCAACGTATGCCACGGTCCTGGAGTCGCCGGCGCGCCCAAGCCCGCCGACAAGGCGGCCTGGACGCCTCGCCTGCAGCAGGGCATGGATGCGCTGGTGCAGTCGGTGGTAAAGGGCAAGGGCGCGATGCCGCCCAAGGCGGGCAACCCGGCGCTCACCGACGCCGAGATCCGCGCCGCCGTCGAGTTCATGGTCTCGCAGAGCAAGTAGCCTGGTCCTCCTCTTCATCATCGATCCGCCTGAAGGGCTCAAGGCGTACAAGGACACCACCGTCGCGATGATGCGCGCCGCCCAGGCGCGCGGGCACGCCGTGTTCGTGTGCGGGCAGGAGGCGCTGCACTGGGCGAAGAACTCGGCCGCCGCCGTCGCGACGCGGCTCTCGCTCACCGACAACGACGAGGACTGGTACCGCAGCCACGAGTCGCTCGAGCGGCCGCTGCGCGAGTTCGACGCCGTGCTGATGCGCAAGGATCCGCCGTTCGACCTCGAGTACGTGGTGAGCACCTGGCTGCTCTCGGCAGCCGTGCGCGAAGGCGCGCACGTGTTCAACGCGCCCGACGCGATCCGCGACCACAACGAGAAGCTCTCGATCGCCGAGTTCGCGCCGTTCGTCGCGCCGACGCTCGTGAGCCGCGAGCCCGCGCGCCTGCAAGCCTTCATCGACGAGCACCGCGACGTCGTGGTGAAGCGCCTGGACGTCATGGGCGGCGAGAACATCTTCCGCGTGCGCGCCGACGACCCCAACCGCAACGTCATCGTGGAAATCATGTCGCAGGCAGGCAGCCGCACCGTGATGGCGCAGCGCTTCATCCCGCAGATCGCCGAAGGCGACAAGCGCGTGCTGCTCATCGACGGGAAGCTGGTGCCGCACTGCCTCGCGCGCATCCCGAAGGCCGGCGAGTCGCGCGGCAACCTCGCCGCCGGGGCGCGCGGCGAGGCTCAAGCCGTGAGCCTGCGCCATCGCGAGATCGCCGCCGCGGTCGGCCCCCGGCTCGCCGCCCGCGGGCTGCTGCTCGTGGGCCTGGACGTGATCGGCGACTGGCTCACCGAGGTGAACGTCACCAGCCCGACCTGCTTCCGCGAAATCCAGGATCAGACCGGGTTCGACGTCGCCGGGATGTTCATGGACGCGCTGGAATCGAAAATAGGATGAACGGCCCTCTGACATGATCGGCGTGCTGATCGTCAGCCACGGGGAGATCGGCACCGCGCTGCTCGCGAGCGCGACGCAGATTCTCGCCGGCACGCCGAAGCAGGTGGCCACCCTGAGCGTGTGGCGGCAGGACGATCCCGACGACCTCGTGCTGCGCGCGCGCGAGCTCCTGGACAGCATCGACGCCGGCGACGGCGTGCTCATCCTCACCGACATCTTCGGCGCGACGCCGGGCAACGTGGTTTCCAAGCTCCTCAGGAACGGCAAGGTCGAGGGCGTGTCCGGCGTGTCGCTGCCGATGCTGCTGCGCGTGCTGACCGGGCGCAACGGCTCGCTCAGCGGCGCCGTGCAGCGCGCGCTGTCCGGCGGCAGCGAGGGCCTGGTCCACATGAACACCGACCGCTGCGTCGATGGCTAGCCTGGAAGTCGAGATCGTCAACAAGCTCGGCCTGCACGCGCGCGCGGCGGCCAAGCTCACGCAGATCGCCGGCGGCTACCGCAGCGAGATCTGGCTTTCGCGCAGCGGCCGGCGCGTCAACGCGAAGAGCATCATGGGCGTCATGATGCTTGCGGCCGGGCAGGGAACCAAGGTGCTGATCGAGGCGGACGGCGACGACGCGCCCGAGGCCATCGCCGCGATCACCAGGCTGGTCGCCGAGCGCTTCGGCGAAGGCGAATGAACTTCGTCCTGCACGGCCACGCCGTCTCCGGCGGCATCACCATCGGCTACGCGCACCTGGTCACCACCGCGCGGCTGGAGGTGGCGCACTACGAGATCGCGCCGGACGCGGTCGAGGCCGAGGTGCAGCGCTTCGAAAGCGCCATGCGCCAGGCGCGCGACGATCTCGGCGCGCTCAAGCAGCACATCGCGGCCGATGCGCCGCCCGAGTTCGCGGCCTTCCTCAACCTGCACCGCATGATCCTCGACGACTCGGCGCTCTCGGAGGTGCCCAAGGCGCTGATCCGCGGCCGGCGCGCGAACGCCGAATGGGCGCTGGTGCAGCAAATGGAGAAGCTCACCGAGCGCTTCGACGAGATCGAGGATCCCTACCTGCGCGAGCGCAAGGCCGACGTGCAGCAGGCAGTCGAGCGGGTGCTGAAGACGCTGACGGGCGCCAAGACGCTCGCCGACGCCGGGCTGGCGCAGGAGCAGGAAATGATCGTCGTGGCGCACGACCTGTCGCCCGGCGACATGATTCTCTTCAAGCGCCACCACTTCGGCGGCTTCGTCACCGACGTCGGCGGGGTCACCTCGCACACCGCCATCGTCGCGCGCAGCCTCGGCATCCCGGCGATCGTCGGCCTGCACCACGCCTTCCAGACGATCGCCGAGCACGAGCTGCTCATCGTCGACGGCACGCAGGGCGTGCTGATCGTCAATCCGGATCCCGTGGTGCTCGCCGAGTACCGGCTGCGCCAGTCGCAGCTCGGCCTGGAGCGCCAGAGGCTCAAGCGCCTCAGATCGACCCCGGCCGCGACGCTCGACGGCACGCCGGTGGAGCTCTACGCCAACATCGAGCTCCCCGAGGACATGCCCGAGGTGCTCGAATCGGGCGCCGCCGGCGTCGGCCTGTTCCGCAGCGAATTCATCTTCCTGAACCGCAAGGACCTGCCGGGCGAGGACGAGCAGTTCGAGGCCTACCGCGACGTCGCGCAGGCGATGGAGGGCCGGCCGGTGGTGCTGCGCACCCTCGACATCGGCGCCGACAAGGCGCTCAACGGCGACGGCGCGGGCTCGATCCCGAACCCGGCGATGGGCTTGCGCGCCATCCGCTTCTGCCTCTCCGAGCCGCACATGTTCCTTACCCAGCTGCGCGCCATCCTGCGCGCCTCGCACTACGGCAAGGTGAAGATCCTGCTGCCGATGCTCGCGCATGTGCACGAGGTCGAGCAGACGCTGGCGCTCATCCGGCAGGCGAAGCAGCAGCTCGACGAGCGCGGCGTGCCCTACGAGCGCGACATCGAGGTCGGCGGCATGATCGAGATACCCGCGGCCGCGCTCGCCCTGCCGATCCTGATGCGGCGGCTGAATTTCCTGTCGATCGGCACCAACGACCTCATCCAGTACACGCTCGCCATCGACCGCACCGACGACGCGGTGGCGCATCTTTATGACCCCCTTCACCCGGCGGTGCTGACGCTGGTGGCCGGCACCATTCAGACCGCCACGCGCGGCGGCGTGCCGGTCGCGGTGTGCGGCGAGATGGCCGGCGACGTGCAGCTCACGCGGCTGCTCCTGGGCCTGGGGCTGCGCAACTTCTCGATGCACCCGTCGCAGCTCCTCGCCATCAAGGAGCGGATCCTGCGCACCAACCTCGCCGAGGTCCAGGCGCTCGCCCAGCGCGTGCTGCGCGCGAGCGACCCGCTGAAGACCAAAGAGCTGCTCGCGCGCCTGAACGCCTGAAAAATCAAAAAGGGGTCAGAGCAATTTTCCAGTTACACCTCTTCGATTGCCTGTTTGGATAATCGGAAAATTGCTCTGACCCCTTTTTCGTTGGAGCCCCGGAAATGAGCGGGCCGCTCGCTGGCGTGCGGATCCTCGACCTCACGACGGTCGTGATGGGCCCCTACGCGACCCTGATCCTGGCCGATTTCGGCGCCGAGGTGATCAAGGTCGAGCCGCCCGAGGGCGACGTGATGCGCTACGCCTGGCCGTTCCGCAACCCGGCGATGGGCCACATCTTCCTCAACGCCAACCGCAACAAGCGCTCGATCGTGCTCGACCTCAAGCAGGAGGCCGCGCGCCGGGCCTGCCTCGCGCTGGCGCGAAAAGCCGATGTCCTCGTCTACAACATCCGCCCGCAGGCCATGGCGCGCCTGAAGCTCTCTTATGAGGCAGTCAAGGAGGTCAACCCGCGCATCATCTACGTCGGCTGTTTCGGCTACAGCCAGCGCGGCCCTTACGCCGCCAAGGCGGCCTACGACGACCTCATCCAGGGCGCGGCGGGCGTTCCCTGGCTGCTCCAAAAGCAGGGCGCCAGGGAGCCGCGCTACGCCCCCATCCTCGTCGCCGACCGCTCGGTCGGGCAGCAGGTCGCAAGCGCGGTGAGCGCGGCGCTGTATTACCGGGAAAAGACGGGCGAGGGCCAGCGCGTGGACGTGCCGATGTTCGAGCACCTGCTGCAGCTCGTGCTCGGCGAGCATCTGGGCGGCCATACCTTCGAGCCGCAGCACGGCGAGGCGGGCTACGCGCGCATGCTCGCGCCCGACCGGCGCCCTTACCAGACGGCCGACGGCTACGTCTGCGCCCTCATCTACAACGACAAGCAGTGGAAGGCCTTTTTCGACGTCATCGGCAAGCCGCGGATGTTGAGCGACCCGAGATTCTCGAGCCAGGAAGAGCGCAGCAAGCACTACGGCGAGGCCTACGCCTTCGTCGCCGAGGAGATGAAAAAGCGCGGCACGGGCGAGTGGATCGAGGCCCTGGAGCGCGCCGACATCCCGGTGCAGCGCATGAACAGCGTTGCCGACATCGTCGCCGACCCGCACCTCGCCGCCATCGGCTACTTCAGCACGCTCGAGCACCCGAGCGAGGGGCGCATCGTCTCGATGGCGGTGCCTTCGGAGTGGTCGGCCTCGCAGCCGCAATACCGGCGCCACGCCCCGCGCCTGGGCGAGCACACGCGCGAAGTGCTGCGCGAGGCGGGGCTGCCGGAGGACGAGATCGAGGCCATGATCGAAAGCGGCGCGGCTCGGATATAATCCTTTTCGCTGGCGCCGATTTGATGTTCAGCTTGCGGGCGCCTAACAAATACCGCTAAAGAGATCTTGAACGCTCCCCACGATCCTTCCTCGGTAGGCACGGTCCGCGCGCAAAAGGCGAGCTTCGCCGCGCCGCTCAAGCTGCGCAGCGGCGCGGCGCTCGCCTCCTACGACATCGCCTATGAGACCTATGGCGAGCTGAACGCCGCGCGCTCGAACGCGGTGCTCGTGTGCCACGCTCTGAACGCCTCGCACCATGTGGCGGGCGTTTACGAGGAAGACAAGAACAATGTGGGCTGGTGGGACAACCTGGTCGGCCCGGGCAAGCCGCTCGACACCCGGCGCTTCTTCGTGGTCGGCTCGAACTATCTCGGCAGCTGCTTCGGCACCACCGGGCCGGCGTCGGTCAACCCTGCGACCGGCAAGCCCTGGGGCGCCGACTTCCCGATCGTCACGGTCGAGGACTGGGTCGAGGCGCAGGCGCGGCTCGCCGAGCGCCTGGGCATCGAGCGCTTCGCCGCGGTGATCGGCGGCTCGCTCGGCGCGATGCAGGCGCTGCAATGGACGCTCTCCTATCCCGAGCGCGTGCGCCACGCGCTGGTGATCGCCGCCGCCGCCAAGCTCTCGCCGCAGAACATCGCCTTCAACGAAGTCGCGCGCCAGGCGATCATGACCGACCCGGATTTCCACGGCGGGCATTACTACGACAAGGGCGTGGTGCCGACGCGCGGGCTGCGCATCGCGCGCATGATCGGCCACATCACCTACCTCTCGGGCGAGGCCATGGCCGAGAAGTTCGGCCGCCTGCTGCGCCGCGAGAGCCTCGGCTTCGACTTCGACATCGATTTCGAGATCGAGTCGTACCTGCGCTACCAGGGCGACAAGTTCTCGAGCTACTTCGACGCCAACACGTACTTGCGCATCACCAAGGCGCTCGACTACTACGATCCGGCGGCCGACTACGGCGGCAACCTTTCGGCGGCGCTCGCCCGGGCGCGCGCCGCCTTCCTCGTGGTTTCGTTCAAGTCGGACTGGCGCTTTTCGCCTTCGCGCTCGCGCGAGATCGTGCGCGCGCTGCTCGACAACCGGCGCATCGTGTCGTACCTCGAGATCGACGCGCCCGGCGGCCACGACGCGTTCCTGCTCGAGGACCCGCGCTACCACTCGGCGCTTCGCGCCTACTTCGCCAACATCGACCTATGACCGCCGCCGAGCAGGCGCTGTTCGCGGCGCGTCCCGATTTCGCGGCGATCGCGCACTGGGTGGCCGCGGGGGCGCGTGTGCTCGACCTCGGCTGCGGCGACGGCGCGCTGCTGCGCTACCTGTGGCAGGCGCGCGAGGCGCCGGGCTACGGCGTCGAGATCGACGACGACAGCGTGCTCGCCTGCGTGGAGAACGACGTCAACGTGCTGCAGGTGGACCTGGAAAGCGGGCTGTCGCTGTTCGCCGATTCTTCCTTCGACTGCGTGATCCTCTCGCAGACCCTGCAGGCGGTGCGCCACACCGAGGCGATCCTGCGCGAGATGCTGCGCGTCGGACGCGAGGCGATCGTGAGCTTCCCCAACTTCGGCCACTGGAGCGCGCGCCTGCAGCTTGCGCTGGGCAGGATGCCGGTATCGGCGTCGCTGCCCTACGAGTGGTACGAGACCCCGAACGTGCACCACTGCACGATCAGCGACTTCGAGGACCTGTGCCGGCGGCTCGGCATCCGCATCCGCGAGCGCATCGTGCTGCGCGAGGGAAAACCGGTCACCGTGATCCCCAACCTCCTCGGCAGCCTGGCCGTCTACCGGTGCACCGGGCAATAGTCCTCGCCCTCGCCCTCGCGCTCGGCGGCTGCGCGAGCCTCGACAAGGCCGAATGCGTCAACGCCGACTGGTACGCGATCGGCCTGGAGGACGGGGCGCGCGGGCGCCCGCTCGAGCGCCTGGGCGAGCATCGGCGCGCGTGCGCCGGGCACGGCGTCACCCCGAACACGCAGCGCTATCTCGCCGGACGCGGCGAGGGCCTGAAGTCCTTCTGCACCTTCCAGCGCGGCTACTCCAACGGCCGCGCCGGCCAGGCGTTCGCCGACGTCTGCCCGGCCGGGCTCGCCGGCGCCTTCGCCGCCGGCTACCGGCAGGGCCGCGAGCTCTACGATCTGCAGCGCCAGCTTTCCTCGGTGCAGGCCGAGATCCGCAAGTCGAAGCAGGCGCTGAAGGAAGGCATCGCCGATCCCCGCTCGCGCGCCCGGGAAGTCGAGCGCCTCGAAGCGCTTTCGCGCGAGGCGGAAAACCTCGAGCGCGAGCTCAGCCGTCTGCAGAGCAACTGACCGCGTGCGGCCTAGCGGCCCTTCGACGTAGCGTCATATGGCGCCCGGTAAATTGAGGGGTTGCCGCCCGCACCCGCCGTCGTAATTGCCGCCGCACTGAGCGCCATCCTCGCGGCGCTATCGCCTGCGCTCGCCGCCGAGAAGCCGGATTTTTCCTCGGACATGCAAGCGCGCAAGAGCTATCTCGTCCCGGCGCTCGAAATCGTCGGCTTCGATCTGCTCTTGAACCAGTTCAACCGCCGGGTCCTGCCGGGCAGCGACTTCGACACCAGCCTCGCCTCGGTGCGCCGCAATCTGCGCAGCAGCTGGGTCGTGGAGAACGACCCGTTCCGGGTGAACCAGCTCGGCCATCCCTACCAGGGCTCGATGTACCACGGGTTCGCGCGCTCGGCCGGGCTCAGCTACTGGGAATCGTCGCTCTACACCTTCGCGGGCAGTGCGTTCTGGGAGATCGCCGGCGAAACGACGCAGCCCTCCTGGAACGACCAGATCGCGAGCGGCGTGGGCGGCAGCTTCCTCGGCGAAGCGCTCTACCGGATGGCGAGCCTGCTCCTCGAGCGCGGCGACGGCGTGCGCCTATGGCGCGAGGCCGGCGCGGCGGCGATCTCGCCCGCGCTCGGGTTCAACCGCCTCGCCTTCAACCGCTTCGATGCGATCGTCGCCAGCCGCAACCCGGCCTACTACAGCCGCGCCGCGATCGCGCTGAGCGGCACCACGCAAAACCAGCAGGGCGCAACGCAGCGCATCAAGCGCGGCGAGCTGCTCGGGGACTTCTCGCTCGATTACGGATTGCCGGGCAAACCCGGCTATTCCTACGACCGCCCGTTCGACTACTTCTCGTTCCAGGCCACCCTCTCGAGCGCCAACGGCTTCGAGAACGTGATGACGCGCGGGCTGCTCCTCGGCACCGACTACGAGCTCGGGCGCAATTACCGCGGCGTCTGGGGCCTCTACGGAAGCTACGACTACATCGCGCCGCAGCTCTTCCGGGTGTCGAGCACGGCGCTATCGCTCGGCACCACCGGCCAGTGGTGGCTCTCGAATGGCGTGGCGCTGCAGGGCACCGCGCTCGGCGGCATCGGCTATACCGCGGCAGGCACCATTCGCGGGACGGGCGAGCAGGACTACCACTACGGCGGCGCGCCGCAGGTCCTTGCGGCGCTGCGCTTCATTTTCGGCGAGCGCGCCTCCCTCGACATCATCGGCCGGCAATACTTCGTGAGCAGCGTCGCGGCTTCGCTTCGCGGCGGCCACGAGAACATCACGCGCGCCGATGTCGCCTTCACCGTGCGCATCTACAAGCAGCATGCCCTCGCCGTGAAGTATCTCTGGAACCGCCGCGAGGCAACCTATCCCGACCTCGGCGATCGCACGCAGACCAGAGGAACGCTCGGCATCTACTACACGCTGCTTGGGCACGACCGGTTCGGCGCGGTGGAATGGCGCTGACCTGAACCGCCCGGCCTGCCACCGCACCGCGCCCTGATTCCCGTACCGGCAAGGGAACCGTCTTCCTTATCTGCTCGTCCGACCGCAGCCTATTTCGATATCGCCAACTACCCG
>DASZOS010000038.1:0-21949 GCA_035550695.1 Burkholderiales bacterium | reverse complement strand
GCGGCTCGCTCCCCCGCACGCCGAGCATCACGCGATAGCCGCCGCCGTGGCGGTTCTCGAAAGAGCAGCTGCCCTCTCGCGCCGCCCCGCGACGCGCGAGCGCATGGAGCATCGCCCCCATTGCCCGGTCCTCCGGCGTGCCGCCCGGCTTCGCTACCCATCCCGCGATGCCTGCCATCGGCGCGCCCTCTTCAGAAGGCCAGCTGCTCGCGCCGCGGCTCGCCGATCGCGCATAGGCCCAGCGCGGCGTAGACCTCTTCGAGCCGCCGCAAAGACCGCTCGGGCGAGAACCGCAGCCGCACCGACTCGCGCGCCGCGGCACCTATGCGGCGGCGCAGCTCACGGTCCAGCAGCAGCCGCCTCAGCAGACGCTCCAGGTTCGCGGCATCCCCCGGCGCGACCAGGTAGCCGCTTACGCCGTCGACCACCGCCTCGGGAATTCCTCCCACGGGCGAGGCGATCACCGGCACGCCGGCGCCCATCGCTTCGAGCAGGCCGACAGGCAGCGCTTCGTCGTAGGAGGGTAAAGCGACGACGGCTGCGTGCTCGAGCAGCGCGCGCTTGCCGGAGGGACCGACCCAGCCGGTGAAGTGCACCGCATCGGCGATTCCCAGATGCGCGGCGTAGCGCGCGGCCGCACGGCGATCGCCCTCGCCCGCGCACATCAGGCGCACATCCGGCACCGCGGCGCGCACCCGTGACACCGCCTCGAGCAGCTCAAAGAGTCCCTTCTCGCGCTCGAGGCGGGCGAGGAACAGGATCAGGTTCGGCCGCGCGGCGTCGTCGGGCGCCTCGGTCGCCGTCACCGGATCGGGCACGCACAGCACGTGCGCGCCACGCGCAACGTTGCGCACCCAGGCGCGCAGCGATTCGCACGGCACGATGACGCAGGCGGCGTTCGCCAACAGACCGCAGATCAGGGCGCGCACCGGCGTGCTCGCAGCGTGATAGAAGCGCTCGAAGCCGGCGCCGTGCAGGTGAAGCACCAGCGGGCAACGAGCCGCGATCGCAGCCGCCATGAATACCGTGTCGCGCCAGAACTCGGCGCCCGCTGCGGTGTGCAGGTGAACCGCCGTCGGCTCGCGGCGGATCAGCACGGCAGCGAAATCGCGCAGCGCCTGCGACGTGCAGCCGATCGCCGGTCCGAGACCGCCGGGACGGCGAGTCGCGATGTATTCGATCGGCCAGCGCCGGAACAGCCCGTGCGCGTCGTATGCCTCCACCACGGCGGCAACGGCGCAGGGCATGCCGCGCGCGGCCCCCAGCATCACCAGCCGGGAAATCGGTTTGCTATTCACGACTCCTCCAATCAGCTACAGCCGCCACACCCGCAAGCCTTCGCGGCGGAATGCCGCCGCGTCGCACACCGACTTCACGTCGACCAGGCAGCCGTGGCGCACGATCTTCTTCATGTACGCCTCCGGCGGCAGCTCCATGAAGCGCCGGTGGGGGACCGCCAGAACCAGCGCGTCGGCCGCCGGCAGGTCTTCCCAGGCGCAAAGCCGCACGCCGTACTCCAGAAGCGCTTCTTCCGCGCTTGCCAGCGGGTCGTGCACGAAGGTCTGGACGCCGAATTCGTGCAGCTCGCGGACGATGTCCATGACTTTCGAATTGCGGATGTCGGGTACGTTTTCCTTGAACGCGAGGCCGAGGATGTTCACCCGCGCGCCCTTGATGTTGCGCCCGGCATGGATCATCTGCTGCACGGTCTTGCGCGCGATGTGACTCCCCATGCCGTCGTTGATGCGCCGCCCGGCGAGGATCACCTCGGGGTGGTATCCGGCGAGCTCGGCCTTGTGCGTGAGGTAGTACGGGTCCACGCCGATGCAGTGCCCGCCCACCAGGCCGGGGCGAAACGGCAGGAAGTTCCACTTGGTCCCGGCGGCCTTCAGCACTTCTTCGGTATCGAGGTCGAGCTTCTCGAAGATGATCGCGAGCTCGTTGACGAAGGCGATGTTCAGGTCGCGCTGCGTGTTCTCGATCACCTTCGCCGCCTCCGCGACCATGATCGACGGCGCCCGGTGCACCCCCGCCTTCACGACCGAGCCGTACAGCTGCGCGACTTTCTCGAGCGTGTCGGCGTCGTCCCCTGAAACGACCTTGAGGATCCGCGTGAAGCCGTGTGCGCGATCCCCCGGATTGATGCGCTCGGGCGAATAGCCGACGTGAAAGTCCTGCCGCCAGCGCATGCCCGAGTGCTTCTCCAGGATAGGCGCGCAGACCTCCTCGGTGCAGCCCGGGTACACGGTGGATTCATAGACGACGGTCGCGCCCGGCTTCATGTGGCGGCCGACCGTCGCGCTCGCAAGCTCGAGCGGACCCAGGTCGGGCTGGCGCGCCGCAGTGATCGGCGTGGGCACGGCGACGATGATGAAATCGGCCTGCGCGAGCTGCGTGGGGTCGCAGGTGGGGCGCAGGCGATTTGCCTCCATGAGCTCGGTGGTCGAGACCTCTCCGGTCGGGTCGACCAGATGCCTGAGGTTCTCGATGCGCTTGGCCGACAGGTCGTAGCCGATGGTCGGGCGGTCCTTTCCGAACGCGACGGCAACCGGCAGGCCGACGTAGCCCAGCCCCACGACGGCAACCGTGGGCGGGAGCGCCCCGGTAAGCGGCCGCGGAAGGGGCGACGGCGAGGCCTGGGGCGTGAATTCCAGTATTTCAGACATGGGCCGGCCTCCCCGACTCGGCGGGCAGCAGATTCGCGATGTACCAGTCGATGGTTTGCGCAAGTCCCGAGCGCAGCGTGAACGTCGGCCGGTAGCCGAGGAGCCGCGCCGCCTTGCCGATGTCGGCGCACGAGAGCAGCACGTCGCCGCGGCGCGGCGCGCGGTGCACGGGACGCACGTTGCGCAGGTCGGGCAGCCGTTGCGCGAGCAGCGCCCGCATCAATTCGAAAAGCTCCTTCAGCGTCGTCTGCTCGCCGACAGCGACGTTGTACGCTTCGCCGATCGCCCGCGGATCCTCGGCCATGGCGGCGAGCAGGTTCGCCTGCACCACGTTGTCCACGTGGCAGTAGTCGCGCGCCGCCGAGCCGTCGCCGTTCACGTAGGCCGTCTCGCCCCGCAGCAGCGCGCCGATCCAGGCCGGAATCACTGAGGCGTACGGACCGTCGGGGTCCTGCCGGGCCCCGAAGACGTTGAAATACCGCAGGCCGACGCTCTGGAAGCCGTAGCATGCCGCGAACACGCCGGCATAGAGCTCGTCGATGCGCTTGCTCAATCCGTAGGGCGACATCGCGCGGCCGAGCTGCGACTCGACCTTCGGCAGCGATGGGTCATCGCCATAGACCGCGCTCGAGCTCGCGTAGACGAGCCGCGACGCGCCGGCGTCGCGCGCCGCGAGCAGGATGTTGAGAAAGCCGTTCACATTGCTGTCGTGGGTGCGCAGCGGCTTGTCGATAGAGCGCGGCACGCTCCCGAGCCCGGCCTGGTGGAGCACCACGTCGACCGAGGCGCAGGCGTCGCGGCAGGCCTCGAGCGAGCGGATATCGCCCTCGATGAAGCGCAACCTTGCCCAGCGCGACTCGCCCACGGCCTGCCTTACGAGCTGCAGGTTCTCGCGCTTTCCGGTGGAGAAATTGTCGAGCCCGACCACCGTCTGCTCCAGCTGGAGAAGATGCTCCAGCAGATGCGAGCCGATGAACCCGGCGGCGCCGGTAACCAGCCAGCTTCGAGGAGCGGTCCTGACGCGCTGGCGCACTTCTTCGTAGGTTTTCACGCTGCATCCTTGACGTTTCGGGTTGTGCGATCTTTTCGCTCCCATGCCAGGTATGCCGCCGCATACGCAGCCGCGAAAACTGCGCCGCCGGCGACAAGGCGCGGAAGGGGACCGTGTCGGGAAAGGGAGAGCTCGGCGATGAGCCAGGCGAGGGCGCCCGTGAGCACCGCGAACCCCAGCGCCAGGGCGAGCGCACGCCACTCCTGCAGGCGCCGAAGCGCAATTCCGGCGTGGCGTGCGATCCTTCGCAGCACGAGCGCGCGATCGAGATAGACGCCCAGCACGCTGCCCGCGGCCGCTCCGGCGAGACCCAAGTACTGGGCCGCGGTCCAGCTCGTCGCCACGGACAGCACGAGCGTGAGGCCGGTCACGCGCAGCGCGTACGTCCCCTGGCGCAACAGCATCACGAGGCTGCCCATCTCCACCACGGCTGCCAGCATGCCGACGATATAGACGCGCACGACCGGGGCCGCTTCCGCATACGACGCCGTGTAGACCACCGTGACGATCTCGGGGGCGAATGCGAATCCGAACGCGAGCAGCGGGTACATGAGCTTGCCGACCATCACATTGCCGCGGCTGTTCATTTCAAGCATGCCGCGGACGTCGCCTCTCGCTTGAAGCCGGCTCATGCTCGGCAGGAACGCCTCCATCACCGAGGTGCGCAGGAGGTGCATCAACTGCCCGACTACCGCGGCGATGGAAAAGGCGGCGAAGCTCGACAGGGCGAACAGGCTTGCGGCCACCCACTGGTCCGCCTGTCCCCGCAGCCCGTAGAAAGCGCTGTTCAGCCCAAGGGGCGCGGAATGCCGGAACTGCTGGGAGGCGGCCGAGCGCTCGAACCAGGGAGGCCCCAGGCCATGGTGGCGGCGAACGTAGTAGGCGAGCAGCGCGACCTTGAAGAGCACCACCACGATGAGCGTCCACAGCATGACCTGCAGCTCGCCCGTGAACCACGCGGCGAGCCCGGTAAAAAGCGCGCGCAGCCCGGTGACGCCGACGGTGGCGTACGCCTGCCAGGAGATGCGCTCGTCTACGGTGGGGAGGTGGTCGAGCAGGATCCCGAGAACCCACAGCGCAACGAACGCCGGCACGAGCAATCCGTACTGCCCCAGGGGTCGCATCGCCGCCGGCAGAATGGGATTCGCCGGGCTCACCAGAAAACCGAAAACGACGCCGGCAACCGCGAGGTAGAGCAGCGCCTGATGGATGTACAGGCGTTTGCGGCGCGGCTCGGAGCGCGGCACGAAGAAATAGAGCGTGCCGCACATGTTGAGGGTGGCGACCGTCATGACGGTGCCCACCGCAAGCCACAGCAACCGGTATTCGCCGAAAGTCGCCGAGTCGAGCCAGCGCACCAGCAGCACCGGCAGCAGGAACTGGATCGCGTGGTTGCACGCCTTGACGGCGCCGAGCGACAGCGCGCGGCGCTTGAGCCTGTCCAGCGATGCCGCGTTGGCTGCCGAAGTCATGCGCCGAGCTCGTCGAAAAGGCGGCCGTAGCGCTCGAGCGTCTCGGCCCCCGAGTGGTTGGCTTCGAAGTATTCGCGGCAGCGCCTTGAGGCGCGCACCCAGCTTTCCTGGTCCGCGAAGAGAGCCTCGATCTCGCGCGCGCCTTCTTCGACCCCTGCGAACTGCTTGTGCACCGGCGTTCCGACGTCGACGGTCGCGAGCGTCGGTACGCCGCGCGCCCAGGCCTGCAGGAACGCGTTCGGCATGCCTTCGTAGACGGAGGTGTTGACCAAGACGCGCGCGGCGTCGAAGCGGCTCTCGACCTGCGCGAGCGGCAGAAAACCGGTGACCTCGACGTTGGCGCAGCGCGCCGCCTCGCGGCGGATGCGCTCGAACAGCGCCGCCTCGCCCCGGCCAGGGCCGCCGACGATGACGAAGCGGCGCTGCGGCAGCCGCGCGGCGAGTTGAAGAAACAGCTCGGGTCGCTTGTCGGCGCGGAAGGTGCCGGCCCACAGCACGCTATCCCGCAGGGTGCGGCGAGCGGCGCTCGCCGCGGGCAGCTGGTAGCAGCTCGGAATGACGTGCGCCTCGCGTCCGTAGGTTGCGAGGCAGCTCGCGCGTTGCGCCTCGTTCTGCGCCACGATCCGGTCGACGCGCGCCAGGCCGCGGCGGAAGAGCCAGCGATCGCGCGCATACCGGATCTTCTTCCGCAGGGCCGGAAGGAAATCCATGTCGGACGCCCCGGCGTAAATCGAGCGCTTGCCATGCCGGCGGCAAAACTCGACGACGAGGCCGACCAGCATTCCCGCCGAGCGACAGTAGTAGATGTCGGCATCCGCGTCGCCCAGCGCGCGCCACATCCTGGTGAGGCGTGGATGCAGGAAGCGCAGCACCGGCACACCGGCCTCCCAGCGGTACGCCTTGTGCACCGTCACCCCGTCGACCACGGCGCCATCAGGCTGCCCGTAATCGAGGCAGATCATGGAAACCCGGTAGCCGCCGGCCGCGAACAGGCGCGCGAGAATGCTCTGCTGGACCTCGGCGCCGCCGATCTCGGCGATACGCGTATCGCCGGAGAACACCGGCCAGGCGTGGGGCGCCACGAAGCACAAGGACGGCCGGGCACGGGGCGCATGGGTTCTCGGCGCGCGCGCGGCTTCCCGCGGGCGCCCTTGCGCGGCGGCGCCCGGACCGCTCATCCTCGCGATGGACATCTAGCTTGCAGGCCTCCGGCCGCGCACGCCGTACAGGAGCCCGATGGCGAGCCACAGGTACGCCGACTCCGCTTCGGGCCTCAGGCTGCTTCCCACCAGGCCGGTGGCGAAAAAGGCGAGCAGTGCGGCGGTCGCTCCCTGGAACAAGCCGCGCATTTCGGGCGTAAGCCAGGCATTGCTGCCCAGGGCGCGGAATCCTTTCCACACCTTCGCGTAGTAGGCGAGAAGCAGCGCAAGCCCGATGATCCCCATGTCGAGCAGCGTCTGGAGGTAGGCGTTGTGCGGGTGGCTTGTCGGACGCAGCGCCTCGATCTGCATGGGGTACGACCATTTGATCGAATCGAGCCCGCTACCCCACAGCGGGCTCTTCAGCACCTCCGGCAGCAGCGGCAGCCACAGGCCCTGGATTCTCCCCGCGGTGACGGCGTTGGCCCCCTCGTCGAAGCCGAGCGTCATGCGGGAGTAGATAACGTCCGCGCCGAGCAGCACGACGAGCACGATCGCGATCACGGCGAGCGACAGCGTTCTCGCGTTGAATTTCCACGTCACGAACAGCGCGCCCACGAGGATCGCGCCGGCGATGGCTGCCCGTGAAAACGTCAGAACCAGGGCGGTGCTCAGCACGACGAGCGTGAGCAGCAGAAACAGCCTCATGCCGGGGCGCTTGGATTCGGCCCAGACGAAAAGCAGCAGCGCGAAAGCAAACAGGTGCAGCCGCCCGAGGTCGTTGGCGTGCATGCCGAGCGGCGTGTAGAAGCCGCGCTCGTCTGCCGAGGCCAATGTGGCGAGCGACGGCCCCTGGGAGATCACGAAACCGATGTGGATGAGCCCGATCAGCCACACCGACAGCGCGATCGGCAGAATGAAGCGCTCGGGTTTTTGCGACCTGGCGGCGGCAGCGCCGGCCATCATTGCAATCGCCACGATCACCATGGGCTTCACCACCGTGGCGAGCAGGTACTGCCTGGCGGTGGCGTAGGTCAACGCGTCGATTTCGTAGAAAACCGCCGGGATTTCGCTGACGTGGCGCATGCCCACTACGCCGGCGAAGGCGATTGGCACGATGTAGAGCCATACCAGCGGCTTGTCGAGCACCGGCCCTGCCCGCTGCAACCGCCCGTGGAGCACATACGAACCGACCGTAGCCAGAAGGAGCAGGTTCAGCGGGTTGAGGCCGGTGATGCCCATCATGCTGTGTGGAAACAGCGCGCTTGCCGACATCGGCAGCATGAGCACGAGCAGCACCGCGCCGGCGCGGAAATCGAACAGCACCGCGACGACGCAGATGAGTGACAGGGCGACGTACAGCCCGGTCAGCTCGCCCACCGCAAGCACGTAGCCGCAGCCCAGGGCGAGCGCGAGCATCGCCACAGCCATCACCACCGGGCTGTAATTCGTCGTGCTGTCGTAGCGCAGGGAAGTCGCCGGCATGGCGGGGGCGGCCGCTCGGGTCAGTAAGCGTTCATCAGGGTGCCGACGATGCGCGCGCTCGCGCCGGACAGATCGCGCGTGGCGCGTTCGGTGTCCGCCATCCGCGTGTGGTTCTGGCGCGTGACGAGCAGGACGTCGCCCGCGCGGTACGCGATGGCCTGCACGTCGGCGTACTCGCTCACCGGCGGCGTGTCCACCAGGATGACGTCGTATTCCGCCTGCGCCCTGCCGAGCAGGGTGGCGAGGCTCGCACGCGACAGCAGCTCAAGGGGGTTGGGCGGCGTCGGTCCGGCGGGCATCACCGCGAGCCCCGTGAGTCCGGTGACCGGCGCCGCGGCGGAGAGGTCCGAGCGGCCCGACAGCACCGAGGACAGGCCGAAGCGGTCCGGGATGTTGAAGATGGCCTGCTGGCGCGGCGCCCGGAAATCGGCATCGACGAGCAGCGTCCGGTGCCCGAGCTGCGAGAAGACCACGGCGAGGTTCGCCGCGACGAAGCTGCGTCCCTCGCGGGCGTGGGTGCTCGCCACCACGAGCGTGCGATGCCCCGCCTCGGGGTTGTACCAGCGGATGAGGAGCTGCGTTCTCACGCCGCGCAGCTCCTCGACTACCGGGTGAAACGGGTCCCAGGCGGCGATCAGCTCCTTCGCCACCCCGTCGGGCCCGGAAACGAGGTAGGGGAACTCGTACTGCTTGGAGAGCGCCTGCCGCAAGTCCGCGTCGGTGATGAGATTGAGCTCGATCGCGGCCTCGCCGAAGCGCCATCCCAGCTCGCGCTGGCGCGCGAGCACCTGCTCGGCGTCCGAGGCGGTGAGCTTGCCCTCGTCCATCAGGATGGCGCCGATGTGGCGCCCGGTGTGCCCGAAGCCGCGGGCGGGCGGGGCCTCGAGCGGCAGCACGTTCTCAGTCGGTTTCAGTAGCATGGGGATCTCACCAGGGGTGTGGAAGGGCTTTGGCAGTCATCGGCGCCGGAAGCAGCCTGCCGGCGAGCGGCTGCCACCTCGAGAGCTGACCGAGCGAGGGCACGGCGATGCGCGACTCGAGGTCGAAACGCGAGCGCACGCGGCGATCGAGCGTCTCGAGCACGTAGACCATGACCGCGGCGAGCATCAGGCCGAGAACGATCGCAGCCGCGCCGATGAGCGGGAGCGGCGGATTTGCCGGCTTCGCCGGCTCGACGGCCGGCGTGAGCAGCGCTACGTCGCCCTGCCTCGCCCGGCTCTCGATTTGCGTGGTCACGTGTCGCGCCAGCACGGCGTCATAGGCTCTCTGGGCGCTTTCGACCTCGCGCGTGAGAACCGCCAGCTCGGCCCGCACGTCTTTCGCTTGCACGATGCGCTTGCGCTGCGACTCATATGCCGCCTGCAGCTCCTGCTCGCGCTTGCGCGATTGCTCCACGACATTGCCGAGGCCGGCGACGATCTTCTTCATCTCGGTGGCGACCTTGTCGCGCAGCGCCTTCACCTCGGAAGCGTGCCGCTGATAGACGGGATGGTTCGGCCCGAGATCGGTGCTCACCGTCTGCAGCAGGCTTTGCGCGCGCGCGAGATCGGCTTTCACGGCGAGAATCGCCGGGCTCGCCATCACCTCGGCAAGCGCGTCGGGCGAGCCGCCGCTCGCCAGGAGCTGGGAGGCCTGCCTATGGCGCGCCTGTGCGTCGTACGCGGCGTTGCGCGCGGTGAGCAGCTGCGTCGAGAGCTCGGCGAGCCGGGCCGACTCGATGTCCAGGCGCTCGTCGGTGCCGACGATGCCTTTGTCTTTCTGGAAGGCGGTGAGCTTGTTCTGCGCCTGCAACACCGGCGCGCGCAGCCGGTTCAGCTGCTCATCGAACCACACGGCCGCCTCGCGCGTCGGCTCGGTGCGCAGCTCGAGCGCCACCTTGTGGTAGGCGGCTGCGAAGCCGTTCGCGACCTCGGCAGCGAACTTCGGATCCTTGGCGGAGTACTCCACCGTGATCAGGTTGCTCGCGGAGTTGCGCACCTTCAGCTTGTTGAGCAGCATTGAGCCGATCCAGACGTCGATCGGCCCGACGCCGCCGGTGTCCTGCTCGAACGCCTCGCGCATTTCCGGCTTCTGCGGCAGCTTCAGGTCGCGCGCCACCCGCGCCGCGACCCGGCCGCTCTGGATGAGCTCGATCTGCGTGCCGATGTACGCGGCGCGCTCGCGCACCCCCATCGGCGCGCGGGTAGGGCTCATGGCCTGCTCGTCGCGCGCATCCACCAGCAAGGTCGCCTGCGCGGTGTATTTCTTGGGCACGACCAGCGCTACCGCAATTGCGGCGACGATCGTCGCGAGGAGCGCCATCACGAACGCCTTTCGGCGCGCGCGCAGGGCAAGGAGGAATTGACTGATGTCCATGATCACGTTCTCCCTAAAAAAGGGACTCCCTCACGTAGATGACGTCGTCGGCCTGCACGCGGTCCTGCAGGTTGGCGTCGGTTTCGATGTACTTGCCCTCGCCGGAGGCGCGGCGCAGCTTCAGCCTGCGATCGCTGCCGCGCGGGGTGAGGCCGCCGCCCGCCGCGATGCCCTGCATGACGGTCATGTTGGGCTCGAGGCGGTAGGCGCCTCCCCTCGGCACTTCGCCGTAGATGTAGAAGACCGGCGCCCGCTCGACGTAGATGGTCTCGCCGCCCTTGAGCGGGAAACCTTTGCCGAGGAGATCGACCTTCTGCTCCTTGCCGTCGCGCTTCACGGTGACGGTCTCGGAGCCGGTGGGCAGCACGCCCCCCGCGGCGGCGACCACGTCGGCGAGATGCGAGCTCGTCTCGTCCAGCGGATAGCGTCCGGGGCGGGCGACGAGGCCGAGCACCGACACCTGGCGGCTGCGCACCGTCGTCAGCGCCACCTGCACCTGCGGATTGTTCAGGAACTTGCCGCGCTTGAGCGCCTCGCCGATGTGCGCCGCCGCCTGCGTGGTCGACAGGCCCGCGAGCTTCACCTGGCCGACCAGCGGCAGCAGGATCGCGCCCTGCTCGCTGATGCGCGTCTCCGTCGTGAGATCGGGCTGCTGGAAGACCGTCACCCGCACCGCATCGCCCACGCCGAGCTTCTGGCCCGATTGCGCGAATCCCGGGCCGGCAACCAGGCACAGCAACAGCATCAATAGAATTTGTCTCATATCGCCTCGCTCGAGCTCCTTTTCTCAATCACCGTTTGATGTGTGCTGCGTATTCGATGCGCGCGCTGCTGCGCAGCTTGCGCGCCTCGGCTGCGGCCAGCTCCATGCGCTTGCGCCCCGCCAGGAACTGCTCGATCACCGGCGCTGCCTGCTGCGCGCTCAAAGCGGCGTCGCTGGCGTGCACCAGTTGAATCACCGAAGCGCCCAAGGGAGAGGGAAACACCGCGATGTCCCCGTCCTTCATGCGCGCGAGCTGCGGCAGGTAGCGCAGCGGCAGCTGCTCGGCCGGCTGCGTGACGAGCACCTCGCTGAACTTCGCTCTGCGCGCGCGCAACCACCCGGCGACGTCCTCCAGGCTCGAGGCGCGCTCGGCCTGGGCGCGCAGCGCCTCGAGCATCTCGGCGGGATATGACACCACGAGCTCCTGCAGGCGGTAGACGCGGCGCCGCGCGAACAGCGCCTCGTTCTCGTCGTAGAAAGCCTGGATCTCCTCGGCAGCGGGCTTCGCCGCGGCGCCCGCGGCGCGCGCAATCCAGGCCTGCGCCAGCACCTGGCGGCGCGCCTGATCGATGGCTTGCGCGACCTGCGGGTCGCGCTCGAGGCCGGCCGCGAGGGCCTGTTGCACCAGCAGCTCGCGGTCGATGATCTTTTCCAGCGCCTGCGCGGCGCCGCCGGCGCTCTTCACCTGGTGCACGAGTATCTCGGCGCCGTTTACTCTCGCCGCGACCTGCGCGCCGCGGTTCGCCTCGGCGTACTCGCAGCCGACCGGGACGGCAGCGAGCAGGACAAGGCCGGCGATTTTCCAGGCGCCCGGCATCAAAGGGAATGGCCCAGGCGGCGGCGCGCGACCCATAGCGCGAGCGCCAGTCCGGAAAGCAGCAGCCAGCCGCGCGGCTCGGGCACGCCGGCGATGGAGAACGCCGCCTCGGCTCCGGGAGCGGGCACGGCGGAGGCGACGCGGGCCGGCGCGCCGTTCAGCGCGAGCGCCGGCAGGTTCTCCGCCGCGGCGCCCGACACGGTGAGCCGGTAGACGTCGGCGAAGGAATACATCCCGGGCTGCGGCGCCGCTGCGGGCAGCGCGCTGCGCGTGCTCTCGCCCGCCGTCACCGGCAAGGCGCAGAAGGCGAATGCAATCGCGAGCAGTGTTTTCATGGAGCCCCGTCATCCTAGGTCGGGTCTATTACGGCGCTGAGCCGCCCGGCGCTGCGCGCGATCGTCCGTACGGACTAGATGAAACAAGCTGGGGTCAGAGCAACTGCTCCGTCCCCGTAGTCAACCGGACGAGGGGGAGTCGCGTTCTGCGCTCATGGCCCGGCAACCGAGACTCGTGCTTCCCGGCGTCGCGATGCACGTTATCCAACGCGGACACAATCGCAACGCGTGCTTCCGCGCGCCGGGCGATCAGGCGCTTTACCTTGCTTTCCTGCGCGAACTCGCTCCGAAGTCGGACTGCCTGGTGCACGCGTATTGCCTCATGCCGAACCACGTGCATTTGTTGCTGACGCCCTCGTCCGAAGGCGCCTGCGCGGCGCTGATGAGAAATCTCGGCCAGCGCTACGTGCGGCACTTCAATCGGCGCTACAACAGGAGCGGCACGCTGTGGGAAGGGCGCTTCCGTTCCTGCGTGATCGACTCCGCGCGTTACCTGCTCGCCTGCTATCGCTACATCGAGCTCAATCCGGTGCGCGCCGGCCTCGCGGCATATCCGCAGGGATATGAATCGTCGAGCTATTCCGCGAATATGGGCAAGCGTGCCGACACCCTCATCACGCCGCACGTGGAGTTTCTTGCCTTGGGTAACGACGGCGATGCCCGGATCCGCGCGTATGCCGGGCTCTTCGAGGAAGTGCTGCAGCCTTCGGTGATCGGCGCCATCCGCAAGGCGACCAACGCCGGCGGACGCCTGGGGTCAGAGCAGATGCTCTGACCCCGGTCAGGGGTTGAGGATGCGCAGCTCGAGCGCCTTGCCGATGGCCTGCGTGCGGTTCACGACGTTCAGCTTGCGCAGGATTTTCTGCACGTGGTTCTTCACGGTGAGCGGACTGATCTTGAGGATCGCGCCGATCTCGAAATTGCTCTTGCCGAGATAGATCCACTTGAGGATGTCCTCTTCGCGCACCGTGAGCACGCTGTGGCTCACGGCCTTGTCGCCGGCGCCGCCGGCCTCGGCGCGGCGCTGCATCTGCGTGCGCACCCAGGCCGCGTGCAGTGCCGGCGCGAGAAGCTGCGCGAGGTAGGCCTGGCGCGCGCCGATGCTTCCCGGGCGGCAGGCGAAGACGAACAGGCTCACCGCACGCCCGTCGGAGTCGTGCAGCCCGTGAACCATCAGCTGCGTCGCCCCCAGGCGCTCGAGCTCGCGCGTGAAGGCGCCGTTCGGAACCGGGCCGTTGCCCGTCTCGAACACCAGCGGCTGGTAGCGGCGCTCCTCCCAAGCCTTGAGAAGCGCGGGCGCAACGGCGTTGTCGCGCAGGAACACGTCGCTGAACATCGCCGGGTCGGGCGTGGTCATCGAGAAGCCGTCGGCGCGGAAGGCGGGCGGCTTGCCGAGGCACAGCGTGCAGATGAGCAGCTCGTGCCGTATGAGGCTCTGCAGCAGGCCCTGAGTCCAGCTGAAGAAATGCGCGCGCGCGTGCACCCGCAGCGACGCGTCGAGATTGAGCACGATCGATTCGATCTGCAGGAAATCGGCCGCCGCAGTACGCCCGTCGCCGTTGCCGCCGTCTTGCGGCATGGGTAGCGGTTGCGACTTGACGGCAATCGGTGTGTCAGCGCTGGTGAGTGGCATGGTGAGGCAATATAGTCGAGTCAGATTACGAATCCGTTAGACCGGTGCAAGGCCGAAAAGCTAGTCCGATGAGCCCATTACGGGCGGGGCGGCGCAACGCAATGATTGAACGCCGATGCCCTAACCTGCCTTGGCCTTGGATTCGAGCAGAGAAAGCCGCACGCAGATGCTGCGCACCCCGCCCGGACCGGGCGTGCTGGTGCAGGCAACGATCGACCCGCTGGTGGCGATAGGCACGCTCGCCGCCACGGTCACGTTCTTCGGCGGGCGCTTCGACGGCGCCTGCCTGATCCTCGCGCTGCTGGTGTTCGCCATGACCTTTCCGGGGAGCCTCGCGCGCGACACCAGCAGCTCCGGCGAGCTCGCGCTCGATATCGCGACCGGCTGGGCGGCGATCGTGGCGCTGCTGCTCTTTCTGGGCTGGTCCTCGCGCACCCTCGGGTCCTTCGACGACCGCGTGATCCTCGCCTGGGCCCTCGCCACGCCGGCGGCGCTTTTCGCCGCGCATCGCGCGCTGCCGCTGCTGTGGCCGCGCGTGCTCGCCGCGGAAGGCCTGCAGAAGACCGCGGTCATCGCCGGGGCCAACGACCTCGGCCGCAACCTCGCCCGGCGGCTGCGCGACAACCCGATGTTCGGCATCCGCTTCGCCGGCTACTTCGACGACCGCGCGGCGAGCCGGCTGCAGAACATCCTGCCGCGCGAGAACCTCGGCTCGCTCGGCGCCCTGCCCGACTACGCCCGCACCCGCGGCGTCGACGTGATCTACATCGCCCTGCCGATGGCCTCCCAGCCGCGGATCCTCAAGCTCCTCGAGGACCTGCGCGACACCACGGCATCGATCTATTTCGTGCCGGACATCTTCGTCGCCGATCTCATCCAGGCGCGCGTCGATTCCATCGGCGGGCTGCCGGTGGTGGCGGTGTGCGAGTCGCCGTTCTACGGCTTCAACGGCGTGATCAAGCGGGTAAGCGACGTCATTCTTGCAGCGGCGATTCTTTTGCTGATAAGCCCGCTGCTGGCCGTCATCGCTGCCGGCGTAAAGCTTTCCTCGCCCGGGCCGGTGCTGTTCAAGCAGCGCCGCTACGGCCTCGACGGCAAGCGCATCGTCGTCTACAAGTTCCGCTCGATGACCGTGGCCGAGGACGGCGAGCACGTGCGCCAGGCGACGCGCCAGGACGCGCGCGTCACCCGCTTCGGCGCCTTCCTGCGGCGCACCTCGCTCGACGAGCTGCCGCAGTTCATCAACGTGCTGCAGGGCCGCATGAGCGTCGTCGGCCCGCGCCCGCATGCGGTCGCGCACAACGAGCTGTACCGCAAGCTGATCCGCGGCTACATGATCCGTCACAAGGTGAAGCCCGGCATCACCGGCCTCGCCCAGGTGAGCGGCTGGCGCGGCGAGACCGAAACCGTCGAGAAAATGAAGGCGCGCATCGACTGCGACCTCGCCTACCTGCGCAACTGGTCGCTGCTGCTCGACCTGCAGATCATCCTGAAGACCATCGTCGTCGTGCTGCAGAAGAACAATGCCTACTGAGCCGAGCCGCCGGGAGTAACCGCGGTCGCGGGACTCAGGCTGCCAGGTTCGCCGTACTGAGATCGGGCTTGAAGCGATAGCCGGTGCCGCGCACCGTCTCGATCAGCTTGTCGTGCCCGGTGGGCGCGAGCGCCTGCCGCAGCCGCCGGATGTGCACGTCGACCGTGCGCTCCTCCACGAACACGTGCTCTCCCCAGACCTCGTCGAGCAGCCGCGCGCGAGAAAACACCCGCCCGGGATGGGTCATGAAGAAATGCAGGAGTCGCAGCTCGGTCGTCCACAGATCGATCGGCTTGTCGCGGGCGGTCACCTGGTGCGCCGCCGGATCGATGCGCAGGCCCGCGATCTCGACGACGTCGTCAGCAAGCTGGGGCGCGCGGCGCCGCATCACCGCCTTGATGCGCGCGAGCAGCTCGCGGGCCGAGAAGGGCTTGGTCACGTAGTCGTCGGCGCCGCTTTCGAGCGCGGTCACCTTGTCCTGCTCCTCGGCGCGCGCGCTGAGCAGCACGATGGAAATATCCTTGGTGCGCTGGTCCGAGCGCAGCCGGCGCGCGAACGTCAGGCCCGGGATGCCGGGCAGCACCCAGTCGAGGAGCACCAGGTCGGGCCGCGAATCGCGCACCAGAGCCTCGGCCTGCGGCACGTCGCCCGCGCACATGACCTTGTAGCCGGCGCGCTGCAGGTTGGCTGACAGCAGGTCGCGGATTGCCGCCTCGTCGTCGACTACCAGTATCGAACCGGTCATGGCGTCTCCTCTTGTTGGTAACGCGGGATGGATGCTATGTCGCGGCGGGGCGTCGGACTATAGCTGCCCCCTTATTTAACAGTCGTGTCATATTGGCCCGCTGTCGTTGGCCACCGACAGCGGGCGCGGGGCGAAATCGGGCTGCGCCGCAAACCCCTGGGACTCGAGGTGCGCCGCGACGCGGCTGCACAGCACGTCCGGATCGACCGGCTTGAGAAGGAATTCGCAATAGGGATCGCGTCGCCGTCCCTTCGCCCGCCGGTCGCCGTGCGCGCTGACGAAGAGGATCGGCACGCGTCGCAGCCGCTCGAGGCTGCGGATGGCCGCCGCGGTCTCGAAGCCGTCGATGCCGGGCATGCACACGTCGAGCAGGATCGCCGCGTATTCGTGCTTCAGCACCTGGCGCAGCGCCTCCTCGCCGGAGCGCGCGCAATGGATGACCGCGTCCAGGTCCTGCAGCAGCGCGCGCAGCGCCAGCAGGTCCTTGGCGTCGTCGTCGACGATCAGGATCTTCATCGGGCCTTGAGGAGAGAGGAGACGATCGGGTGCAGCGCGAGGCGCAGGTCGCGTTTCGAGATGAAAGCTTCCGCGCCCGCGTTCAGCGCGGCGGTGCGCAACGCCATCGAGTCGTTCACCGACATCACCACCACCCGGCACGCGGGGTACCGGTTGCGCAGCACGCGCGCCACTTCTATGCCGTCCGGGCCGGGAAGCTCCAGGTTGACCAGGGCGAGGTCGAGCGCCTGCCCGGCGAACCCCAGCGCCTCGTCCATGCTGCGCGCCTCGCGTAGCCTCAAGGGAGGGAAGGAGGTGAGGAGCCACGCGCGAAGCGCGCCGCGCATCTCATCGTGCTCCTCGACGACCAGCACGGAAGGCGGCGTCGCGGCAACGGTGAGCGAATCTGGCGTTTTGGGCATCGGCGGACAGGCGAACTCGACACGCCCATCCTAGGGCACGCGCGCGCCGCGGGGCAGTCAGGCGGCTGAGACAATCGTGGTGGGGGAAATCCCGACACCCGGGAATTCGGGGTCAGAGTCATAATTCAAACCCGAATTCCGCATTCGGTCGGGACGGAAAAGGGGTCAGGACCCTTTTTCCGACAGCTGTGCGTCGCCGGAAAAAGGGGACGGAAAAGGGGTCAGGACCCTTTTTCCGATAGCTGTGCGTCGCCGGAAAAAGGGTCCTGACCCCTTTTCCGTCAGTCGAGCGAGACGATGCCGCGCTGGATCGCGAAGCGCACGAGTCCGGCGACGTCGCGGATGCCGAGCTTGTCCACCAGCCGCGCGCGGTAGGTCTCGACGGTCTTCTGCGAAAGCGACAGGCGCTCGGCGATCTGCGCGCTGGTGCGACCCTCGGCGAGGAGCTGCAGCACCTCGCGCTCGCGGGCGCTCAGGCGCGCGAGCGGATCGTCCCGGTCCACGCCCGAATAGTCGTCGAGCACCACGTCGGCGACCCGCGGGCTGAGGTAGCGCTGCCCCGAATGCACGGCGCGGATCGCGTCGACGACCTCCTTGGCCGCGGAGCGCTTGACCACGTAGCCCGCCGCTCCGGCCTTCAGCGCGCGGCGCACGTATTCGCGCTCCGAGTACATGGACAGCACGATCACCCGGCATTTCGGGTCGCGCTCGAGAATCGCGCGCGTGGCGTCGGCGCCGTTGAGCTCCGGCATCGACAGATCCATGAGCACCACGTCGGGCTGCAGGTCGCGCGCCTGGCGCACCGCCTCGCGCCCGTCGACGGCGAGCGACACCACCTGCATGTCGGCCTGTGCCTCGACGAGGTGCTTCAGGCCCTCTGCGACCACGGCGTGATCGTCGGCAATGATGATCCTGATCATGTTTACAGCGGCACCGTGGCGCGCACCGTGGTGCCGTTTCCCAGAGACGATTCGACCGACAGGCGGCCGCCCGCCGCTTCGGCGCGCTCGCGCATCGTCGTCATGCCCCAGCGGCCGCGCGGCGCCTGCTCGGCGGCGAAGCCGCGGCCATCGTCCGATATGCTGAGCACGATCGCGTCCTCCTCATCCTCGAGAAGCACTCTAATACGCTTCGCCGCCGAGTGTTTCGCGGAGTTGTTCAGCGCCTCCTGCGCTATCCGGAACAGGGCGACGGCAGCCTCCGGACGAAGCGCCCGCGCGGCATCGTGCGCGTTGTCGACCGAAACCGCGATCCCGGTGCGCTGCGCGTACTCCTCGGCGTACCATGCAAGCGCCGCGCCCAGGCCGTACTCGTCGAGCAGCGGCGGCCGCAGGTCGGCCATCACGTTCTCGATCGACTGCAGCGTCGCGTCGACGAGCGCGAGCGAGTCCTCCAGCCTGCGCCTGGATTGCGCGTCCTCGAGCTGGCGCAGCACGATGTCCAGGTTGATGTTGAGGGCCGACAGGTTCTGGCCCACGCGGTCGTGCAACTCGCGCGCGATGCGCCGGCGCTCGAGCTCCTCGGCCTCGACCAGCCGGCGCGTGAGCGCGCGCAGCAGCGCCTCGGCATGCTTCTGGTCGGTGACATCCAAGCATGCGCCCACGACTTTCAGCACCTGCCCTTGGGCGTCGCGCACCACCTCGGCCGTGCTGCGCAGCTGGCGCACCGCGCCGTCGGGCCGCACGATGCGCTCCTCGAAGCTGAAGCCGCGCTGGTCCACGAGCCCGGCCGCGACGCTCGCCGCGACCATCGCGCGATCCTCGGCGTGCACGCGCTCGAGGTAGGCTTCCAGCGAGGGCCGGAAGCCCGCGGGGTCGACGCCGTAGATACGGTAGAGCTCCTCGGACCAGGTGAGGCGGCCGCTCCCCGGGTCCCATTCCCAGCATCCCAGCCCCGCGAGCTTCTGCGCCTCGGCGAGAAGCATGCGCTGCTCGCGCAGCGCCTGCTCGGCCGCCTTGGCCTCGGTGATGTCGGTCGCCACGCCGCCGACGCCGACGACACCGCCCGCCGCGTCGAATACCGGGAACCTCGACACCAGGTTGTGGCGCTCGCCCTTCAGGTCGTGCGCGGTTTCCTCGGATTGCCGCGGCGTACCGCGCGCGAGCACCTCGGCGTCGCGCTCCGCGAGGTACTGCGCCTGGTCGTGCGCGAAGAGCTCGGCGTCGCCATGGCCCACGACCTGCTCGCGCCGCAGCCCGAAGCGCTGCAGGAATCCCTCGTTCACGAAGCGGTAGCGGCCCTCGCGGTCTTTCAGATACATCACCGACGGACTGTGCCGGGTAAATGCCTGCAGCCGCGCCTCGCTCTCGCGCAGCGCCTCGTAGGCGCGCTGGCGCTCGGTGATGTCCTCGACCATCGCCACTACGTAGCGCAGCCGCCCGTCGGCATCGGGCAGCCGCGCGAGGCTGTTGCGCGCCCAGATCACCCGGCCGTTGCGGTCGATGTAGCGCTGGTCGAAGTCGGCCTGGTTGCGCCGCCCCTGCACCAGGTCGGCGAAGATCCGCCCGGTCTGCCCGGCGTCTTCGGGGTGCGTCAGCTCGCCGACGCTCTTACGCGTGAGCTCTTCGGCGCTGTAGCCGAGCATGCGCAGGAAAGCGGGGTTCGCCTGGACATAGCGGCCGTCTGAATCGGCCATGGCGATGCCGGCGGGCGTGCGCTCGAACATCGCCGCGCGCAGCAGGTCGTTCTCGCGCTCGCGTTGCCGCGCGGTCATGTCGCGCGTCACTTTGGCGAACCCGCGCAGCTCGCCGCCCGGCCCGCGCAGCGCGGTGATCACGACGTCGCCCCAGAAACGCGTGCCGTCCTTGCGCACGCGCCAGCCCTCGTACTGCGAGCGGCCCTCGCGCTCGGCGCGCTGCAATGCGGCGTCGGCATGGCCTGCGGCGCGGTCCTCGGGAGGATAGAAGAGCGAGAAATGGCGTCCGAGGATCTCGGCGGCGGCGTAGCCCTTGATCCGCTCGGCGCCGGGGTTCCAGCTCACTACGCGCCCGGCCGGGTCGAGCAGGAAGATGGCGTAGTCGGTGACGCTTTCGACGAGCAGGCGAAATTGCTCGTCCGCTGATTTCGCGCCGGCAAGGATCTCGCCCGTGCTGCGCGCACGCAGGTCCATGAGCGGGCCGATTCTACTGCTCGAGCCCTGTCGCGATGCGACTACACGGCCTACCAGATGACGGTGACCTGCGTCGAGCGCCGCAGGCGCGCGTCCGCCGTGACGACGTTCAACTTGAGCACGCGTGCCGTGGCGACGATGATGCGATCGATCGGATCGCCATGCATTTCCTCGCCCATCGCGCCGGCAAGCCGCGCGATATCGGCGGTTACCGGCAATAGCGCGAGCTCAGGGAGCCGGCCGAGGTCGTCGAGCCAGTCATCGGCCGGCATGCCGAGCGAAAGGCGTCCGCGCCGCATCGCAGTCGCGATCTCCAGCAGGCTGATTGCGGAGGCGTGGACCGGTCCGCGCTTGAGCGCCGCCGCGACGGCACGGCGCGCCTTGGCAGAGAGGGGCTGCAGGCCGGAAACCCACCACACGAGAGCGTGGGTATCCAGCAGGATCATCGATTCATATCCCATTCCGCCGGATCGAACACCGGATCGAGCGGCTTGTCGAAGCGCAACACGCTGCCGCGCAGCCGGGCGCGGGCGGCGTCGGCTTCGGATGCCGGGGCGGTGGGAGCTACAATTTCGGCGATGACCTTGCCCCGCGCGGTCACCTGCAGTCGCTCGCCACGCCGCACGCGTGCAAGGTACGCAGGCAGCTTCTGGCGCAATTCACTCACTTTCACGCTTGCCATGGCCACCACTCCTGCATTTGTACAAGTGAATCGTACAGATGAAGCGGGTGCCGGTCAATGAGCCCGGTCGGCATCGACGACATCCGCGCGGCGGCGCGGCGCATCTCGGGAGCGGTCGAGCGCACGCCCTGCATGCACAGCCGCACGCTCTCGCGGCTCACCGGCGCGGAAGTCTTCCTCAAGTTCGAGAACCTGCAGTTCACCGCCTCGTTCAAGGAACGCGGCGCGCTCAACAAGCTCGCCTCGCTCTCCGAGGCCGAGCGCCGGCGCGGCGTCATCGCGATGAGCGCCGGCAACCATGCGCAGGCGGTGGCCTACCACGCGGCGCGGCTCGGCATCCCGGCGCTCATCGTCATGCCGAAGGGCTCGCCCAACACCAAGATCAAGAACACCCAGGTGCACGGCGCCACCGTGGTGCTGGAAGGCGAGAATCTGTACGAGGCCGGCAGGCACGCGCGCGCGCTCGCGGCGCGCGACGACCTGGTCTTCGTGCACCCCTACGAGGATCCGCTGATCATCGCCGGCCAGGGCACCGTCGGCATCGAGATGCTGGAAGCCGTGCCGCAGCTCGAGGTGATCGTCGTGCCGGTGGGCGGCGGCGGGCTCGTCTCCGGCATCGCCACCGCGGCGAAGGCCCTGAACGAAAAGATCCTGATCTACGGCGTCGAGACGCGGAACTACCCGTCGATGTACCAGCGGCTGAACAACCTGCCGGTGGAATGCGGCGGCGACACCATCGCCGAGGGCATCGCGGTGAAGGACGTCGGCGCCACCGCGCTCGGCATCATCCGCTCGCTCGTCGAGGAAGTGCTGGTGGTGGAGGAGGAAACCATCGAGCGCGCCGTGGTCGCGCTGATCGAGATCGAGAAGACGGTCGCCGAGGGCGCCGGCGCGGCCGGGCTTGCCGCGCTGCTGCAGCACCCCGGGCGCTTCGCGGGCAGGCGCGTGGGCATCCCGATCTCGGGCGGCAACATCGACAGCCGCGTGCTCGCCTCGGTGCTGATGCGCGGTCTGGTGCGCGACGGCCGCCTCGTGCGCCTGCGCGTCACCATGCCCGACGTGTCGGGCAGCCTCGCCAAGGTCGCCGCGCTGATCGCCGAGGCGGGCGGCAACATCGTCGAGATCCAGCACCAGCGCATCTTCGGCACTTCGTCGGTGCGTTCGCCCGAGGTCGAGTTCCTGATCGAGACGCGCGACCGTGCCCACTCCGACGCGCTGGTGCGCACCCTCGAGACCAACGGGGTGA
>DASZOS010000037.1:0-23052 GCA_035550695.1 Burkholderiales bacterium | reverse complement strand
AAGGCGTCGCCCGCCTTGAACAGCGACTCGCCGCGCCTCACGCGCCGGCGCGCGTAAACGATGTTCTCCACGCGCTGCAGGTCGTCCATGCAGACGCCGCCCGGAAGGCACATTTCCCTCAGATTGCAGCTGGAGCAGGTCACCTCGAACTTGCGCGCTCCGTTCGGGATCTCGGTCGGATTCATGAAGATGGCCTTCTGGCTCGGTTTGAATGCGACGACGACGGGCATGGCATTTTCCCTCATTCAACTCGGGTTGGTCGCGGCGCGCCGTGCGATCACCTCGCGCACGCGCTCGAATTCGCTGCTCTTGTCGAAAAAGTCGCGCGCACCGAGCTTGCCGGCGAGACGCCGGTACGGCTCGGAAGCGAAATTGGAAAGCATGTAGAAGTCGATCGCGGGCGCCTGCGCGTGCACCGCGCGCAGCACGTCGAAGCCGCTGCCGTTCGCAAGCTTCAGATCGAGCACCACCACGTCGGGGCGGCACGCGAGAATGTCGCGGATCGCCGCCTGAGCCTCGCTCGCGCAGCCCTGTACCCGGGCGCCCGGCACGCTGCCCAGCAGGCTGATCAGCCGATCGCGTACCAGGGGCGAGTCTTCAACCAGAAACACTTGCATGGGCGGCAGTGTGCCGCCGCCCCGGGCGCGGCAATATCGGCGGGGGCTGAAAAGGCCGTCGGAAAGCGCTGCTTCCGGGGTAGGACGATTCCTAACCCGTGTAAGAATGCGCCCAATGGACCGTGTGCCGCTGCTCCTGCCCTTCGACGGCTCCCCGGCCGCCCTGCGCGCGGTGGAGTTGCTCGCCGGATATCGCGGCGCAGCCTCGCTCGCCATCACGGCTCTCAATGTCCAGGCCCGGCCGGTAACGATCTGGCCGGAGAGCCTGCTCGACGCGCGCGAGGTCGAGGCGGCGCTGCTCGAGGCCGGCGCGGAGGAGTTGCGCCCGGCGCTCGCGCGGCTTCCTGCCGCCGAAGGCGTGGTGCGCCTCGGTTTTCCCGCCGACAGCATCGTGCGCGAAGCGCCGTCGCTCGGCGCGGGCCTCATCGTCATGGGCACGCGCGGGCACGGTGCGCTGCACGGCTTTCCCCTGGGTTCCGTGGCGCTGCGCGTCGCGCACGGGTCCCCGGTACCGACGCTGCTCGTCAAGCCGGAGGCGCGCCTTCCGGCGCGCTTCGGCGCCAAGCTGAATATCGTCGTGGGCATGGACGGCTCCGAGGCGGCGCTGCGCGCGCTCGCGCAGGTCGCCTCCTGGCGCCCATGGCTCGGCGAGCTGCAGGTCGAGCTCGTGTACGTCCAGCAGCCGCTCGGCCTGCTCGCGCGCCTGCTGCCGCCGCACGACGACGTCATCCACGAGTGGAGCAGCACCGCGGGCGAGGCGGCGGCGAGCCGCGCGCGTGAAATTCTTCTGGCCGCCGGCATCTCCCACCGCCTGCATCTCAGCGTGGGCGACGCGCCGACCGAGCTCGCGCTCCTCGCCGAGCAGACGCAGGCGGAGCTGATGGTGCTCGGCACCCGCGGCCTGGGCGCCGCGCACCATGCGCTCATCGGCTCGGTGGCGCTCAAGGCGGCGTCGCTCGCCACGGTTCCCGTGCTCCTGGTGCGCTAGCCGAACTTAGCGGATTCGCCCCCGATTTCGGGCTGCGGCTGGGTCGCGACGCGATGTAAGTCTTTGGTGCGCTTGAGGCGAGCGGGCGCCGCGAGGGTGAAAGCGCTTGTAGTGAAGACCTTGGTTCTGGTGCACGGGCGCATTTGCTCCGCATAATTCGCCGCGCGATGTTTCTGCGCGCGACGGTTCGCAAGAAGAACGGCAAAGAACACTGCTACTGGAGCGTGGTGGAGAATCGCCGCGTGGCGCGCGGCCGCGTGGTGCAGCGGCATGTGCTGTATCTCGGCGAGATCAACTCCTCGCAAGAGCTGGCTTGGCGCAAGTCGATCGAAGTACTTGAAGAGGGCGAACGCGCGCCACGTTCTCTGGCGTTGTTTCCTGAGGATCGTTGCGAAGGGCTTCTGCCTGATGAGTCGATCGTGCGGCTGCGGCTGTCGCAGTTGCAGGTGCGCCGGCCGCGGCAATGGGGCGCGTGCTGGCTTGCGCTGACGCTGTGGCAGGAGCTCAAGCTCGATGAGTTCTGGGCCGAGCGGCTGCCGGCGAGCCGCAAACGCACGTGCTGGGATCAGGTGCTATTCGTGCTGGTCGCTTATCGGCTGATCGCGCCGGGGGCCGAATGGCGGCTGCACCGGCATTGGTTTGGGCAAACGGCGCTCGCGGACCTGCTCGGGGCCGACGAGTCGCTGGCCGAGATCCACACGTTGTATGCCTGTCATGATCGGTTGCTTGTGCACAAGGAGGCGCTGTTCAGTCATCTCGCCGAGCGCTGGCGCGATCTGTTCAATGTCTCCTTCGATGTGCTGCTCTATGACCTCACTTCCACCTACTTCGAATCCGATCCGCCGCTCGATGACGAGGACAAGCGCCGCCACGGCTACAGCCGGGATCATCGCCCCGACTGCGTGCAGATCGTGATCGCGCTCGTGGTGAGCACCGAGGGATTCCCGCTTGCCTACGAGGTGCTGCCGGGCAACACCGTGGATAACACGACGCTGCGCTCGTTCCTGGAGAAGATTGAGCGTAAATACGGAAGAGCGCGGCGGGTATGGTGCCTGGACCGGGGCGTGCCCACGGAGGAAGTGCTCGCGGAGATGCGCGCGGCCGATCCGCCGGTGCAGTACTTGGTCGGCACCCCGAAAGGGCGGCTCACGCGCTTGGAGCGCTCGCTCGTCGATAAGCCTTGGCGCGAAGCGCGTCCCGGCGTGAAGGTGAAGCTGCTTGCGCAAGAGGGCGAGCTCTACGTCTTTGCCCAGAGCGACGATCGCGTGGCGAAGGAGCGCTCCATGCGCCGCCGGCAGCTCAAATGGCTGTGGGCGCGGCTTGCGCAGTTAAGCGCGATGAAGCTCACGCGCGATGCGCTGCTCATGAAGCTTGGCAGTGCGCAAAGCAAGGCGCCCGCCGCCTGGCGGCTGATCGAGATCCAGGTGGCCAAAGAAGAAGGTAGCTTCACCTACCAGCTCAATCGCGAAAAGCTGCGCACCGCCCGGCGCCGCGAAGGCCGCTACCTCTTGCGCACCAATCTCACCGAGACCGATCCGGTGAAGCTGTGGAATTACTACCTGCAGCTGGTGACCGTGGAGGAAGCCTTCCGCATCTTGAAGAGCGATCTAGCAATCCGGCCGATCTTCCACCAGGAGCAGCCGCGCATCGAAGCACACGTCTTCGTGGCGTTCCTTGCCTACTGCCTGCACGTCACGCTCGGGCGGCGCTTGAAGGCGCTCGCCCCCGGCCTCAGTACGCGTAGCGCACTGGAGAAATTCGCCGCGGTGCAGATGGTCGATGTGCACATTCCAACCACAGACGGCCGCGAGCTTACCCTCACGCGCTACACCCAGCCCGAACCCGAACTCGGGCTGCTGCTCGAGCGCCTGAAGCTCGAGCTGCCGGCGCAGCCGCCACCGAAAATCACCGCAGCGCAGGCAAGCACAGCAAGGCCTGACGTAGTGAAGACCTTTTAGCGCTCGCTCTTGATCAATCAACTACTTAGGCAGCGTCGACCCCTCGAATCCGCTAAGTTCGGCTAGCCAACTTGCCTGCCATCCGGCACGCATCGCGCAACCAGAGATTTCGTAGGATTATTTTACAGAACCAGATCATCAACAATCCTGTGTTAATTCAAATAACTAGTTCCGAATTTTGCGTTTTCGAAGACGAAAACTGTAAAGCTTCCCGACGGTTTGCCAAAACGCGCCTCTAAGAAAGGCATTTGCATTTAAGGACTTATGCACTAGCACGAAGATTGCGTGGATCAATACATGCACGCGATATCAAGGATTGCTCTTGCTGCGTGGCTCCTTCTCGCGGCGAATAGTGTGGGTGCGTATGTCATCGACTCGATCAACTGGGGCTTGCCCTCAGTGTGTGACAACGAGATCACCTGTCCGAGGTGGGGTCCAGACGGAGTGGGGTGGTTCTACACGCCGCCTGTGACTTTCTATCTTGAGAATGCGGCCACGGACTTCGGCTTCCGTCCTCCGACCAGCGTCCGGTTGTCGATCTATACCGATCTTCCATCCGCCGGTGGAGC
This sequence comes from Burkholderiales bacterium, assembly GCA_035550695.1. Taxonomy (GTDB): domain Bacteria; phylum Pseudomonadota; class Gammaproteobacteria; order Burkholderiales; family SG8-39; genus SCGC-AG-212-J23. The sequence goes on along the minus strand of DASZOS010000037.1, from coordinate 18,920 downwards.
GTTGGTGGCATCTTCCACCGCAGGGCACCCCGGGTTCATACACCCGACTTATTTCGTGTTCGGCAACTTTCCCGCGCGACCCGTGCTGGACGAAGGGCAGGACTATTTCCTCGCCTTCACGGGCGTGACGAATGTGGGCGTCAATTTAACGGATGATCCCGCCGCAATAACCTTGGAGCCGCTCTACATTCGCCGCGAATTTGCGGGGGGCGTGACAACTTGGGAACCGTTTACGAATTTCCCCTATCCGAGCAAGCCTATACTGTCATTTGGGGGTCTAAGCATTACCCTTCCTCCGGTGCCCGTCGGCGAACCGTCCACGCTGTGGCTCTTCCTGGCGACCCTGCTCGCGTTCGTGGGCGTGAGTTCCCGATCCAAGCGTTTCCGAATTCGGGCCAGCACCGCAGCATAGCCCTTCACTCTAGCTAGACGAGCTTGTTCTCGAGCGCGTAGCGCACCAGCTCCGCGGTGCTGCCCAGGTGCAGCTTGTCGAGGATGCGCGTCTTGTGCGTGCTCACCGTCTTCACCGAGAGGTGCAGGCGCGCGGCGATTTCGGTCGGCCCCAGGCCTTCGACCAGCAGGCGCAGCACCTCGAACTCACGGTCCGAGAGCGCCTCGTGCGGGAGCTTGCCGCCCGCGACCAGGCTCGCCGCCGCCGCCTCGCTGATGTGCACGCCGCCGGCAGCGATCTTGCGCAGCGCGACGACGAGCTGCTCGGCGGCGCTGTCCTTGGTGAGGTAGCCCGAGGCACCCGCCTTGAGCGCGCGCGCCGCGTACTGGTGCTCGGCGTGCATCGACAGCACCAGCAGCCGCAGCTTCGGCCTCTCGAGCTTCAGGCGCTTGATGAGGTCGATGCCGGCGAGCCCAGGCATCGACATGTCGAGCATCGCGACATCGTAGTCGTTCGCCTTCACCAGCGCGAGCGCCTCGTCGCCGCTCGCCGCCTCGCCGGCGACCTGGATGTCGGTGCTCGCCGCGAGAATGCGCTTGAGGCCGTCGCGCACGATCTTGTGGTCGTCGGCGAGGAGCACGCGGATCATGCGCCCGCCCCGCGCTCGAGCGGTACCCGCAGGCGCAGCCGCGTGCCGCCGCGCGGCGCACGCGCGATCTCGAACGAGCCGCCGAGGTAGTTGATGCGCTCGCGCATGCCCTTCAGGCCGAGCGAGCGCGCCTTGCCGATTTCCTCGGGCTGGATGCCGCGCCCGTCGTCCTCCACCTCCATCTCGATCGCCTCGTCCTCCGCGGCCAGCACGATCCACGCCTGCTTCGCGCCCGAGTGGCGCGCGATATTGGTGAGCGACTCCTGCAGCGCGCGGTAGACCGCGGTGGCCACGGGTTTGGGCGCCTCGGCGAGCGGCCCGTCGCCCTCGAGCTTGAGATCGCAATGCACGCCCGAGCGGCGCGCGAAGTCGTCGACCAGCCAGTTGGCGGCATCGGCGAGGCCCAGGTCGTCGAGCATCAGCGGCCGCAGGTCCGCGGAGATGCGCCGCGTCGCGCTCACCGTCTGGTCGAGCATTGCGCCCATCTCGCCGAGCTTTTCGGCGGTCTCGCCGTCGACGGTGAGGCGCTCGCGCAGCCAGGCGAGGTCCATCTTCAGGGCGGTGAGCAGCTGCCCGAGCTCGTCGTGCAGCTCGCGCGCGATGAGCGTCTTTTCCTCCTCGCGCGCCTCGAGCACGCGCGCGGAGAGCTCGCGCAGCTCGCGCTGCGATTCGCGCAGCGCGTCCTCGCCCTGCTTGCGCAGCGTGATGTCGCGCAGGATGACGGTGAAGTAGCGCTTGCCGCCCTCGGAAGCCTGCGAAATCGAGGCCTCGATCGGGAACTCCTCGCCGTCGGCGCGCAGCGCCCACAGCGTGGTGACGTCGCCCATCTTGCGGCTGGTGACCCCGGTGCGGCCGAACTGATCCACGTAAGCGCGGTGCCCGGCGCGAAAGCGCGGCGGCAGGAGGCGATCGAGCGGCGTGCCCACTGCCTGGTCGCGTCGGATGCGGAAAAGCTGCTCTGCCGCCCGGTTGAAGAGCACGACGTTCTGCTGCTCGTCGACGGTAATGACCGCGTCCATTGCGGAATCGACGATCGCCGCGAGCCGTGCCTGCGCGGCGTCGAGCGCGCCGCGCATGCGCTCGGCCTCGGTCTCGGCGTGCCTGCGCAGCGTGACGTCGCGCAGGATCACGGTGTACAGCCGCCGGCCGCCCTCGAAAGCCTGCGAGATCGAGGCCTCGATCGGAAACTCCTCGCCGTCGGCGCGCAGCGCCCACAGCGTCGTGACGTCGCCCATCCTGCGGCTGGTGACCCCGGTGCGGCCGAAGTGCTGGATGTGGGCGCGGTGCGCGGCGCGGAAGCGCTCCGGGATGAAGCGCTCGAGAGGGCCGCCGAGCGCCTGGTCGCGCGAGCAGCGCAAGAGCTTCTCGGCCGCGCGGTTGAAGAGCACGATGTTCTGCCCGTCATCCACGGTGATGACGGCGTCCATCGCCGAGTCGACGATCGCGCCGAGGCGCGCCTGCGTCGCCTCGGTGCGCTCGTCGGCGACCAGCACCTCGCGCGCGGCGACCAGGATGCCGACGCCGATCACCAGCATGTCGGCGATGATCACCGTGCCGAGCAGCCACGGCGCCTGCGTGCCGCCGAGGAACGCGACGATGTTGGAGCCGAGCAGCGCGACGAGCGCCGCCACGCCCGCGCCAAGGATGGCGGGGTGGCGGAAAAGGCTTTGTTTGACTGAAGTCAAAGCCCCGGGGCGCTCAGCGTTCATAGTCGGCAACATGCACTACCCTGCGTCCGAGCTGGTGATCGATCCGGTGCTGATCCGCAACCACGATGTGAGCGGACCGCGCTACACCTCGTATCCCACGGCCGACCGCTTCGTGGAAGCCTTCGGCGAGGCGCAGCTGCGCCAATGGCTTGGCAGGCGCAACATCGGCGGCATCAACCAGGCGCTGTCGGTCTATGTGCATATCCCTTTCTGCGAAAGCATTTGCTACTACTGCGCGTGCAACAAGGTCGTCACCCGCGACCACGGAAAATCAACCAAGTATATCAAGTACTTGGATAAGGAACTGGCGCTGATAGGCGAGCTGCTGGGCAAGGAGCGCAAGATCTCCGAGCTGCACTTCGGCGGCGGCACCCCGACCTTCCTCGCGCGCGAGGAGATGAGCTTCCTCATGGAGGCGCTCAACCGGCGCTTCGAGCGCGACGCCAAGGCGCAATGCGCGATCGAGGTCGATCCACGCCACTCCGCGGCGGGCGACATGGAGTTCCTCGCCGGGCTCGGCTTCAACCGTCTGTCGATCGGGGTGCAGGATTTCGATCCGGCGGTGCAGCGCGCGGTGCACCGCATCCAGAGCGAAGACGTGGTGCGGCGCGTCGCCGACGAAGCGCGCGCGAGCGGCTTTCGCTCGGTCAACATCGACCTGATCTACGGCCTGCCGAAGCAGACGCTCGACACCTTCAATCGCACGCTCGACAAGGTGCTGATGCTCGACCCGGACCGGATCGCGCTGTACAACTACGCGCACCTGCCGAACCTGTTCATGCCGCAGCGGCGCATCGCCGAGGCCGACCTGCCATCGGCCGAGCTGAAGCTGCAGATCATGACGCTCGCCATCGGCCGCCTGACGCGCGCCGGCTACCTCTACATCGGCATGGATCACTTCGCGCGGCCCGCCGACGAGCTGGCGATCGCGCAGGCGCTGGGACAGCTGCGGCGCAACTTCCAGGGCTACTCGACGAACCCGGGCGATCTCATCGGCCTGGGCGTGTCGGCGATCGGCCAGGTCGGGCCGACGTACTACCAGAACATGAAGGAGCTCGACGAGTACTACGGCGCGCTCGAGGCCGGGCGGCTGCCGGTGCTGCGCGGCATCGAGCTCACGCCCGATGACCTGGTGCGCCGCGCGGTCATCCAGGCGCTCATCTGCCATTTCCGCCTGTCGATCGAGTCGATCGAGCTTTCCTACCTCGTCGATTTCCGCAAGTACTTCGCCGACGAGCTCGCCGACCTGCGCCGCCTCGCGGAGGAGGGCCTGGTCGAGATCGCGCCCGACTGGATCGTGGTGACGCCGAAAGGGCGCCTGCTGGTGCGCGCCATCTGCATGGTATTCGACCGCTATCTGCGCCAGCGGCGCGAGCGCGCGACGTACTCGAAAGTGATCTGAGGTGGACGGCGCGTTCCTCGCCGCGATGGCCGCGCTGGGTCTCGCTTCCGGCCTGCATTGCGTCGGCATGTGCGGCGGCATCGTCACCGCGTTTGGCGCGCAGCGCGGGCAGCGATGGCTGCACACGGTGGTCTTCAACGCCGGCCGTGTTTCGACCTACGCCTTCGCCGGCGCGGCGGCCGGCTTGGTCGGCGGCCTCGGCTGGTACGCGACGGGCGGTCAGAGCGCGCTTTACGTGCTCGCCAACGTGGTGCTGATCTTCGCCGGGCTGCATCTCGCGGGCCTGAAAGGCCCGATGCGCTGGATGGAGAGCCTGGGCACCCCGCTATGGCGCCGCGTGCAGCCCCTCGCTGCTCGCCTTGTGCAGCTGCGCACGCTCGGCGGCGCATATCGCGCCGGGCTCGCCTGGGGCTGGCTGCCGTGCGGCCTCGTCTATGGCGCGCTCACCGCGTCGGCGTTCGCCGGCAGCCCGGCGGGCGGCGCGGCCGGCATGGCGGCCTTCGGCTTGGGAACGGTTCCATGGCTCCTCGCCGCCGGCGTGGCGGCTGCGCGCTCGCGCAGCTGGATGTCGCGGCGCGCGGTGCGCCTGGGCGTGGGCGGCACGGTGCTTGGCTTCGGCGCCTGGGGACTCGCGCATGCTTTCTAGAGGAAGAGGACATGACTGAGGCAATACGCATCCTGAAAGACGAGCACCGCTCGATCTCGGCCGTGCTCCTCGGGCTGAAGCATCTCGCGCAGCTCGCGCAGGATCCGCACGTCAAGCCGCGCTTCCAGGTATTCCGCAGCATGCTGCGCTACATCGACGAGTATCCGGAGCGGCTGCACCATCCGAAAGAGGACGAGCAGCTTTTTGCCCGACTAGTGGAGCGCGCGCCGCAGGTCAAGGCGCTGGTCGACGACCTGAAGGACGAGCACGTGAAGGGCGGGCAGCTCGTCCGCGACCTCGAGAGAAGTCTGCTGTTCTTCGAGGAAGGCTGGCCGCAGGGCGCGCGCGAGTTCCTCGCGGCGGTCGACGCCTACGCCGACTTCCACTGGAACCACATGCGCAAGGAGGAAGCCGAGCTGCTGCCCCTGGCCGAGCGCTATCTCAATGCGGAAGACTGGAGTGCGATCGGCGAGGCTTTCGCACGCAACCGCGACGCGCTCGCGGGAATCGAAGAGCAGGACTTCCAGAAGCTCTTTTCGCGCATCGCCAACCTCGCGCCCGCGCCGGTCGGCCTGGGCGACGGCTGGCAGAAAGCGTAGGTCCGGGGTCAGGGCATTTGCTCTGACCCCATGGTTCTAGCTCTCGCTTTGGCAGGCGCTGCAGAGCTCGACCGCCGGGAACTCCATCAGGCGCACGTACGGAATCTCGGCGCCGCAGCACACGCAGATCCCGTAATCGGGGGTGCGCAGGCGCTCGAGAGCGCCGGCCAGGGCCGGCTGCCCGTTCATCTGCGAACGGATGACGCTTTCGAGGTTCGCGCGCTGCTCGAGGGTGAAATAGTGGTAATGCATCGTGGTTTCCATTAGCGGGTCACCAGGACCGGAATCTTGGAGTGCGCCAGAACGCGGCTCGTCTCGCTGCCGAGGAGCAGCCCGCCCAGGCCGCCGCGGCCGTGCGAGGCCATTGCGATCGCGTCGCACCTGGCGGCGCGCGCCGCGCGCAGTATCCCATCGTAAGGATGCGCCGCTGTGACGATGCGCGTGGCGCAGCGCACGCCCGCGGTCTCGCACTCGATGGCGACGGCGGCGAGCGCTTTCTTCGCGGCGCGCTCGGCGCTCTTGCGGTACTCGGTGGCGGAGAGCTGCGGCACGTAGTAGACCGCTGCCTCCCCGTACACCGGCGGCATGTACGGCGGAATGACGTAGGCCCCGGTCACGCGCGCGCCGAGCGACGCGGCAAGCTTGACGCCCGCCTTGACGCCTTTTGCCGCAAGCCTGGAACCATCGGTGGGAATGAGGATGTGCTTGAACATCGCGAGTACCTTTGCGGCTTGAGAAGTTAAAACTTTCCGGCGCGGCGTAGTTGACGTGGGTCAAACAGTCGCTCTGCGCCGCGTGTATCTTTCACAAGACGTCAGGGGGTGCCAGCGTGACAATCCAATCGGCAGCCGAATTGTACGTCCATGCGATTGCAATCGAGCGCGAAGCGGCGGAGCGCTATCGCGAGTTTGCAACGCGCATGGCCGACCAGGGCAACGACGAGCTCGCCCGGGTGTTCGGCAAGCTCGCCGCCTTCGAAAGCGAGCACCTGAAGACGCTCGAGCGCCGTACCGACGGCGTGGCGCTGCCGCGGCTCGCGGCCGATTACGCATGGCTCGACTCCGGCGCGCCGGAAACGGCCGCGCATGACCTCATCTTCCGGCTGATGACGCCGCGCCAGGCGCTCGCCATCGCGCTGCAGGCCGAGAAACGCGCGCGCGCCTTTTTCTCGCACGTGCAGCGCGAATCCGGCGATCCGGCGCTGCGCGCTCTGGCGAAGGAAATGGCGGCCGAAGAGGACGAGCACATGAGTCTTCTGGAGCGCACGCTCGCGCGCGCGCACGACCCGTTCGTCGACTGGGCCTCGTTGTACGAAGGCCAGGACGCGGCGCAGCGCTGAGCGTCCAGCCGTGTACAAGCACATCCTCATTCCGACCGACGGCTCCGAAACCGCCGCCAAGGCGGTAGCGGCCGGAATCGACTTCGCGCGCGAGGCGCACGCCAAGGTGACCTTGTTCACCGCCGTGCCCGAGTACCTGCCGCCGAGCGAGGCCCAGGTGTTCGCCGGGCGCATCGTGTCGCTCGCCGACCACGACCAGCGCTCGCGAGAGAAAGCCGAGCGCGTGGTCGCCGCCGCGATCGAGCGGGCCCGCGACGCGGGCATCGAATGCGACATGGACTTCGCCCAGTGCGACCGGCCGTACGAGGCGATCGTCGAGGCGGCCAGGCGCAACGGCTGCGATGCGATCTTCATGGCCACCCACGCGCGCAAGGGGCTCGCGGCGCTCTGGCGCCGCAGCGAGACGGCCGCGGTGCTGCGCAACTCCGAAGTGCCGACGCTGGTGTTGCGCTAGGCTTCTTCCAGCGCGGCGTCGCGCAGCCACTCCTCGGCGTGCTGCGCATAGCTCGAGGCGACGTGCAGGCGGACGCGATCGGCGGCGAGCGGCTCCAGCAGGACCGCAATGCCCGCAAGACGCGTCATGGCGCACGCGCTCGCGTCGAAGGCCGCGTTTTCGACCGGAAACGGCGTTCCCTTTGCCAGCAGTGTCCGCGCATCGCTCCCCGAGATCTCGAAGAGCACGCGCGCGTCGGTGAGCTCGACCACGCTTAGCCCTTCCGTCAGATACGCGCGCGACGAGTCGGCAGTGACGACGAGCGCCTTGTCCGGCGCCACCCCGAAGACGCTAACCGCTTCTCTACGCACTACCTGATTCACTTTCGGAAACTCAAAGCCCGGCGCCTCGGCGGTGCCGAATCGGCCGATCAGCTCGATCCGCATCCGCGATTGATCGACGCGTTCAATCTCGACGTTCACGTGGGCTTCATCCGCAGACCTTCCGGGTCGTAGAAGGCCGGGGACACGACCTTCACCTCGACCGCTTCGTTCAATAGCGGGGCCGCGGCCACGAGCGTTCTTCCCATTCGGGAGGCCGCGCCGGCGAGCAGCCCGAGCGCGATCGGGCGGCCGAGCGTCGGGCTGTACGTCGCGGAGCTCACGTGGCCCAGCATGGCGACCGGCGGCGTGCGCTCCCCCGGCTCCACGAGCTGCGCGCCGGCGCGGATCAGGCTCTTCCCATCCAGCGGCTCGAGTCCCACCAGCGCGCGCCGTTGCGGATCGGCTAACGCCACCCGGCCGAGCATGCGCGCGCCGACAAAGCGCTTGGTCCTGCTCACCATGCGGCCGAGCCCGAGATCGGCCGGGGTGGTACGCCCGTCGAGCTCGCCTCCCGCGACGTGGCCCTTCTCGATGCGCAATGTGCCGAGTGCCTCGAGCCCGTAGGGGGTGACTTCGAGTCCCGCCCCCAGAAGCGCGCTCCACACCGTCTCGGTATTTCGTGACGGAACGGCAATCTCGTAGGCGAGCTCACCCGAATAGCTGATGCGGAAAATGCGCACCGGAACCGGCCCGATCGCGGCGTCGACCACGCCGAGGAACGGCAGCGCTGCCTCGTCCACCTGCCCGCGCGACACGACGCGCGCGAGGAGATCGCGGCTCCGCGGCCCGGCGGCGGCGATCTGGCCCCACTGGTCGCTCACCGAGGCGACATGCACGCGCAGCTCGGGCCACACCATTTGCGCGTAGTACTCGAGATGCTGCAGCACGCGCGCCGCGTTGGCGGTGGTGGTCGTGATGAAGTAATGCTGTTCGCCGATGCGCGAGGTCGTGCCGTCATCGAGCACCATGCCGTCTTCGCGCAACATCAGGCCGTAGCGCGCGCGGCCCACCTGCAGGGAGCGCAGGCCGTTGCAGTACACGCGCTCCAGCAGCTCGAGAGCATCGGGCCCTTGGACGTCGATCTTGCCAAGCGTCGATACGTCACAAATTCCAACCGCGCCTCGCACCGCGCGCGTTTCACGCTGCCAGGCGCCGTCGAAGCTCTCTCCGGGCCGCAGGTAGGCGCGAGGCCGCATCCAGTGGCCGGCGCTCGTCATCAACGCGCCATGCGCGAGGTGCCAGGCATGCAGCGGCGTGCGCCGCACGGGTATGAGGTGCTCGCCGCGCTCACGGCCGGCGAGCGCGCCGAAGGCGACCGGCGTGTAAGGCGGGCGGAAAGCGGTGGTGCCGACCGCATCGATCGCCTCGCCGCGCAGGCGTGCCATGATCGCCAGGCCGTTGACGTTGCTCGTCTTGCCCTGGTCGGTGCCCATGCCGAGCGCGGTCAAGCGTTTGAGGTGCTCGACCGAGCGGAAATTCTCGCGGTGCGCGAGCTCGATGTCGCGGTAGGTGACGTCGTTCTGCAGGTCGACGAAGGCTTTCCCGTCACGCGCGGCGCGCGGAATGTCCCAGAGCGGCTCGGCGCCGCAGGGCTCTTCAGCCTCGGTCCTCGGCGCAGTGCCGGATTCGTCAGTGCATCCGCAGGCCGCCGCCGCCTCGCGACCGGCGCGCCAGCCTTCATCCAGCGCCCGCGCGAGCGAGAGCGAGCCTGCCGCGCCGCCGGCGACGTGAAAGCCCGGCGGCAGCGTGGCCGGTTTCACAGAGTGGATCGCCTCGTCGTAACGCGGTCGGGCGCCGAGATGGCAGAGCAGATGGACGCTCGGGTTCCACCCGCCGGAAACGAACAGCGCGTCGCAGTCGAGCGATTTGCCGCCGTCGAGCAACACGTCCTCGACCGCGCGCGCACCGCGAACGCCGGACACGACGCAGCCGGTGCGCAGCTCGATGCCGGCTTGCTGCATGGCAGCCGAGAGCCTCGGCGCAACCGCGGCACGCGAGTCCAGCAGCGCGCGCACGCGAATTCCCACCCGCGCGAGGTCGAGCGCCGCCGCATAGGCGCTGTCGTTGTTGGTGTAGACGATGGGGTTGCGCCCCGGCGCGACCGCGTAGCGGTTGACATAGGCGCGTGCGGCGGACGCCAGCATGATGCCGGGGCGGTCGTTGTCGTTGAACACGATCGGCCGTTCGATCGCCCCGGCGGCCACGACGATGCGGCGCGCGCGGACGTTCCACAGACGCTGGCGCGGCTGATTCGGCCGCGGCGCCGGCAAATGGTCGGCCACGCGCTCCAGGAGCGCAACGTGGCCATGGTCGTAGCAGCCGAAAGCCGTGGCGCGGCGCAGGATGCGGACTTTCGGGTGCGCGGCGAGGCGTGCTTCGCTCGCCGCAATCCATTTGCTCGCCGGCGCGCCGTCGATGCGCGCCTGTGCATGGAGGAGGTGGCCGCCCAGCGCGTCGCGCTCGTCGACCAGCATCACCGAAGCGCCGGCGCCAAGCGCGGCCTGGGCAGCGGCGAGCCCGGCCGGGCCGCTGCCCACCACCAGCACGTCGCAGTGCGCGTAGCGCTGGTCGTAGCGATCGGGGTCGGGAAGCCGGCCGGCCGTTCCCATCCCGCCCAGCCTGCGCAGCCAATGCCCGTAGAAGGGCCAGCCGCCCCGCGGCCACATGAAGGTCTTGTAATAGAAGCCCGGCGGCGTGAGCGGCGCCAGCCATTGGCCCACGGCGGCAAAGTCGAACTCGAGCGATGGGTGGCGGTTCTGGCTTTCGGCCTCGAGCCCTTCGAACAGCTCGATCATCGTCGAGCGCGTGTTCGGCTCCGCGCGTCCCGCCCGGCGCAGCCGCACCAGCGCATTCGGCTCTTCCGGCCCGCAGCCGAAAATGCCGCGCGGCCGGTGGTACTTGAAGCTGCGCGCGACCAGCCGCACGCCGTTGGCGAGCAGCGCCGAAGCGAGCGTGTCGCCCGGATGGCCTTGCAGCTCGCGGCCGTCGAAAGTGAAGCGCAGCGTGCGCGTGCGGTCGATCGCGCCGCCCGAGGCGAGGCGCCAGGGCTGGCTAGCCATGGACGGCGTGCGTCACCGTGTCGCGCTCGAGAACGAATACCGTGCGGCAGCCGTACACGTGCTGCCATATCTCGCGGTGCGCGCCTATTTCGTTGCGGCGCAGGTAGACGTGGCGAAACTGGGTGTCGTCGGCGGCATCCGGGTCGAACTCGCGCAGGTAGCTGAATTCGGTATGGTCTCGATCGCCGCAGTGCGGACAGCGGAATAGCATGCGCGCCTCCTAATGATGCTGCGGAAAAGGACCGGCGCCCTTTTCGTCCAGCAGAGCGCCCTGCGCGAAGCGCTCGAGCGTGAACGCGGCGCACAGCGGGTGGGGCGAATCGTTCGCGATGGTGTGGGCGAAGACATAACCCGAAGCCGGCGTCGCCTTGAAGCCGCCGTAGCACCACCCACCGTTCAGATACAGCCCCGGTATCTCGGTCTTGCCGATGATCGGGCTGCCGTCCATCGACATGTCGACCGCGCCCGCCCAATGGCGCATCAGGCGCAGCCGGCTTAGGCAGGGAAACATCTCGATCGCGAAGCTCGCCGCCTCCCGCAGCACCGCCAGGTTGCCGCGCTGCGCGTAGCTCGGATAGAAGTCCAGGTCGCCTCCGAGCACCAGCTCGCCCTTGTCCGACTGGCTGATGTAGAGGTGCCCGGCGCCGTACGTGACTACGGTGTCGATCAGCGGCTTGATCGGCTCGCTCACCATGGCCTGCAGCAGATGCGTTTCGACGGGCAAGGCGAATCCGGCCTTTGCCGCCAGCACCCCGCTGTGGCCGGCGACGGCGATGCCGATGCGGCCCGCGCCGATGCGACCGAGGCTCGTCTCCACGCCGGTGATCCGGCCGCCTTCGCGCTGAAAGCCCATCACCTCGCAGTTCTGGATGACGTCCACCCCGAGCGAATCGGCAGCTCGCGCGTACCCCCAGGCGACCGCATCGTGACGCACCGTGCCGCCGCGCGGCTGGAGCAGCCCGCCGATCACCGGGAAGCGCGCGTCGTCGGAGCAGTTGAGCAGTGGAACCATGCGCTCGACCGCGTCGCGCTCGAGCCACTTTGCGTCGATGCCGTTCAGCCGCATCGCGTTGCCGCGCCGCTGGTGCGCATCGCGCTGCGCCGGCGTATGCGCAAGATTCAGCACGCCGCGCGGGCTGTACATCACGTTGAAGTTCAGCTCCTGGCTCAGCCCCTCCCACAGCTTCATCGAAAGCTCGTAGAAGTGCGCATTGGCTTCGAGCAGGTAATTGGAGCGCACGATGGTGGTGTTGCGCCCGGTGTTGCCGCCTCCGAGCCAGCCCTTCTCGAGCACCGCGACGTCGCGGATGCCGTGCCGGCGGGCGAGGTAATACGCCGTGGCGAGGCCGTGGCCGCCGCCGCCAACGATGACCACGTCGTAGCGTGGCCGCGGCGCAGGGGTGCGCCAGGCCTGCGGCCAGCGCTCGTGGCGCGACAGCGCGTTACGCGCGAGGCTGAGGATGGAATACTTCAAGGTGCGCCATACCCGCCGCCGCCCGGCGTCTCGATGACGAAGACGTCCCCCGGGCCGACCTCCACGCTCGCGCAGCCGCCAAGCTCCTCGCGCGGGCCGCCGGCACGCTCGACGCCGTTGCGGCCGAGGGCGCCGGGCTCGCCGCCCGCGAGGCCGAACGGAGGCACCCGGCGGTTATGCGACAGGATCGACGCGGTCATCGGCTCGAAGAAGCGGATGCGGCGGATGCCGCCGTCGCCGCCGCGCCAGCGCCCGGCGCCGCCGCTGCCGCGCCGGATGGCGTGCGCCTCCACGAGCACCGGATAGCGTTCCTCCAGGATTTCCGGATCGGTCAGCCGCGAGTTCGTCATGTGCGTCTGCACCGAGGCGGTGCCGTCGAAGCCGGGGCCGGCGCCCGAGCCGCCGGCGAGCGTCTCCAGGTACTGGTAGCGCTCGTTGCCGAAGGTGAAGTTGTTCATCGTGCCCTGCGACGCGGCCATCGTGCCCAGCGCGCCGAAGAGCGCGGCGGTGATCGCCTGCGAAGTCTCGACATTGCCCGCCACCACCGCCGCCGGCGGGCGCGGATTGAGCATCGAGCCGTCGGGCACGATCAGGCGCAGCGGCTTCAGGCAGCCTTCGTTCAGCGGAATGTCGTCGTCGACCAGCGTGCGGAACACGTAGAGCACCGCCGCGGTGCAGATTGCGCGCGGCGCGTTGCAGTTGTTGCCAAGCTGCGGCGAGGTGCCGGTGAAGTCGATCGTCGCGCTGCGGGCCGCATGATCGAGGCGCACGCTGACCTGGATCACCGCGCCGCCGTCCATCCCGTAACGGAACTCTCCGTCCTTGAGAGCGGTGATCACCCGGCGCACCGCTTCCTCGGCGTTATCCTGCACGTAGGTCATGTAGGCGCGCACCACGTCGATGCCGTAGTACGCGACCATGCGAAGCAGCTCCTGCGCCCCCTTCTCGTTGGCCGCCACCTGCGCGCGCAGATCCGCGATGTTCTGCGGCGGGTTGCGCGCGGGATGCGGCCCGCTCGTCAGGGCGGCGAGGGTCTCGGCTTCGCGGAAGCGCCCGTCCTCGACCAGCTTCCAGTTGGTGAACAGCACCCCTTCCTCGCCGACGTGGGTGCTGTTGGGCGGCATCGAGCCCGGCGTCACGCCGCCGATGTCGGCGTGGTGCCCGCGCGAGGCGACATAGAAAAGGATCTCCTTGCCGCCGGACTCGAACACCGGCGTCACCACCGTGACATCGGGCAGGTGCGTGCCCCCGGCGTACGGGTCGTTCAGCATGTAGACATCGCCGGGCTTCAGCTTGCCGCGGTTCGAGCGCAGTACCGCGCGCACCGACTCGCCCATCGAGCCCAGGTGCACCGGGATGTGCGGCGCGTTGGCGACGAGGTTGCCTTCGACATCGAAGATGGCGCAGGAGAAATCCAGCCGCTCCTTGATGTTGACCGAGTGCGCGGTGTTCGCGAGCTGGATGCCCATCTGCTCGGCGATCGACATGAACAGGTTGTTCATCACCTCGAGCACTACCGGGTCGCGCTCGGTGCCGTGCTTGCGCCTGGCGCCGGCCTCGCCGGTGCGCTCGAGGAGCATGCCGCCGTGCCCGGTCACGCAGGCGCGCCAGCCGGTCTCGAGCACCGTGGTGGCATTCGCGTCGCTGACGATCGCCGGGCCCTCGAACCTCTGGCCGGGGATGAGCGCGTCTCGTACATAGAGCGGGGTGTCGTGCCACACGCCGCGCGAGAACATGCGCACCGAGGCGCTCGGCCCCTCCGGCGCGGCGCCTTTCGCTGCGCGATCGCTCAATTCGCTGCCTTGCGCCGAAACCGCTCTCGCTTCCACCGAGGCGAGCGCGAGCACCAGCGGCTTGTCCGGCATGAGGAAGGCGAAGCGCTGCAGATGCGTCTTGGTGAAGCGGCTGCGCATCTCGTCGAGCGAGCCGTAGGCGATCTCGATCGAGCTGTCCGAGCCCTGGTAACGCACGTGCACCTTGCGATGGATCCGGATGTCGCGGCCTGCGGTGCCTTCGCTGCCGAGCTGCGCGCGCGCCTGCGCTTCGAGCCGGGCGAGCGTATCGCGCAGCGCCGGCACGGCGTCCTCGCCGAGCGGCAGCTCGACCGAGCGCTCGAGCATCGCGGTTCGGTCGGCAATGCCGATGCCGTAGGCCGAGAGCACGCCGGCGAACCTGTGCACCAGGATGCGGCGCATGCCGAGCGCCTCGGCGACGAGACACGCATGCTGGCCGCCGGCGCCGCCGAAGGTGACCAGCGTGTACTCGGTGACGTCGTAGCCGCGCGCCACCGAGATCTGCTTGATCGCGCTCGCCATGTTGTTGACCGCGACCTGCAGAAATCCCTCCGCGATGTCCTCGGCCGTGCGGCGCCGTCCGGTCGCCGCCTCTACGGCATCCGCCAGCGCAGCAAATGCGCCACCGACTGCTCGCGTGTCGAGTGCGGCGTCTGCGCGCGGGCCGAAGACCTTGGGGAAATACGCGGCCTGGATGCGGCCGAGCAGCACGTTGCAGTCGGTCACGCACAGCGGGCCGCCGCGGCGATAGCAAAGCGGCCCGGGGTTCGCGCCGGCCGAGTCCGGGCCGACCCGGAAGCGCGCGCCGTCGAACTGCAGGATCGACCCGCCCCCTGCCGCGACGGTGTGGATGGCGATCATCGGCGCGCGCACCCGCACGCCGGCGACCATGCTCTCCAGCGTGCGCTCGAACTCGCCGGCGTAGTGCGATACGTCGGTCGAGGTGCCGCCCATGTCGAAGCCGATCACCTTGTCCAGGCCCTCGGCAGCCGCGACACGCGCCATGCCGACGATGCCGCCCGCCGGTCCGGAAAGCACTGCGTCCTTGCCATAGAAGCGGCCGGCCTCGGCGAGCCCGCCGTTCGACTGCATGAAGAACAGCTTCACGCCCTTCATCTGGCCCGCCACCTGCTCGACGTAGCGCCGCAGCACCGGAGAGAGATACGCGTCGAGCACCGTGGTGTCGCCGCGCGCGACGAGCTTGATGAGCGGGCTCACCCCGCAGGAAACCGACACCTGCTCGAAACCGGCCTCGCCAGCGAGCTTTTCCAGCCGGCGCTCGTGCTGCGGGTGCTTGTAGCCATGCATCAGCACAATCGCAACCGAGCGGATGCCCTGCTCTTTCAGTTCGGCCAGCGCCGCGCGCGCGGCCGCCTCGTCGAGCGGCACCAGCACTCGCCCGGCCGCGTCGACGCGCTCGTCGATCTCGACCACGCGCTCGTAGGCGAGCTCGGGAAGCACGATCTGGCGCGCGAACAGCTTCGGCCGGTTCTGGTAGGCGATGCGCAGCGCGTCGCCGAACCCGCGCGTGACGAGGAGCGCCGTACGCTCGCCCTTGTGCTCGAGCAGCGCGTTGGTCGCGACGGTGGTACCCATCTTGACGCTCGCCACCTGCGAGGAATCGATGGGCTCGCCCGCGCGCAGGCCGAGCAGGTGGCGGATGCCGGCGATCGCCGCGTCGTCGTACTGCTCCGGATTCTCCGACAGCAGCTTGTGCGTCAGCAGCTCACCGCCCGGTGCGCGCGCCACGATGTCGGTGAACGTGCCGCCGCGGTCGATCCAGAATTCCCACATGACTTGCTATTTCACCTGGAACATCTTCGAGGGCAGGTAGCTCACGATCTCGGGAAAGGCCCAGATGATCGCCACCGCGGCGACCATCAGGCAGAAGAACGGCAGCGACACGCGCGCGACGTAGAACATGTCGCGGCGCGTCAGGGCCTGCAGGACGTAGAGGTTGAAGCCCACCGGAGGCGTCACCTGCGCCGCCTCCACCACCAGCACGATGAAGATGCCGAACCAGAGCAGATCGATGCCCGCCGCCCTGACCGAGGGCAGGATCACGGCCGCGGTCAGCACGACCATCGAGATGCCGTCGAGGAAGCAGCCGAGCACGAGGAACAGCAGCGTCAGCACGCCGATCAGCTCGCCCGGCGTGAGCCCCATGCGGGTGATCGTCTCGGCGATGGCGCGCGGCACCCCGGTGAACCCCATGCCGACGGTGAGGAAGGCTGCGCCGGTGAGGATGAAGGCGATCATGCAGGAAGTCCGCATCGCCCCCATCACGCTCTCGGAGAAGGTCTTCCAGTTCAGGCCGCCCGTGCTCGCCGAGAGAATCAGCGCGCCTAGCACGCCGAGCGCCGCGGACTCCGTCGGCGAAGCGATCCCGGCGTAGATCGAGCCGATCACCGCCGCAATCAGCAGCACGGTGGGGATCAGGAAGCGGCCTTCCCAGAGCTTCTGCCAGAGGGTCATGCGGACGCTGCGCGGCGGCGTGCGCCCCGGGTTGAGCAGCGCCCAGATGGCGATATAGCCCGAAAACAGCACCACCAGCAATATTCCGGGCAGCACGCCCGCTACGAACAGCCGCGCGATCGAGACGTCGGCTGCGACCCCGTAGACGATCAGGATGATCGACGGCGGGATCATCAGCCCGAGCGTGCCGGCGCCGGCAAGCGAGCCGATGTACATGGCCTCGTCGTAATTGCGCTTGCGCAGCTCCGGAATGGTGATCTTGCCGATCGTGGCGCAGGTCGCCGTCGAGGACCCCGAGATCGCGGCGAAGATGCCGCAACCGATGATGTTGCAGTGAACGAGCCGTCCCGGAAGCGCATCCATCCACGGCGCGAGGCCGTTGAACATGTCCTCGGAGATGCGGCTGCGGAAGAGGATTTCGCCCATCCAGATGAAAAGCGGCAGCGCGGTCAGCGCCCAGCTCGTGCTCGAGCCCCAGACCGTGGTCGCCATCAGCAGGCCGGCGGGCGAGTCGGTGAAGAACACCATGCCGATGAAGCCCAGCGCGAGCAGCGCGATCGCGATCCATATGCCGGCCGCGAGCATCACCGCGAGCGCGCCGAGCAGCACGATGGTGACCCAGAGCTGATCCATGCCGTTCAGCGCTCGAAGGACGGGATGGCGTCTGCTTTCGCCGCCTCAGCGAGCTCGTAGGACGTCAGGCTGCCGCCGAGCGCCACGACGAGGTCGTCTGCGAGCGCGATGGCGAGCATCAGCAGCCCGAGCGCCATTCCCGACTGCGGAATCCACAGCTGCACGGGGACGAGTCCCTGCGAGACGTCGCCGATGCTGTAGGAGGTCCAGGTCATGTCGATCGAGTACCAGGCGAAGTACCCGCAGACGAAAAGGCTCGCGGCAAGGCAGACGATCTCTACCGCGCGACGTACCCGGCCCTTCAGGCCATGGACCAGCAGGTTGACGCGAATGTGCTCGCCGCAGCGCAGGGTCCAGGCGAGGCCGAGGAAGAACGAGGCCGCCATGGCGAAGCCGGCGAAATCGTCGAACGAGCGCGTCGCAAGGCCGAGCGCCCGGCCGCCGACTTGCGCCAGCGTCATGAGGGCGATGCCGACGAGGAAGACCCCCGCCAGCACGCCCGAGGCGCGATAGAGCCAGTCGAGGACGGCCCGCATCAGGCCGTCCTTTGCACGCGCAGGATCAAGCGGCTACTTGCTGTAGGCCTTCAGGATCGCCTCGCCCTCCGAGCCGGCGCGCTTCGCCCACTCCTGGGAGATCGTCTTGCCGATGGCGGCAAATTCGGCGGCGAGCTTGGCATCGGGCTTCGCTACCTTGATGCCCTTGGCGGCAAGCGTCTTGATCGCCTGCGCGTTGTCCTCCTGGCTCATCTTCCAGCCGCGCTCCTCGGCGCGCGCGCCGGCCTCGACCAGGGCTTTTTGGCTCGCGGCATCGAGCTTGGCGAAGGCGGCCTTGTTGACGAACACCACGTTGTGCGGCAGGAAAGCCTCGGTGTCGTAGAAGTGGGTCAGATAGTCCCATGCCTGGGTGTCGACGCCGCCCGAGGACGACGTGATCATCAGGTCGACCACGCCGGTGCGGAAGGCCTGCGGCACCTCAGGCAGCTGCACGGTGGTCGGGATCGCGCCGACGAGCTCCGCGAGGCGCGAGGTGGTGGGGCTGTAGGTGCGGAACTTCAGGCCCTTCATGTCGGCGATGGAGTTGATCTGCTTCTTCGCCCACAGCGCCTGCGGCGGCCAGGGCACCGAGTAAAGGATCTTGATCCCCTGCGCATCGAGGCGCTTCTCGATATAGGGCCTGGCGATCGTCCAGAGCTTTTTCTCCTTGTCGTAGCCGTTGGCGAAGAAGGGGTTCGAATCGAAGGCGAACAGCGGGTTTTCGTTCGCCAGCACCGAGATCAGGATCTCGCCGATCGGCACCTGCCCGGTCTGCACCGCGCGCTTGATCTCGGGATGCTTGATGAGCGAGCCGTTGCTGTGCACCGTGATCTGCAGCTTGCCGCCCTTGGTCGCCTCCTGGACGAACTGGCGGGCGTTCTTGGTGTGGAAGGTGCCGTCCGAGTAAGGCGTCGGCATATCCCATTTTGCTTGTGCGAAGGCGGCGGCGCTGGCGAGCAGCGCGGAAACTCCGATCAATAACTTGCTGACGCGCATGACAATGTCCCCCAGGTTTGGATCAGTGATTGTAAACGTCCGGTGCCACCTCGAAAACACAGTACGGGTGACCTTCCGAAGCGCACTGCACTTCGCTTGCCGTGAGCTTGAGCCGCTTGCCGAGCAGCGTGCCGACGTACTCGAGCGAGCCGGGAAACCAGCCGCGGAACATGTAGCAGGACCTGGCGTTCCTGCGTTCCATGGCGAATACGGAATGACGCACCTGCACCCGGGCGCGCCCGGTTTGCGGGTCGACGGCTTCGACGCGGAACTGGCCCCAGCCGCGCTGCGACAGCCGCTTCATGTAGTGATGGAAGACCTCGACGCCCTTCAGGCCGTGCGTGGCGGTTTCCTTCTCGCACCAGACGTAGGCCGACTTATGACCGGCCTGGAAAAGAAGCTC
>DASZOS010000036.1:0-26671 GCA_035550695.1 Burkholderiales bacterium | reverse complement strand
GACCGCGACGCCGAGCGCGCTCGACAGCAACAGCAGCCCGGTCGCGACCAGCACGCCGCCGAAGATGCCGCCCCAGGAGACCTTCATGCCGTCGGCGCGCAGGATCGCCGGGTAGGCGACGCGGCGGCGCTCGCCGAGCCGGCGCTCGTGATACGCATTGTCTCGGACGACAGTGGCCATGCGGGTTCCTTTCCATTGAAGCGCGACCGATTGCATGAATCGGGGGCTTTGCCGACCCGAATTCGGGGCTGCGAGCCCGAATTGCTGCACAAACCGCGAGCAATCTGCGCTCCCGCGTCGGGTTCGAAGTTTGCATCGTGCTCGCTATGCGGCTACCGGCTGTCCTGGTACTGGTTCTCGCCCTCGCGGCCTGCGACGCCGCCGAGGAGCACTTCAGGCTCGTCACCCTCGAGGGCGGCGACAGCGTGGGCTTGAGCCTGCGCGAGCTCCCCAAGGCCACGCTGAGCTCGATCGGGCTCGGCTACGGCCTGGGCGTTGTGCAGCTAGGCAAGGCAGCCGAGCGAGCGGGCCTGCGCATCGGCGATGTGATCTACGGGGTGAACCACAGCAGGATCTACAGCGTGGAGGAATTCAGCCAGGCGATCGGAACACCGCTCGACGGCCCGGTAGGCCTGCTTGTGCGGCGCGGAAAGACCGATCTCTACGTGCCGATGGATTTCGACGCGGCGCGGCACCCCGGGATCGTGCCGCGGGGTTTGCGGCGTCCTAGAGATACTCTTCTGCGCACTTGATGATCTCGATGTTGCTGCCGCGCTCGAGGCAGTGACGCGCGTCCTGCTGCCTGCGCGACTTCTTCGCCACGGTCGCCGGCTTCTGGACCTCGGCTTTCGCAGGCTCCTTGGCCGCCTCGGTCTGGGCGGGTGCCTTGGCGGGCTCCTTCTTCGGCGCGGGCGCCTGCGCCCAGGCCGCCGTGGCCATCGCGAGGGCGACGAGCAGGATCATTCGTTTCATGAGCCTATCCTCTTCGGTGAACCCAACGTCGAAAGAATATCCCTATTTCGCGGCAGGCGCTTCTGTGCATTAGGTCACAGCTGGGAGCTGAGCAGGCCGAGGCTGTGCTCCCAGAGCTTCTCGGTCCAGGGCCGTTCCTGCCACTGGTCCAGGGCGATGCGCCGCGAGCGCTTCAGATCGTCCTCGAAGATCCTCGCCTGGGCTGCGGCGAACTCGCGATCGTAGACGTTGAGGTTCGCCTCGTCGTTGGTGCTGAAGGAGCGCGTGTCGAAATTCGTCGAGCCGACCGATACCCACAGGCGGTCGACGATCATCACCTTGCAATGAAAGAACGTCGGCTGGTACTCGTGGATCTCGACCCCGGCGCGCAGCAGATCACCCCAGGTCGAGCGCGAGGCGCGGCGCGCCGCCGGCGAGTCGGTCACCTTTCCCGGCACGATGATGCTCACCCGCACGCCGCGCTTTCGCGCGTCTACGAGCATGCGCACCTCGTTGTCGTCGGGGACGAAGTACGCGGCCGAGAGCAGAATCGATTCCTTCGCCGAGGCGATCGACAGCAGGTACATGAGCTGCATGGTCTCGCCGCCGCCTCCGGGAGAGGAGATGAAGAACTGCGCCTGCTGCGCGCCGGCCCTGGGAAGCTCGGGGAAATAGTCCTCGCCGTGCAGGACGTCGCCGGTCACCTCGATCCAGTTCTCCATGAAGGCCGCCTGCATCTGCGCCACCGCCGGGCCCTCGACGCGAAACTGCGTGTCGCGCCAGTGCTCGGGCCGCTGCGCGTCGCCGGCCCACTCGTCGCCGATGCCGGCCCCGCCGGTGTAGCCGGTCCGGCCGTCGACGACGAGGATCTTGCGGTGCGTGCGGTTGTTCATGCGCACGACGCTGTACCAGCGCAGCGGGTTGTACTTCGCCACCTGCACGCCCGCGGCCTTCATCTGCTCGACGTCGGCCTCGTCGATCTTCTGGCTGCCGAGCGCGTCGAACAGCACGTGCACCCGCACCCCGGCACGCGCGCGCTCGACGAGCGCCCGGGTGAACCGGGCGCCCACCTCGCCCGACCAGTAGATGTAGGTCTCGAAGGTGATCGTCTTCTGCGCGCCGGCGATCGCCTTCAGCATGTCGGGAAAGAACTGGTCGCCGTTCACGAGCGCCTGCACCCGGTTGCCCGGCATGAGCTGCGCGCCGAGGAGCACGTTCATGCTGCGCAGGAACTGCGCGTCCTCGACCGCGTAGAGCGCCGGCACGCGCTCATCGATGCGCTTGTCGCCCAGGCTCAGGTTGGCAATGAGCAGCACCGCGAGCCCGGTCGCGAGGAAAGTGAGGATCCCGGTCTTCCACCTCTTCAGAGAAGGCTCCAGATCCAGCGCGCGGCCTCGGCCGGCCAGTAATCGTTCAGCAGGCGCACGTTGCGCCGGTTCGCCTTGTAGGCCGCATCGAACACGTCGCCCGCGAATGGAATCATGCCGACCAATCCTTCCAGCGCGACGTTAAAGGCCATGCGGGCGAGGATGCTTCTCGAGGCGCCGAGCCCCGCGGCCTCCCTGAGGATATAGCCCGAAAGGAATACGCCGGCCAGGTCGCCGAGCACCGGAACCAGTCCGATCAGCGAGGGCCGCCTCACCGAGCCTCGGGCGAAAGAGCTATCGGGGAGCGCACCGGTTTCGGTATTATCGGCGCTCCCCGCAAAGGCCATCCCGAGGAGATCCCTATGGCAATCAAGGTCGGAGACAAGCTGCCCGACGGCAAGCTGATGGAGTCCACGGAGTTCGATTCCGCCACGCAGTGCGCCATGGCGCCCAAGGAAGTGAACGTCGCCGAGGCGCTCAAGGGCAAGAAGATCGCCATCTTCGGAGTGCCCGGCGCATACACGCCGACCTGCTCGGCAAAACACGTGCCGAGCTACGTGCAGAACGCCCAGCAGCTCAAGGGCAAGGGCGTGAACGAGATCTGGTGCCTCGCCACCAACGACGCGTTCGTCATGGCGCACTGGGGTCGCGACCAGAAAGCGCTCGGCAAGATCCGCTTCCTCGCCGACGGCAGCGCCGAATGGACCAAGAAGCTGGGGCTCGATCTGGACTTGAGCGCGCGCGGCATGGGCATGCGCATGGCGCGCTTTTCGATGCTGGTGGACAACGGCGTGGTGAAGCAGCTCAACGTCGAGGCGCCCGGCAAGTTCGAGGTCTCCGACGCCGGGACCTTGCTCAAGCAGCTCTGACTTGGCGGATCAGTTTGAAAGTCCGCGCCTTGAGCCGGCGGCGCAGGAAATAGCCCGCTGCGGCGCAGCGGGGCCGGAACTGTCACGCGCCGGGCCAGTCCTATGATCACCCGCACCAGTCCCGCCTCGTACTTTCGCCCGGATCCGATGAGACGGCTTTTCGTTGCCGCGTTCCTGCTGTTCGCTTATGCGCTCGCGCTTGCCCAGCCGCCGCAGAAGACGCATTCCATCGAAGGCGTCACGGAGTACAGGCTGGCGAACGGGCTGCGCGTGCTCACCGTGCCCGACCCGGGCATCGACACGATCACCGTGCACATCATGTACCTCGTCGGCTCGCGCCACGAGGGCTACGGCGAGAAAGGCATGGCGCACCTGCTCGAGCACCTGCTCTTCAAGGGCTCCAGGCGCCATCCCCACATCAAGGACGAATTCACTCGCCGCGGCGCGCGCTGGAACGGCACCACGTCGAACGACCGCACCACTTACTTCGAGACCTTCGCCGCGACCGACGAAAACCTGGAGTGGGCGCTCGAGCTCGAAGCCGACCGGATGCTCAACTCGTACGTCTCCAAGGAGGACCTGGACAGCGAGATGACGGTGGTGCGCAACGAGTTCGAGATGGGCGAGAACAACGCGGGCTCGATCCTGTTCCAGCGCATGGTGCAGCTCGCCTTCCCCTGGCACAACTACGGCAACCCGATCATCGGGCAGCGCGCCGACATCGAGAAAGTGCCGATCGAGAAGCTCCAGGCGTTCTATCGCACCTGGTACCAGCCGGACAACGCGGTGCTGGTCATCGCGGGCAGGTTCGACGAGCCCAAGGCCCTGCAGCTCGCCGCCAGGCATCTGGGCGCGCTTCCCAGGCCGCAGAGGGCGCTGCCCGCCTTCTACACCGAGGAGCCGACGCAGGACGGCGAGCGCAGCGTCACGCTGCGCCGCGCCGGCGAGAACCAGATCGTCTCGACGCTTTACCGCGTCCCGGCCGGGCACCATCCGGACTACCCGGCGATCGACGTTCTGGTGAACATCCTCGGCGACGCGCCTTCCGGGCGCCTGCACCGCGAGCTCGTGCAGAAAGGGCTCGCGAGCTACGTGTGGGGCGCCGAGCGCGGTCTGCACGATCCGGGACTCGTCTATTTCGGCGCCGGCCTGCCGCTGGAGGGAAACCTCGAGGCAACCCGCGATGCGCTTATGCGCGTGGTGGAGCGCCTGAAGCAGGAGCCGGTGCGGGCCGAAGAAGTCGAGCGCGCGCGCACCGCGCTCTTGAACGACTTCGAGAAAACCCAGCTCGAGACCGGCGCATTCGTGCGCGCGCTCTCGGAGTTCGGCGCGATCGGTGACTGGCGGCTGTTCTTCCTGTACCGCGAGCGCTTGAGGAAGGTGACGCTTGCCGACGTGCAGCGCGTCGCCGAGCACTACCTGAAGCCCGCGAACCGCGTCATGGGCACGTTCGTTCCGACCGACGCGCCCGACCGCGCCGAGATCCCGCCATCGCAGGAATGGCTCGCGGCGCTCGAGGCCTTCAAGGGCGAGTCCGAAGGCGTGCGCCTAGGCGAGGCTTTCGATCCCTCGCCGAAGAACATCGAGTCGCGCGTCGTTCGGCGCAGCCTCGCGAACGCGATCCGCGTCGCGCTGCTGCCCAAGAAGACCCGCGGCGGCCGCGTGGTCGTAAACCTCACGCTGCACTGGGGCGACGAAAAGAGCCTCATGAACCGCGACGTCGCCTGCGGCTTCGCCGGCGACATGCTGATGCGCGGCACGCAACGGCACAGCCGCGCCGAGCTGAAGGACGCCTTCGAGAAGCTGAACGCCGCCGTTTCCGTCGGCGGCGACGGCGCGCACATCGAGGTGCGGCGCGAGAACCTCGAGGCTGCGCTGCGCCTGGTCGCCGAGGTGCTGCGCGAGCCGGCTTTTTCTGCGCAGGAGTTCGAGGAACTGAAGCGCGCCTCGATCACCAGGGCGGAAGGGCAGCGCACCGATCCCTCGGCGCGCGCCTCGGTGCTGCTCGCGCGCCACCTCGACCTCTATCCCCAGGGCCATCCGAACTACACGCCGACGCTGGAAGAGCGCGTCGCCTGGCTGCGCGACGCGAAGCTGGAGGACGCGGTGGCCTGCTACCGGGAACTCTTCGGCGCGACCGGCGCCGATTTCGTGGCGGTGGGCGATTTCGACCCGGACAGGCTCAGCCGGCTCGCCGAGGAGCTGTTCGGGCCGTGGGCGACGCCGCGGCCCTTCGAGCGCGTGGCGGCGCGCTACTTCGAGCGCCCCGCCACGGAGCGCGAGCTGATAACGCCGGACAAGGCGAATGCGGTGCTGCGCGGCGGCCTGAATGTCAAGCTGCGCGACGATCACCCGGACTTCCCGGCGCTCGTGCTCGCGAACTATCTTCTCGGCGGAACCTCGACCGCGCGCGTGCCGGCGCGCGTGCGAGAGAAGGAGGGCCTCTCCTACAGCACCTACACGTCGTTCAACTCCAGCGCCTTCGACGAAGCCGCCGCTTTCCGCGTCAGCGCAATTTTCGCGCCGCAGAACCGCGGCCGCGTCGAGCGCGCCATCCGCGAAGAGCTCGAGCGCGCGGTGCGCGACGGCTTCACGCCGCAGGAAATCGAAGGCGGCAGGAAAGCCCTGCTCCAGGCGCGGCGCATGGCGCGCACCCAGGACCGCGCGCTCGCCAGCCGGCTGGGCAATTATCTATTCGCCAAGCGCACCTTCGCCTGGGACATCGAGTTCGAGGAGAAAATCGCCGCGCTCACCCCCGGCGAGGTCAACGCCGCGCTGCGCCGGCATATCGATCCGGCGAAGCTCTCGATCATCACTGCCGGCGACCTCAGGAAAAAGGACTAGACGCTCACTGGAGCCTGATTCCGCCGGCCTTGATGACCTCGGCCCACTTTTTCGTTTCTTCGCGGATCATGGCGGCGAACTCGTCGGGCGTGTTGGTCAGGGGCTCGGTGCCCGCCGCCAGAGCGCGTTCGCGGATCTGCGGCGCGGCGAGCGCAGCGCGGATCTCGGCGTTCAGGCGGTTGACGATGGGCCGCGGCGTTGCCGCAGGCGCCACGGTACCGAACCAGCCGATCGCCTCGTAGCCCGGCACGCCGGCCTCCTCGAAAGTGGGCACCTCCGGTGCCGCGGAGATGCGCTGCTTCGATGTGACCGCGAGCGCGCGCAGCTTGCCCGCGCGCACATGAGCGATCGCGGAGGGCACGTCGACCACGCCGAGCGGCACCTGCCCGCCGAGCACGTCGGCGGACACGGGACCGCTGCCTTTGTAGGGAACCGCCTGGATCTTCACACCGGCAAGCATGTTGAGCAGCTCGCCCGACAGGTGCATGGTGGAGCCGCTGCCGCCGTGGCCGAACGACAGCGCGCCCGGCGCGCTTCTCGCCCGCGCGATGACTTCCTTAAGCGTAGCGGGCTGCGACGGGTGCGCAATGAGGAAGAAGGGGATCATCGCCAGCGTCGAGATCGGCGCCAGGTCCTTCTCCGGGTGAAACGGCATGCTCGGATACAGGCTGATGTTCGACGACAGCGCGCCGGCCGCCGCCAAGCCGATGGTATAGCCGTCGGGCGCGGCCTTGGCCACGGCGTCGACCCCGATCATTCCGCCCGCGCCCGGGCGGTTCTCCACGACCACCGGCTGCCCGAGCCGGCTCGACATGTGCGGCGCGATGGCGCGCGCGATCAGGTCGGAGCTTCCGCCGGGCGGAAAGCTGACGATGAAGCGGACCGGTTTCGTCGGATAGCTCTGTGCGAGCGATGTACCGCAGAAAGCGAACGCGGCAAGCAGGAGCCAGCGCCTCATGGGACCCTCCACCTCATTTCTGCTTCAGCAGATCGCGGATCTCTTCCAGGAGCTTCTCCTCGCGCGGCGGCGGCGCGACGGCGGGCTTGTCCTCGTCCTTGCGCCGCAGGGCGTTGATCACCTTCACCGCGACGAAAATCGACGCCGCGATGATGAGGAAGTCGACGCAGGTCTGGATGAACTTGCCGTAAAGAATCTTGGCGTCGCCGACCTGCAGCGCGAGGCTCTTGAAATCCGAACGGCCGATGGCGCCGATCGCCGGCATGACGATGTCCTCGACGAGCGAGGACACGATCTTGCCGAACGCGGTGCCGATGACGATGCCGACGGCGAGATCCACCACGTTTCCCTTGACCGCGAATTCGCGGAACTCCCTGAGCAGGCTCATGCGTAGGTTACCTCCAGTATTTCGAGAGTCTCTTCTCCGGCGGGCGTGCGCAGCCTGACGGTGTCGCCCTCGTGCGCCTTGAGCAGCGCCTTGGCGATCGGCGATACCCAGGACACGACGCCGCGCGCCGGGTCGACCTCATCCTGGCCGAGAATCGTGATCTGCTTCACGACCCCGCCCGCTTTGACCGTCACTCTGGCACCGAAAAAAATCTGGTCGGTATCGCGCCCGGAGGAGTTCACCACCTCGGCGGACTCGAGCCGCTTGATGAGGAAGCGCACGCGCCGGTCGATTTCGCGCAGCCTGCGCTTGCCGTAGATGTAGTCGGCGTTTTCCGAGCGGTCGCCCAGAGACGCCGCCCATGCGACCGTCTTCACGACTTCGGGCCGCTCGCGCTCGACGAGCTCGCGCAGCTCCACCTTCAGCCGCGCAAAGCCCGCGGGAGAAATGTAATTCTTGCTGCCCGCCGCAAGCGCCGGCGCTTCGACCGGTTCTTCCGGCTGCTCGGCGTCCTCTTTGACGAAGGCCTTCGACATGGTCGGCGGTGAAATTCTATAGAATTGCGGGGACGGGAGGGTGCGATGGCTGCACAGAAAGAAGAACTCGATTTCCTGACCAAGCTGCGCATCCGGGAGCTCGTGCTGATGGGACTCATTAGCATCACGGCGGTGCTCGCGAACCTGCCGAAGGAGTACGTGGAGGACACCCTCGGCGTGAATACCACGACGCTCCTCGCGGTGCTCGCCATCGCGGTGATCATCGGACTGTTCCTGTACCTGAAGTTCTTCTTTTTCGTCGCGGTGGTGCTGCTCATCGCCGGCGCCAACATGCCGGACCAGATCGCCGAGGGGCTCAACATCTCCAAGATCCCCATCGTGCTGGCGCTGGTCGCCCTGGTGGGCATCGGGCTCATCAACTACGTGGTGAAGCTGGTGCCCACGGGCCTCGAGCCCAAGCCCAAGGAGAAGAGCCCGGAGGGCATCCGCGCCATGTTCTACGCGATCGAGAAGAACAACCTGGTGTACGCGCAGAAAGTGCTGTCGATGAACTTCGACCCGAACCTGCACCACGACAACGGCTACACGCCCCTCGCCTACGCGGCGATGAAGGGCAGCGTCCCCATGGTGGAGCTCCTGCTGCGCAACGGCGCGAGCGCGGCGCTCACCACCCGGGAAGGCGACACCCCGGTCGAGCTGGCCCTGCGCTTCGGCCACGCCGACGCCGCCGACCTCCTCAAGCGGGCGCGCCAGGGCGGCGCGGCCGATTCGCAGCCGGCCATGCTAGGCGCCGCCGGCTGATCTACAATAATACTGTATGGAAATCCAGCTATCGCAATTGTCGCAACCGCTCGCCGAGCAGGAAATCTGCCGCGAGGCGCTGACCGAGAAATACGCCAAGGGTGGCGAGACTACCGTCGCCGAAGTGCGACAGCGCGTCGCCCGCGCCCTCGCCCAGGCTGAGGCAGAGGACAAGCACGCGTTCTGGGAGCGGCGCTTCCTGCAGGCGCAGGAGGAAGGCTTCATTCCCGCGGGCCGCATCAACTCTGCCGCCGGCGTGCAGCTGCAGGCGACCCTCATCAACTGCTTCGTGCAGCCGGTGGGCGACTCCATCTCCGAGGTGGTCGACGGCCGGCCTGGCATCTATACGGCGCTGCAGGAAGCCGCCGAGACCATGCGCCGCGGCGGCGGCGTGGGCTATGACTTCTCGTCGATCCGTCCGAAGGGCGCCGAGGTGAAGGGCACGCATTCGCGCGCGAGCGGCCCGGTGTCGTACATGCGGGTGTTCGACCGCTCGTGCGAGACGGTGGAGTCCGCCGGCTCGCGGCGCGGCGCGCAGATGGGGGTGCTGCGCTGCGACCATCCGGACGTCGAGGAATTCATCCACGCCAAGGACCGGGGCGACCTCGCCAATTTCAACGTCTCGGTGGGCGTGACCGACGAATTCATGGCCGCGGTCGAGCACGACCGCGAGGTGGAGCTCGTCCACAAGGCGAAGCCCTGGCCCGGCGAGGGCGTCTACCAGCGCCCCGACGGCCTTTGGGTATACCGCAAGCTGCGCGCGCGCGAGCTGTGGGACCTGATCATGCGCTCGACCTACGACCACGCCGAGCCCGGGATCCTGTTCCTCGATCGCATCAACCGCGACAACAACCTCAATTACTGCGAGAACATCGAGGCGACCAATCCCTGCGCCGAGCAGCCGCTGCCGCCGTACGGCTGCTGCTGCCTCGGGTCGATCGATCTCACCAGGTTCGTCAGGGAAGAGTTTTCCGAGAAGGCGTCGTTCGACTTCGAGCGCTTCGGCAAGCTCGTCGAGGTCTCGATCCGCATGCTCGACAACGTGCTGGACGTCACTGCCTGGCCGCTCGAGCAGCAGCGCCGGGAAGCGATGGCCAAGCGCCGCGTCGGGCTGGGGTTCACCGGCCTGGGCGACGCGCTCATCATGCTGCGCCTGCGCTACGACACTGACGAGGCGCGCGAGATGGCCGCGCGCATCGCCGAAACGATGCGCGACCACGCCTACCGCGCGTCAGCCGAGCTGGCGCGCGAGCGCGGCGCCTTTCCCTTGTTCAACGCCGACCTCTACCTCGCCGGCGGCAACTTCGTCTCGCGGCTTTCCGAATCGGTCAGGAATCTCGTGCGCAAGCACGGGCTGCGCAATTCGCACCTGCTCTCCATAGCGCCGACCGGCACCATCAGCCTCGCGTTCGCCGACAACGCCTCCAACGGCATAGAGCCGCCGTTCTCGTGGACCTACACGCGCAAGAAGCGCATGGCCGACGGCTCGCTGAAGGAATTCCCGGTCGAGGACCACGCCTGGCGGCGCTACAAGGCCGCCGGCGGCAGCACCGAAGCCCTGCCGCCCTACTTCGTCACCGCGCTCGAAATCACGGCGCGAGCGCACGAGCAGATGGTCGCCGCCGTGGCGCCGTTCATCGACACCAGCATCTCCAAGACGGTGAACGTGCCCGAGGACTATCCGTACGCCGATTTCCAGGACCTGTATTTCGTCGCCTGGAAGTCCGGCCTCAAGGGCCTCGCCACCTATCGTCCGAACAAGATCCTCGGCTCGGTGCTGTCGGTCGAAAAGCCGCAGGACTTCGTGCAGGACGACATGAACCGGCGCCTCACCGTGAAGTCGGTGCCCGCGCCCGTGCTCGCGTCGCTGCGCTGGCCGGGGCGCCCCGACCTCGCTTCAGGCAATCCCGCGTGGACTTACATGATCGAGCACCCGCAGTACCGTTTCGCGGTGTTCGTGGGCCACGTGGAGAACGGAAACGGCGCGCCGCACGCCTTCGAGGTTTGGGTGAACGGCAGCGAGCAGCCACGCGGCCTGGGCGCGCTGGCGAAGACGCTGTCGATGGACATGCGCGCCAACGACCACGCCTGGCTGATGCTCAAGCTGGAGGCGCTGGCGAAGAGCGGCGGCGACGACGCCTTCGACCTGCCCTTCCCGCCGCGCGGCGAGAAAAAGCGCATGCCCTCGGTGGTGGCCGCTTTCGCCCAGATCGTCAAATGGCGCGTCGAGCAGTTGCACAAGGGGCTCGCCGGCGACTTCTCCCTCACCGGCGGCGAAAGCGCCTCGCCGGTCGTGGACGCCATGTTCGCGCTGAAGGAGCCGAAGACCGGCACCGACGGCACCATGTCGTGGACGGTGGACGTTCTGAACCCCCGCACCGGCGATGATTTTGTCCTGGGGCTGAAGGAAATCACGCTTCCCGACGGCATCACCCGGCCCTATTCGGTCTGGCTCTCGGGCGAGTACCCGCGCGCCTTCGACGGCCTGTGCAAGATTCTTTCGCTCGACATGCGCGTCATCGATCCCGGCTGGATCGGGATGAAGCTGAGGAAGCTCCTCGATTTTCCCGAGCCGCTCGGCGACTTCATGGCATTCGTGCCCGGAACCCGCAAGCAGCAGACCTTCCCGTCGACCGTGTCCTACCTCGCGCGGCTGATCCTGCACCGCTACGCGATGCTCGGCATCCTCGACGACAACGGCGTGCCGCGCCGCGAGATGGGCGTCCTCGAGACTCCGTCTGCGAAAAGCGTGCCGATGATGGCCGGCGCGAAGTGCCCCGAGTGCGGCAACACGACCCTCATCCGCAAGGACGGCTGCGACTACTGCACCGCCTGCGGCTACGTCGGCGTCTGCGGCTAGCGCCGAAAACAGGGACGGACCACGTTTTCCGGAGAACGGGGACTTAGAGCAGTCCACCCTTGTTGGCCTGCCAGCGCGCATACTCGGTCTGGAGGATGGCCGCGTGCTCGGCCTCCTCGGCGGCAAGCTCACGGTAGAGCTGCTCCTCCATCGAGCCCCGCGGCGCCTGCTCCGCGCGACCGACGAAGAACGCCGAAGCGCGGCGCTCGAGGGCGATGGCGATGCGAAAGAGGTTCGCGGGATCCTGCGGACGCCCTTCGATGCCCGCGTAGACAGCCACCAGGTCGAGCTCGAGGCCCTGTGTCGGCGTGGCTGCGGCCGTGTGGTAGCGGCGCGCCAGCGTGTCCATGTGCTCCTGTTCCATCGCGGCGAAGCGGCTGAAGAGCTCGCGCAGCCCGGCATCCTCGGCGGCCGCGGCGGCGCGCAGATAGAACGCCTGGCCGCCCAGCTCGATCTCGAATGCGGTCCGGATCGCGGCCAGCGCCGCGGCGCCCGCGACCTCGCGCGGCTCGGCAGCCGCCAGCGCGCCGCCGCATTGCGGGCATCGACCGTACGGGAAGGCAAACCCCTCGCTCACCTTGGCGCACTGCTGGCAGCGCCACTGCAGGCTCGCGCCGGCGCAGCAGATATAGGCCTCGTCGGCGTCGTCGAGCGGCTGATGGCATTTCGGGCAGATCATCGGAGGCTCCTCAGCTCGTTTGCCCCGCCGCAAGGGCGGCGAGCGCCGCGCCGGCGTCGAGGTCTTCGGCCGTGATCGGCCATTTCTGCTTGCCGCACTCCAGGTAAGCGGCGATCGCCTTCGCCGCGCGCCGCCCGGCGCCCATCGCGAGGATGACGGTCGCCCCGCCGGTGACGATGTCGCCGCCGGCGAACACGCCCGGAAGATTGGTCGCCTGCGTCTGCTCGTCGGCTACGATGTAGCCCCATTTGTTGAGCGAAAGACCCGGCGTCGCCTGCCCCACGATCGGATTTGCCTTCGTCCCGAGCGCGTAGATCACCGTGTCGCATTCGAGCTCGACGAACTCGTCGCGCGGCACCGGCTTGCGCCGGCCGCGCCCGTCGGGCTCGCCGAGCTCCATCAGCTGGATCTTCATCCCGCGCACGTCGCCGTCGTCGGTGACCCGGATCTCCACCGGGCTGTGCAGGAAGCAGAACTCTATGCCTTCCTCCTTGGCGTGGCGCAGCTCCTCGATTCGCGCCGGCGCCTCGGCCTCGGAGCGGCGATAGACGCAGCGCACCTGCGGCACGCCCAGGCGCTTGGCGACGCGCAGGCAGTCCATCGCCGTGTTGCCGGCGCCGATGACGATGACGCTGCGGCCGACGCCGATCGGCGTGCCGTGGTACGGGAACTCGTCGCCTCCCATGAGGTTCACCCGCGTGAGGAACTCGTTCGCCGAGTACACCCGGCCGGCGAACTCGCCGGGGATGCCGAGAAAGGTCGGCGCGCCCGCGCCGGCGGCGATGAATACCGCATCGAAGCCCTTGTCGCCTGTGAGCTGGGCGATGGTGAACGTCTTGCCGATGACCTTGTTGATCTCGAAGCGCACCCCGCTGTCGCGCAAGCGCTGCACTTCGCGGTCGATGATGTCGCGCGGCAGGCGGAACGAGGGAATGCCGTAGCGCAGCACGCCGCCGACGACGTGCAGCGCCTCGTACACCGTGACCTCGGCCCCGTAGCGCACCAGGTCGGCGGCGGCGGCGAGCCCGCCGGGGCCCGAGCCGACGATCGCGACGCGCCCGATGCGCTTCCCGGCATGCGGCAGCGTCGCCACGCGCGCATGCGCGTGGTCGCCGACGAAGCGCTCGAGGCGGCCGATCGCCACCGGCTCCATCTTCTTGGCGATGACGCACTGCGCCTCGCACTGGCTTTCCTGCGGGCAGACGCGGCCGCAGACCGAGGGGAATATGCTCGACTCGTTGATCGTCTCGAGCGCGCCATCGAGGTCGCGGACCAGCAGGTGGCGGATGAAGCGCGGGATGTCGATGCTCACCGGGCAGCCGGCGATGCACGTCGGCTTGATGCACTGAATGCAGCGCTCGGCTTCGCGCAACGCCTCGGCGTAGCCGTAGCCGAGGTTGACCTCCTTGAAGTCGCAGGCGCGTTGCCCGGGCTCGCGCTCGGGCATCTTCACCTGCCGTTTCTCGAGCGCCGAGTACTTCTTGTAGGTGCGCTTGCCCTGGACGAAGAGCTTCTCCTCCAGGCTGCAGACATGCTCGAAATCCTCGTTCGCCTGCGCTTCGTGAACCTTGAAGCGCTTCTGGCGCGCGTGCAGCTCCTTGAAATCCACGTCGTGGCCGTCGAAGTCCGGCCCGTCGACGCAGGCGAATTTCACCTCGCCGTTGACGGTCACGCGGCACGAGCCGCACATCCCGGTGCCGTCGACCATGATGGTGTTGAGCGACACCATGGTCTTTATGCCGTGGGGCCGCGTCGCCTCGACGCAGGCCTGCATCATCGGCATCGGGCCGATGGCGACGACGCGATCGGGTCTGTCGCGCGCGATAAGGTCCTTAAGCGCCTCGGTGACGAGCCCCGCCCGGCCCGCGCTGCCGTCATCGGTGCAGACGATGAGCTCGTCGCAATGCGCGCGCAGCTTCGCCTCCCAGAACACCAGCTCCTTGGTGCGGAAGCCGACGATGCAGGTGGTGCGGTTGCCGGCTTCCCTGAACGCGCGCAGCTGCGGGAAGATCGGCGCCACGCCGAGCCCGCCGCCGACGAGCGCCACGTGGCCGGCGCGCTCGATGTGCTGCGGCAGGCCGAGCGGTCCGACGAAGTCGTCGAAGCGCTCGCCCTCGGCGTACTTGTCGCGCATCTCCCGGGTCGTCTTGCCGAGCGCCTGCACCACGAGCGTGACGCTGCCGCGGGCGCGATCGTAGTCCGCGACCGTCAGCGGGATGCGCTCGCCGCCTTCGCGCAGCCTGACGATGACGAAGTGACCGGGCTGCGCCGCGCGCGCCACGTCCGGGGCCTCGACTTCCCAGAGGAAGGTATCGGCCGAGAACGATTCACGCCGCACTATCGTGTACATGTCGATCCTTCCTCCGCGGAAAACCGGTACTCCGGTACCGCAATACCTAATTACGCATGGTTGGAGGACGCGGCAGGCTCCTCCTTGATTTGTATCAAGGGCCGGCTGGTCAGGCCGCGGATGCGGGCCGCGGCCTGAGCCAGCGGTCGACCCACAGCAGGCCGGCGACGCTTTTCGCGTCGGTGATGCGGCCCTCTTGGATCATCTGCAGCGTCTCGTCGAACGGCACGGTGAGAAGCTCGAGAAACTCGCCGTCGTCGAGCTTGCGCTGCGCCTGCGTGAGCTTTCGCGCGAGGTAGAGCTCGATCGCCTCGTCGGTGTAGGCGATGGCGGTGTGGATGACGCCGAGCCGCGTCCACTCCGCGGCCACGTGGCCGGTTTCCTCGAGGAGCTCGCGCTTGGCGGTATCGAGGTGCGGCTCGCCCGGCTCGAGCTTGCCGGCCGGAAGCTCGATGAACTCGCGGGCGTGGGGGTAGCGGAACTGACGCTCGAGGAGCACCGCGCCGTCGTCGAAGAGGGGCACGATCGCCACCGCGCCGGGATGCCGGATGTATTCGCGCGCGCCCTGGCTGCCGTCGGGCAGCCGCACCACGTCGCGATGCACCTTGAGCAGCGCGCCGTCGTAGACCCGGCTGCCCGAGACGAAGTGCTCGGTGAGGTCCTTGTGGTCCGACACTCAGAGCGCGACGATCGCGGCGAAGCAGAGCGACATCAGCGGCTGCGGCAGGATGCCGACGAGCAGCAGCACCAGGCCGTTGGCCGAGAGCAGCGCGCGCATCTCGGGATGCCCGGGAACCGGCCCGCCTTCCTTCGGCTCGTCGAAGTACATGAGCTTCACGATCCGCAGGTAGTAGAACGCGCCGATGAGCGACAGGATCACCGCGGCCACCGCGAGCCAGATGTAGCCCGCCGACACCGCCGCGGACAGCACCGCGAGCTTGGCGTAGAAGCCCGCGGTCGGCGGCAGGCCGGCGAGCGAGAACATGAGGATCATCATCATCGCCGCGTACCAGGGGCTGCGGCGGTTGAGGCCGCGCATGTCGTCGAGGTTCTCGCAGTCGAACCCGGCGCGCGAGAGGAACAGCAGCATGCCGAAGGCGCCGACCGACATGATGGCGTAGACGATGATGTAGAAGAGCGCGGCGGTGTACGCGTCGTCGCGATTGAGCCAGTTGCCCTCGACCAGCCCCGAGAGCAGGCCGAGGAGCATGAAGCCCATGTGCGCGATCGCCGAGTAGGCGAGCATGCGCTTCAGGTTGCTCTGGGCGATGGCGGTGATGTTGCCGAGCGCCATGGAGAGCAGCGCGAGCAGCGCGAGCATCTGCTGCCAGTCGGGCGCGAGGTCGGGCAGCCCGTTCACCAGCAGCCGGATCGCCATGGCGAACGCGGCCACCTTGGGCCCGGAGCCGATCACCAGCGTCACTGGAGTCGGCGCGCCGTGGTAGACGTCGGGGAGCCACATGTGGAAGGGCACGACGCCGATCTTGAAGGCCACGCCGGCGACCACGAACACCAGGCCGAAGACCAGGAAGTTGTGGTCCTTGACCGCGAGGGTGTTCACGCTGCGCGCGACCTCGGTGACGGTGAGCGTGCCGGTCGCCCCGTAGATC
The DNA here is from genome assembly GCA_035550695.1 of Burkholderiales bacterium. Taxonomy (GTDB): domain Bacteria; phylum Pseudomonadota; class Gammaproteobacteria; order Burkholderiales; family SG8-39; genus SCGC-AG-212-J23. The sequence continues at coordinate 10,497 of DASZOS010000036.1, read as the reverse complement.
ATCGACATGCCGTAGAGCAGCAGCCCCGAGGCCAGCGCACCGAGCACGAAGTACTTCATCGCCGCTTCGGTCGACGTCGGGGAGTCGCGGTCGAGCGCCACCATGGCGTACAGGCACAGCGACATCAGCTCCAGGCCCAGGTACACCGTCAGGAAGCTGCCGGCGCTGACGAGGACCATCATCCCGAGCAGCGAGAAGAGCAGCAGCGTCAGGAACTCGCCGCGCAGCTGCCCGCGATCGAAGAGGTATTGCCTGGAATACACGAGCGCCGCCGAGACCGCCATGTAGCAGACCAGCTTCAGCAGCTGCGACATGAGATCGGACACGAACAGGCCGCCGAACAGGTAGAACTTCTTGCCGCCCGAGCCGAATATCACGAGCAGCGTCGCGGCGAGCGCGAGGGCGAGCGTCGCCTGCGCGATCCAGTAGCTCACGGCGCGCCGCGGGTGCTTGGAGCGCACATCGACGAGCATTACCACGGCTGCGCCGACGAGGACCAGCACCTCCGGAAGCGCGGGCAGGTGGTCGATCAGGCTGACGAGGTTCATAGCTTGGAGGCGCCGACGTGGCGCAGCAGCTCATTCACCGAGGCGTGCATCACCTCGGTGAACGGCAGCGGATAGACGCCCATGAAAAGGACAGCGGCCGCGAGCAGCGAGAGCACGATGACTTCCCTCGAATTCAGGTCTTTCAGCGCGGCGACATGCGGGTTCGCCACGGCGCCGAAGATCACGCGCTTGTACATCCACAGCGTATAGGACGCGCCCCAGACGAGCGTGGTGGCGGCCAGGAAGGCCAGCCAGAAGTTGGCCTTCATGGCGCCCAGGATGACCATGAACTCGCCGACGAAGCCGCTGGTCGCCGGCAGGCCGCTGTTCGCCATGGCGAACAGCATCATGAGCGCGGCGAACTTCGGCATGGTGTTCACCACCCCGCCGTAGTCGCTGATCATGCGCGAGTGCATGCGGTCGTACATGACGCCGACGCAGAGGAATAGTGCCGCGGAGACGAAGCCGTGCGAGATCATCTGCACCAGCCCGCCCTCGACGCCGTAGGAGTTGAAGATGAAGAACCCCAGCGTGACGAAGCCCATGTGCGAGATCGACGAGTAGGCGATGAGCCGCTTCATGTCGGCCTGCACCAGCGCGACCAGGCCGATATACACCACCGCGATGAGCGACAGCGCGATCATCAGCCAGGCGAGGCTGCGCGAGGCGTCGGGCAGGATGGGCAGCGTGAAGCGCACGAAGCCGTACGCGCCGAGCTTCAGCAGGATCGCCGCGAGCACCACCGAGCCGCCGGTCGGCGCCTCGGTATGGGCATCCGGCAGCCAGGTGTGCACCGGCCACATCGGCACCTTCACGGCGAACGCGAACAGCATGCCGAAGAAGAGCACGATCTGCGCGCCGAGCGGCAGCGGCAGCTTGTGCCAGTCGAGGATCGCGAAGCTGCCGCCGGACTTGTTGTACAGGTAAAGCAGCGCGACCAGCATGAGCAGCGACCCGAACAGCGTATAGAGGAAGAACTTGACCGCCGCGTACACGCGGTTCGGCCCGCCCCACACGCCGATGATGATGAACATCGGGATCAGCGTCGCCTCGAAGAACACGTAGAAGAGCACCGCGTCGAGCGCCTCGAACACGCCGTTCAGCATCCCGGAGAGGAGCAGGAACGAGGCGTAGTACTGGCCGACGCGGCTCTGGATCACCGTCCAGCCGGCGATCACCACCAGCACGGTGATGAAGCTGTTCAGGAGCACGAACAGCACCGAGATGCCGTCCACCCCGAGGTGGTAGTTCACGTTGAAGCGCTCGATCCAGGGAACGAGCTCGACGAACTGCATCGATGCCGTGGATGCGTCGAAGCCGGTGTACAGCGGGATCGTCACCGCGAAGCCGAGCACCGCGCCGGCGAGCGCGATCCAGCGCTGCAGCGCCGCGCGCTCGTCGCCGCCCACGGCGAGCACGAGCAGGCCGGCGGCGACGGGGACCCAGATTGCGAGAGAAAGGAGCATTTACGTCCGCATGAACCAGAAAGTAAGTACCAGGACGCCGATCAGCATGGCGACAGCGTACTGGTTGAGCAGCCCGGACTGGACGAGCCGGATCACGCCCGAGAACCAGCCCACCACCCGGGCCGAGCCGTTCACCATCAGGCCGTCGATCAGGCTCTGATCGCCGCCGCGCCAGAAGCCGCGCCCGACGCTGCGTGCGCCGCCGGCGAGCAGCCACGAGTACAGCTCGTCGAAACCGTACTTGCGCTCGACCAGCGCGTAGAGCGGGCCGAGCCCCACTGCGATGCGCTTGGGCAGGTCCCTTTTCCTCATGTAGAGGACGTAGGCCGTGGCGATGCCGGCGAGCGCCAGCCAGAACGGAGCCGTGGTGAGGCCATGCAGCATGAACGCCCCCACCCCGTGGAATTCCTCGGGCTTCTGCGCGAGGCTCGCGCCGAAGTACTCGCCGAACACCACCGGCCCGACCACGTAGCCCGCCACCACCGAAGGAATCGCTAGCAGCGCGAGCGGCACGGTCACCACCGCCGGCGACTCGTGCGGCGGGTGCGCCGCGTCGAAGCGCGGCTCCCCGTGGAAGGCCATGAACACCAGGCGGAAGGTGTAGGCGGCAGTGATGAAAACGGTCGCGACCACGCAGAAATAGCCGAACAGTGCGCCCGGCGTGGTCGATTCCCCGACCGCGGCGATGATCGCGTCTTTGGAGAAGAACCCGGCGAACCCCGGAATGCCGGCCGAGGAGATGGCCCCGATGAGCAGCGTCCAGTAAGTCCAGGGCATGTACTTGCGCAGGCCGCCCATGCGCCGCATGTCCTGCTCGTGGTGCAGCGCGATGATCACCGACCCGGCGGCGAGGAAGAGAAGCGCCTTGAAGAAGGCATGCGTCATGAGGTGGAAGATCGCCGCCGAGTACGCCGAGGCGCCGAGCGCCACCGTCATGTAGCCGAGCTGCGAGAGCGTGGAATAGGCGACCACCCGCTTGATGTCGTACTGCGTGAGCGCCACCAGCGCCATGGAGAGCGCCGTGATCGCGCCGATGACGAGCACCACCGAGCGCGCCGTCTCGGACAGCTCGTACAGCGGCGACATGCGCGCCACCATGAAGATGCCCGCGGTCACCATGGTCGCGGCGTGGATCAGCGCCGAGATCGGCGTCGGACCCTCCATGGAGTCGGGCAGCCACACGTGCAGCGGGAACTGCGCGCTCTTGCCCATCGCGCCGATGAACAGGAGGATGCAGATGAGCGTCATCGGGGCGGCCACCTTGGGCGCGGCGCCGAAAACCTGCTGGTAGTCGAGCGTCCCGAAATAGGCGAGCACCAGGGCGATGCCCAGCACGAACCCGAAGTCGCCGACACGGTTCACGAGGAACGCCTTGAGGCCGGCGTAGACCGCGCTCTCGCGGGTGTACCAGAAGCCGATGAGCAGGTACGACACCAGGCCGACCGCCTCCCAGCCGAAGAACAGCTGCAGGAAGTTGTTCGCCATCACGAGCATCAGCATCGAAAAGGTGAACAGCGCGATGTACGAGAAGAAGCGCTGGTACCCGGGGTCCTCGGCCATGTAGCCGATGGTGTAGACGTGCACCATCAGCGACACGAAGCTCACCACCACCATCATGAGCACCGAGAGCCGGTCGATGAGGAAGCCGATCTCGAGCCGGGTGTCGCCGAAGGTGGCCCAGGTGTAGACCGTGCCGTTGAAGGTGTTGCCGCTCAGTACGTCGGCAAATACCCAGCACGAGCCGAGGAAGGAAATCAGGACCGAAAGGGTCGTGACCCAGTGTGCCCCGGCGCGGCCGATCGCCCGGCCGAAGAGCCCGGCAACGATGGCGCCGAGGAGCGGCGCGAAGGGAATGACCAGGTAGAGGGTTTTCATCCCTTCAGGGCATCCAAGTCTTCGACATCGATGGTGTTCAGGTTGCGAAACAGCGCCACCAGGATCGCGAGGCCGATTGCGGATTCGGCAGCCGCGACGGTGAGGATGAAGAACACGAACACCTGGCCCTTGATGTCGCCCAGGAAATGCGAGAAGGCGATGAAGTTCAGGTTGACCGCGAGCAGCATCAGCTCGATCGCCATCAGCAGCACGATGATGTTGCGGCGATTGAGGAAGATTCCGACCACGCTGATGGCGAACAGGATCGCCCCCAGCACCAGGTAATGAGAGAGGCTGAGGTTCATTCCTTCTCCGCAGGCATGGAGACGATTCTTACGCGGTCCTGCCGGCGCACCCTCACCTGCTGCGAGGGGTCCTGGTGGCGGCTGTCCTTGCGTCGCCGCAGCGTCAGTGCGATGGCGGCGATGATCGCCACCAGCAGGATGACCGCGGCAACCTCGAAGGCATACGCGTAGTCGGTGTAGAGGATGCGCCCAAGCTCCTTGGTATTGCTGTAGCCGGGCGGCGGCTGCCTGGGCTCGACCCCCCAGATGCGGAACGCGAGGACGGTGATCATCTCCCAGACCATGACGCCGCCGACGATGAGCGCGAGCGGCAGGTTGCGCCAGAAGCCCTCGCGCACCCGCTCGAAGTTGATGTCGAGCATCATCACCACGAACAGGAACAGCACCATCACCGCGCCGACGTAGACCACCACCAGCGCGATGGCGAGGAACTCCGCGTGCAACAGCAGCCAGAGCGCCGCCGCGGTGAAGAAAGCGAGCACCAGGAAGAGCGCCCCGTGCACCGGGTTGCGCGCGGTGATCACGGCGAGGCCGGACAGCAGCAGCACTGCGCCGAACGAATAGAAGACTACGGCTTCGAACATTATTGTTTCCGCTTAACGGTAGCGGGCATCGGCCGCCCGGTCGCGCGCGATCTGCTCCTCGTAACGCTCGCCAATGGCGAGCAGCATTGGCTTGGTGTAATAGAGGTCCCCCCTGCGCTCGCCGTGGTATTCCAGGATGTTGGTCTCGACGATGGCGTCCACCGGGCAGGCTTCCTCGCAAAAGCCGCAGTAGATGCACTTCGTGAGATCGATGTCGTAGCGCGTGGTGCGGCGCGTGCCGTCGGCGCGCTCGTCGGATTCGATGTGGATCGCGAGCGCGGGGCACACCGCCTCGCACAGCTTGCACGCGATGCAGCGCTCTTCGCCGTTCGGATAGCGGCGCAGCGCGTGCAGGCCGCGGAAGCGCGGGCTGAGCGGCGTCTTCTCCTCCGGGAACTGCACGGTGATCTTGCGCGCGAAGAGGTAGCGACCGGTCAGCGCCAGCCCGCGCAGCAGCTCGAGCAGCAGGAACGAGCGGAAGAATTCGACGACCCGGGTCATCATTGCCACAGGCTCCATGGCGTCTGCATCCAGACGCCGATCACCACGATCCAAACCAGCGTCAGCGGAATGAACACCTTCCAGCCCAGGCGCATGATCTGGTCGTAGCGGTAGCGCGGGAAGGTGGCGCGGAACCACAGGAACAGCGACACGATGACGAAGATCTTCACGAGCAGCCAGCCGAACGGCGGCAGCCAGTTGAACAGCGCCGAGTCGATCGGCGCCTGCCAGCCGCCGAAGAACATGATGGCGGTCAGCGCGCTGATCAGCATCATGTTCATGTACTCGGCGAGGAAGAACATCGCGAAGGTCATCCCCGAGTACTCGATCATGTGGCCGGCGACGATCTCGGACTCGCCCTCGACCACGTCGAAGGGCGCCCGGTTGGTCTCGGCCACGCCCGAGACGAAGTACACCACCAGCATCGGCAGCAGCGGCAGCCAGTTCCAGGAAAGAAAGTTGAGCCCCTTGCCGGCGAAGTAGCCGCGCCCCTGACCCTCGATGACGTCCGAGAGGTTGAGGCTGCCCGAGACCATCAGCACCACCACGAGCGCGAAGCCCATCGCCAGCTCGTAGGACACCATCTGCGCCGCCGAGCGCATGGCGCCGAGGAAGGCGTACTTGGAGTTCGACGCCCAGCCGGCGACGATCACGCCGTACACGCCCATGGACGAGAGCGCCATGATGTACAGCAGCCCGGCGTTGATGTCGGCGAGCACCACCTCGGGGGCGAACGGGATCACTGCCCAGGCGGCGAGCGCCGGCATGATCATGACGATCGGCGCCAGGATGAACAGCCCCTTGCTGGCGTTGGCCGGAAGGATGATCTCCTTCAGCAGCAGCTTCAGGGCGTCGGCGATTGGCTGCAGCAACCCGAGCGGCCCCACGCGGTTGGGTCCGAGGCGGATTTGCATCCAGCCGATGAGCTTGCGCTCCCAGAGGGTGAGATACGCCACCGCGCCCATGAGCGGCGCCACGATCGCGATAATGAAAGCGAGGCTGTAGACGGTCACGGCGATCGGCGGCCCCCACACCGGGCCGAACAGCGTGTGCGTCTGGGTGTGCAGCCAGTCCACTAGGCCGCCCTCCCCACCGCGACTTTCTCAAGGGTGAGAGTGCCGAACATGGGCCCCACGGCCGCCGTCGAAGGATGCGCGGCTGCGATGCGCACGCATTCGTCGGGCAGCCTGTCGTCCACGGCGGTGGCGAGCTTCACTGCGTTCACGGCGACCGGCTGCCCGGGGGCAACGCCGAGTTTCGCGAGCAGGCGGGAGTTCATCCAGGCCTTGGGCGGCCTTGCGTCGCGCGTCCTCTGCAGCGGCGGCGAGCGGCGCGCGAGCGGATCGGCGAAGTAGATCGGCACGTCGGCGATACGCTGTATGCCGGCAGCCGGAATGCTTTCGTTCGTCGCTGGCAGATTGATTCGGTTGGATAGTCGCGTGGCCATGTCGCCGGGCCTGAGGCAGGCCGCGCGCAACTGCTCGACGTCGTCGTACTCGAAGCCGGGCAGCCCAAGCAGGCTACCCAGCACGCGCAGCACCTTCCAGCCGGGGCGCGCTTCGCCGAGGGCGTTGACCGTCGCGCGGAAGCTCTGCGGGCGGCCTTCGGCGTTCACGAACGTCCCCGAGGTCTCGGTAAAGGGCGCAACCGGCAGCAGCACGTCCGCGACGTCGAGGGAATGCTTCCAGGACGCGAGCGAGACGACGAAGCCCTGCTTGAGCGCCGCGAGCGCCTTCCGGGGATCGGCGCAGTCGAGCTCGGGCTCGACGTTGAGAAGCACGAAGGCTTTCTTCTGCAGGACCGCATCGACGCTCGCGGTCGGCAACCCGGCGAGGTAGCCTCCCACCGAGTTCGCCGCCTCGCCGAGGAAGCCGAGCTTCGCTCCGGCCGCATCGGCGAGCGCCTGCGCGGCCGCATGGATTCGCGCGGCCTGCGGATGCTGCTGGGCGAAGTTGCCGAGCAGAATCGCGGCGTTCGCGCCGCCCTTGAGAACGTCAGCAAAAGAGGCAAGCGAATTCGGAATTTCCGATGGGCGCACGATCTTGCGGCTCGCGACCGGCATCAGCCAGTCCTCGTCCACCGAATGCAGCACGTGCACCTGCGCTCCGCGCTTTGCCGCCTGGCGCAGCCGATGCGCGAGCAGCGGCGCGTCCTTGCGCAGAAACGAGCCCACCACCAGCACGCGGTCGAGGTCTTGCACGTCGGCGATCGGCATGCCAAGCCACGGAATGCCTTCGCGCCTGCCGTCGGCCGAGAAATCCGAGTGCCGCAGGCGGAAGTCGGCCGCTCCGAGCTTGCCGGCGAGGAACAGCTCTTCCACCGTCGCGTGCGGCGAGGCGAGCACGCCGAGCTCCTTTCCCTTCAAGCCGTCGATCACCGCGTCGAACGCCTGCTCCCAGTCCGCTTCCTCCCAGCGCCCGTCGCGCTTCACCATCGGGCGGGCGAGCCGGTCGGGCGAATTGAGGCCTTCGTAGGAGAAGCGGTCCTTGTCCGAGAGCCAGCACTCGTTCACCGCCTCGTTGTCGAGCGGCAGCACGCGCATGACCCGGTTCTGCTTCACCTGCACCACCAGGTTGGAGCCGAGGCTGTCGTGCGGCGAGACCGACTTGCGACGCGAGAGCTCCCAGGTGCGCGCCTTGTAGCGGAACGGCTCCGAGGTGAGCGCACCCACCGGGCACAGGTCGATCATGTTGCCCGAGAGCTCGGATTCCACCGCCCTGCCGACGAAGGACACGATCTCGGAGTTCTCGCCGCGCCCGGCAAGGCCGAGCTCCATGATCCCGGCGATCTCCTGGCCGAAGCGCACGCAGCGCGTGCACTGGATGCAGCGGCTCATCTCCTCCGCGGCGACCAGGGGACCGAGCTCTTTGCGCAGGACAACCCTTTTCTCTTCGACGTATCGCGAGTTGCTGGCGCCGTAGCCGACCGCCAGGTCCTGGAGCTGGCATTCGCCGCCCTGGTCGCAGATCGGGCAGTCGAGCGGGTGGTTGATAAGCAGGAACTCCATCACGCCGGTCTGCGCTTTCTTGGCGACCGGCGAATGCGTCCAGACCTTCATCCCCTCGGCGACCGGCGTGGCGCAGGCCGGCATGGGTTTGGGCGCCTTCTCGATCTCGACCAGGCACATGCGGCAGTTCGCCGCGATGGAGAGCTTCTTGTGCCAGCAGAAATGCGGGACGTAGATGCCGAGCCGGTTGGCCGCATCCATCACGGTCGCGCCCTGCGCGACCTCGACTTCTTTCCCGTCGACGGTGAGCTTGGGCATCCGGGTTACGCCGCCTCGGCCATGTTTCTCGCCACGTGCGGCTCATGGCGCGCGCCGGCACGTCCCCATTTCGGCTCTGTGTCCGTTTGCACCAGACATTTCTTGTGCTCGATGTGGTGCACGAACTCGTCGCGGAAGTGCTTGATGAAGCTCTTCACCGGCAGCGCCGCGGCGTCGCCCAGCGCGCAGATGGTGCGGCCGGCGATGTTGTCGGACACATCGTCGAGAAGCGCGAGGTCCTCCATCCGGCCCCGGCCGTTCTCGATGCGGTTCACCACCCGGTACAGCCAGCCCGTGCCTTCGCGGCACGGCGTGCACTGGCCGCAGGATTCCTCGAAGTAGAAGTACGACAGGCGCTCCAGGGCACGCACCATGCAGGTGGAGTCGTCCATCACGATGACCGCGCCCGAGCCGAGCATCGAGCCCGCCTTCGCGATCGAGTCGTAATCCATGTCGGTCGCCATGATGATGTCGGCCGGCAGCACCGGCATGGACGAGCCGCCGGGAATTACCGCTTTCAGCTTGCGGCCGGTGCGCATCCCGCCCGCCATCTCGAGCAGGCTTGCGAACGGCGTGCCGAGCTTCACCTCGTAGTTGCCCGGGCGCCGGACGTGGCCGGTCACCGAGAAGAGCTTGGTGCCGCCGTTGTTCGGCCGGCCGAGCGCGAGATACGCGTCGCCGCCGTGGCGCATGATCCACGGCACCGCCGCGAGCGTCTCGGTGTTGTTGATGGTGGTCGGCTTGCCGTACAGGCCGTAGCTCGCCGGAAACGGCGGCTTGAAGCGCGGCTGGCCCTTCTTGCCTTCCATCGACTCGAGCAGCGCGGTCTCCTCGCCGCAGATGTAGGCGCCGTAGCCCGGATGCGCGTACATCTCGAAGCTGAACTGCGAGCCGAGGATGTTGCTGCCGATGTAGCCGGCGGCGTAGGCCTCCGCGAGGGCTTCCTCGTACTGCTGGTAGATCTCCCACACTTCGCCGTGGATGTAGTTGTAGCCGGCGGTGGCGCGCATCGCGTAGCCGGCGATGATCATGCCCTCGATCACCGAGTGCGGGTTGTAGCGCAGCAGATCCCGGTCCTTGCAGGTGCCGGGCTCGCCCTCGTCCGAGTTGCACACCACGTACATCGGGCCGGCGAAGTTCTTCGGCATGAAGGACCACTTCAAGCCCGTCGGGAAGCCGGCGCCGCCACGGCCGCGCAGCGCGGATTTCTTGACCTCGGCGGTCACGTCTTCGGGCTTCATCTTTTCCTGAAGGATTCTCTTCAGGGCCTTGTAGCCCTCGCGCGCCTCGTAGTCCTTGAGGCGCCAGTTGGCTCCGTCCAGGCCCGTCATCAGGATCGCATCGGGTCCGTAATCGAGGCTCATTTGAGGCTCTCGATCAGCTGATCGAGCTTCTCTTTGGACATGTAATCGTGCATCTTCTTGTTGTTGACGAGCAGCACCGGCGCCATCGCGCAGGCGCCCATGCACTCGCCCTCTTTCAGGGTGAAGCGCCCGTCCGGCGTGGTCTCGTTGAAGTCTATGCCGAGCTTCGCGCGCAGGTGGTCCGCCGCCTCGAGCGCGCCCTGCAGGCCGCAAGGCAGGCAGGTGCATACCGTGAGCTTGTACTTGCCCGCCTTGTGCAGGTTGTACATCGAGTAGAACGTCGCCACCTCGTAGACCGCCACCGGCGGCATGTCGAGGTAGGCGGCGATGTAGTCCATCAGCTCCGAGGAGAGCCAGCCCTTCTCGTCCTGCGCGATGATGAGCGCGCTCATCACCGCCGACTGCTTCTGCTCGGGCGGGTACTTGGCGATCTCGCGGTCGATCTTCCTTAGGGAGTCGGTAGTCAGCATACGGTAAGAAAAATGGTGACAGTCAGCATTTTCCGTTGGTGAGCGGAGCGGGGAGGAAAATGGTGACTGTCACCATTTTTCATCGGTCGACGTCTCCAAACACGATATCCAGCGTACCG
>DASZOS010000035.1:0-78808 GCA_035550695.1 Burkholderiales bacterium | reverse complement strand
AGCCAGCGCACGCAGCACCGAACTTTCTTGAACGCATGGGGATCCCGTTACTTGACCGAAAGGATGTAGGCGATGAAATTGCCCTTCTCCTGGGCGGTGCAGGCACGTTCCAGCACATCCTGGCAGTTGCGCTTGAACCATTTCTCGACGTTGACGGAATCCGCGAACCGCGCCTTGTTCGCCGACGGCGCCAAAGGCAGGATTTCCTTGCTGGTCTTTTCGTGCTTGCCCGCGTTTCTGGGATTGTCGGTGTGGCACGAGGCGCAACTGATCTGCCTGCCGCTGCTGTGCTTTACCGAGGCGCGATAGAACTTCTCGCCGGCACTGGCAGAGAACTCCTTGAATGCGGGACTCTCCTTCTTCGCCTGGGCCGTGTAGCCCTGCAGAAGCTCACTGGGACTCGCCGCATGGACGCCAGTCCATATCATTGCGAGGAACACGGGCAGCGCGGTGCGCAGGAACTTGATGGATGCGAAATTCATCATCGGTAGAACCTCATGAAAAAGCATTGAGGCAAACACGACTCCGAACTCGTCGTGGTCGAATGGGCAATTCTCGCGCTCCGGCGCCGGAACCCGTTTGACTTGCGTCAACCCGCGGCAATCCGATCGGATGGCAAATCCAGTGGTGGAGCGAACGAAGGCGGCGTCAGCTAGACCCGCGCGACGCGGATCACGCCCTTCACCTCGCGCACCTGCGCGAGCGCGCGCTTCAACTGCGCCATGTTGGCGACGTCGAAGGTGAAGCGCATGAAGGCGAGCTCCTCGCGGCTCTGGGTGCGCACCGCGGTGACGTTGATCTTCTCGCGCGCGAGCGCGTCGCCGATGTCGCGCAGCAAGCCGCGCCGGTCGGTCGCGGTGACCGCGACGTCGACCGTGTAGCTGGTCTCGCCCTTGCCCCACTGCGCATCGACGAGGCGCTCGGGATGCGCCTCGGCGAGGCGCTTCAAGCTCGCGCAGTCGTCGCGGTGCACCGAGACGCCCTTGCCGCGCGTCACGAAGCCGCGGATCGGATCCGGCGGCACCGGCTTGCAGCAGCGCGCAAGCTGGGTGAGCAGGCTGTCCATGCCCACGACCAGCACGCCGCCCTTGGGCGTCGCCTGTTTTTTCTTCTTCTTGATTTCTATGGGCGCGACAGGCGTTTCGGCGCCGTGCAGCGCGGTCTGCAGCTGCCGCAGGTTCACCTCGTCGCGCGCCACCGCGGCGAAGAGCTCCTCGGGATGCTTGAAGCCGAGCTTGGCGGCGAGATGCTCGAGGTTCGCCTGCACGGCGCCCTCGCGGCGCAGCTCCTTCTCGAGCCGGATGCGGCCCGCGGCGATGGTGTCGGCGAGCGCCTTGGCGTTGAACCACTGCCGGATCTTCTGCCGGGCGCGCTGGCTCCTGACGAACCCGCGCTCGGGGTTGAGCCAGTCGCGCGAGGGCCCGCCCGCCTTCGCCGCGACGATCTCCACGCGCTGGCCGCTCGCGAGCGGGGTGTCGAGCGTCACCATGTGGCCGTCGACCTTGGCGCCGCGGCAGCGGTGCCCGAGGTCGGTATGCAGCGCGTAGGCGAAGTCGATCGGCGTCGCGCCCGCCGGCAGGTCGATCACCTTGCCCTGCGGCGTGAGGACATAGACCGTGTCGTCGAGCCGCGCCTCGCGCGTCTTCGACCAGTCGGCGACCTCGTCACGCCACGCAAGCAGCTCGCGCAGCCAGGCGATCTTGCGCTCGAATTCCTTCGAGGTCTTCGCTTTTTCCTTGTACTGCCAGTGCGCGGCCACGCCGTACTCGGCCTGGCGGTGCATCTCCTCGGTGCGGATCTGCACCTCCACGGTCTTGCCGTCCGGCCCGATCACCGCGGTGTGCAGCGACTGGTAGAGATTTCCCTTGGGACGCGAGATGTAGTCGTCGAATTCCTTGGGGATCGGCTGCCACAGGTTGTGCACCACGCCGAGCGCGGTGTAGCAGTCTTTCGCCTCGGCGGCGATGACGCGCAGCGCGCGCACGTCGTAGAGCTCGGAGAAGTCGAGATGCTTGGTGCGCATCTTGTTCCAGATGGAATAGATGTGCTTGGGCCGGCCGGTGATGGTGCCTTTAACGCCGGCCGCTTCGAGCTCGCGCGAGAGCGTGGCCATGGCCTTGGCGATGTACTGCTCGCGCTCCCCGCGCTTTTCGTCGAGCATGCTGGCGATGCGCTTGTAGAGCTCGGGCTCGAGATAGCGGAACGAGAGGTCCTCCAGCTCCCACTTGAGCTGCCATACGCCCAGGCGGTTCGCGAGCGGCGCGTAGATATCGAGGGTCTCTCTTGCATACGAGGCGCGTTCCGGGGTTTCGTTTTTCGAGTACCAGCGCAGTGTTTGCGTGCGGCTCGCCAGGCGGATCAGCACCACGCGCACGTCCTCGACCATGCCGAGAACCATCTTGCGCAGCACCTCGTTCTGCTCGGCGGGGCTGTCGCGCGTGGCCACGCGAAGGCGATAGAGCTTCTCCACGCCTTCGGCGAGCCCGGCGATCTCGGCGCCGAAGGCTTCTGCGAGCTTGCCGGTGTCGGCAAGAATCTTCGGCGTGGCGAAGAGAACTCCGGCGGCGCGCCCCGGGCCGTCGAGCCCGACGGCGGCGAGCCCGGCGGCGAGCCCGAGCGCGTGATTCCAGGTCGGCTCGCCGGTCGACAGCAGCTGGCCCGCGTACAGCGGCTCGGCGAACTCCAGCGCCCGCGCGAGAAGCGCGCGGTCCTCGCCCGCGAGCCCCTCGGCGAGCGAGCCCAGCGCCGCGGCGGCGCTTTGCGGATGGAGCTGAACGACGGTGACCATAGGGTATTTTACGGTTTGATGGGTTGGCTCACGGAATGGCGGCGCAGGCGCGTGCTCGAGAAGCACTCGATCGACGAGGCGCTGTGGCGCCGCGCCACGCGCGGCCTGCCGTTCCTGCCGGCGAGCGGGAAGCTCAGAGACCTCGTGCTGATTTTCCTCGCGGAAAAGGAATTCTCCGGCGCCCACGGCATCGAGGTCAGGGACGAGATGCGCGTGGCGATCGCCGCGCAGGCCTGCCTGCTGGTGCTGGAGCTCGGCCTCGACTGGTATTCGGGGTGGAGCGGCATCGTGGTGTATCCCGGCGACTTCCGCGTGCGGCGCAGCGAGATGGACGAGGCAGGCGTGGTGCACGAATGGCAGGACGAGCTTGCCGGCGAGGCGATGCCCGGCGGCCCGGTGGTGATTTCCTGGGATGCCGCGGCGCACGACCCGTACATGAACGTGGTGATCCACGAGTTCGCGCACAAGCTCGACATGGCGAACGGCGAGGCCGACGGCCTGCCGCCGCTGCACCCCGGCATGGACCGCAAGGCGTGGATCGAAGCCTGGCATGAAGCCTACGAAGGGTTCTGCGACGTGGTCGAGCGCGACAGGGACACCTGGCTCGATCCCTATGCCGCCGAGCATCCGTCCGAATTCTTCGCGGTGGTGAGTGAAGCTTTCTTCGAGTCCCCCGCGGAGACGAAGCGCCGCTATCCCGGGGTCTACGAGCAACTGAAGCTCTTCTACCGGCAGGACCCCGCGCGCTAGGCCCGGCAGAAAATCATTCCGCCGTCTTGCCGGCGATGTCCGCCTCGAGCATCGCCCGCAGCTGCGGCGTGACCTGCGGATCGCCGCCGAACCACTTGCGGAATCCGAAGCCCGCCTGCTCGAGCAGCATGCCGAGACCGTCCACCGTGCGGTGGCCACGGCTGCGCGCCGCGGCAAGCAGCGCAGTTTCGAGCGGAACATAGACCACGTCGCAGACCACAGCCGATCGCTTGAGCGGCCCGAGGTCGATCGCGAGCGGCGGCTTTCCCGCCAGGCCGAGCGAGGTGCAATTGACGAGCAGGTCCGCTTCGTCGAGCAGCCGCGGCAGCGCCCCGAAGCCGTGCGGCTCGACACGCGGACCGAAGCGCGCCGCGAGCTCCTCGGCGCGTGCAACGGTGCGGTTGACAAGATGGACCCGCGCGCCCTGCTCGGCGAGCGCGTACACGGCGGCGCGCCCCGCGCCGCCCGCACCGAGCACCACGGCCCGGCAGCCCGGCACCTTCCAGCCGGGGGCGCACTCATCGAGGTTGGCGATGAAGCCGTGCACGTCCGAATTGCCGCCTATCAGCCTGCCGTTTTCCAGCCAAAGCGTGTTCACCGCCCCGACCGCCTCGGCTGCCGCGTCGCGGCTCTCGACCAGCCGGTACGCCGCCTCCTTGTGCGGCACCGTGACGTTGCCGCCGACATAGCCGTTCGCCTGCAGGTTCCTGACGAAGCCCGGAAATCGCTCGGCGGTGAGATCCTTCAGCTCGTACGCGCCCTCGATGCCCAGCGTCTTGAGCCAGTAGCCGTGGATCATCGGCGAACGCGAATGGGCCACGGGATGGCCCATCACGCAGGCACGGCGCAGCGTCGGCTTCATCCTAAAGCGGCACCTGGTTCGGCATCCCGGCGGATTGCGCCGCGAAGTATACAAGACCGATACTCGCACCATGACGATCAACGCGGTCGAGATCTACGACACGCTCACCGCCGGGCGCAGCCGGTTCCTGCGCGTCGATGAGCTCTGCCGCCGCGCGGCCGAAGCCTTCCCCGGGGTTCTTCCGTCGAAGGAAGAGCTCGAGGCGGAGGCGCGCCTTGCGCAACGCGACAAGATCGGGCTGGAAAAAACGCAGGGCGAATTTCTCGCCCGGGTGCTCGGCGATCCGTCCGCCGGGACGCATCTGTGCCACGCGATGCTGCTGCCGCGCGCCGAGGCGATGCAGAGCTTCGCCGAATACGACAAGGCCGGCGAGATCGCGCTTGCCGGCGCGAGCCTCGAGCGCCAAGGCAAGGCGGCGGTGGTGACCCTGCGCAATCCGCGCCACCTCAACGCCGAGGACGAAACCACGCTCGAGGGCCTCGAGACCGCGGTCGACCTGGCGCTGCTCGATCCGAAGACCGAGCTGTGCGTGCTGCGCGGCGGCCCGGTGGATCACCCGAAATGGGCCGGCCGGCGGCTCTTCGGCGCCGGCATCAACCTCACCCACCTCTATCGGGGCAGGATCCGCTATCTCTGGTATCTGATCCGCGATCTCGGATTCGTGAGCAAGCTCTATCGCGGCCTCGCAAAGCCCGAGGTCTCGCCCGAGATCGATTCCATCGAGAAGGTCTGGATCGCCGCGGTCGAAGGCTTCGCCATCGGCGGCCACTGCCAGATCCTGCTAGCGGTCGACTACATCGTCGCCGGGGAGGACGCCTACCTGAGCCTCCCCGCGCGCAAGGAAGGCATCATCCCCGGCGCCGCCAACCTGCGGCTGCCGCGCTTCGTCGGCGACCGCGTCGCCCGGCAGGCGATCATGGCCGAGCGGCGCATCGACTGCGCGAGTCCCGAGGGGCGGATGATCTGCGACGAGGTTGTTCCCACCGGGCAGATGGACCGGGCCATAGAGCAGACCGTGGAAAGACTTACCGGTTCGGGCGTAGTGAGCGCCGCCGGCAACCGCCGCGCGATCCGCGCCGGACAGGAGCCGCTGGATCTTTTCCGGCGCTACATGGCGGTCTACGCGCGCGAGCAGGCACAGTGCCACTTCAGCCCGGCGCTGATCGCGAACCTGGAGCAGAATTGGAACGCCGCGAATCGGAAATGAATCACAGCTGCCTTATCGTCGCCGACATCCAGTACGACTTCATGCCCGACGGCGCGCTCGCCGTGCCGCGCGGCGACGAAGTGGTGGCGGTAGTCAACCGGGTGGCGGGGCGCTTCGAAAACGTGATCCTCACGCAGGACTGGCATCCGCCGGGCCACGCCTCGTTCGCCTCCTCGCATCCGGGCAGGAAGCCGTTCGAGGTCATCGAGCTCTCCTACGGCACACAGGTGCTGTGGCCCGAGCATTGCGTGCAAGGCACGCACGGCGCCGCACTGCACCGCGGCCTCGAGATCCCGCAAGCGCAGCTCGTGATCCGCAAGGGCTACCACCGCGCCATCGACAGCTACTCGGCCTTTCTCGAAGCCGATCGCAAAACGAGCACCGGGCTCGCCGGGTACCTGCGTGAAAGAGGCCTGAAGAGCCTCTACGTCTGCGGCCTCGCCACCGACTTCTGCGTCGCCTGGACCGCGCTCGACGGCCGGCGGGCAGGCTTCGAGGTGTGCGTCATCGAGGACGCGAGCCGCGCGATCGATCTGCAAGGCTCGCTCGAGCGCGCCTGGAACGAGCTCGCTGCCGCCGGAGTGAAGCGGGCGGCCTCAGCGTCGCTCTAGGCGGCGGCTGTAGAGCGACATCGCAAGACAGAACGCGAAGTACACCACCGCGGCGAAGAGATAGGCCTCGACGCCGAACCCGCCCCACGCCGGCTCGTTCAGCGCCACCTTGATGGTCGAGAGCAGGTCGAAAAGGCCGATCACCACCACGAGCGAGGTGTCCTTCAGGAAGCCGATGAAGGTGTTGACGAGCGGCGGCACCGAGATGCGCAACGCCTGCGGCAGCACGACGCTCAAGGTTCTCTGCCAATAGCCCAGGCCGAGGGCATCCGCCGCCTCGTACTGCTCCTTCGGAATCGCCTGCAGGCCGCCGCGCACCACCTCGGCCACGTAGGCCGCGGCGAAGATGATCATCGCGATCTGCGCGCGCAGCAGCTTGTCGATCGACACGCCCTGCGGCAGGAACAGCGGCAGCATCACCGAGGCCATGAAAAGCAGCGAGATCAGCGGCACGCCGCGCACCAGCTCGATGAACCCCACGGCGAGCCCCTGGATCATCGGCATGCTCGAGCGCCGCGCGAGCGCGAGCACGACGGCGAGCGGAAACGCGGCGGCGACGCCGAACGTCGTGAGAAGGAGCGTCAGGATGAGGCCGCCCCAGCGCTCGTTCTCCACGTAGGGCAGGCCGAGCCCGCCGCCCCACATCAGCGCGCCGATCAGCGCCAGGCCGGCAGCCCAGAGGAGCGCTAGCCACCAGCGCCAGAACGCGCGCAGCGCCGAGACGATCCACAGGCCGATCAATAGCGCGCTCGCCACGGCCGGGCGCCAGTGCTCGTCGTATGGATAGGTGCCGAACAGGATGAAGCGGTGCTTTTCCGAGATGAAGCCCCAGCACGCGCCTTCGGCGGCGCGGCAGGCCTTCGAGTCCGGCCGCCACACCGCGTCGAGAAAAGCCCAATCGAAGAACGGCGGCAACGCCTTCCACAGAATGAAGACAAGGAAAAGCGTCGCGAGACTGCTCGCCCAGCCCGCGAAGAGGTTCTCGCGCAGCCACTTCATCGGCGCATGATCCGCGCGTTGTACCAGTTCATGAACGCCGAGATCGACAGGCTGATCGTGAGGTACACCGCCATGATGATCGCCACGCCCTCGATCGCCTGCCCGGTCTGGTTGATCGTCGTATTGGCGATCGATACCAGGTCGGGGTAGCCGATCGCCACGGCGAGCGAGCTGTTCTTCGTGAGGTTGAGATACTGGCTCGCCATCGGCGGCACGATCACGCGCAGCGCCTGCGGAGCCACGACATGGCGCAGTGCCTGGGTCCGCGTCAGCCCGAGCGCGTGCGCCGCGTCCCATTGGTCGCGCTCGATGGCGAGCACCCCGGCGCGCACGATCTCGGCGATGAAGGCCGCGGTGTAGATCGAAAGCCCGACGAGCAGCGTCGCGAACTCCGGGCTGAGCGCCATGCCGCCCGTGAAATTGAAGCCTTCGAGCGCCGGGGCGCTGCCCGGCACGGGGAAGAAAACGCCGCGGTTGGTGAGAAAAACCCCGGGCAGCGGCTCGAGCGCCGCGCGCGGATGCGGCAGCGCCTCGGTGATCACGGCATACCAGAAGAAGAGCTGCACCAGCAGCGGCGAGTTGCGGATGAACTCGACGTAGCTCGCCGCCAGCGTGCGCAGCAGGAAGTTTTTCGACAGGCGAAACAGCCCGACGGCCGTTCCGAGCGCGCTCGCGGCCACGATGCCGATGAGCGCGACGGCGAGCGTGTTCGCGAGCCCGACCATGAGCGCCCGGAGATAGCTGTCCGAGGCGCTGTAGCGCAGGAAAGCCGACTCGCCGATCTCGAAGCCCGCCTCGCGCCCGAGAAAGGAGAATCCGCTCGCGATGCGCCGCGCCTCGAGGTTTGCAACCGTGTTATGGATCAAATACCAGGCGGCAAAGGCCGCGACGGCGACGGCCGCCGCCTGATACGCTATTCGCCTCGCCCTCCTGGGATCGACCATGGCCGCCCGCAAGCTTACCCGCCAGGACCTTCGCGAAGCCGCGGAGAAGTTCAAGAACTGGGGCCGCTGGGGGCCGAACGACGAGATCGGCACCCTGAACCACACCCGGCCTGAGGACATCGTCGCGGCGGCGCGCCTGGTGCGCAAGGGAAGAGTGATCTCGCTCGCGCTCAACTTCGACCAGAACGGCCCCCAGGGCGCGAAGAGCAAGTACCCCGCGATGGGACGCATCAACCCGTTGCACACCATGCTGCGCACCGGCACCGACGCGTATTCGGGCGTGCTCGATCAGCGCGGCATCCGCGCCGCCGACGACATCGTGGTGATGCCCCTGCAATGCGGCACCCAGTGGGACGGCCTGGGCCATGTGTTCTACGAGAACAGCATGTGGAACGGGTACGACTGCCGCGAAGTCACCTCGGCCGGCGCGCAGAAGTGCGGCATCGAGAAGACCAAGAACCGGATGGTCGGGCGTGGCGTGTTTCTCGACGTGCCGCGCGCGCTCGGGATGGAGGCATTGCCTGATGGCCACGCGATTACCACTTCGGAGCTCGATCTGACTGCGAAGAAACAAGGGATCGAAGTGCGCCGCGGCGACTTCGTCGTGGTGCGCACCGGCCAGATGGAGGCGAAGCTCGCCGCCGGCAGCTGGGACGGCTATCCCGGCGGCGATGCGCCGGGGTTCTCCTTCGAGACCCTGGGCTGGATCCAGCGCACCGAGCTCGCCGCGCTCGCCTCCGACACCTGGGGCTGCGAGGTGCGCCCGAACGAGAGCGAGCCGGGCATCAACCAGCCCTGGCACTGGATCACCATCCCGATCATGGGCATGACCATGGGCGAGATCTTCTACGTCAAGGAGCTCGCCGAGGACTGCGCCGCCGACAAGGTGTACGAGTTCCTCTTCGTCGCGCCCGCCATTCCCATTACGGGCGCGGTGGGCTCGCCGACGAACCCCCTGGCGATCAAATAATGCCGAAGCTGACTGGAGCGCAGGTTCTTGCCGACATGCTCGCCGGCTACGGCGTGTCGCATGTCTTCATGGTGCCGGCGGTGCTGCGGCGCACGTTCGCCGAAATGGAGCGGCGCACCGCGATCAAGAGAATTCACTGCCATGGAGAGAAGGCGGCGGCGTACATGGCCGACGGCTACGCGCGCGCATCCGGAAAGCCGGGCCTGTGCATGGCGCAGGTGGTTGGCGCGCTTAACCTCGCGGCCGGCCTGCGCGACGCGTATCTCGCGCACTCGCCGGTGATCGCCTTCACCGGCGGGCGCGACCCGAAGACCAAGTTCCGCAAGGTCTACCAGGAGGCGGACGACGTGCCGGCGTTCGAGCCGGTGACGAAATGGAACGCGACGGTCGACGCGGTCGAGCGCTTTCCCGACATGGTGCGCCAGGCCTTCCGCGTGGCGACGAGCGGCGCCCCCGGCCCGGTGCATCTGCAGTTCCGCGGCAACGAAGGGCAGATCGACCAGGAAGAGGCCGACATGGAAGCGCTCGTCGAGCCGCGTTTTGCCCAAGTACCACCCTTCCGACCGCGTGGTGACGAATCAGATGTAAAAAAGCTGCTCGATATTCTGCAAAAAGCCGAACGTCCCGTCATCGTCGCCGGCGGCGGTGTGCGCGCCTCCGGCGCGGCGTCCGAGCTGGTCGCGCTCGCCGAAGCGCTCGCGATTCCGGTCGCGACCTCGCTCAACGGCAAGGATTGCATCCCGGGCACGCACCGGCTGTCGGTCGGCGTGGCAGGCACCTACTCGCGCGAGAGCGCGAACCGCGCGGTCGCGGCGGCGGATCTCGTCTGTTTCGTCGGCACCGCGGCGGGAGGCATGACTACGCACGCCTGGCAAGTGCCGCCGATCGGCGTTGCCGCGCTTCAGATCGACATCGAGCCCGAGCACCTCGGGCGCAACTACCCGCTCAAGGCCGGCGTTCTGGGCGATGCCAAGACCGTCCTTCAGTCCATGCTTGAGCTCGCCGATCGCTCCAGTGCCGCTCGCCGCGCGAAGTGGCTCGAGCGCGTGCAGGTTATTTGCGGCGAATGGCGCGAAAAGTTCCAGCCGCTCCTCGCCTCGGACGCGGTGCCGATCCGTCCGGAGCGCATTTGCGCCGAGCTTTCGCGCCGTGTCCCGGAGGACGCCATCGTTCTCGCCGACACCGGCCATGCCGGGATGTGGATGGGCGGCATGTACGACCTCGCGAGCCCGCGCCAGAGCTTCATCCGCAGCGGCGGCCACCTCGGCTGGGCGTTCGCGGCCGGCCTCGGCGCCAAATGCGCCGCACCGGGGCGCCCGGTGGTGGTGTTCACCGGCGACGCGGGGCTCTGGTATCACATCGGCGAGATCGAGACCGCGGTGCGCTGGGGCATTGCGAGCGTTACCGTGGTGAACAACAATGCAAGCGGCAACCAGTCGAAGCGCGGCTTCGACCGCGCCTACGGCGGCGAGCAGACCGCCAAGGCGCGCGAGCTGTGGACCTACCGGATGGTCGACTTCGCGCGCCTCGCCACCGATATCGGCGCGTTCGGCGTGCGCGTCGAGCGCGCCGGTGATTTTCCTTCTGCCCTGGAAAAAGCGCTCCAGAGCGGCAGGCCTGCAATCGTCGATGTCGTGACCGACATCGAAGCCATCGCGCCGCTCGCGGTGACCGGTTAAATGGGAGGAGCCATGATGAAGCTGCTGCTCAAAGTCCTGTTTCTTTCAACAATCACGATTCTCGTCCAGCCTGCCTTGGCGCAGAGCTATCCCTCGAAGCCGATTCGCGTGGCGGTGGCGTTCCCGCCGGGCGGGCCGGTGGACATCATCGCGCGGCTGATCGCGCCGAGGCTCGGCGAAACGCTCGGCCAGCCGGTGGTGGTCGAGAACAAGGTCGGCGCAAGCGGCAACGTCGCCACGGGCGAAGTCGCAAGATCGGCGCCCGACGGCTACACCATCCTCGCGCATTCGTCGGCGTACGCGGTGAACTCCACGCTTTTCAGGAACGCGGGCTACGACCCGATCAAGGACCTGACCGCGATCGCGCTGGTCGCGCAGCAGCCGAACCTCATCGTCGTCAACGCTTCCTTCCCGGCAAGGACGCTCGACGAGCTGCGCGCGAAAGTGAAGGCAGAAAAGCTGGCGTTCGCCTCGCCCGGGGCGGGCACGACGCCGCACCTCACGGCGGAGAACCTCTTTCACGTGCGCTGGAAGGCCGACATCACCCATGTGCCCTTCAAGGGCGCCGGCCCGGCCGTCGCCGGCCTGCTGAGCGGCCAGCCGCCCATCGGCTGCGTCGCGGGCTCAGGCCCGATGTCGAACATCAAGGCCGGCAAGCTGCGCGCGCTCGCCGTCTCATCGGCAAAGCGCATTGCACAATTGCCGGATGTGCCCACGCTCGACGAGCTCGGCTACAAGGGCATGGAGGACTACACCTGGGTCGGGCTCTTCGTGGCCGCCGCCACCCCGCGTGACGTCGCGGAAAAGCTCAACGCGGCGGTGCTGAAAGCAGTGCAGAGCCCGGACCTCAAGCAGCGTCTCGATGCGCTCGCCTTCGAGGTGACCGCCGCGCCGCTGCGCGAAACCGCCGACTACCTGCGCGCCGAGGTGGCGAAGTGGTCGCAGGTGGTGAAGGACGTCGGCGCGAAGGTCGATTAGTCGCGCGCGCGGAACGCTGCTAGCGCACCCGGACCGTGACGACGTTGCTCTTGGCGTCGGTGGGATAGGCGCTGCGCGCCCAGACCTGGTAGGTGCCGGGCTTCGGGAAGAGCACGAAGCGCCGATGCGGCTGCATGGCTGGCACATCGAAGCGCGCGCCCGGCGGCTCGGTCATCCAGAAGAGGTTGTCGGCCACCTCGCTTTCAAACTCTGGCGGCGGCTTGCCGAACGGCACGAAGCCCGCGGGCGCCTGCGTGCGCCGCACGCGCTCCCACGGGCCCGAGCGACGCTGCGCGGAAAGCGGGATCCATTCGCCGGCGCGCGCTTCGGCAGGCAGCGCGACTTCCACCGAGATCACGTAGTTCTCTGCCGGCACGTAGACGTACTCCTGCTGCTCCTCAGTGCAAGCCTGCAACGCCAGCCACGCGGCGATCAGCACGACTAGTGCGCGAGTGACCCGCACGCTTTCCCCCCGGACCACCGTGGTTTGCCGCCGTACCTGGCCTTGAAACGGTGCCTCGAAGAAGTCGATGCTTCGGTTCTTCGTCATCCCTCCCTTCAGATCGGCCCATCAGGCCTTGGCTCGGCGATGCCGCCTTTGCATTATTTGCGCCACGTATTCCGCGCGGGACTTGCCGTTCACGGGCAAGCCCTTCTCCTTGCACCAGGACGCGAGCGACGCGACCTCGATGTGTACCTTTTCGACTGTTTGTCCTTCGCTCTCGATCTTCCGCACGGCGTCAAGAGCGCCCTGTTTCCATTGCTCGAAGGTGTCATCAAGCTCGCTTCGATCTTCGACGACTTCGGTCAGGCGCTGCCACTGCTTTCGGTCGAACCACGCGAGGCCAACGATCGCGGTGCGACCGGGTGCGTGCTTGGGCATGGTGGTTTGCGGAGGTGTCAGCTAATTCGGCGGAAGCCTGAGGTCGGGCTCCAGCGCCTCGTTAGGCGGCGTACCACAGAACTGCGATGAAGTGACACGCGGTGCCCGCCACAACGAAAAGATGCCACACGAAGTGAAAGTATCGGATTCGTTCCCCCATGAAAAATACCGCTCCCGCCGTGTAAGCGACACCGCCCGCAACTAGCCAGAAAAGCCCCCAGCCCGGCACGAGAGCCCATACCGTCTTGGCCGCGACGAGGATCAGCCAGCCCATCGCGAGATACACCCACGTCGATACAGTCGTGTACCGAACGCCGCCGAGAGCCTTTAGCACCGTGCCGACGACGGCCAGGCCCCACACCAGCCCGAATAGCGTCCAGCCCCAGTCACCGCGAAGCACACCGAGCGTAAACGGCGTGTACGTCCCGGCGATCAGTAGGAAGATCGCCGAGTGATCCAGGATCCGGAATACGCGCTTCGCACGGGACTTCGGCAAAGCGTGAAAGAGCGTGGATGTGAGATACAGCAGCACCATGGTAGTCGCGAACACGCCCGCACCCACGATTGCCGCCGTGCCGCCTCGCTGGTGCGCGGCCATCACGAGAACCGGGAAGGCAGCCAACGTCGCCAGGAAGCCGAGGCCATGGCTGACGCTGTTCGCGATTTCCTCCCCGAGGGTCTGCGACCGCTCCCGCGAATCCAGAACCCGCCGCTTCTTGCCGGTCGGCTGCATTAAGGGGTTAGGCGTCACCTGGTACGGTCTGGAGACATAGGTGACAGTTTAGTCGGGGGACATAGGTGACAGGTTGAACAACACTACGGGCACCAAGAAGAAGGGGGTGCCCATGCCGTGGAGTCGAACCTCGCCTATGGACCAGAGAACGCAATTTATCGCAGATTACCTGCAGGAGACCCCGGGCGTTGTCGAGCTGTGCGAACTGTACGGTGTGTCGCGCAAGACGGGCTACAAATGGTTGCGGCTCGTCCGCTGGAGGGGGTTGTTCGGCATCATGCGTGCCGCAGACTCGTTGCGGCCGTTCGCGGGCGGTGGCTCTACGGTTGACTTCAGTATATTGAGCAACCGACGGGCAGCGGGCGGCAGGTAAGCATCCTTCCGATAAATCGCTCCGATGGGGCGTGGCCGCGTCAATTCTTTGACCGGAAGCACGGCCAGGCGAAAACGCCCGGCGGCCTGCTGGAGAACTCGCCTCGAAACATAGCCGAGGAGGTCTGAGTGAGCCCAGGTTTGAAGTCTGACACGCATCGAGCGCGTCTCTACTACGATTCGCGGCGCCGGCAGAGCGCTGTCCTCAAACGCTCGACGCAAGATTTGCTGGGGCGGGATATTTGCGCTCGACAGGGCCCAGCGCTCCTGCACGAGGTCGGCCAGAGCGACCCGCTTCTGATTGACCAAACGATGATCGGCGGACGCGCACACAACGTATTCGTCGTCATAGAGGCGCTCTTGGTCGAGCCCGTCGTGTGGACGTTCAGGGATCAACGTGATCACCATGTCCAGCTCTCCCTTGCGCAGAAGCGGCAGCATCACGTCGGTGTCGGTGACGATGATCTCCAGGGTCAGTTTGGGCGCCTCGCGCAACAGAATGGCATAGGCCGGCGGCAGGGTCTCGCAATCGGCCGCCGTCGCGCCGATGCGCAAGTGCCCGGCGCGGCCCTGGCTTAGGTCTGCTGCCTCTCGCCCGATGTCCTGGAGAGTCAGGCGGAGTCGGCGGACCTGCGCAAGTAACGCGGAGCCGACAGCGGTGAGGGCAACGCCCTTGGGCGTACGTTCGACGAGCTTCGCCTGCATCGATCGTTCGAGCCGGCGAAGGCTCTTGCTCACGGCCGTCGGGCTCAGCCCCAGGGATTCCGACGCGCGTCTCACGTTGCTGTGCTCCGCGACGACGGCGAAATATTCGATGTCCCGTAGCTCCATCGTGTCAACCAGAATTCATCGATAAGTGAAAGTTGAATAGTTGCAGGCAGCAGGACATTGGGTCAAGATCAAGTGGGCTGACATCCGTCAAAAGGGAGGACGCCATGGGGGTTCTGCAGAAGGCTGTGGCTTCATTAATCGCGGCAGGGGCAGCGACAATGGTCGTTCCGGCGGGCGCGGAGAACTACCCAACCCACCCGGTCCGGATCCTTGCCGGGCCGCCTGGAACGCTGACGGAATCGGCGGCGCGTCAAGTCGGACAGCGTCTCAGCGAACGCTGGGGTAAACCGGTCGTAGTGGAGAACCGCGCCACCAACACGGTCGCCACCGGGGCCGCCGCCCAAGCGCCCGCTGACGGTTACACCCTGGTGATGTCAGACCGCACGGCGCTCGCGGCCTTCCCCAGCCTTCAGAAAGCGCTCGGCTACGATCCGCTCAAGGATTTGGTGCCGATCACGCGGGTCGCGGTTGCGGCGATGGTTCTGGTTGCCCATCCCTCGGTGCCGGCCGCGACCCTGCGCGAGTTCATCGAATACTCGAAGAAGCAACCCGGCATGGTCGATTTTGCGACTGCGGGCCCGGCCACTGCACCGCACCTGGCGAACGAGATGCTGAGGCTCATGACTGGGATCAATGTGCAGTCGATTCAATACAAGGGCAGCGGCGCAGCGCAGTTAGCGATCCTGGGCGGCGAGCCGAAAGTGGGATTTGTTCTTGCGAGTAATACCTGGTCGCTGGTATCCGCCGGTAAGCTGAAGGCGTATGCAGTCACGACCGGAAGGCGGTTCTCAGGGGCGCCGGAGATCCCGACTGCATCGGAGGCTGGACTGCCGGGATTCGAGTCGCTTTATTGGATCGGAATGTTGGCTCCGGCACGAACTCCGGGGACACTCGTCAATAGGCTAAACCGCGATATCGTGGAGATCGTGCAAACCCAGGCGTTGCAAGCTGCGTTTCTCGTCCAGGGTGCGGAAACTGCGCCCTCCACGCCGGAAGAGTTTGCCGCATTCATCCAACGCGAGACAACGAAGCTCAATCGAGAGATCGAGCTGACCGGCGTCCGCGTAAATTGAGGTTTCCCTTCGGCCCCGCTGTGCTGCGTGCGACCGACATCCAGCCTCCAGGATGCAAGCACAATTCGCAGTATTGGACGCTGCGCTTCCCTGCGACCCTACTGTGGGAGCGCAATGACCGAGCCGATACCTGCATGGTCGAATTTCGAGCCATACACCCGAATTAACTCCGATAACGCAAACTGGCCGGTGCAATGCCCTGGCGCCATCCGCTCGATCTTCCATTTGTCCCGAAACGACGACGCCATACGACTTACCTCGGCATCGGCGACGTCGACCAGGTGGAAGCCGCCAATCACCGAGTAGATCCTCGAATCGATCTTCGAGACAGCTTCGAGGATCGTCTCTATTCCGGCATGGGAACAACCGACAATCAGCACGGCGCCCTTCGGCGTCCGGATTGCCATGGAAATCTCGTTCATTTCCTTGAACCCGGTAGCATCGGATCGTGTCGAGAACAGGAACAAGCCGGGGAGAACTTCTGCGGGCTGGCGGATTTGAACAAAATCGGCCCCCGGCCAAGGCGTTCCCGCCACATGCTTTTCCGGTGGATTTCCGCCGAAGTAACGCATGTCTTCCGGTAGCGAATCCACCTTGCGCTGGATCAGCTTCATCAGCCCGGGGGGAGTCGGTGTCCCGAAGCCCGCCGGCTCAATGGGTGTGTAGATCTTTACGCCCGGATTCACGCTCAAGACATGGTGCAGGCCACTAATATGATCCCCGTGGCGATGAGACAGGACGACAAAATCAAGTCGCGTGAGATCGACACCGAGCGTCCTGACGTTGTAGGCAAGGTCATTGCCGTCGTTTCCCGTGTCGAACAACACCCGCTTGCCAGCGTACTCGACCAGGGCCGAATAGCCCCAGCCTCGTTTCAGGGTAGACGGCTTTCCGAATGCGTCGTACAAAACGGTTATCTGATTCATTTTGTCTCCTCCGTCCGTGACGCTTGGACGCTCAACCTCGTGGTGAACGGCGGGCCAGCACTGTCCGCCGATCTAGCTCGACGCCTGCGGCCCGTCCGTTCCACCTCGAGTTAGTGGGTCACCTCGTTACTCCGGTATCTCGGGCTCGACGAGTTTCGCAAGCTGTGCGAGCGACTCTTGCCAGCCGAGATGGCACATCTCGAGCGGAATGGCTTCGGGCAGTCCTTCTTGCACTACGTTGAGCTCGGTTCCGCACGACACTTGCTTCAGGGTCACCGTCGTCTGCATTTCTCCGGGCAAGTTCGGATCGTCGAATCTGTCCGTATAGCGAATTGTTTCGAATGGCACGAGTTCACGATACTCGCCGCCAAAGGCGTGGCCGTGGCCTGTCGCGAAGTTCGTGAACGACATCTTGTAGGTGCCGCCGACTTTGGCATCCATGTGGTGAACTGTGCAGGTGAAACCGTATGGGGGAAGCCACTTGGCCATTGCGTCAGCATCCAAGAATGCCCGATAGACGCGCTCCGGATTCGCACGAAGCACGCGGTGAAGTCGGATGGTGCCTGTGGGCATGATCAATTCGCTTTTCAGTCGTCGTTCGTAGGCGATCTATGCTGAATTATCGGCTAGCGGATGGGCGGCGCGTAGAGGAGGCCGCCCTGGTTCCACAGGCGGTTCAGGCCGCGCTCGAAGCCGAGCGGCTTCAGGTTGGCGTCGAAGCTCTCGGCGTAGTTGCCGACCTGTCTCACGATGTTGAAGGCCCAGCGGTTGTCGATGCCGAGCATCCTGCCGATGTCGCCGGTGGCGCCGACAAAGCGCTGGATCGAGGGGTTGGCGCTCTTCGCCTCGCGCTCGATGTTCTTCGAGTTGAGGCCCAGCTCCTCGGCTTCCACCATGGCGAACATCGACCACTTGACGATGTCGAACCAGCGGTCGTCGCCGTGGCGCACCGCCGGGCCGAGCGGCTCCTTGGAGATGACCTCGGCAAGGATCACGTGGTCGGCGGGGTTCTGCGCGCGCGAGGCGCGCAGCGCGACGAGGCCCGAATGGTCGGTGGTGAAGACGTCGCAGCGCCCGGCGAAGTAGGCGTTCAGTACCTCCTCGAGCTTTTCGATCACCACCGGCCTGAAGCTCATGCGGTTGGCGCGGAAGTAGTCGGCCAGGTTGAGCTCGGTGGTAGTGCCCGGCTGCACGCACACGGTGGCGCCGTTCAGCTGTCTTGCGCTCTTCACGTTCAACTTCTTCGGCACCATGAAGCCCTGGCCGTCGTAGTAATTCACGCCGACGAAGTTGAGGCCGAGGCTGGTGTCGCGCGTGACCGTCCAGGTGGTGTTGCGCGAAAGGATGTCGACCTCGCCCGATTGCAGCGCGGTGAAGCGCTGCTGCGCGGTGAGGGGCGTGTAGCGCACCTTGTTCGCGTCGCCGAATACCGCGGCGGCCACGGCGCGGCAGACGTCGACGTCGATGCCGCGCCACACGCCCTTCGAGTCGGGCTGCGAGAACCCGGCAAGGCCGGTGTTGACGCCGCATTGCACGTAGCCTTTGCCGCGCACCGCGTCGAACGTCGGCTGCGCCAGCGCCGGCGCGGCGGCGGCGAGCAGGAGGAAAAGGATTTTTCTCAACTCTGGCCTCCTTCGAGAAGGAAATGGCGCACCACCGCGATCTGATCGGCGTGCAGCAGCGTCGGCGCATGGCCGATGCCGCGGAATTCGACCACCCTCGCCTTCGGGCCGCGACGCCCCATTTCCTCCGTGGTGCTGCGCGCGAGAAGATCGGAAAGCTCGCCGCGCAGCACCAGCGTGGGGCAGCGCACCGCGTCGTACAGATTCCAGAGCTCGAGGTCTTTTTCGGGCATCGCGGCCTGGAAGCTCTCGGCGATGCGCGGATCGTAGTTGGCGCGCCAGGTGCCGTCGTCGTTCTTTCTCACCCAGGTCTCGGTGAGAAAGCGCCATTGGGCATCGCTGTGCGGCCCGAAGGAGGCCGCGATGGTGCGCATGTATTGCTCGGCCTGCGCCAGGGTCGCGAAATTCGGCGCCTTTCCGAGGTAGCCGCCGATGCGCTCGAGCGCCGCGCGCGCCACCACCGGCCCCGCGTCGTTCAGCACCAGCTTCGCCACGGGCGAGCCGCTTTGCGCGGCAAGCGCCATGCCGATCAGGCCGCCCATCGACGTGCCCAGCCAGTACACCGCCTCGACGTCAAGCCGCGCGATCAGCGTCACCATGTCGGACACGTACAGCCCCATCGCGTACAGCGCCGGGTCGGGAAGGCGGTCGGAATCGCCGCGCCCGGCGACGTCGGGACACACCACGCGGAACTGGCTCGCCAGGGTGCGCGCCAGCTCGTCGAAGTCGCGGCCGGTGCGCGTGAGGCCATGCACGCACACCAGCACGTCGCGGTTGCGCACATCGCCCCATTCCCAGTAGAGCATGCGGTGCAGGCCGCGCGGCGAGGCGCACTGCACGGAGCGGCGCCGCGGACCGGCGCTCACGAGCGGTTCAGCCATTGCGCGAGCAGCGCCTCGCGCGCGAGCGCCGCGGCGCGATCGAGCGAGCTGAAGCGCAGGCCCGCCCGCAGCGCGTTGAGCTTCTCCGATTTCAGGTTGGCGCCGCGCACCTCGACGCCGCAGGTCGAGTAGCGTGCGCGCTCGAGCGGCGCCTCTTCCTCGTCGTACCACAGCCACTCGTCGACGAAGGCGAACGCGACTTCCTCCAGCGCCTCGTCGGGCGACTCGGGATCGACGAGGCTCAGCGCACCGTCGCGAAAGCGGAAATAGGTGTGGCGCTCGGCCGTCGCTGCGTAACCGATGAGCGCACCCTCCTGCATGGCGCAGGCCATGCCGAGAACGAGACGCCCGGCCTCGTCGATGGTGACCTCCACCTGCGCCGTGCCGACGAGCTCGGGCGTCTGCTGCACGAGCCTGCCGTTTTCGATGAGCGCGCGGCCGCGCACGCCGTCGTGCTCCCACTCTGCCTCGACGCGCAGCTCCGGAAAATCGCTCGACGCGCTGGCGAGCGCCGGGAACGGTATGCCCTTCCTCGGCGCAAAACGGTACTCGAGCACGCCCTGCCCGTGATGCTCGGTGTACTCCTCGGCATCGGCGTCGCGCACCATCAGCCAGCGCAGGCGCTCGCGGAAATCGGTGAGCCGCCCGGCGCCGCTGACGCGCACGACGGCAGTGAAGATCGGCATGGTCCGGGCAATTCTATACGGGCGGCATGCGGCGCCAATAGCGCGGAGCGCGCAGGCGCTCGCCGCTCGCCTCGACGGCGCCAGCGCCCAGGCGCACGAACACGGCGCCGTCGAGGTCGGTGCGCAATATCGACACCCCGGCCGCACGATAACGCTCGAGCACCTCGGCGCTCGGGTGGCCGAAGCGGCTGCGGTAGCCGGCGGTCACTACCGCCCAGCGCGGCGCCACCGCGGCGATGAATTCCCGGCTGGACGAGCTGCGGCTGCCGTGATGCGGCACGAGCAATACATCCGCCTTCAGAAAATCCGTCCCGTGTTCGACCAATGTCGATTCTGCCGATCGCTCGATGTCCCCCGTAAGGAGCATCGCGCCGCCGGTCGATGCCACCCGCAGCACGCAGCTTTGGTCGTTTCGGCGCAGCGACTCGTGCCGGCCAGGCGGATGCACGAGCTCGAAGCGCACGCCGTCCCATTCCCAGGCGGTTCCGGCGATGCAGCGGCGCGGCCCCTCGACCAGCGTGTTGAGCGCGTGCCCCGCAGGCAGCGATGAGGCGAGGCGCGCGACTTCGACGCTTTCGAGGACGGTAAGCGCGCCGCCGATGTGGTCCGCGTCCTCGTGGGTCAGGATCATGAGATCCACGCTCCCCAGTCCAGCGGCGCGCAGCGCGGGCACGAGCACCCGGCCGCCGCTGTCGGACTCGGCGCCGAAAACCGGTCCGGCATCGTAAAGCAGCGTGCGGCTGGCAGTGCGCACCATCACTGCGAGCCCCTGGCCGACGTCGAAGGCCGTGATCCAGGCTTCGCCGCCGGCGGGCGCCGGCGGCATGACATAGAAGGCCGGCGCCATCAGCGCCACGCCGCAGGCGCGTCCCGGCACGCCGCGCGGCGCGAGCAGCCAGGCCACGCCGGCAAGCGCAGCCGCAACGCTCCATGCCGGCGGCACGTGCTGCTGCCACAGCGCGCCGGGGAGCGCCGCGCACCATTCCAGGAACTGCAGCAGCCATTGCACCAGCCACGCTCCGGCATCGAGCACCTCGGGCAGCGGAAGGACGGCTGCGCCGAGCGCGAGCGGGGTGATGACGGCCGAGACTAGCGGGATGGCCACCGCGTTGGCGAGCGGACCGGCGAGCGAGATCTGGCCGAAAAGCAGCAGCGCTGCGGGCGCAAGGCCGACGCTGATCGCCCACTGGATGCGACCGTATTGTTTCAGCCGGCTCTCGCGCTCGGTCCAGCCTGTGGCCACGTAGAAGATGAGCGCGACGGCCCCGAACGACAGCCAGAATCCGGGCGCAAGCGGCGCCCACGGGTCGGCGAGCACGACGGCGCCGAGCGCGAGCGCCAGCGTGCGTGCCGGCGAGGCCATGCGTCCCGCCCACAGCGCCGCCGCGACGACGCTCACCATGTAGAAGGTGCGTTGTGCCGGCACCGCGAACCCGGCGAGCAGGGTGTAGCCGAGCGCCGCCGCGATCGCCGCCGCCGCCGCGGCCTTGCGCGCCGGAAGGCGCAGCGCAGCCCCCGGGACACGGCGCCAGAAGAAGCCGACGAGCCAGGCGAAGAGGCCGGAGACAAGCGTCACGTGCAGCCCGGAGATGCTCATGAGGTGCGTAACGCCGGTACGGCTGAAGAGCCGCCATTCCTCGGCGGCGATGGCGCGCTGGTCGCCGACGGCAAGGGCGGCGAGAATGCCGGCGGCGGGGGTCGCGCCGAGCTGGGCGAAGAAGCGGCTGCGCACCGCCTCGCGCGCCTGCTCGATGCGATCGAGAAGGCTATTTCTCAGCCCGAGCTTTTTCTGCTCGCCGCGCTGGCGCACGTAGCCGGTCGCGCCGATGCCTCGCTCGAGGAGCCACGCCTCGTAGTCGAAGCCGTGCGGGTTGACCTGGCCGTGTGGACGGCGCAGGCGAACGGCGAGCAGCCAGCGCTCACCGGGATGCACCTGCGGGTCGAAATCCGCGCTTCGATACCAGGAAAGAAGGAGCTTGCGCGGCAGCCGCTCGCCAGCCGCCGATTCGGGCTCGAACTCGAAGCGCACGCTGCGCTCGCTCACGGCGGGAAGGCTGGATACCGTGCCGAGCACCTCGAGATCGCGGCCTTCGAGCTCGGCAGCGAGCCAGTCGGCGATGCGCAGCTGCGCGCACGCCGCCGCCCAGAAAAAGCCCGCGGCGAGCGCGGCGAGGGCGAAAAACCGCCTGTCTTTCCACGCGAGCAATGCGAGCGGCACGAGCACCGCCGCCCACGCGAGCGGCGGCAGCGCCGCCTGCCACTGCAGCGCGATGACGCCGGCGGCGAAGGCGAGGGCCGCTAAGGTCATCTAGAATCAACGCGCCCGCTTTCTTCCGGCTGACTGTGCCGCGCAAGTTTTTCCGCAAGTACCTGCCGCATGCCGACACCGTGCGTTCCAGCCGGCTCGCCGCGCTGTTCGGCCAATGGCTGCAGGAGCCCAACCTGTGGCACCTGAACCGGCGCTCGGTCGCCGGCGGCGTGGCGATCGGGCTGTTCTGCGGGCTGATCCCGGGCCCGCTGCAGATGCTCGTAGCGCTGGCGCTCGCGGTCCCGCTGCGCAAGAACGTCCCGGTGGCGCTGCTGATGACCTTCTACACCAACCCCCTCACCATCGTTCCGCTGTACTGGATCGCGTTCGAATACGGCCAGCTCCTGCTCGGGGCCACGGCGCAGGGGCGCGCGCAGTTCGAGCCCTTCGAATGGAACTGGTGGGACATCGCCGGCTCCTTGCGCGGCTTCGTGCAATGGGCGCTCGCGCTCGGCAAGCCGCTCGCCGTCGGCCTGCTTGCGCTTGCGCTCACGCTCGCTGCGCTCGGTTACGTCGGCGTGAAGTTCTTCTGGCGCGTGCACGTCGTGTCGGCCTGGCGCGCGCGCGCCAGGCGGCGGCGCCGATGACGCACGAGGAGTTTGTCGCCGCCCACCGCGAGGGCAGGATCCGCGTCGACGTCGACCGCGCCGCCGCCGCGCGCCTCGTGTCCGGCCGGCTGCTGCTGCCCTTCGTGCTGCTGCCGGTGCTCGGGCTCGGCGTGGCGCTTGCCCTCACCGGCAGGCTCTTCGCGGGCGCCGCGGTGTTCATCGCCGCACTGGCGCTTCGCTTCCTCGTGCGCGCGAGCAGCCGGGGATTCGTGCTGAACCGCTCGCTGCAGGACGCAGGCTTTTATGAAGAAATGAAGGAGAAGCGCATCCTGCGAGTCGAACCGCAGTGAATCTTTATACTGGCAGCTGATGGAGCACGGCAACCCTCTGCTGATCCAGACGGCGATCTACTTCGCCTCGGCGGTCATCGCCGTGCTGGTCGCGCAGCGCCTCGGTCTGGGCTCGGTGGCCGGCTATCTCCTCGCCGGCATCGCCATCGGGCCCTGGGGACTCAAGCTGGTGGGCAACGTGCAGCACATCAGCGCGTTCGCCGAGCTCGGCGTGGTGTTCCTGCTTTTCGTCATCGGCCTGGAGCTCGAGCCGAAGCGCCTGTGGAGCATGCGCGGGCGGCTCGCCGGCCTGGGGTTATCGCAGGTGGTCGGCTCGATCGCGGCGCTCGCGGGCGCCGCCTGGGCGCTCGGCGTCGATGCCCGCGTAGCGCTCATCGGCGCGATGACGCTGTCGCTCTCCTCGACCGCGCTCGCGCTGCAGCCGCTCACCGAACGCGGCGCGCTCGCGACGCAGGGCGGCCAGGCGACGTTCGCGGTGCTCCTGTTCCAGGACCTCGCCGTGATCCCGATGCTGGCGCTTTTGCCGCTACTCGGCGCCGCGGGCGGAGTGGCGCACTTTTCCTGGCACGACTTCGCCTATCCGGGCGCCGCGGTTGCGGCGACGCTGGTGCTGGGACATTACCTCGCGCGCCCGATATTCCGGCATATCGCGCGCACCGGGCTGCGCGAGATCTTCACCGCGTTCGCGCTGCTGCTCGTGCTCGGCATCGCGCTCGGCTACGAAGCGGCTGGCCTGTCGATGGCGCTGGGCGCGTTTCTCGCCGGCGTGCTGCTCGCGGAGTCCGAATACCGGCACGAGATCGAGGCCGCGGTCGAGCCGTTCAAGGGTCTGCTGCTCGGCCTGTTCTTCATAGCGGTCGGCATGGGAATCGACTTCGGGGTATTGCTCAAGGCACCCGTCAAGGTGCTCGGCATCATCGCCGGCCTGTTCGCCATCAAGAGCGTGGTCCTGTGGGCGATCGCGCGCCTTGCCCGCGTCCCGGCGGGCGAGCGGCCGCTCTTCGTGCTGCTGCTCGCGCAAGGCGGGGAGTTCGCTTTCGTGCTGCTCGGCACTAGCGCCGCGGGCCCTCAGCTGCCGGGAGAAACCGCGCAGGCGATGGTGCTCGCGGTTGCGCTGTCCATGCTCGCAACGCCATTTCTGCTCGTGGTGCACGACCGGCTGCTCGCCCCGCGCCTTTCGCTCCAGGCGGCCAGGCGTGCCGCCGAGACGCCGCAGGCGGGCAAGGTCATCCTCGCCGGCCTGGGCCGCATCGGCCAGGTGGTCGCGCGCCTGCTCAACGCGAGCGGCTACCAGGTGACGGTGCTGGACGACGATCCCGACCACGTCGAGGAATGCCGCCGGTTCGGTTTCCGCGTGTTCTACGGCGACGCCACACGGCTCGACCTGCTGCACGCCGCCGGCGCCGCAGCCGCGGCATTGCTCGTCATCACCCTCGACGACGCGGCCCTCACGACCAAGCTCGCCCGCACCGCGAAAAAGCACTTTCCCGGGCTGCGTGTCATCGCGCGCGCGCGAGACATGCAGCACATGTTCGAGCTGCGCGACCTCGGCGTGGAGATGATGGAGCGCGAGACCTGGCTTTCCGCGCTCCTGCTGGGCGAGCGCGCGCTCGCCCACGTAAGCGGCGATCCGGAGCTCGCCGCGCGCACCGCGCAGCGCTTCGCGGAGCACGACCGCGAGGTGCTCGCGAAGCTCTACGAAGTGCACCACAGCGCGCCCGACGCGCTCGTCGCGGCCTCGAACCAGCTCCGCGATCAGCTCGCGCGGACGTTGCAGGCCGATCGCGTCGGGAAAACGGACTAGCGGGGGCTCAGCACGCCGTCGCGCAGCTCGAGCACGCGGCCGGCGCGCGCCGCGATGCCCGCGTCGTGCGTGACGATGATGAAGGCGGTGCGGTGCGAAGCCGACAGGCGCACCATCGCGTCGAACACCTCGTCGGCGGTGTGCGTATCGAGATTTCCGGTCGGCTCGTCGGCGAGCACGCAGGCCGGCTCGGTCACCAGCGCCCGCGCGAAGGCGCAGCGCTGGCGCTCGCCGCCCGAGAGCTCCCCGGGCTGGTGCTCCAGGCGCGGCCCGAGCCCGACCTCCTCGAGGATCTTGATCGCCCTGTTCAGCGCGTCCTCGCGCGGCATGCGCCTTATGAACAGCGGCATGGCGACGTTCTCCGCCGCCGTGAACTCGGGCAGCAGGTGATGGAACTGGTAGACGAAGCCGAGCGTCGCGTTGCGCACGTGCCCGCGCTCGGCCTCGCCCATGGCGCTGAAGGGCCTGCCCTGCACCAGCACCGTGCCCGCGCTGGGCGCGTCCAGGCCGCCGAGCACGTGCAGCAGCGTGGATTTTCCCGATCCCGAGCGGCCCATGATCGCCACGCGCTCTCCCGCGTGCACGTCGAGGTCGACGCCGCACAGCACGTGCACCGGCGCCGGGCCCTGGTAGGTCTTGTGCAGGCCGCGGCACGACACCACCGCGTCACTCATAGCGCAGCGCTTCGGCGGGATTGACCTTGGAGGCGCGCCAGCTCGGGTACAGCGTGGCGAGGAAAGCGAGCACGAGCGAGACCAGCGCCACGCCCAGCACGTCGTCGAGCTGCACTTCGGAGGGCAGCTCCGTGATGAGGTAGACCTCCTTGGAGAGGAACTTGAACCCGAGCACGTTCTCGAGCACCGGCACGACGGTCTCGACGTTGAGCGCAAGCAGCACGCCGCCCGCCACGCCGAGAGCCGTGCCGAGCACGCCGATGACCGCGCCCTGCACCACGAAGATCTTCAGGATGGAGCCCGGCGCCGCGCCCAGCGTGCGCAGGATCGCGATGTCGGCCTGCTTGTCGGTCACCAGCATCACCAGCGTCGACACGACGTTGAAGGTGGCGACGGCGATGATGAGCGTGAGGATGATGAACATCATGCGCTTTTCGATCTGCACCGCGCGGAAGAGATTCGGATGGCTGCGGCTCCAGTCCCAGGCGAACAGGTCGGGCATCGTCGCCATGAGCTCGCGCGCGACCAGGCGGGCCTCGAAGAGGTCCTGGAGCTTCAGCCGCACTCCGGAGACGCGGCTGCCGAGCTGATAGAGTTTCTGCGCGTCCTCGAGGTGGATCAGGGCGAGGCCCGAATCCGCCTCGTTGAAGCCTACGTCGAACGTGCCGGCGACGGTGAACTGCTTCAGGCGCGGCACCACGCCCGCGGGCGTGACGATGCCCTGCGGCGCGATCAGCGCCAGCTTGTCGCCGGGCAGCACGCCGAGCGCGCGCGCGAGATCGGCGCCGAGCACGATTCCGTAGGCGCCGGGCTGCAGCGCGTCGAGGCTGCCCGCCACCATGTGCCGGCCGAAATCGGCCACCTTGTCCTCGGCCTCGGGCAGCACCCCGCGCACCGCCACGCCCCGCGCGGCGCGGTCGGAGCTCAGCATGCCCTGCGCCTGCACGAAAGGCGCGACCGACACCACCTTCGGATGCGCCGCGGCGCGGCGCGCGACCGACGGCCAGTCGTCCAGCTCGCCGCTCGCCCCGGTGACCTGCAGGTGCGACGCGACGCCGAGGATGCGCGTGCGCACCTCGGTCTGGAAGCCGTTCATCACCGAAAGCACCACGATCAGCACCATGACGCCGAGCGCGATGCCGCCCATCGAGATGAGCGAAATGAAGCTGATGAAGCGGTTGCGGCGCTTTGCGCGTGTGTAGCGCAGGCCGACCATGAGCTCGTAGTGCATGAGCGGCCGAGAATACTACAATCGCCTGCGTGGACGCCGACACCCGCGCCGCGCTCTTGACGCTGCTCCGGAATGAACGCATCGCGCATCTCGCCACGCTGCGCGCCGGCGCGCCCATGGCCTCGATGACGCTTTACCTGGCGGAGGAAGACTTGAGCGCCTTCTACGTGCACGTCAGCTGGCTCGCCTGGCACACGCAGGACATGCTCAAGGATCGCCGCGTCGCGCTGTCGATCTCGCAAGCCGACGACGGCCGCGCGGATCCATTCACGCTCATGCGGGTCACCGTGCGAGGCGAAGCCGAGCAGCTGCAAAAAGAAAATATTTCCCTGAAGGAGAGATGGCTCGCGCGCTTCCCCGAGCAGGCGATCAACTTCCAGCTCGCCGATTTCTCGTTCTGGAAGATCGCGCCGCGCGATGCGCGTTTCGTCGCCGGCTTCGGTCGCATCCACAACCTTTCGGCTGCCGAGCTCACCACCGGAGACAAGACATGAACGCAGACGAGCTGCGGACGCTGCAGGCGCCGCTCAAGGAGCGCTACAGGAACGAACCCGGCGCGGCGCTCGTGACCCTGCGCGCGAGCGGCCGCATCGGCGAGGGCATCGCCTGCCGCGTGGACACCGGAAAGGCGCTCGTGGAGGCGGGCCTGCATCCCGCGACCGGCGGCAGCGGCTTGCAGGCCTGCTCCGGCGACATGCTGCTCGAAGCCCTCGCCGCCTGCGCCGGCGTCACGCTCAAGGCGGTCGCCACGGCGCTCGGCATCCGGTTGAAGGATGCGCAAGTGCTCGCCGAGGGCGATCTCGATTTTCGCGGCACGCTCGGCGTGGCAAAGGACGCGCCGGTAGGCTTCCGGGAGATCCGCCTTCGCTTCGAGATCGACAGCGACGCGAGCGCCGAGCAGCGCAAGAAGCTCCTCGAGCTTACCGAGCGCTACTGCGTCGTGCTGCAGACGATCCGGCGTGCGCCGCCCGTCGTGTTGAACGAATGAAGATCTACGGCGTCGACTTCACCTCCGCTCCCTGCGCGCGCAAGCAGATCACCGTCGCCCTCGGCGAGCCCGAGGGCGAGCAGCTCGAGATCGTGGAGCTGGAGCGGCTGCCCGACTTCGCCTCGTTCGAAAGGATGCTCGAGCGTCCCGGGCCATGGGTGGCCGGGTTCGATTTTCCGTTCGGCCTGGCGCGGCAGGCGGTGGCGGACCTGTCCTGGCCGCTCGCGTGGTCCGACCTGGTGGCGCATTGCAGGAGCCTGGGGCGGCCCGAGTTCAAGCGCCTTCTCGATGCGTACCGCCAGGCGCGGCCCGCGGGCAACCGGTACGCCAGGCGGCGCGGCGACGCGGCCTCCGGCGCGCATCCCTCGGTCAAGCTCGTGAATCCCCCGGTCGGCTACATGTTCCTCGAGGGCGCGTCGCGCCTGGCGGCGGCAGGGCTCCATGTGCCGGGATTGCGCGCGGCCGATGTCACGCGCGTCGCCCTGGAAGCGTATCCGGGCCTGCTGGTGCGCAGCCTCGGCGTGAGAGATTCGTACAAGAGTGACGCGCCCGGAGAGTGGACCGGCGCCCGCAAAGCGGTGCGCGGCCGCATCCTGCGCGAGCTGCAGGCCGGCCGGCCCCTGGGAATTCAGGTGCGGCTCGGCACCGGGCTCGAAGCGAGGATAGTGGAGGACGGCAGCGGCGATTTCCTGGACGCCGTCATTTGCGCGGCCCAGGCCCACTGGGGATTTCTGCGCCAGGACGCCAACTACGGCCTGCCGGCGGACGTCGATCCGATCGAGGGCTGGATCGTCTCCGCGCAGTTCACTGCGGCTTGAGCGGAGCGAGCTCGTACCCCTTGGCGCGCATGCAGAAGCTCGCGAGGCGCGACTCTTCCATGAACCGGTCGCCGAAGGGATCGCCGAAAGGCGAGTGCGGCCAGACGAAGAAAGGCCGGCCTTCGCGGTCAAGGACGGTCGCCACCCCCGGACGGTAGAACCAGGCGCGCCAGCTCGCCTCGCGCCAGGCCTCGCGCTGGCACAGCGCCTCGTCCTGGCGCACCTGCTCCGGACCGGCATCCTGCCGCACCCACTGCATCGGAGCGCAGCCGGCGGCGAACAGAGCAAGCGCGAGCAGGAGCAGCCGGAAGCGGGGCATATTCATGATTTGGACAGCTAGAATCGCCGCCATGTTCACGGTCCATAGATGTTCCTGAAGGGCCTCGCCTTCGGGTTCATCCTGGCGGCGACCGTGGGTCCGATGTGGGTGCTGTGCTTCCGGCGCACCGTGGCCCGCGGCGCGTTGACCGGTTTCGTTTCCGGGATGGGCATCGCCGTGGCGGACGGCCTCTACGGCGCGGTGGCCGCTTTCGGCCTCACCGCGATCTCGGGCGCACTGCTCGGCTACAGCTTCTGGATCGGCCTCGCGGGCGCGGCGTTCCTCGTCTACCTCGGCGTAAGGATCCTGACGGCGCGCCCGGTGGAGGCGCGCGCCGAGGGCAACGGGAAGAGCCTCGTTGCCGCGTTCCTGTCGACGCTCGGGCTCACGCTCACCAACCCGCCTACCATCCTCGCCTTCGCCGCGATCTTCGCCGGCCTCGGGCTCGCGTCCAGCGCCGACTACGGCGCCGCGGCGCTCGTCGTGCTCGGCGTGTTTCTCGGCTCGGCCGCCTGGTGGGTGATTCTCGCGACGGGCGCCGCGAAGCTGCGCGGCCGCATGCGGCCGCAGCTCGCGCGCTCGATCAACGCGCTGTCGGGCGCGAGCATCCTCGGCTTCGCCGCGTGGCAGCTCGCCGCGCTTTTCCGGTAAAGTTCTCTCCTACTGGAAGGATATACATGACGCTCGCCGACGCGCGGCTTGCGATCGTCGATCTGGAGACCACCGGCGGGGAGCCGGGCCGGGACCGGGTGACGGAGATCGGCGTGGTCGAGATCGACGGCTTCGAGGTGAGCTCGGAATGGTCGACGCTCGTCAACCCGGGCGTCTCGATCCCGGCGCCCATCCAGGCGCTGACCGGGATCACCAACGAAATGCTGGCTGCCGCGCCCAGCTTCGGCGAGATCGCGGTCGCGCTGCATGAGCGGCTCGGCGGGCGCGTTTTCGTCGCCCACAACGCGCGCTTCGATTACGGCTTCCTGCGCCGGGAGTTCGAGCGCGCCGGGCTCAAGTTCACGGCGAAGACCTTGTGCACGGTGCGCCTTTCACGGCGGCTCTATGCCGAGCACGCGACCCACAGCCTCGACAGCCTGATCGCGCGCCATGGCATCGCCTGCCGCGCGCGCCACCGCGCGCTCGGCGACGCCGACGCCGTGTGGCAGTTCCTGCGCATCGCCGCGCGCGAGCACGGCGAAGACGTCCTGTGGGTCGCCGCCCGCCAGGTGGCAAGACAGGCCGCGCTGCCGCCGCATCTCGACCCCGCGGCGGTCGACGCGATTCCAGAGGCGCCGGGCGTTTATATCTTCTACGGCGAAGCCGGCAAGCCGCTTTACGTCGGCATGAGCAGGAACATGCGCTCGCGCGTGCTGCAGCACTTCTCGTCCCGGCTCGGCTGGGCGCCCGAGGTGCGCCGCATCGACTGGCAGCGCACGGTGGGCGAGCTCGGCGCGGCTCTGCGCGAGGCAAGTCTCGTCAAGGCGCTCGCCCCGGTCTACAACCGGCAGCTGCGCCGCCCGGACGCGCTATGCGGCTTCGTTTTCGACATGAAGCGGCTGCGCCTCGCGCAGTCGCACGAGATCGATGCCGGAACCCTGCCTTTCGTCCACGGCCTTTTCCGCTCCCGGCGCCACGCCCTGCAGGCGCTGCGCGCGCTCGCCGACGAGCAGCGCCTGTGCCTGCAGACGCTGGGCTTCGAGCCCGCTCGCCCGGGTCCGTGCTTCCGGCACCAGATCGAGCGCTGCGCCGGCGTGTGCGCCGGCAAGGAAAGCATCCATGTCCACCACGGCCGCCTCGCGCAGGCGCTCGCCCGCCTGAAAACGATGGCCTGGCCGCATGGCGGGCCGCTCGGTATCGTCGAGCGCGACCGCGACCGCGAGGCGGCCGAAGTGCACGTCGTCGACCGCTGGTGCTACCTGGGCAGCGCATCGAGCGATTCCGAGCTCGCCGAGCTCCTCGAGGCGGCGCGCGAACCGCGCATCGATTACGATCAGTACAGGATCCTCGCGCGCCACCTGTGCAAGAAAAACGCGCGCACCGTAAAGCTCAGCCCATGCACTGCGAATTGATCGTGCCGCGCCTGTTCGCCGAGCCGACCGGCACGCGCGCGCCGGCGCTCGAGCTGCTGCTTGCCCGGGGCCGGGGCTCGAGCGGCGAGCCGCAGGACCTGGAGTCCTGGCTGCAGGATGGCTTCGGCTTGTCCGACCAGCCGATCGCCGCCGGCGCGCTCACGCTCGCTGCCGCAAACGGCGATCCCGGAGAGGCGTGCTGGGCGCGCGCCGATCCGCTGCACCTGCGGCTCGTGCACGAGCGCCTGATCGTCGTGCCGGGCCCCGGGTTCGCGCTCTCGCGCGGGGAGGCCGATGCGCTGTGCGAGTCGCTCAACCGCCATTTCACCGGCATCCTCGCGCTCCAGGTCGTCGATCCCCTGCGCTGGTGCGCCCGGCTGGAGCAAGACCTGCCGATCGATGCGGCAAGCCCGCTCGAGGTCGCCGGCCGCGACGTGGACTTGAGCCTGCCCGCCGGTGAAGCAGGCAGGCGCTGGCACGCATTGCTCAACGAGGCGCAAATGCTGTTGCACGCGCATCCGGTTAACGAGGCGCGCGAGGCGCGCGGCGAGCCGGCAGTGAACAGCCTCTGGCTCTGGGGCGTAGGGCGCGCGCCGCACGCCTCGCGGGGCGCCTGGCACTCGGTGAGCGCCGCCGATCCGGTCGCGCTCGGGTTTGCGCGCCTTGCCGGCGCAAGGGCGCTGGCGCTGCCCGACTCGGCGAGCGGCTGGCTGGAGGCGACTGCGCCCGACGGCCGCCATCTCATCGTGCTCGACGCGTTGCGCGCGCCGCACGCGCTCGGTCACGCGGCCGAATACCGTGAAGGCGTCGAAGCTCTCGAGGCGCGCTGGTTCGCGCCGCTGCTCGCCGCGCTGCGCTCGGGGCGCCTGGGCATGGTGACGCTGCGCATCCCGGACGCCGCCGGCGCCGCCTTCGAGACCATCCGCGGCGACCTGCGCCGCTTCTGGCGCCGCCCGCGCGCGCTGGAGCGCTACGCGTGAAAATCGTCGAGCGTCCGTACGCCGACGCCGACCGGCGCGCGCTGCTCGAGGCGGGCGTGCACCCGGTGCTCGCGCGCATCTATGCGGCGCGGCGCATCCGCTCCGCGCTCGAGCTGAAGTACGAAGCCTCGAGCCTGATCTCGCCGAAGTTCCTGAAGAGCGTGGGGGATGCGGCCGCGCGGCTCGCCGATGCCCTGCAGGCGGGCAAGCGCATGCTCATCGTCGCGGACTACGACGCCGATGGCGCCACCGCCTGCGCGGTGGGGCTGCGCGCGCTGCGCATGTTCGGCGCAACGGTGGATTACCTGGTGCCAGATCGCTTCAGGCTCGGCTACGGCCTCTCGCCGGAGCTGGTCGAGCTTGCGGCGCAGCGCTCGCCCGATCTGCTGATTACCGTGGACAACGGCATCGCGAGCGTAGAGGGCGTGGCGCGCGCCAACCGCCTCGGTATCGCCACGCTCATCACCGACCATCACCTGCCGGGCGCCGAGCTCCCCGCGGCGGCGTGCATCGTGAATCCGAACCAGCCGGGCTGCGAGTTTCCTTCCAAGGCGCTCGCCGGAGTAGGCGTCATGTTCTACGTCATGCTCGCCTTGCGCGCCGAGCTGAGAGAGCGCGGGCATTTCCGGGACAGGGAACCGAACCTCGGCGCACTGACGGATCTCGTGGCGCTCGGCACCGTCGCGGACGTCGTGCCCCTCGATGCGAATAACCGCAACCTGATCGCGCAGGGCCTCAAACGCCTGCGCGCCGAACGCGGGCAGCCCGGCATCATGGCGCTGCTGCGCGCGGCCGGCCGGCGCATCGCCGAGGCGTCGAGCTTCGATCTCGGCTTCGTCGCCGGCCCGCGGCTCAATGCCGCCGGCCGCCTTGCCGACATGAGCGTGGGCATCGAATGCCTCATCGCGGATGACGAGGCGCGCGCCGCGAATCTCGCGCAGCAGCTCGACCGGCTGAATTCCGAGCGCCGCGCCATCGAGGCGGCGATGCTCGAGCGCGCGCTCGAGATCGTCGGGACGATCGAGTCCGCGGGCGGCTCGGTGTTCTTCGACGCCGGCTGGCACCAGGGCGTGGTGGGCATCGTCGCCTCGCGACTGAAGGACAGGATGCACCGACCGGTGATCTGCTTCGCCCGCGCCGAGGAGGCAAACGCCCCGGTGCTGCGCGGCTCGGGGCGCTCGGTTCCGGGGCTGCACTTGCGCGATTGCCTCGATCTCGTGGCGAAACGCGCGCCCGGGCTCATCGCGCGCTTCGGCGGCCACGCGATGGCGGCCGGGCTCACCATCGCGGAAACCGACCTCGCGCGCTTCCGCGAGAGCTTCGAAGCGGCGGTGGACGAGCTGCTGCCGGCCGAGGCGCGCCTGCGCACGGTGGAAACCGACGGAGCGCTCGAGCATGCGCACTGCACGCTCGAAGTGGCGCGCATGCTCGAAGCCGGGATCTGGGGCCAGGGCTTTCCGCAGCCACTCTTCTGCGATACATTTTCCGTCGAAAGCCAGCGCGTGGTCGGCGAGCGGCATCTGAAGCTGCGGCTGGCGAAGGACGGCAGGCGCTACGAGGCGATGCGCTTCGGCGCGCTCGAGCCGCTGCCCGAGCGGGTTCGCGCCGCCTACCGGCTCGCCGTCAATGAGTTCAACGGCCTCAGGAACGTCCAGCTCAACGTGGAGCACTTCGAATGATTCGCGCCCTGGCGATCAGCTTGGTTCTGCTCTTTTCGGCTGTACATGCTCAGGACTTAAGTCCCGTCAAGGACGCCGGCCCTTACGTGCCCTCGCCGCAAAGCGTGGTCTCCGACATGCTGCGCTACGCCGAAGTCGGTCCGGACGATTTCCTCATCGACCTGGGTTCGGGCGACGGCCGCATCGTGCTCACCGCCGCCAAGGTTTTCGGCGCGCGCGGCTTCGGCGTCGAGATCAAGGACGAGCTCGTCAGGAAATCCAACGAGGCGGCGCAAAGGGAAGGGCTCGCCGAGCGCGTGAAGTTCCTCAAGCAGGACCTCTTCAAGACCGACATGTCGCGGGCCACGGTGATCACCATGTACCTGCTCCCGGACACGGTGAACCTCCTCAAGGACAAGTTCCTGGCCGAGCTGCGCCCCGGCACGCGCATCGTGTCGCACGATTACCCGCTCACCGGATGGATTCCGGAGAAGTACGTGCAGATGGATCTCGATGACAAGGTGCAGATCAGCGGCGTCACCACCACGCTCATCTATCTCTACGTCGTGCCCGCCAAGGTGGCGGGGCGCTGGAGCGCGCAGATGCCGCCGGCAGTGAGCCGCAAGCCGGCGACGCTCTCGCTGCGCCAGCAGCTCACCCGCGTGTCCGGAAGCGCGCGCCTCGACGGCAGGGACGTGCCGCTCGAGGACGCTCGCCTGCGCGGCGACAGGCTCAGCTTCAAGCTCGCCGGGCGCCGCGGCGCGTTCAGCGGCCTGGTGAAGGGAAGGACGATCGAAGGGGTGGTCGACACCGGAGGGAGCAAGGCGCCCTGGAGCGCCACACTCGGCGGATGAAGCTCGCGATCACAGTGGGCAAGGCGAGATTGCAGCTCGAGCTGCGGCAGTCGGAAACGGCAAGGGCGCTGGTCGCGGCCGCGCCCTTCGAGTCGCGCGCCCAAACC
The DNA here is from genome assembly GCA_035550695.1 of Burkholderiales bacterium. Lineage (GTDB taxonomy): Bacteria > Pseudomonadota > Gammaproteobacteria > Burkholderiales > SG8-39 > SCGC-AG-212-J23. The sequence goes on along the minus strand of DASZOS010000035.1, from coordinate 44,311 downwards.
TGGGGCGAAGAGGTGTACTTCACGACGCCGGTGTCGGCGAAGCTCGAGCCCGATGCCCGGCAGATCGTGGAGGCCGGCACCGTGTGCTTCTGGTGCGAAGGCGACGCGGTCGCCCTGCCCTTCGGCCGCACGCCGATCTCGACCGACGCGAGGCCCAAGCTCGCGAGCCGGTGCAACATCCTGGGCCGCGTCGACGATTTGCAGGGGCTTGCTTCAGTAAAGGCGGGCGACAAGGTGCGCGTGGAGGCCGCCTGATGGAGCGCAAGCGCGTCAATTCCTCCAAGCTGCGCTCGGTCGGCTACGACGAAAAGACGCGCACGCTCGAGGTCGAGATGTCGAACGGTCAGGTGTTCCAGTACTCGGGCGTCTACCCGGAGGTCTATCGCCGGTTCATGGCGGCTCCGAACCCGACGACGTTTTTTGACGACAAAATCGCCGACGAATATGCGGCGAAGCGCTTGTGATCCCTTAAACTAGGGCTCTAGAAAAGGGAGGGCCATGCGAGCGCTTTTCGGCCTGGCGATGTTGGGTCTCACCATGAGCATCGCCCAAGGCGCGGCCTTCGCCCCGGAGCGCGCCCTGCAGCAAATCACGGCGGCGGAGCTTGGCGACTTGCGCAGCATCGCCGGATGGCTGCGCAGCCACGGCAAGGAGGGCTTCGTCGGCGCCGACGTGGCCGACGCGATGGGCATCCCGCGGCTCGAGAGCGAGGAGCTATTGCTTGCGCGCCAGCGGGGCTTTCGCACCGAGGACGTGCTGCGCGTCGCGCAGATTTCGGCCGACGAGAAGCGCGATTTCATCCTGTTCATGGTTCAGCGCCCCGACGACCAGGTGTACTTCTATCTTTCCACGGCGCGCGAGGGCCTGAAGAAGGCCTTCGTCTCCATCCCGAGCAGGAACCTCGTCATGCCCCTCGACCGCATGGAGGCCGAGTCGCACTTCCGGCAGGAAGTGCGCTACTGGGGCGACAGGATCGAAGCAAGATAATGGAAGCCGAGCGCGTCAATCAGATCGCCTCCTCGCTCTCCGACCTGCAGAGCCGGTCGGCCGAGCTGCGGAGGTATCTTTGAATTCGAAGCCAAGCAGGCGCGCCTAGCAGCGCTCAACCGCGAGCTGGAAGACCCGAAGCTGTGGGAGAACCCCCAGCGCGCGCAGGAGCTCGGCAAGGAGAAAAAGATGCTCGAGGCGCTGGTCGAGACGCTCGGCCGCGTGGGCGGCGGCCTCGCCGATGCCGCCGAGCTCTTCGAGCTCGCGCGCGCCGAGGGCGACGACGCGACGGTGCTCGGGGTCGCCTCGGACATCGAGAAGCTCGGCAGGGAGGTCGCGGCGCTCGAGTTCCGGCGGATGTTCTCGAACCCGCTCGATCCCAACAACTGCTTCGTCGACATCCAGGCCGGCTCGGGCGGCACCGAGGCGCAGGACTGGGCGTCGATGCTGATGCGCATGTATCTCAAGTACTGCGACAAGAGGGGCTTCGGCGCCGAGATCCTCGAGCAGACGCCCGGCGAGGTGGCCGGGATCAAGAGCACGACGCTCAAGGTGAGCGGCGACTACGCCTACGGCAGCCTGCGTACCGAAGGCGGCGTGCACCGCCTGGTGAGGAAAAGCCCGTTCGACGCCAACGCCAGGCGCCACACCTCGTTCGCCAGCGTCTTCGTCTATCCGGAAATCGACGAGACCATCGAGGTCGACATCAACCCGGCGGACCTGCGCGTCGACGTCTACCGCGCATCCGGGGCCGGCGGCCAGCACGTCAACAAGACCGAGTCGGCGGTGCGCATCACGCATCTGCCGAGCGGCATCGTCGTGCAGAGCCAGAACGACCGCTCGCAGCACCGCAACCGCGCCGAGTGCCTGGCGATGCTCAAGTCGCGTCTCTACGAGCTCGAGCTGCGCAAGCGCCTCGCCGCGCAGAACAAGCTCGAGGCGTCGAAAACCGACATCGCCTGGGGGCATCAGATCCGCTCGTACGTCCTCGATCAGTCGCGCATCAAGGACCTGCGCACCGGGGTGGAAAAGGGCGACACGCAGTCGGTGCTGGACGGCGACCTCGACGACTTCATCACGGCCAGCCTGAAGCAGGGGGTGTAGTGGAAGAACAGGACACGAACAAGCTCGTCGAGGAACGCCGGGAGAAGCTCAGAGCGCTGCGCGCCAGGGGCAATCCCTTTCCGAACGATTTCCGCAAGCACGACTCGGCGAGCGAACTGCACGCGCAGTACGGACAAAGCGGCAAGGAGGAGCTCGACAAGCAGAAGCCGCCCGCCGTCGTCGCCGGCCGCATGATGCTGAAGCGCGTGATGGGCAAGGCGAGCTTCGCCACCCTGCAGGATGGAACGGGGCGCATCCAGGGGTACATAACTCAGGACGTTCCCGGGTACGACGACTTCAAGCACTGGGATTTGGGCGATATCGTCGGCGTGGAAGGCCACCTGTTCAAGACGATGAAAGGCGAGCTCACCATCCACGCGGCGAAGATCCGCTTGCTTGCCAAGGCGCTGCGCCCGCTGCCGGAAAAGTTCCATGGGCTCGCCGACCAGGAAATGCGCCACCGGCAGCGCTACGTCGACCTGATCGTCACGCCCGATGCCAAGAATGTGTTCTTGAAGAGAGGGCAAATCATCCAGACGATCCGCGAGGTCTTGCGCGCCGAGGGCTACCTCGAGGTTGAGACGCCGATGATGCAGCCGATTCCCGGCGGCGCGGCGGCGCGTCCCTTCAAGACGCACCACAACGCGCTCGACATGGAGCTCTACCTGCGCATCGCGCCCGAGCTCTATCTCAAGCGGCTGGTGGTGGGCGGCATCGAGCGCGTCTTCGAGATCAACCGCAACTTCAGGAACGAAGGCATCTCCACGCGCCACAACCCCGAGTTCACGATGCTCGAGTGGTATTGCGCCTACGAGGACTGGAACTACATGATGGACCTGACCGAACGGCTGGTTCGGGCGGCGGCGGGGACCGATGTGGTGCATTATCAAGGGAAAGCCGTAGAGATCGGCAAGCCTTTCGCCCGCCTCTCGATCCCGGAGGCCATTCGCCGGCAGGGCATCGTCGGCGATCTGCGGGACCGCGCATTCCTTTCGCGAAAACTCGATGAACTGAAGGTCGATCACGCCGGCGAACACGGCTGGGGCTCGCTGCAGCTCATGCTCTTCGAGAGCGTCGCGGAGAAGCACATGATCCAGCCGACGTTCATCACCGACTTCCCCGCCGAGGTGTCGCCGCTCGCGCGCCGGCGCGACAGCGACCCGGATCTCGCCGACCGCTTCGAGCTCTTCATCGACGCGAAGGAGATTGCCAACGGCTTCTCGGAGCTGAACGACCCCGAGGACCAGGCCGAGCGCTTCCGCGACCAGGCGAGGAAGAAGGAGGCCGGCGACCAGGAGGCGATGTACTACGACGCCGACTACGTGCGCGCGCTCGAATACGGCATGCCGCCGACCGCGGGCGCGGGGCTGGGCGTCGATCGGCTGGTGATGCTTCTCACCGACAGCCCGAGCATCCGTGATGTAATCCTTTTTCCCCACATGCGCCCCGAGGGCGGCGCGTAACAACCGGTTACATACGCTTACGGCATCGGGTCCGCGCGGCCGATAACCTGCGCGTTATGGGCAATACGAAAGGACATAACGCCATGGAAAACCCCAGGTCCCGCCTTCACCCGCTGCTGATCACGGCAGCCATTTCGGTCAGCGTATTCTCCGCGGTCGGCGTCGCGTCGCTGACCGGACTGGTGCCGCAGTCGATCGGCTCGCAGAAGGAAGCTGGATCACTACAGATTCCCGCGGAAGTCGCGAAGCCGGTCGAGCCTGCGATTGCCCATCCGGTCGCGAAACCCGTGAAGAAGGCGACCCCCAAAGCGAGCGCACCGCGCAAGGTGGAGCCGGTGGTCTATCGCGATTTCACCGATGAGCCGCGCCTTGCCCAGGCCGAAGCGCCGAGAACGACGCAAGTCGAGACGCCGAAGCCGGTGGTCCAGCCCGGCCAGATCGGCACGGTGCAGTCGGTGCGCGAGGTAGCCCAGCCCGGCGAGCACACCGCGCTCGGCCCGATCGCGGGCGGCGTGGCGGGCGCGGTCATCGGCAACCAGTTCGGCCACGGCACCGGCAAGAAGATCATGACGGTGCTCGGCGCCGCGGGGGGCGCTTATGCCGGCCGCGAGATCGAAAAGCAGGCGCGCGCCACGAAGCGCTGGGAAATCGAGGTGCGCCTGGATAGCGGCATGCAGGAAACGGTGCTGAGCGAAGTCGCGCCGCCCTTCAACCCCGGCGACCGCGTGCGCGTGGTCGACGGCCGCCTGCAGCCGGTCTAGCTAGAGCTTCAGCGCAGCGAGCCCCGCAAGCACCGCGCCGGTGGCGACGAGCCGCCGGCGCGTGATTTTTTCCTTGAGGACCGCGGCGCCGAGCACCGCGGCGAAGAGCACCGAAGTCTCCCGCAGCACCGCTACGAGCGCGACCGGAGCGCGGGTCATCGCCCAAAGCGCGATGCAGTAAGCGCCGAGCGCGCATGCACCTCCGACCGCGGCGCGCAGCCAGTGGCGGCGGAAATACGCGGGCACGGCGCGTCCGCGCAGGGCGAGACCCATTCCCGTGATCACCACGCCGTTCGCGACGAAGAACCACAGCGTGTAGCTCACCGGGGCGGCCGACGCGCGCGCTCCGGCAGCGTCGATCAGCGTGTACGCGCCGATGACCACGGCGTTCGCCAGCGCGAATGCCGTGGCGCGGCGATCATGCGCTCCCGAGGCAAGAGCGACGATGCCGATGGAGATGAGAGCCACGCCGAGCCATTCGCTCGGGTCGAGAATCTCGGCGAACGCGAGCGCGCCGCTCGCCGCCACGATCATCGGCCCGCCACCGCGCATCACCGGGTAGACGTAGGAGAGCTCGCCCCAGCGGTACGCGCCCGCCAGGAAGCCGAAGTAAAGAATGTGCACCGCCGTCGAGCCGGCGAGCCAGGGCCACGAGGCCGGCGCCGGCGCCGGCAGAAACGGCGCGAGCGCAGCCGCGAGCACCCCCGAGCTCGCCGCGACCGCCAAGGTGTCGAGCTGCTTGTCCTCGCTTCCCTTCACCAGAGCATTCCAGCCGGCGTGCAGCAGCGCCGCGCCGAGCACGGCGAGCGTCACGCCGGGCGTAAGCTCCATCAGGGCGTCATCCGATCACCTGCTCGAGCACCGGGGCCATGCGCTCGACCGCGGCGCGGCCTTCCTCGATCGCCTCCCCGGCGCGGTGATAGTCCATCGTGGCGAAGTCCGGCAGCAGCGGCGTGAGCAGCACGTCGGCTGGGTCACCGGCGAGGCGGCTCCTCGCGACACGCATTTCCACCACGTCGAGCGAAGTGCTGAACACCTCGAAGATGGACGGAATCGTCTGCTCGTGGCCGGCCTGGGCGACGTTTTTCTCCACCCAGCCGGGCCGCAGGCGCGAGAGCCATCCGGGCACCTCGGGCGGCGCCGCAGCGCGCCCGCGCTCGCGGTAAGGGCCGAGCTTGCCCCAGCTGAGATCGACCGCGATCACGAGGTCGGCGCCGAGCGCGCGGCACATGGAGACCGGCACCGGGTTCACGAGTCCGCCGTCGACGAGGACCACGTTGTCCCGCACCACCGGCGTGAACAGGCCCGGCATGGCGCAGGACGCGCGCACGGCGTCGAGCACCTTGCCGTGACGCAACCAAAGCTCGCGCCCCGAGTAGAGCTCGGTTGCGATTGCACCGTAGGGGATGGGCAGGGCGTCGATTTCCTGGTCCTCGAACATGCCGCGGAACAGCGTGAACAGGCGGTTGCCGCGGATAAGACCGCCGCGCCAGGTAATGTCTATCAAGCGCACCACGGTGGTCCAGGCTAGGCCGGACACCCATTTCTCGAGCTGCTCGAGCTGTCCCGACGCATACGCCGCGCCGACCAGCGCGCCGATCGACGTTCCGCACACCAGATCCGGCTTGATCCCGCGCTCTTCCAGCGCGCGAATCGCGCCGATGTGCGCCCAGCCGCGCGCGCTGCCCGAGCCTAGGGCGAGTCCGATGAGGGGTTTGCGGCGCACGCCGCAGAGTTTAGGCGCGCTCGAAGATCGCGGCGATGCCCTGCCCGCCGCCGATGCACATCGTCACGAGCGCGTAGCGCTTCCGCGTGCGCTCGAGCTCGTAGAGCGCTTTTACCGTCAGGATCGAGCCGGTCGCGCCGATGGGGTGGCCGAGCGCCACGGCGCCGCCGTTCGGATTCACCTTGGCGGGATCGAGGCCGAGGTCCTTCGTCACCGCCATCGCCTGCACGGCGAACGCCTCGTTCGATTCGATGACGTCCATGTCGGCGGGCTTCAGGCCCGCTTTCTCGAACACGCGCCGCACTGCCGGGATGGGCCCGAGGCCCATGAGCTGCGGCTCGACGCCCGCGTGCGCGTAGGCAACGAGCCGTGCGAGCGGTTTGATATTCGCATTTTTCGCAGTATCCGAAGCCATCAAGACGACGGCCGCGCCGGCATCGTTGATGCCCGAGGCGTTGCCGGCGGTGACGGTGCCGTCCTTCTTGAACACCGCCTTCAGCTTTGCCAGGTCCTCCATCTTCGTGCCCTTGCGCACGTGCTCGTCGGCGGTGAACTGCTCGATGCCTTTCTTCGTCTTCAGCTCCACCGGAGCGATTTGCTTCTCGAAAAACTTCTGTTCGATCGCCCTGGCGGCCCTGCGGTGCGACTCCACCGCGAACTCGTCCTGCTGCTCGCGCGTGAAGCCGTACTTCGCCGCGATGTTTTCGGCGGTGACGCCCATGTGGCCGTGGCCGAACGGGTCGTGCAGCGCCGCGGTCATCGCGTCCACCACCGGGGCGTCGCCCATGCGCTGGCCCCAGCGGGCCGCCGGCAGGAAGTACGCGGCGCGGCTCATGCTCTCGGCCCCGCCGGCCACCGCGATGTCGCAATCGCCGAGCAGGATGTGCTGCGTAGCCGAGACGATCGACTGCAGGCCCGAGCCACATAGGCGGTTCACTGTGAGGCATGGCGTGCCCACCGGGATGCCGGCCTCGATTGCCGCGACGCGCGAAAGGTACATGTCCTTCGCTTCGCCGTGGATCACGCCCCCCATGACCACATGGCCGATCGCCGCGGGGTCTACCTTGGCGCGCGCGACCGCCTCGCGGATCGCAACCGCGCCCAGTTTCGTCCCCGGCATGTCCCTGAGCGAGCCACCGTACTCGCCGATTCCGGTGCGCACTGCCGATACCACCACCACTTCGCGATTGCTCATTGCAGTCTCCCGTAGAGATCGTGCGTATCCGCACGATCGATCAACACCTTGACGAATTCGCCCGGCCTGCCGCCCTCGAAACGCACCACACCGTCGATCTCGGGCGCATCCGCTTTCGAACGGCCGATTCCCGGTTCGTCGACGAGCACTTCGATCGTCTTGCCGATCTTGCCTTTCAAGCGCTGCCTGCTGATCCTCTCCTGATAGGCCATGAGCGCCGCGCGGCGCTCTTCCTTCACCTCGTCGGGCAACGGATCGGGAAGCGCGTTGGCGGCCGCGCCCTCGACCGGCGAGTAGGCGAAGCAGCCGACGCGGTCGAGCTCGGCTTCCTTCAGGAACTGCAGCAATTCCTGAAACTCCTGCTCGGTCTCGCCGGGAAAGCCGGCGATGAACGTGCTGCGGATCGCGATCTGCGGACAGCGTTCGCGCCAGCGGCGCACGCGCTCGAGCACTTTCTCCGCGCTCGCGGGACGCTTCATCAGCTTGAGGATGCGCGGCGCTGCGTGCTGGAATGGCACGTCGAGATAAGGAAGGATCCGGTCTTCGGCCATCAGCGGGATCACTTCGTCGACGTGCGGGTACGGATAGACGTAGTGCAACCGCACCCACACGCCCAGCTCGCCGAGGGATTTGACGAGATTGAAGAGGTTGCTCTTCAGCGGCTTGCCGTGCCAGAACCCGGTTCGGTACTTGACATCCACGCCGTAGGCGCTGGTGTCCTGCGAGATGACGAGTAACTCCTTCACGCCGCGCCGCACCAGGTTCTCCGCCTCCTGCATGAGCTCGCCGATCGGGCGCGACACTAGGTCTCCCCGCATCGACGGGATGATGCAAAAGCTGCAGCGGTGGTTGCAGCCCTCGGAAATCTTGAGATAGGCGTAGTGCTTCGGCGTGAGCCTGACCGGCGCGAGGTCCGTGTAAGGATCATGCGGCCTGGGCAGATGCGCGTGCACGGCCTGCATGACCGCTGCGGTGTCCTGCGGACCCGTGACTGCCAGCACAGTCGAATGATTCTTCCTGATGAAATCAGGCTTGGCGCCGAGGCAGCCCGTGACCACCACCTTTCCGTTCTCGGCGAGGGCCTCGCCGATCGCCCCGAGCGACTCCTCGACTGCCGCATCGATGAAGCCGCAGGTGTTGACGATGACGAGGTCGGCGCCGGCGTAGGTGGGCGTGCTGACATAGCCCTCGGCGCGCAGCTGCGTCAGGATGCGTTCGGAATCTACCAGGGCCTTGGGACAGCCCAGCGAGACGAAGCCTATCTTCGGCGGCACTACTTCTTGTCGGGGTCGTTCTTCTGCTGCGGGGAGGGGAAGCCGGGGAAGGACAGGCCGGAGAACATGTTGCGCGCCTGGCTCTGCATCTGCTCCTGGAACTGCGCGAATACCTTCTGGCTCTGCTCCATGTAGGCCTGCATCAGGCTCTGCATGGCCGGCCCCTGCAGGTTCATGAATTGCGCCCAGAGCTCCTGCGAGGCGCGACTGTTGTCGCCGTACATACGCTGCGACTGCTCCTGCAGCGCCTTCTGGATGTCCTGGAAGGCGCGGATGTTGCGCTCGAGGTAGCTGCCCATCATGCCCTGCATCGCGTTGCCGTAGGAGCGGATGAGCTGCGACAGCAGGTCCGACGAGAACATCGGCACGCCGCCCGACTCTTCGTCGAGAATGATCTGCAGCAGGATCTGGCGCGTGAGATCGTCGCCGCTCTTCGCGTCGACGACCTGGAATTCCTCCTGCTTGAGGACCATCTGCTTGACGTCGGCGAGCGTGATGTAGCTCGACGTCTTGGTGTCGTAAAGCCGGCGGTTGGGATACTTCTTTATGAGCCGGAGCTGGCTTTCCATCGCGCCCATGGCGCCCATGGTACTCCTTAATACATGTGCTGGCCGCCGTTTATGGAGATATTGGCTCCGGTGACGAAAGCCGCCTCCTCGGAGCACAGATAGATAATCAGCCCCGCGACCTCGTCGGGCCGGCCGAGGCGGCCGATCGGGATCTGCGGCAGGATCTTGGAGTCCAGGATTTCCTTGGGAATCGCGGTCACCATTTTCGTGCCGATATAGCCCGGGGAGATGGTGTTGATGGTGACGCCCTTGCGCGCCACCTCGAGCGCCAGCGCCTTGGTGAAGCCGTGAATGCCGGCCTTGGCCGCCGAATAGTTCGTCTGGCCGAACGCGCCCTTCTGCCCGTTGACCGACGAGACGTTGATGACCCGGCCCCAGCCGCGGTCCACCATGCCGTCCATTACCTGCTTGGTCATGTTGAAGCAGGAATCGAGGTTGGTGCGCATCACCGCGTCCCAATCGGCCTTGCTCATCTTCTTGAAGGTCATGTCGCGCGTGATGCCGGCGTTGTTGACAAGGATATCGACCTGCCCGCACTCGCCTTGGATGGTGCTCACCTTGCGCGCGCAGTCGTCGTAGTCGACAACGTCAACCGGAAATGCCGAGAAGCTGTAGCCGCGGCTCTTCATTTCCTCGAGCCACGACTTGTACTTGGTGTTCGACGGCGAATACGTCACCACCACCCGGTAGCCGGCGTCCGCCATCTTCGTCGAGATGGTTTCGCCAAGGCCACCCATGCCGCCCGTGACGACGGCGATCCTTTGCTTTGCCATAGACTTTCTCCCGCGGAAAGCCAGTCTACATCATGTGCATTCCGCCGTTCACCGAGATATTCGCGCCGGTGATATAGCCCGCCTCTTCCGAGGCAAGGAACGCGACCACCGCGGCGATTTCCTCGGGCCGGGCGAGGCGGCCCATCGGGATCGAGGCGATGATCTGCTCGCGGATCTCCTGGCGGATCGCCCGCACCATGTCGGTCTCGACATAACCGGGCGACACCGTGTTCACGGTGACGCCCTTCTTGACCACTTCCTGCGCCAGCGCCTTGGCGAAGCCCGCCATGCCGGCCTTCGCCGCCGAGTAGTTCGTCTGGCCGAACTGTCCCTTGAGGGCGTTCACCGACGAGATGTTGATGATGCGCCCCCAGCCGCGCTCGCACATGCCGTCGACCACCTGGCGCGTGACGTTGAATACGCTGTTGAGGTTGGTGTTGATCACGGCCATCCAGTCCTGCTCGGTCATGCGCTTGAATACCGAGTCGCGCGTGATACCGGCGTTGTTCACCAGCACGTCGACCGGGCCGACGATGCTCGCCACGTTGTAGAACATTTCCGCGGTCGAATCGAAGTCTGCCACGTCACCTTCCGCGGCGTGCACCTTGAAGCCCTCGCCGCGCATGGCGTCGAGCCATTCGTGCTTGCGCTCGTAGCCGGGCAGGCACCCCGCCACGACCGTGTGCCCCGATTGGGCGAAGCGTCGGCAGATCGCGCTGCCGATGCCCCCCATCCCCCCCGACACGAACACGATGCGCGCAATGACCGGACGGCTGCGGTCGCGCCAGGATTCTTCCTGCGGTGCTTCGATCACTCCGATTTCGCGTTTCATTTCTTTCCTTTCTAACGTTCGACCGCCAGGGCGACCCCCATGCCGCCCCCGATGCAAAGCGAAGCGAGACCGCGCCGTGCGTCCCGCTTCTGCATTTCGTGGAGAAGCGTGACGAGCACGCGCGCTCCCGATGCGCCGATCGGGTGACCGAGCGCGATCGCGCCCCCGTTCACGTTGACCTTCGTCGTGTCCCAGCCCATCTGCCGGTTCACGGCGATGGCCTGCGCCGCGAAGGCCTCGTTGATTTCCATGAGGTCGAGGTCCTTCGGCTCCCAGCCGGCGCGCGCCAGGCAGCGCTTGGACGCGGGCACCGGTCCCATGCCCATGTACTTCGGATCCACGCCGGCGGAGGCAAACGCCTTGATCCGGGCCAGCGGCTTGAGGCCCAGTTCCCTTAGCTTTTTCTGAGAACACAAAACCACCGCGGCCGCACCATCGTTGATGCCCGAGGCATTGCCGGCGGTCACGGTACCGTTCTTGTCGAACGCCGGCTTCAGGCTCTGCAGCGCCTCGAGGGTGGCGCCGTGGCGCGGGTACTCGTCTTCGGCGAACACGCTCGGTCCCTTCTTCGACGGAATTTCGACCGGGATGATCTCGTCCCTGAAGCGGCCCGCCTTCTGCGCCGCCTCCGTCTTGTTCTGGCTCGCGACCGCGAATTGGTCCTGCTCCTGCCGGGTGACCGCGTATTCCTTCGCCACGTTTTCCGCGGTGACGCCCATGTGGTACTGGTTGTAGACGTCCCACAGCCCGTCGACGATCATCGTGTCGACCATCTTGGCGTCGCCCATGCGAAAGCCGTCGCGCGAGCCGGCGAGCGCGTGCGGCGAGAGGCTCATCGACTCCTGTCCGCCGGCGATCACGATCTCCGAGTCGCCGTTGGCTATCGCCTGCGCGCCGAGCATCGCGGCCTTGAGGCCGGAGCCGCAGACCTTGTTGATGGTCATCGCCGGGATCATGTGCGGCAGGCCGGCGCGCATCGCCGCCTGGCGCGCCGGGTTCTGGCCCACGGCCGCCGCGAGCACCTGGCCCATGATCACCTCGGAGACCTGCTCCGCAGGAATCCGGCAGCGCTCGAGCAGCTTGCGGATGACGAGAGCGCCCAGGTCGGACGCCGGCGTTCTTGCGAGGCTGCCGCCGAACTTGCCGATCGGAGTGCGTGCCGCGCCGACGATGAAGATCTCTTCCATGGATTCTCCTAGTGGATGCGCTGCTTGACATAGCGGCCGGGGGCCGCTTCCAGCGGTCTGTATTGGACATTGCCGAGCGCCGCAGGTGCCGTGCGCCTGCCTTGCGCGTGGCGCTCGAGCCACCCGGTCCACACGGGCCACCAGCTGCCCCGGGTTTCCTTTGCGTTCTCAAGGAAGCCTTCGGGATCCTCTGGGTAGCGCTCGGCGGTCCAGAAGCTGCGCCGCTTTTTCGCCGGGGGATTCACCACGCCGGCGATGTGCCCGCTCGCGCCGAGGACGAAGGTCTTGTCCTCGCCGCCGAGCAGCCCGAGGGTGCGGTAGGCGGAGCGCCACGGCACGATATGGTCCTCGCGCGTGGCAAGGACGAAAATGGGCAGCCTCACTTCCCGCAGGTCGACCGGAACACTGCAGTTCACGAGCGCGCCGGGCTCGCGCAGCTTGTTGGAAAGGTAGGTGTTTCGCACGTAGTAGCAGTACATCGGCCCCGGGAGATTCGTGCTGTCGGCGTTCCAGTAGAGCAAATCGAACGGCGCCGGCGCTTCGCCCATGAGGTAGTTGTTCACCACGTACGGCCAGACGAGGTCGTTCGCGCGCAGGGTCGAGAAGACGAATGCGAGATCGGAGCCGGGGAACACGCCGCCCCGCCCGATCGTCGCCTCTCGCGCGGCGACGCTCGGCTCGTCGACGAAGTAGCCGATCTGCCCGGTGTCCGAAAAATCGAGCATCGCTGCGAGGAAGGTGGCGCTCGCCACCAGGTCTCGATCCTTCTTCGCAAGAACCGCCAGCGCTGCGCCCAGCAGCGTGCCGCCAACGCAAAAACCAAGCGCGTTCACCTTGTCAGAGCCGCAGACATCGCGCGCGATGCGCAGCGGGACAAACACGCCGTCCTCGAGGTAGTCGTCCCAGCCGAGCCTGCCCTGCTCGGGACCGACGTTTCGCCACGACACCATGAACACCGTCTGACCGCTCGCCACGGCATGCGCGACGAAGGAATTCTCGGGCTGCAGGTCGAGGATGTAGTACTTGTTGATGCACGGCGGCACCATCACCAGCGGGCGCTGCGCGACGGTGGCTGTGGTGGGTGAATACTGGATGAGCTGGACGAGCTCGCTTTCGTACACCACCGCGCCGGGTGTGACCGCGAGGTTGCGGCCGACTTCGAACGCCGTTTCGTCGGACTGGCTGATCCGCCCCTTTTTCGCGTCGACCATCAGGTTCGCGAGCCCGCGCGCGAGGCTTTCTCCGCGCGTCTGGATGGCCTGCGCGAGTGCCTGCGGATTGGTGGCGATGAAATTCGCCGGGCACATGGCGTCCATCCACTGCTTCACCGCGAAGCGAGCCCGCGCTTTGGCGGATGAATCGAGCGGCGCCTGCTCGAGCAAGTCCTCGAGATAGCGGCAGGCGAGGAGGTACGACTGCATGAGGTAGGCGTAGTAGCGGTTATCGCGCCACTCCCGGTGCGAAAAGCGCCGGTCGCCGGGCTCAGGAGCGGCAAGGGGCTGCGGCTTACCGGTCAGCAGCCCGGTCCAGAGCTTCGTCTGCTTGTCGAGATAGGCGGACTGGAGCGCCGCGTTGCCGGGTAGAAAGGGCGCGTTCGCGGCCGCCGGCGCGGCGGCCATCAGCCGCAGCCAGCCCTGGGTGACTTCGTCGCTCGATTGCGAGATCGCCGCGAGGGCGTCTGCAGACCTATGTTGCATTGCGGGCGATTCTGCGCCGCACAAGAGACCGCGTCAAATGATTCCTAAGCCTTGAAAACTAGTCCTTTTTGATCAATGGGAGAGAGCCGCCCGTACGGCCGCAATTGCTGCAATGCCCAGCGCGATAAGCAGCGCCTGCACCGCCGTGTCGCGCAACTCCGGCCGTCGGTGCAGGCCCGGGATGAGGTCGGCGACCGCTACATAGATCATGCTGGCCCCTACCACGCCGAGCAGCGTCGTTTCCCACGCGCTGACTGCGCTCAAGGCGAAGTACCCCAACACCCCGCCGATCAACGTCGCAATGGACGACGCGAGGTTCAATGCGAGCGCCCTGGCACGCGTATAGCCAGAATGCAGCAGGATCAGGAAGTCGCCCGCCTCCTGCGGGATCTCGTGCGCGATGATCGCCACGGCGGTGATCACGCCGACCTCCGTGCTTTGCAGGAACGCCGCCGCGATGAGCAGGCCGTCGACGAAGTTGTGCACGGTGTCGCCGACCACGATGAGAAGCCCGCTGCGGCCATGGTCGTGCGAGCGCGCATGCTGGTCGTGCACTTCGCAGTTCTCGGTGTGGCAATGGCGCCATAGCAGCAGCTTCTCGAGAACGAAGAACGCGAAAATGCCGCCGAGGATCGCGATGGCCGCCTCATGCGGATCGCCGCGCTCGAAGGCATGCGGAATGATCTCGAGGAACGCCGCGCCGAGCAGCGTGCCGATGGCAAACGAGATGAGCATCGGCACCCACGTCGCCCGCAGCATGAGCGAAAAAGCAGCCGCGCCGGCGGAGAGCGTTCCGCCGGCCACGCTTGCGACGACGATCCAGCCGAGCGTCATGGGGGTCGGGATTCTACGCTAGGCAAGCCAGATGAACGCGGCCATGCGCCCGGTCGGGCCGTCGCGGCGGTACGAATAGAACCGATCGCGATCCGAGTAGGTGCATAGACCTCCGCCGTAGAGGCTTCTTATCCCCTTGGCATGCAGCCTCTGCCGTGCCACGAGGCACAGATCCAGCCGCCAATGCCCGGGCCGCGTCGGCGAAAAGGCTGTGCTCGCCGCTTCGTCGTGAGCCAAGAACGCGGCGCGCACCTCCTCGCCCACTTCGTAGGCGCGCGGACCGATCGCCGGGCCGAGCCAGGCGAGGATCTCCGCCCCCGGGACTCCCATCGCTGCGATCGTCGCCTCCAGCACGCCCGCAACCAGGCCGCGCCAGCCGGCGTGCGCAGCGCCGACGACTGTGGCCGAGCGGTCGGCAAACAGCACCGGCAGGCAATCGGCCACCTGGATGGCGCACGGGCGGTTGCTCGAACGAGTGATGGCCGCGTCGGCCACGACATCCGAAAGCGAAGAGTCCAGATCGATGACTGCAGTTCCATGGACCTGCCGCAGCCAAATCGGATCTGCCGGCAGGAGCCCGCGCAGGTACGCGCGCGCTTCGGCGCTCGCCATGTCGCCGGTCTCGCGCGTGCTCATGATGGCGTGCACGCGTGCCGGCGCATCCCACCGCGGATGGAGAATGCCTTTCACGGCTCGCTGCGCAACGCGGTGAGCAGCCGCTTCAGGTCCCGCGGCAGCGGCGAGCGCCACGTCATGGGTCTGTGCGTGCCGGGATGCTTCAGCGTCAGCTCGGCCGCATGCAGCGCCTGGCGGGCAAACGACAGGCCGTGGCGCGTGCCGCGCCGGTAGACCGCGTCACCCACGAGCGGGTGCCGGATATGCTGGAAATGCACGCGGATTTGGTGGGTGCGGCCGGTTTCCAGCCGGCACTCGACGAGCGCCGCGTGCCCGAAGCGCTCCACGACGCGGAAGGCAGTGCGTGCGGGCTTCCCGCGGTGGATCACCGCCATGCGGACCCGCGAGCGCGGATCGCGGCCGATCGGCGCATCGATCACGCCGCTCGCCGGCGGATCGCCCTGCACCACCGCGAGGTACACGCGCCGCATGCTGCGCTCCGCAAGCTGCCTCACCAGATCGGCCTGGGCTTCGACGCTCTTCGCCACGACGAGCAAGCCGCTCGTGTCCTTGTCCAGGCGGTGCACGATGCCGGCGCGCGGCACGGCGGCGAGCTGCGGCGCGTGCGCGAGCAGCGCGTTGAGGAGCGTCCGATCCGGCTGCCCGGCCCCGGGGTGCACGACGAGGCCGGCGGGCTTGTCGATGACGAGGATGTCGCGGTCCTCGTGCACGATCTTCAGCGGCATGCGCTGCGCCTGCGGCGCGGCCGCGTCGGGGATCTGCGGCGGTACGAGCACGACCCGCTCGCCGGCCGTAACCGGCCGCCGCGGCTCGGCGCGCGCGCCCTCCAGCGTGATGTGGCCAGACTTGAGCCAGGCCTGCAGGCGGTTTCTCGAGTATTGCGGGAAGAGGCGCGCGAGCGCCTGGTCGAAGCGCAGTCCGCCGAACTCAGCCGGCACGGTGGCGCTCATTGGCGCGGCGAAGCTTTCCTCCCAGTCGGTCTCGGCATCCTCGGACCCCGGCGAGGGCGCGCTATAATTTTTCCTCCGCATGCGTGCAAGTTTACTGGTTGTCTTCCTAGCGCTCGTCCTCGCCGGTTGCGGGCTTTTCTCCGGCAAGGATGACGACGAGACTGCGGGCTGGTCGGCGCAGCGCCTGTACGGCGAGGCGAAGGACGCGATGGCGAGCAAGGACTGGGCGCAGGCCGTAAAGTATTTCGAGAAGCTCGAAGCGCGCTTTCCCTACGGGCGTTTCGCGCAGCAGGCGCAGCTCGAGATCGCATACGCTCACTGGAAGGACGGCGAACGCGCCTCTGCCATCGCCGCCGCCGACCGGTTCATCAAGCTCTATCCCAACCACCAGAACGTCGACTACGCGTATTACCTGAGGGGCCTCATCAATTTCAACGATCAGGAAGGGCTGCTCACGTTCCTCACGACCCCGGACATGACCGACCGCGACCCCAAGGCCTCGCGCGAAGCCTTCGAGTCGTTCAAGGAAGTCGTCACGCGCTTTCCGGAGTCGAAGTACGCCGAAGACTCGGCCGCGCGTATGCGCTACCTCGTCAACGCGCTCGCGTCGCACGAAGTGGCCGTGGCGCGCTATTACATGAAGCGGACCGCCTACCTTGCCGCCGCCAACCGGGCGCAGTACGCGATCCAGCACTACCCGCAGACGCCGGCGGTGGAAGAGGCGGTGTATATCCTGGTTCGAGCGTACGACGCGCTCGGCATGACGGATCTGCGCGACGCCGCCGACCGGGTCATGCAGAAGAACTTCCCGAATAGCGCGTACCTCAAGGGGGGGCCGCGCAAGGCCAACGTGCCCTGGTGGCGCATCTGGGATCCCGACTGGTAAGGCGGCCTAGAGCTTGATCCGCTCGTCGGCGATGTAGTCCCGGATTACCGACACGAAATCCGCGTCGCCCTCGAACCCCATCTGCACAGCTCGCAGGGTGCGAAAGCGCGCAGGCCAGGTCTTCACGATCGCCTCGATGCGCGCGTCGGGCTTCCATAGGACGCGCGCAGCCACTTGGGCGCCTGCCACCCGTGCGAGCGCGTCGATCATTTCGGCCACCGTAGCGGTAAGCCCCGGCAGATTGACCACGCGGTCCGTTCCCCAGGCGTCCGGCGGCAACTCGTACGCGTGGATGAACGCGTCGACGGCGCGGCGCGGCGACAGCAGCCACACACCGGTCTGCGGCGCGACCGGGCACTCCGACACCACGCCGTCCAAGGGCTCGCGGATGATGCCGCTCGCGAACGAGGAGGCGGCGGCGTTCGGCTTGCCGGCACGCACTACGATGGTCGGCAGGCGCAGCGAGCGCCCGTCGATGAAGCCCTTCCTCGAAAAGTCGCTCAACAGATACTCGCCGATCACCTTTTGCGCGCCGTAGGAGCTCTGCGGCCGCGGCGCCGTCGAGTCATCCAGCACCTCGGGAAGCTCGCCTCCGAACGCCGCGACCGAGCTCGAGAAAACCACGCGCGGCGCCCGTTCGCAGCGGCGCAGCCTCTCCAGCAGCATGCGCGTGCCCTCGAGGTTCACGCGCATGCCGAGGTCGAAGTCCGCTTCGGCGGCGCCGCTCACCACCGCTGCGAGGTGGAACACCGCCGCGGTGTCCCTGCCTACCGCCTTTTCAAGCACCGCGGCGTCCGTGATATCGCCTTCGACGACCGAAACGCGCGGATGGTCCGGACGGGAGGCGAACCCGGCGTCGAGCAGCGTCAGCCGTGTGATCGGCGCGCCGCCCAGGGTTCCGCGCGCGAGCAGCGCCGCGGCGAGGCGCGCGCCGAGAAATCCGCCTCCGCCGGTAATGAGGACTTTCATGCCAGCACCCCGGTGAAGAACGCGACCACTTCCTCGCGGCTGCGCGTGAGGGGCATCGGCGGCAGGCTCTGCAGGATTCGCCGGCCGTAGGCCCGGGAAACGAGCCGCGGGTCGCACAGCATCAGCACCCCACGATCGGTTTCACCGCGGATCAGCCGGCCCGCCCCCTGCTTCAGTTGCAGTACCGCCTGCGGTAGCTGCAGCTCGGTGAAGGGATTGGCGCCCTCGCCGCGCATGCTTTCGATGCGCGCCGCGAGCACCGGGTCGTCGGGCGGCGCGAACGGCAGCTTGTCGATGACGACGAGCGAAAGCGCCTCGCCGCGCACGTCGACTCCCTCCCAGAACGACTGGCTTCCGAGCAGCACGGCGTTGCCCAAGGCGCGAAAACGCGCCAGCAGCTCGCTGCGCGATCCGGTGCCCTGCACGAGCAACGGAAAAGGCATTCTTCCGGCGAGAAGCTCGTGCGCCTTGCGCAGCGCGCGCAGCGTGGTGAACAGGAGGAACGCGCGTCCTTCGCTCGCGCGCAGCACCGGCAGAGCGGCTTCGACCACCGCTTCGGTGAAGGCGGCATCGTTGGGATCGGGCGGCAAGCCCTTCGGCACATAAAGCAGCGCCTGCCGCGAGAAATCGAACGGGCTTGCCCAGCGGCGAGTCTGCGCGTGCTCGATGCCGAGCTCGCGCGTGAAATGCCCGAAGTCCTCGCCGACCGCCAGCGTGGCCGAGGTGAAGATCCAGGCGCGGGGATGGTCGCTCATCTGGCGCTGAAAGAGCTCCGCGGAGGAGAGCGGCGTCAGGTGCAGCTGCGCCGCATGGCTGAACACCTCGATCCAGCGCACTTCGCTCCCCGCCTCGGCCTCGCGCATGCGCACAAGCGTCGCATGCGCCGACGCGGCCCGGCGCGCGCAGGAGTCGATGCCGTCCGAGCGCCCGGCCTGCGCGGCAAGCGCCTCCCCCAGCTGGCGCAACGCTGCGATCGATTTGTCGAGCGCGTCCGGGAACTGCGGCAAGCGCATCGCCTGGCTCCATGCGAAGCGCGCGGCCGGCTCGCCCAATGCGAGCCGCAGGTCGCGGGCGGCCTTGTCGAGCCGCACCGCCAGAGCCTCGAGCTGCGGCGATGCGCCGCCCGCCGCACGCAGCTCCACGCGGGCGTCGCGTCCAAGCTCGACGAGCTGCGAGGTGGACAGCGTCTCGCCGAAAAACATGCGCGCGGTTTGCGGCAGCTGGTGCGCCTCGTCGAAGATCACGGTATTGCAGGCCGGCAGAAGCTCCGAGATGCCTTCTTCGCGCAGCACCAGATCGGCGAAGAAAAGGTGGTGGTTGACGACGACCACGTCGGCAGCCATGGCGTTCTTGCGCGCGCGCATCACGAAGCAGTCGCGGTAGTCCGGGCAGCTCTGGCCGAGGCAGTTATCGCGCGTCGAGGTCGCGTGCGCCCACGCGGGGGCGTCTTCCGGCACGTCGGCGAGATCGGCGCGATCGCCGCTCGTCGATACGCCTGCGAAGCGCTCGATCCGGCGCAGCTGTGCGGCCTCCTCGCGGCTCGCGAGCCGCGCCTCGGTGGACGCGCGCCGCAGCCGGTACAGGCACACGTAGTTGGCGCGCCCCTTGAGAAGCGCGGCGCTCGCTCCCGAAGCGAGCGCGTCGCGGACCGCGGGCAAATCGCGATCGAAGAGCTGATCCTGGAGGGTCTTCGTGCCGGTAGAAACGATGACCTTGCCGCCCGCGAGCAGCGCGGGCACGAGGTAGGCGAAGGTCTTGCCGGTCCCGGTGCCCGCCTCGGCCACCAGCACGTCGGTCGCGTCGACCGCCTGGGCGATTGCCTCGGCCATCTCGAGCTGCTGCGAGCGCAACTTGAAGCCGGGGATCTTCGCCGCAAGCGGACCGTCCGCGGCGAACGCCCGCTGCAGCAGCCGCTTCACGGACGCAGCTCCTCGATTTTCAGCCACACGCGCCTTGCTTCGGAGATGCGCGAACGGCTCGCCGATGCGATGCCGCGATCATCGCGCGCCGCGGCCGTAGCCACGCCTCCGGGTTCGAACCATTCGCCCAAGCGAGCGCTCACCGTGGTGGCGAGGTGCTGCTGCCGATCGAGCGTCTCGCGCTGCGGCGCGATATCGACGAGCACGGTGTCGCCGCCCGCGAGGCGCGGAACGGCTTCGAACCCCGTCGCTGTCTGGCGAATGATCATGGCGTCCGGCGCGACCTGCATCGGCGTGGAGCGCCCGGTCATGATGAGCGCCCGACCGCCTTCCAGGACCTGGATGCGCTGATCGACCCGCTCGATGGCCGCGCCGCGTTCGTCGCGAGCGCCAATCTCGACGCGCGAGCCCCGGTTGCTTATCCGACCGCTCGCCTCGATACCCTGGCTTGCGGTGTCCAGCGCGTCGTCGAAGCGCACCGAGATCTGCAGGCGGCGCAGCGGCCGGTCGATCGCCTCGAGAGCCTGCTTGAGTTGCGCGAGATTCCCGGGGCTCGTGCGCACGATGAGCTGGTTGCGCTGGCCCGCAAGCGTGCCGCCCGGCTCGAGGAGCGGCCGCAGGGCGGGCAATACCTGCTCGACGGTGCGGTGCCGCAGCGGAATGACCTGCAGCGGCTGCTGGCTGGCGGCTTGCAGGGCCACCGAGGCGAGCAGTGCGGCCAGGACTGAGCCGCTCAGTGATGCACGGTTCATTTCAATCCTTGAACGCGCAGCCGACCTGCGCGTCTACGCGATCTTGGTCTTCCGGCCGCGGCATGCGCCATTATGGAGGTTGGTTTGCGCACTTGATAATTATTCTCATTGACACAAACATTGAGAATGATTATCGTTGGCCACCCCTCTTCAGTGGGATATCGCCATGTTTCTGTTTTTTCGACGCTTTTCGTTGGCCGCGCTTGGCCTTCTGCTCTGCGGGAGTACGCTTGCCCAGGACAAGGTCGTCAACATCTACTCCTCGCGCCACTACCAGACCGATGAGGCGCTGTACACCGGTTTCACCAAGCAGACCGGCATCAAGGTGAATCGCATCGAGGCAGGCGAGGACGCGCTCATCGAGCGCATCCGCAACGAGGGTCCGCGCAGCCCTGCCGACGTGCTGGTCACCGTGGATGCGGGCCGGCTATGGCGAGCGGAGCAACTCGGGCTCTTCCAGCCGGTGAAGTCGCGCCTGCTCGAGTCGCGCATTCCCGAGAACTTCCGCGAGCCCGGCGGCCAGTGGTTCGGCTTTTCGATGCGCGCGCGCGTGATCGCGTACAGCAAGGACAAGGTTCGCCCGGACGAGATCCAGACCTACGAGGAGCTTGCCGACCCGAAATGGAAAGGGCGCGTATGCATGCGCTCCTCGACGAACATCTACAACCTCTCCCTCATGGGCGCGCTGCTCGACCACCTCGGCGAGCAGAAGGCCGAGCAGTGGGCGAAAGCCGTGCGCGCGAACCTGGCGCAGGAGCCGAAAGGCGGCGACACCGACCAGCTGAAAACCGTGGCCGCCGGCCAATGTGACGTCACCGTCTCCAACCAGTATTACTATGCGCGCCTTGCGCGCTCGGAGAAAGCCGACGAGCGCAAGGCCGCCGAGCGTATCGGCATCGTGTTCCCCAACCAGAAAACCTGGGGCACCCACGTGAATATCTCGGGCGCCGGAGTGCTCAAGAACGCCCCCCACCGTACGGCGGCGGTGAAGTTTCTCGAGTATCTCGCCAGCGACGAAGCGCAGCGTTATTTCGCCGACGGGAACAACGAATGGCCGGTCGTGACCGGCATCAAGCTGGACAACCCGGTGCTGAACGCCCTGGGCGAGTTCAGGCGCGACCGCCTCAACGTCGCGGTGCTCGGCAGGAACCAGCCGAGCTCGCAGAAGATCTACGACCGCGTGGCCTGGAAGTAGCGCCTCGACACGTAAATCACGGGCGCGAGGCCGACGGCGATGATGACCAGCGACGGAACCGCTGCCTCCGCCAGGCGCTCGTCCTTGGCGAGGTTGTAAGCCTCGATCGCCAGCGTGTCGAAGTTGAACGGCCGCAGGGCGAAGGTGGCGGGCAGTTCCTTCAAGACGTCAACGAACACCAAGAGCGCAGCCGTCGCGAGGCTGGGCGCAAGCAGCGGCACGTGCACGCGGGCGAGCGCTCCGGCGGCGGTGCTGCCGAGCGAGCGCGCCACCTCTTCCATGTGCGGCGTGATTTTGGCGAGGCCCGCCTCGGTCGTCTGGAGCGATACCGCGAGCAGCCGCACGAGATAGGCGTACACCAGCGCGACCACCGTGCCGGTCAGCAGAAGGCCTGTCTTCACCTCGAAGGCGTGCTCGATCCAGGCGGCCAGCGCGTTGTCGAGCCTGCCGAGCGGAACCAGGACCCCAACGGCGATCACCGCGCCGGGGATCGCATAGCCGAGGCTCGCCATGCGGTTGGCGGCCATTACCATCGGATTTTTCGCCAGCCGCGCGGCATACGCCATGACGGTGGCGAGGACCACGGCGATGATCGCCGTCAGACCGGCCAGTGCGAAGCTGTTTCCCACCAGGGCCGCAAAGCGCGCGCTCGCATACGCGGCTTTTTCGCCCCACGCGAGGTAGCCGAGCAATACTCCGGGCAAAGCGAAGCCGAAGAAAACGGGCGCCGCGCAGGCAAGCAAGGCGAGCACAGCCGGTGCGCCAGTCAACCGGTGCGGCGGCGCAGGCTTCCGGGTTGGCGTCGAGTGGTACGCGGCGCGGCCTCTGCTCGCGCGCTCAAAGCCGAGCACCAGAGCGACGAACACGAGCAAGTACGTGGAAAGCTGCGCCGCGGCCACGGCGTCGCCCATCGACAGCCATGCTTTGAAGATACCGGTGGTGAAGACTTCGACGGCAAAATAGGAAACCGTGCCGAAGTCGGCGAGCGTCTCCATGAGCGCGAGCGACGTGCCCGCGGCGATCGCCGGGCGCGCGAGCGGTATCGCGACCCGGAAGAATGCCGGCCATGCGCCGTGCCCCGCGAGCCTCGCCGCTTCGAGGGCGCTGCGCGGCAGCTCGTGGAACGCGGTGCGCGCAATCAGATAAACATACGGGTAGAGCGCAAACGAAAGCATCGCCGCCGCCCCAAAAAGCGAGCGGATCTCGGGGAACCAGTACTCGCGCGCCTGCCAGCCGGTAAGCCCGCGCAAAGTGGACTGCACTGGCCCGGTGAATTGCAGCCAGTCGGTGTAGGCGTACGCCATCACGTAGGCGGGCATGGCGAGCGGCAGCATCAGCGCCCACTGCAGCGTGTCGCGCCCCGGAAAACGGTACGCAGTGACGAGCCACGCGGAGAGCACGCCCATCGAAATCACGCCCCACGCGACGCCGAGCAACAACAAGGCGGTGTTCCAGACGTAGCGCGGCAACGCGGTCGCGGCGAGGTGCGACCAGGTTTCGCCCGCGCCCTGCAAGATGCTTGAAACCACCGAGAGCACCGGAAGTGCCAGCAGAGCCGCGATGAGAAGAGCGCTTCCGCCGAGGGCGCCGATGCGTTTCAATTTAAAGGCTTATAAATCAAGGTCATGTTATTCTAACGATAATGACTACCAATATTGAATGAATACGGCACACCTCGAAGTCGTCGGCCTGAGGCACGCCTATGGCGAGCAGGAGGTGGTGCGCGGCCTCTCGTTCTCGCTCGCGCGCGGCGCTATAGGCTGCCTGCTGGGGCCGAGCGGCTGCGGTAAGACTACGGTGCTGCGTTGTATCGCGGGCTTCGAAGCGGTCCAGGAAGGCGAAATCCGTCTTGGCGCACGCGTGGTCTCCCGACCCGGCGCGACGCTCGCGCCGGAGAAGCGCCGCATCGGCATGGTGTTCCAGGACTACGCGCTGTTTCCGCACCTGCGCATCGCCGAGAACATCGCCTTCGGGCTACGGCGCGCGCCGATCGCCGAGCGCGCCGCTCGGCTTCAAGAGCTCGCGGAGCTCGTCGGCCTGTCCTCCGTGCTGCAGAGATATCCGCACGAGATTTCGGGCGGTCAGCAGCAACGCGTCGCGCTCGCGCGTGCGCTCGCTCCGCGGCCGGACCTGCTGCTTCTCGACGAGCCGTTTTCGAATCTCGATGTCGAGCTGCGCGAGAGGCTTTCCCACGAGGTGCGCGACATCATCCGGGCGAGCGGCGCGACGGCCATCCTGGTCACGCACGATCAGCACGAGGCGTTCGCCGTGGCCGACGAGATCGGCATCCTGCATGAGGGCCGCATCCAGCAATGGGACACCGCGTACAACCTGTACCACCGCCCGGCGAATCGCTTCGTCGCCGACTTCGTCGGGCAAGGAGTGTTCCTGCCCGCGAAGGTGCTCAATGCGCGGCAGGTGGAGATCGAACTCGGGGTCCTCGAAGGCGACATCCCGGGCGATTGCCGGCTGGGTTGCGATGCGTGCGGCCGCGGCTGCATGGCCGACATACTGCTGCGGCCCGATGACGTGGTGCACGACGACGCCGCGCCGACGCGCGCCGAGGTCGTGCACAAGGCGTTCCGCGGCGCCGAGATCCTGTACACGCTGCGCCTGACGAGCGGCCGCAAGGTGCTGGCGCTCGTGCCCAGCCATCACAATCACGCCCTGGGCGAGCGCATCGGCATCCGGCTCGACGTCGACCACGTCGTCGCCTTCCAGCCGCAGCAGCGCTGACCTACCCCGGCTCCTGGTCTCTCAGGCTGTAGATCGCGCGCAGCTCGATGGCGAACTCCTTGCCGCGCAGCGCGGGCGGGATCTGCACCAGCGGCTTCGCGCGCTTGAACATATCGAGCGCCTGCTGGTCGAGTACCTCGTGGCCGGAGCTCGACTTGACGCTCAGCGCCGCGATGATGCCGCTGGCGCCGACTACCATGCGCACCACCACGTCGCCTTCCCAGTTGTTGTCCATGGCGACGCGCGGATAGCGCTTGTATTTGCGCGCTGCGCTGATGATCTGGAGGCGATACTGGGCGAGCGATCCGGCGTCGAACGCTTCGGCGCTCGGGGTAGCGGGCGCCGGCGTCGGCTCGACCTTCGCCACTGCAGCGGCCGGCGGCGCGCTCGCCGGGGTCGGGTTCGTTGCCGGGCCAACTGGCGGTTGCGCCGCTGCGGCTTCTTCGGCAGGCGCGCTCGCCGGGGCCGATGGCGTCGGCGCCGGGCTTGTCGTCTCAGGCCTTGCCACCGGACGCGGCTTCACGGCCGGAACCGGCTTCGCAGCAGGCGGCCGCTTCTCCTGCGACTGCGGCTTGACCGGCTCGGGCTGCGCTGCGGCAGCCGGCGCCGCGGGAGGCACATCCTGTGCGAGTCGCGCGACGATCGGTCCCGGCACCGGCGCGCGGTTGGCGGGATCGTGGAGCGCAGAAACACCGAAAAGCAGCACGCCGTGAAGCGCGATCGAGAGCAGGACTGCGTAATGGAATGCCCGATCCTGGTCGTCGTACATGACCGCCCTCATCGGAGCCGGTCAATATAGCACCCGGTCAATGCTCAGCTTTGCGCTAGGTGCGGACTTGGCGGAGAGAGAGGGATTCGAACCCCCGGTACGGCAAGCCGTACAACAGATTTCGAGTCTGCCCCGTTCGACCACTCCGGCATCTCTCCGCGGGCTACGGGGAAAAGGCGAGGGGCGAATTCTATCAGGCGCGGGAGATTCTCTCCTGCCCGTCCAGGTAAGCGCGCAGCGCCAGTGGCACGCTCACCGAGCCATCCTGGTTCTGATAGTTCTCGAGAATCGCGACCAGCGTCCGTCCGACGGCGAGGCCTGAGCCGTTCAGCGTGTGGGCGAGCTCCACCTTGCCTTTGGCGTTGCGATAACGCGCCTGCATGCGCCGCGCCTGGTAGGCCTCGAAGTTCGAGCACGAGCTGATCTCGCGATAGGTGTTCTGCGCAGGCAGCCACACCTCGATGTCGTAGGTTTTCGCGGCGGCGGCGCCCATGTCGCCCGTGCACAGCGTGACCACCCGGTAGGGCAGCTCCAGCTTCTTGAGGATGGCTTCGGCGTGCGCCGTGAGCTCCTCGAGCATCTGGTACGAGGTTTCAGGCTGCGTCACCTGGACGAGCTCCACCTTGTCGAACTGGTGCTGGCGGATCATGCCGCGCGTGTCCTTGCCGTACGAGCCGGCCTCCGAGCGGAAGCAGGGCGTGTGGCAGACGAACTTGAGCGGCAGCCGCTCGAGCGGCACGATCTCGTCGCGCACGATATTGGTGACCGGCACCTCAGCGGTGGGAATGAGGTACCACTTCTCCTCGCCGCGCGGCACGATGAACAGATCCTGCTCGAACTTGGGCAGCTGGCCGGTGCCGTACATGCTCTGTGCGTTGACGAGGTAGGGAACGTAGACCTCGGTGTAGCCGTGCTCGCGCGTATGCACGTCGAGCATGAACTGCGCGATCGCGCGGTGCAGCCTAGCTATTCCGGCTCTCATGAGCGAAAAGCGGGCGCCCGCGATCTTCGTCGCGGCGGCGAAGTCGAGCATGCCGAGGCCCTCGCCGACGTCGACGTGGTCCTTGACCGGAAAGCCGAAGCCGCGCGGCGTTCCCCAGCGGCGCTGCTCCACGTTGTTCTCCGACGAAGTGCCGGTCGGGACGCTCTCGTGCGGGGGGTTGGGAATGACCGCGAGGAAGGCCTGCAGGCGCTGCTGCACGCGCTCGAGCGCTTTCTCCAGATCGCCGAGCCGCGCGTTGGCGGCGCTCGCTTCGGCCATCAACGGGCCGACGTCCTCGCCCTTCGCCTTCGCCTGGCCGATTTTCTTGGCGAAAGCGTTGCGCGAGGACTGGAGCGCCTGCGTCTCGCTCTGCACCTGCTTGCGCTCGGCTTCGAGCTCGAGGAAAGCATCGCGCTCCAGACGGTAACCGCGCGTCGCCAGCCGCGCCGACACCGCGTCGAGATTGGAGCGCAGCAGCTGAATGTCGATCATTTGCGGTTTCTCAACTCCTCGAGCTTTTCGCGGATCCTCGCCTCGAGGCCCCGGTCTGTGGGCCGGTACCAGCGCACCGGCGCCATGCCTTCGGGCAGGTAGTTCTCGCCGGCGGCGTACGCGCCTTCCTCGTCGTGCGCGTAGCGGTAGCCTTTCCCGTAGCCCAACTCCTTCATGAGACGCGTCGGCGCGTTTCTCAAATGCATGGGCACGGGCCGGGTTCCGTCCTGCGACACGAAGGCGCGGGCCGCATTATAGGCTTCGTATACGGCGTTCGATTTGGCGGCGGCGGCCAGATAAAGCACCGCTTCCGCTAGCGCAAGCTCGCCTTCCGGCGAGCCGAGCCGCTCGTAGGTTTCGCAGGCGTCGAGCGCGATCGTGAGCCCCCGCGGATCGGCGAGCCCGATGTCCTCCACCGCCATGCGGACTACGCGGCGCCCGATGTACAGGGGATCCGCGCCGCCGTCCAGCATGCGCACCATCCAGTACAGCGCCGCGTCGGGGTCCGAGCCGCGCACCGACTTGTGCAACGCCGATATCTGGTCGTAGAAGTGCTCGCCGCCCTTGTCGAAGCGCCTCAGGTTCTGCGCGAGCGCGCGCTCGACGAGAGCGCCGTCCACGGTCTCGGCGCCGCTGGTAGCCAGGATTTCGACCGCATTGAAGAGGCGGCGCGCGTCGCCGTCGGCGAATCCGATGAGCCGCGCCTTGGCCTGCTCGTCGGCACGCAGCCCCGTGCGCTCCAGCAGCACGCCGAGGTCTTCTGCGCTGAGCGGCTCGAGCACATATACGCTCGCGCGGGAGAGCAAGGCGCTATTGACCTCGAAGGAAGGGTTTTCCGTGGTGGCGCCGACGAAGGTGATGAGGCCTCGCTCGACGTACGGCAGGAAGGCGTCCTGCTGCGCCTTGTTGAAGCGATGCACTTCGTCGACGAACAGGATCGTGTGCCGGCCGGAACGCACGAGCTCCGTCTCCGCGGCTTGCACTGCCTCGCGGATGTCCTTGACGCCGGAGAACACCGCCGAGAGCGCGATGAACTCGGCATCGAAAATCGTCGCCATGAGGCGCGCCAGCGTGGTCTTGCCCGAGCCCGGGGGACCCCACAGGATCATCGAGTGCGGTTTGCCCGACTCGAACGCGAGCCGCAGCGGCTTTCCGGGGCCCAGAAGGTGGCGCTGCCCGACGACGTCGTCGATCGACTTCGGCCGCAGCGCCTCGGCAAGCGGAGCGGCGGGCTCGGGCTTGCCGAAAAGATCGCTCACCTTTCCCCTAGGACGTCGACGCCCTTCGGAGGCTCGAAGCGGAATTCGGCCGCGTCGATTTTCGGGTTGCGCTGCAGGTTCAGGAACCGAAGCACGGTCGTGTGTCCGAAGTTGTCGACGAGCTCCATGGCCTGGACGCCGGCTGTGCCAAACCCCATGCGCACGCGCTCGAATCCGGCCTCGCGCTCCTTCGGCGTTGCCTCGAGCCACTCGAGGCCGTCGCGGCTGCCCGCGTCGCGCAGCTCGAACGCCGCTTCGACATCGCTCGCTCCGGCGAGCAGCGCTGCGGGAGTCGAGCCCAGGGCCTTCGAGAGTCTGCGCACGGTCACCTGGTTGAGATCGCGGTCGTAGATCCACACGCGCTCGCCGTCGCCGACGATGACCTGGTCGACCGGCTTGGCGTAAGTCCAGCGAAAGCGCCCGGGACGCAGGAATACGAAACCGCCCTTGGACTCCTGCATCAGCTTGCCGTCGCGGCCGTAGACCTTCTGCTCGAAGTCGGCGCGGGCGGACTGGGTCGTGCGCAAGAAGCTCTGGAAGCGCTCGAGGCTGGAAGCCTCGGCGCCGACGGCGACAAAAAACGCCAGGAGGATCAGGAACCGCATCGAGCGACGGTTATTCCGCCCTGGCGGGAACCAGAACCTCGCGGTTGCCGTTGGACTGCATCGGCGACACCATTCCCGCGCGCTCCATGTCCTCGATGAGCCGCGCGGCGCGGTTGTAGCCGATCCGCAGATGGCGCTGCACCAGCGAGATCGAAGGCCGGCGCGTGCGCAGGACGATTTCCACCGCCTGATCGTAAAGCGGATCCTTCTCGCCGGAAAGCTCGCCCGCTCCGAGCCCGTTCCCGGCGTCCTCGGTGGCGGCCGGCTCGAGCACCGCGCCCAGGTAATCCGGCGCCGCGAGCGATTTCAAGTGCTCGACCACCTTGTGCACCTCATGGTCTGCGACGAAAGCGCCGTGCACGCGCTGCGGCAATCCCGTGCCCGGCGGCAGATACAGCATGTCGCCCGAGCCGAGCAGCGCCTCCGCGCCCGACTGATCCAGGATCGTGCGCGAGTCCACCTTCGAGGACACCTGGAAAGCGATGCGCGCGGGTATGTTGGCCTTGATGAGTCCCGTGATGACGTCGACCGACGGCCGCTGCGTGGCGAGAACGAGGTGGATGCCGGCTGCTCGGGCCTTCTGCGCGAGGCGCGCGATCAATTCCTCGACCTTCTTGCCGACCACCATCATGAGGTCGGCGAGCTCGTCGATGACCACGACGATGTGCGGCAGGGGCTTCAACGGCTGCGGCTCGCCCGTGTCGACGGTGAACGGATCCTCGAGCTTGCGTCCCTGCTTTTCCGCCTCCGCGACCTTGTGGTTGAACCCCGAGAGGTTGCGCACACCCAGCCAGTTCATGAGCTTGTAGCGTCGATCCATCTCGGCCACGCACCAGCCCAGGGCATTGGTCGCCTGCTTCATGTCCGTGACCACCGGCGCAAGCAGGTGCGGAATGTCCTGATATACGGAGAGCTCGAGCATCTTCGGATCGATGAGGATCAGCCTTACCTGGCGCAGTTCGGACTTGTAGAGCAAGGAGAGGATCATCGCGTTCAACGCGACCGACTTTCCCGACCCGGTGGTCCCAGCCACCAGCAGGTGCGGCATCCGCGTAAGGTCGGCGACGACCGGATTGCCCGCAATGTCCTTGCCGAGCGCGAGGGCGAGCGGGGAATGCAGGGCGTGGTAAGCCTCCGAGCCGAGAATCTCCGTCAGCCGCACGGTCTGGCGGCGTGGATTCGGGATCTCCAGCCCCATGCAGGACTTGCCCGGAATGGTCTCAACGACCCGGATCGACACCACCGACAGCGCACGCGCCAAGTCCTTCACCAGGTTCACGATCTGGCTGCCCTTGACGCCGACCGCAGGCTCGACCTCGTAGCGCGTGATGACCGGCCCGGGGTACGCGGCCAGCACCTTCACGACGACCCCGAAATCGGAAAGCTTTTTCTCGATCAGGCGGGAGGTGTATTCCAGCGTTTCGGCGCTGACCAGGTCTCCTTCGTGCCTCGCCTCGTCGAGCAGCTTGAGCGGCGGCAACGGCGTATCGGGTAGCTCCTCGAAGAGCGGCGCCTGCTTCTCCTTTTGTACCCGCTCGGATTTTTTGATCTCGAGGACGGGCGGCTCGATACGCAGCGGAGGATGCTCCTCCTCGCGGCGCTTTTCGGTTGCGACGACGAAGTCGCGCTCCTCGCGCGCCAGGTCGCCGAGCTTGCGGTCGTGCCGCCGCTCCCATGCCTGCCGCGCCACCCCGCATGCCGCCTCGAGCGCGTGTCCCACCATCTCCGAGACGGCGAGCCAAGAGATCCCGCTAAAGAGGCTGAATCCCACCGCGGCGAGCGTCAGCAAGAGAAGCGTGGCGCCAGTGAAACCGAGCGCGCCGGCGATCATGCCGCCCATCGCTTCGCCAAGCAGCCCGCCGGGCGCGAGCGGCAACTCGAGCGCGAGGCTGTGAAAGCGCAGGCGCTCGAGGGCCGTGCTCGACAAAAGCAATAGAACGAAGCCGGTAAACGCCAGCGCAAGTGGTCGGCGGTCGATGAGCGCGGTCCCGTCCAGCCGGCGGTACCCCCAGACGACGATGTAAATGCACAGCGCAACCCACCAGTATGCGGAGATGCCGAACAGGTACAGCAGAACATCGGCGAGCCAGGCGCCGACGACGCCGCCGG
Source organism: Burkholderiales bacterium (assembly GCA_035550695.1). Classification (GTDB taxonomy): domain Bacteria; phylum Pseudomonadota; class Gammaproteobacteria; order Burkholderiales; family SG8-39; genus SCGC-AG-212-J23. Next base: position 13,650 of record DASZOS010000035.1, on the reverse strand, counting down.
CATTGCGTGTTATCGCATCGGTCGCGCTGTGCGACCACCCCGGATCGGCGCGGTTGAACGTGGCGAAAATGAGGACCAGGTAGATGGCCAACGCCACCAGCACCAGCCATTTCGCCTCGCGCAGCAGTCCCGCGAGCTTTGCGGGAAGGGGGGCTACGGTTTTTTCTGCTGCGCCCATTGCACCAGTGACGTTCGCCGATTCTACCGCACAAACAAAAACCCCCGCCGTGGCGGGGGTCGAGTTCCCTGAGCGTCCTTTTTCTTAGCGCATAACCACGCACTTACTCGGGCAGGACGATGGAATCGCGAAGGACGATGTTCGAGCCACGCATCTCGATGTAGCCGCCCATCTGCAAGTCCTTCATTACCCGGCTCACCATCTCCCTTGACGCGCCGATCATTTTCGCGATGTCCTGCTTGGGCAAGCGCTTGGTAACGATCTTTTCGCCGCCCACCGTCTCCGACATGTCGAGCAGAAGCCGGGCAACCCGGCCGTAGACGTCTAGAAGCGCCAGGCTGCCGATCTTGCGGTCCGCCTCCCGGAGCCTCCGAACCAGCCCCCGCATGACCGCCATCGTCATATCGAAGTTCTCGGCCAGGCATTTCTTGAAATCGCGCTTGGAAATGTAAAGAAGCTCGCACGCTTCGATGGCCACCACGCTCGCCGAGCGCGGCTCGTCGTCGATTAGGCCCATTTCGCCGAAAAACTCGCCGGGGCCGAGGATCGTCAGGATCACCTCCTTGCCCTCGGCATCGCTCATCATCACTTTAAGGCGCCCCGAGATGACGATGTAGAGCGAGTCGGTGGCATCGCCGCCCGCCATCACCGTGGTCGAACGCGGGATGCTCCTGCGCGCAACCACCGTCGCCAGCATCCTCAGCTGGTCTTCCGGAAAGCTGGAAAACAGCGGGACCGCCTTCAAGACCGCCGTCGAGACCATCGTGGCCATAGCCGGATTTTTCCTCCCTGATTCTCGGACTATGGTAGCAGAACTGACTGCGAGCCTCGCCGATGACGAGCATTTCCGTCGCTCTAAGACCGGCAGTTCGCGCAAGGTTCCGGCGCAGTTCGGCCGCCCGTCCGGTCCCTTATAATGGGTGAGCGATTTTCCCATTTGAAACCAGAAGCTTCGCGATGCCCACGCGCCACGCCCGTCTGCTCATCCTTGGTTCCGGCCCCGCCGGCTATACGGCCGCGGTTTATGCGGCACGCGCCAATTTGCACCCGGTGCTCATTACCGGAATCGCGCCCGGCGGCCAGCTCATGACCACCACGGACGTCGACAACTGGCCGGCCGATTCCGACGGCGTCCAGGGCCCGGATTTGATGCAGCGCTTCCAGAAGCACGCCGAGCGTTTCGATACGCAGATCGTCACCGATCACATCCATACGGTGCAGCTCGAGCGCCATCCCTTCACGCTGGGGGGCGATGCCGCGACCTACACCTGCGATGCGCTCGTCATCGCGACCGGTGCAACGGCGAAGTATCTCGGGCTCGCCTCGGAGCAGAAGTTCATGGGCCGCGGGGTGTCCGCGTGCGCCACGTGCGACGGTTTCTTCTACAAGGGCCAGGATGTCGTCGTGGTCGGCGGAGGCAATACCGCCGTGGAAGAAGCGCTCTATCTCGCCAACCTCTGCCGCAGCGTCACGCTGCTCCACCGCCGCGACAGGTTCCGCGCCGAGAAAATCATGGTGGACAAGCTCATGCAGCGCGTGCGCGACGGCAAGGTCTCGCTCGCGCTCGACTCGGTCGTGGAAGACGTGCTCGGCGACGCGAGCGGCGTCACCGGCGTGCGTGTACGCAATCTCAAGTCCGGAGCCACGAGCGATGTGGCGGCCAAGGGGTTTTTCGTGGCGATCGGCCATACCCCGAACACCGGCATCTTCGCCGGCCAGCTGGAGATGGAAAACGGCTATATCGTCACCCGAGGCGGCCGCGACGGCTTCGCCACTGCGACCAGCATCGCCGGCGTATTCGCCGCAGGCGATGTGCAGGATCACGTCTACCGACAGGCCGTGACCAGCGCCGCGACCGGTTGCATGGCGGCGCTCGACGCGGAAAAATACCTCGATGCGCTCGCCGCCTGACGACGAGGAATTCCGGCGCGCGACTGCCGACGTCGAGCCGCTCGCACCCCCGAGGCGGATGCCATTGCCGCGCGCGGCCCCGGCACCGGTGCCGGAGCAGAAGCATCGCGACGAGCGCGCGGCGCTCGTCGAATCGCTCGAGGGCCCGTTGTCGCTCGACGACGCCATAGACTCGGGAGAGGAGCTCGCCTTCCTGCGCGAAGGTCTCTCGCGTCAGGTGCTGCGCAAGCTGCGGCGCGGGCACTGGGTGGTGGAAGACAACCTCGATCTGCACGGCATGAACCGCCTGCAGGCGGCCGAGAGCGTCGCCGGGTTCCTGCGTGGCTGCACGCGGCGCGGGCTGCGTTGCGTGCGCATCGTGCACGGCAAGGGGCTCGGCTCGCGAAACCGTGAGCCGGTGCTCAAAGGAAAACTCAGGAAATGGCTGGCAGTGCGCGACGAGGTTCTCGCCTACTGCCAGGCGCCCGCCGTGGATGGCGGCGGGGGCGCCGTGCTGGTGCTGCTGAAGCCGGGGCGCTAGACCGCCGCCTCGTTGGTCTCGCCGGTGCGGATGCGCACCACGTGCTCGACCGCCGTGACGAAGATCTTGCCGTCGCCGATCTTGCCCGTGCGCGCCGACTTCACGATCGCGTCGATGGCGCCTTCGACCTGGTTGTTCGCGACGACGACTTCGATCTTGACCTTGGGCAGGAAGTCGACGACGTATTCGGCACCGCGGTAGAGCTCGGTGTGCCCCTTTTGCCGGCCGAAGCCCTTCACTTCAGTGACCGTGAGCCCCGTAACGCCGACCTCGGACAGCGCCTCGCGCACCTCGTCGAGCTTGAACGGCTTTACGATCGCTTCGATTTTCTTCATGCCCTGTCCCTCCTGGGTGTCGCGGTCATTGTATCGCGGCCGAGCGCACCCGTAGAATCGGCCCGGCATTGGAAAGCTTCCAGGTCGTCGAATCGCTCGCCGGGGTGGATCCGGCGCAGTGGAACGCGCTTGCCGGCCCGCAACCCTTCGTCCGCCATGAGTTTTTTTCGGCGCTGATCGACACGGGCTGCGCCGCGGCGCGCCGCGGCTGGCTGCCGCGATTTCTCCTGATGCGGCGGGCGGGCGCGCTCGTCGGCGCCATGCCCCTGTTTTCCAAGTCACACTCCTACGGGGAATACGTCTTCGACTGGGCATGGGCCGATGCGCACGATCGCCACGGAGTCGACTACTATCCGAAGCTGCTGTGCGCCGTGCCGTTCACGCCGGTGAGCGGGCGAAGGCTGCTCGCCAACGACGAGCGCGACCGGCGCTCGCTGGTGGCGGCGGCGCTCGAGCTCGCGCGACAGACTTCTTCGCTGCATGTGCTATTCCCCCCGGAAGAGGAGGCCAACGTTCTGCGCGAGCACGGCCTGCTTCTGCGCCGCAGCGTTCAATTCCATTGGCGCAACCAACGCTACGCGGATTTCGAGGCCTTTCTCGCCGGCCTGAACCACGCACGGCGCAAGACCATCCGCCAGGAGCGCCGCAAGGTACGCGAAGCGGGCGTCGGCTTTAGATGGCTCGAGGGCGCGGCGATCGAGCGGCGTCATTGGGAGTTTTTTCACCGCTGCTATCGCGCGACGTACGCGGCGCACCGCTCCACCCCTTACCTGGACCTCGCTTTTTTCCTCCGGATCGGCGCAGCGCTGGCAGATCACATTGCCATGGTGCTCGCGGAGCGCGACGGCCGCCCGATCGCCTGCGCGTTGTTTCTCGCCGACGCCACCACGCTGTACGGCCGCTATTGGGGGACGGTGGAATACGTACCGTTGCTTCACTTCGAGTGCTGCTATTACCAGGCGATCGAGTACGCGATCAAGCGCGGACTGCGGGTATTCGAGGGCGGGGCGCAGGGCGAGCACAAGCTCTTCCGCGGCCTGCTGCCGGTGGAGACCTTTTCAGCGCACTGGCTTGCGCATCCGCGGTTCGCGCGCGCAGTGGAGGATTTTCTGCGCCGCGAGGGCGCGGGCATCGAGCGCTACGTCAACGAGTTGTGCGAGCATAGTCCGTTCAAGAAATAGAGGAGAGGCGGGATGCGGCTCAAGGAAAAGCTGGCCATCGTCACTGGCGCAGGTTCCGGTTTCGGCGCGGGTATCGCGCGCCGGTTTGCCCAGGAAGGCGCCAAGGTGATCGTCAACGACATCGATCCGCGCGGCGGCGAGCGCATCGCCAAGGAAATCGGCGGCATTTTCGTGCAGGCGGATGTCACGCGGGGCGAGGACTGGGCGAGGCTGGTGCGCGCAGGCGGCGGCGCGCTCGACATCGTGGTGAACAACGCCGGCTGGACGCACCGGAACAAGCCCTACCTGGAGGTTTCCGAGGCCGAGTTCGACAAGGTCTACGCGGTGAACGTGAAGAGCGTTTACCTCTCCGCATTGCACGCGGTGCCTGTGTTTCGCAGGCGCGGCGGGGGCTGCTTCGTCAACATCGCCTCCACCGCGGGCGTGCGTCCGCGGCCCGGGCTCACGGTCTACAACAGCTCGAAAGGCGCCGTGATCGTGATGTCCAAATCGATGGCCGCCGAGTTCGGGCCCGACCGCATTCGCGTCAACTGCGTGAACCCGGTCTTCAGTCCGGAAACGGCGCTGTCGGCGGATTTTGCGGGCGGAGCGGTCACGGAGGAGGCGAGAAAACGCTTTCTCGCCACCATCCCGCTCGGGCGGTTCTCCACGCCGCTCGACGTGGCGAATGCCTGCGTCTATCTCGCTTCGGACGAGGCGAGCCTGGTAAGCGGCGCTTGCATCGAGGTGGACGGCGCGCGCTGCGTCTAGGCGGCCGCCCTTTAAGCGAGGTTCTAGGCTCGTTTCAGGCCGCCGAGCAGTGCGGCGAGCTGCGGCTGCCTGCGCTTGGCGCGCGGCGGCTCCGGCTCCGGTTCTGCGGCGACCGCGCTCGCCGCGCCAGCCGGCTCGTAAGGCTTGGAAAAAATCGGGTCGGCGGGGGACTTCCCGGCTTCGCGCGGGCGGACAGTCCGCTTCGACGGCTCGCCGCCCATCAGCGCGGCGAGCGTCGCGGCGTTCGGCTCGAATCCCGGGACCAGCACCCGCTCGATGCGCTTCTTGATGAGCTTTTCGATCGCCGCGAACGCATCGAGGTCATCGGGCGCGACCAGCGAAATCGCCTCGCCGGTCAAGCCTGCGCGGCCGGTACGCCCGATCCGGTGGACATAGTCTTCCGGCGAGTGCGGCACGTCGAAATTGATGACCTGCGGCAATCCTTCGATGTCGAGCCCGCGCGAGGCGACGTCCGTCGCAACGAGCACCGAGGTCTTGCCCGCCTTGAAATCCTCCAGCGCCACGAGCCGCTCGGCCTGCGACTTGTCGCCGTGGATCGCGTCGGCGTGGATGTGATCGCGGCGCAGCTGATGCGCCAGCCGGTTCGCGCCGATGCGCGTCGCCGTGAATACCAGGACCTGCCGCAGCTCGCGCGTCTGGATGAGGTAGGTGAGCAGCTCGCGCTTCTTCTCGCGCGCTACCGGATGAAGCACGTGCGTGACGAGCTCGGCTGCCGCATTGCGGGCCGCGATCTGCAGTTCCGCGGGATTGTGCAGCAATGTCCGCGCGAGCGTGCGAATCTCGTCGGGAAAAGTAGCCGAGAAGAGCAGGTTTTGGCGCTGCGTGGGCAGCAGCGCGATGATGCGCTTGATGTCCGGCAGGAAGCCCATGTCTAGCATGCGGTCGGCCTCGTCCAGCACCAGTATGGATACCTGGCTGAACATCACGGTCTTGTTCTGCACATGATCGAGCAACCTGCCCGGCGTGGCCACGAGAATCTCGACGCCCCGACGCAGCTCCTCGATCTGCGCATTCATGTCGACGCCGCCGTAAACCACCGTGCTGCGCAAGGGGACGTGCTTGCCGTAGCCGCGGAAGCTTTCCGCGACCTGGATCGCGAGCTCTCGGGTAGGCGTGAGCACGAGCGCCCGCACCGGGTGCCTGGCGGGCGAAGCCGAACTGCTGCAATGGACCGAAAGCCTCTGCAGGATGGGCAGCGCAAAGGCTGCCGTCTTGCCGGTGCCGGTCTGCGCTCCCCCCATCAGGTCGCGCCCCGACAGCACTAAAGGAATGGCCTGCTCCTGGATCGGCGTGGGCTTTTCGTAGCCTAGTTCAGTGACCGCCGCCGTGAGCGGGGCGATCAGGCCAAGTTGTTCAAAAGCTGAGGAGATAAAACAGCGCCTGCAGTGAGGTAAGAGAACAATGAATTATAGGTCAGTTCAGCGTGCGAACGGGACGCTCGGCGCTTTCGGGCGCATCTATGCCCGGGACCTTGAGCTCCATGTCCCAGTCGCTTTTCTTGACGGCCGCCTGCAGCAAACGGCAAAGCGAGTGCAGCAGCACGGAATCGAACGTCAGCGTGATGCCCTGGCCTTCGGCGGGATGGAGCGCGACGACCGGCTGGCCACTATGGTCGTGTCCGGTCTGGATGCGCGCAAGCAGCAGCGGCGCTTCGCCAAGCGGCGTGGCGCTCCCCGCCGCATCGTAAGGCTTGGAGAAATCGGCCTTGGAGACCGCGTACTCGTGCTCCAGGCCGAGCAGCGCTTTGCGCGCTTCCGGATTGGGCTGCGTGCGGATGCGTGGGCTCGCGTCCTCGGCCAGCTTCACCAGGAGCGGCCACAACAGCTTCACGAAGCGGCGCGTCAGCGTGAGCCGGAGCTCTACGCCTTCGCTTGTCGCAACGAGCATCAACAGCCGGTCCTGCTCGGCGTCGTAGTCGACCTTAAGCTGCTGCAGACGCATGGAAGGATGGTACATGGCGAGCCTCGCGGAAGCCACCGCCTCGGCTCGCGGTGCTCAGGCCCCAGCGCCGCGGATGCGGCTGATCAATCGGCTCGTCGAACACGCGTGCTCGAAGGGAATCGAAACGACGCGGCCGCCGCGCGCCAGGACATGCGGCGCGCCGACGATCTGGTCCACCGGCCAATCACCGCCTTTCACGAGCACCTCGGGCCGGCAGGCGTGAATCAGCGACTCGGGCGTGTCGTCCTCGAACCAGGTCACGGCGTCGACCGCCGAAAGCGCGGCAATCACCGCCAGCCGGTCGTCCAGCGCATTGATCGGGCGCTCGTCTCCCTTGCCAAGCCGGCGCGCCGAAGCATCGCTGTTCAGCGCGACGAGCAATGCCGCGCCGAGTGCACGCGCGCGAGCGAGATAGGTAACGTGCCCGCGGTGCAGGATGTCGAACACGCCATTGGTGAAGACCAGCGGGCGCGGCAACTCGCCGAGCCAGCCATCGAGGCTCCCCGGGGGCCGGATCTTTGCTTCGAATGCCGGCGCCTTCACGCCGCCGGCTTGGGATTTTTGGCCTGCGGCCGGCAAGTCTCGTCGCTGGGCTGGCAATAGTCGAAGATCTTCACTACCTTGCGCACGCCGCCGGTCGTGCGCGCAATCTCGACCGCGTCGTCCGCTTCCTTCTCGGTCACCAGGCCGAGAAGATAGACGACGCCGGCCTCGGTAACGACCCTGACGTGCACCGGATTCACCTTGCCGGAATCGAGAAACCGCCCCTTGATCTTCGAGGTGATGAATGCGTCGTTGGTGCGCTGCGCGAGCGACGAGACGGGCGCGATCTGGATGTCGTTCACGATGCCGCGTATGTTGGCGATGCCGCGCACGTCGGCCTCGATCGCCGCACGCGTGCCCTCGTCGGGCGCCTCGCCCGTAAGAAGAATCAACCGGTTGTAGGGTGCGACATTGACGTGCGTCAGGTTGCCGAAGCGTCCGTTGATCCGGTCGCGGATGCTGAGCGCCATGCTTTCGTCCTGGTAGATGGCGCTGGAGGTTCGGCGGTCGAACGCGCTGACGGCTGCGGCGCCGCCCGCGCCGATGAGCGCGAGCTCGCAGCCCTGCAGCGCGAACACCAGCGATACGCAAGCGAGCTGCAGCGCGCGCTTCATACAGCGGCACCGCAGAGCTGGAAGTCGATCCCGTCGCAAAGGCAATGCAACGCGAGCAGGTGCACCTCCTGGATGCGGGCCGTGCGCTTGTGCGGCACGCAGATATGGACGTCTTCGGCGGAAAGCATCGCGGCCATCTTGCCTCCTCCATTTCCCGTCAGGGCTATCACGCGCACCCCGAGCTCGCGGGCCACGCGCATGGCTTCCATCACATTGCCCGAGTTGCCGCTCGTCGAGATCGCGAGCAGCGCGTCGCCGCGGCGGCCGATGGCACGCAGCTGCTTCGAGAACACCTGCTCGTACGCGTAGTCGTTGGCGATCGACGTAAGCGTGGAGCTGTCGGTGGTGAGGGCGACCGCAGCAAGCGGCGCGCGTTCGATCTCGAAGCGGTTGACGAGCTCGGCGGCGAAATGCTGGGCGTCCGCCGCCGAGCCGCCGTTCCCGCAGGCCATCACCTTGCCTCCGTTGCGCAATGTTTGCGCGAGCATTGCGCTCGCACGGGCGATGGGGCCGGCGAGCGATTGCGAAGCTTCGAGCTTGAGTCTGGCGCTTTCGGCGAATTGCGCTGCCACGCGCGCCGACAGCGCCTCCTCCGTCTGTGCCATGCGAACGATTTTACACCGTCACTCGACGAACACTTCGAACTCGACCCGGCGCGCCGGGTTGGGGGCGCCCCCGCAAGGCTATTCGCCGAAGGCATTGCGGATCCACTTCACGTCGCCCGCTGGGCCGTCGACGAGGAACACGTCGAAGCGGCACTGCGTCTGCGGCTGGCGGGAAAGATAGAGGCGTGCAGCCGCGATCAGGCGCGCCTGCTTCGCCGCCGTCACGCTTTCGCCCGCCCCGCCAAATCCCCAGCCGCGCCGCATGCGAACCTCGGCGAATACCAGCACGCCGCCCTCCTCGGCGATCAAGTCGATCTCGCCGAGCCGGCAGCGCCAGTTGCGCTCGAGCAGGCGCAGGCCGGCGCCGCGCAACAGCTCGGCGCAGCGGTCCTCGGCTCGCGCGCCCGCGCGGTTCATGGCAGGCTTAACGATCCCGCCCACCTCGCGGTTGACCTGCATGAGCGCCGGCACCCTTTTCGTCGTGGCCACGCCGATCGGCAATCTCGCCGACGCGAGCCCGCGCTCGCTGGAGACGCTGCGCGCCGCCGACCTGATCGCCTGCGAGGACACGCGGACCACGCGAACGCTCCTGGCGCGCCACGGCGTCAGCACGCGCGTGGTTTCGGTCCACGAGCACAACGAACGCACCGCCGCACCCGGGCTAATCGACGCGTTGCGTCAGGGACGCAACGTCGCGCTGGTGACCGATGCCGGCACCCCGGGTGTTTCGGATCCTGGGGCGCTGCTCGTCGCACAGGCGCACCGCGCCGGCATCAAGGTGAGTCCCCTGCCCGGCCCAAGCGCTGCGGCCGCCGCCTTCTCGGTTTCCGGATTTGCCGCCGACGGGTTCCTGTTCGCCGGATTCCTGCCCGCCTCCGGGTCGGCGCGGCGCAAGGCGCTCGAAACCCTCGATCTGCCGTTTCCGGTCATCCTTTACGAGGCCCCGCATCGGATCCTCGATGCGTTGACCGATCTCGCCGCGCGCTTCGGCCCCGAGCGCGAGATCCTCATCGCGCGCGAGCTGACGAAGAAATTCGAGGAGGTTGCGCGCTTGCCGCTAGGCGCCGCGCGTGATTGGCTGCTCGCGGATCCGCACCGGAGCCAGGGCGAGTTCGTGCTGGTGCTGGCCGCAGGCGAAGCGAAAACCGCCGTTGCGCTAGACGCGGAGCGCACCCTGGATGCGCTGCTCGAGTTCCTGGCGCCAAGCGAAGCGGCAAAGGTGACGGCACGCCTGACCGGTCAACCCCGGCGCCTGCTCTATCGCAAAGCGCTGGAGCGCGCCAAGTAGAATCACGCGATGGACCGCCTGACGATCAAGCGTCCGGACGACTGGCACCTGCATCTTCGCGACGGGCCGGCCATGGCTTCGGTCGTGGGCGTCAGCGCGCGCCGCTTCGCGCGTGCGATTGTCATGCCGAATCTCAAGCCGCCCGTGCGCACCACCGAGGAGGCGCTTGCCTACCGCAAGCGAATCCTCGCCGCGCTGCCTTCAGGCAGCGCCTTCGAGCCGCTCATGACGCTGTACATGACAGACGATACGGCGCCCGAGGAAATCGCTCGCGCCAAGCTTTCCGGCCGCGTGCATGCCGTGAAGCTCTACCCCGCTGGAGCCACCACCCATTCCGATGCCGGGGTAACGCGCATCTCGCGCTGCTTCAACGCGCTGGAGAAGATGGAGGAAATCGGAATGCCGCTGCTCGTCCACGGCGAGTCGACCGATCCGGCGGTGGACGTGTTCGACCGCGAAAAGGCGTTCATCGAGGAGGTGCTGGGACCGACCGTGCATCGCTTCCCGGGTCTCAAGGTGGTGCTCGAGCACGCCACCACGCGCGAGGCGGTGCAATTCGTGGAGATCACCGGCGCGAACGTCGCGGCGACCATCACCGCGCACCATCTCTTGATGAACCGCAATGCGCTCTTCATGGGCGGCATGCGCCCGCACCACTATTGCCTCCCGGTGCTCAAGCGCGAGGAGCACCGCGAGGCCCTGGTCGAAGCGGCGGTCTCGGGCAACCCGAAGTTCTTTCTCGGCACGGACAGCGCGCCGCACCCGCGGCGCGACAAGGAAACGGCCTGCGGCTGCGCCGGGATGTACACCGCGCACGCGGCGCTGGAGCTCTATGCCGTCGCGTTCGAAGAGGCGGGCGCGCTCGACAAGCTGGAGGCCTTCGCCAGCGTGCACGGGGCGCAGTTCTACGGCCTGCCAGTCAACCAGGACACGGTTACGCTGGTGCGCGAAGGATGGAAGGTTCCGGAGCGCCTGCAATTCGGCACGGAAGAGCTCGTGCCCTTGCGCGCGGGCGAGACGATTCCCTGGAAGCTTCTCTAGCGCATCCGATCTACGATCCGCTGCGGCCGTGGCTGCGCAAGCTTGGCGCGCCCAGCCTCGATCGACTCAACGCGCTCGCCGAAGAGGCGGGGCTGCGCACCGAAAGCGGCCGCGCCCTGCGCTTCGTGCCGCCTGGCACGAGCGATGCCTACTACGAGATCCGGGTATACGAATCGGGATGCGTCGCCACGCGCCCGGACAACCTGCACGACCTCTTCAACGCGCTTGCCTGGCTCGCGTTCCCGCGCACCAAGGCGCGAATCAACGCGCTGCATGCCGCCGCGATCCCCGGCGAACGGGGAAAGCGCGGACCCAGGCGCGATCTGCTGACGCTTTTCGACGAAGGCGGTGCCCTGATCGAGTGCGCGGACGCCGAGCTCGTCGACATGGTGCGGCAATTCCGCTGGAAGGAGCTCTTCTGGGAAAACCGCAGCCGCGTGCTGGCGCGCATGCGGATCGTGGTCCTCGGCCATGCAGTGCTCGACAAAGCCCTTGCCCCATGGCCTGGAATCGCCTGTAAAGCGCTGCCGATCCGCCCCGGCAGGGACGCCGATGCACAAGCCTGCGAATGGCTCGGCAGCCTTCCCGGCGACGCGACCCCGCGCGTGCTGCTGCCGCTGCCGGTGTTCGGCTACCCGGGATGGCTTCCGGCCAACGACCGCGCGGAGTTCTATGACGACACGCGGTATTTCCGGCCGTTCCGCCGCGACCCGCGCGAGCGCTACGGGAAAACCGGGTAAGGCCTCAGCTGGCCGGCCGGGACCGCCTCCGGGTGCCGTGCCAAGACGATCTCGCGGAGGCTCTCGACCCTTCGCAGGGGAACGTCGACTATCAGCAGGATCTTCCCGGCTGCGATGTCGGCCTGGAACCGTTTCAGCCGGGAATTCGGCACCGAGGCTCCAACCATGCTGGAGACCCAGGCGCCAAGCGCGCCGCCGAGAACCACCGCGACGAACAGCGTTATCGGGTGCGGCTGCGTGCCCTCTATGGGACTGAAAAGGATCATGACTCCGAGCACGAGGCCGCAGAGCACGCCCAGGCCCAGCCCGACGCCCGCGCCGTGCAGAGCGTCGCTTTTCATCAAGTATCCCGCCTGGTGCAGCTCCCCCAGATCGGTGCCGCGCCGGGCGAGGAAATGCATGTGGCGGTCCTCCACGCGCGCGAGAAGCAGGTCATCCGCGGTACGACGCGCGCTGTCGACATCCGGAAGCACGAAATACAGGCGCCTGCGCATGGCGGCCTCCTCGAGTTGCTTTGCCCCCCTTAGACTCCCCTCCCCAGGTAAAATTGCAACGGGAGCCGGCCGGGCAGCCGCTGTGCCGCAGCAGCCAATGCGGCGCAGAGGAAAGTCCGGGCTCCGCAGAGCGGGATGCGGGGTAACACCCCGGCGCGCATAAATGCACGCGCAAGCGTGCGCGAAGGCGACGAACAGGGCCACAGAGACGAGTCCCCGGTGTGCAAACGCCGGGGGGTGAAACGCGGCAACCTCCATCCGGAGCAACACCAAATAGGCAAGCGCAGTGCGGCAACGCACTACTGGCCGGCTCGGCCGAGCTTGCGGGTAGGTGGCTAGAGCCCGGGGGCGACTCCGGGCCCAGAGGAATGGCTGTCGGCGCGGCCTCAAGCCGCGCCACAGAACCCGGCTTACAGGCCGGCTCCCATTGCTTGTCGCTTAACGAAGCTTTTCCACAAGCCAGCGCGCGGTGCGCAGCAGGCGCGCATCGAAGTTGCGCCGTCCTACGAGCTGAACGCCCAAGGGCAATCCGTTCGCCCCCTGCATCAGCGGCAGCGATATCGCGGGTAACCCGGTCAAGGTCCACAATGTGCAGAACACCGGGTCGCCGGTCGAGCCGAGGCCCTTGGGCGCCGTGCCGAGCGCGGCGGGCGTGAGGATCGCGTCGTAGCGCTGCATGAACAGATCGTCGAAGCTCGCCGCGGCCGGCGCGATCGAGCGAAGGGCACGCTGGTAATCCACCGCGCGCACCTCCCTTCCGCGCTCGATCAGCGAGCGCAATTTCTCGGACAGCTTGTTCTTGCCCGAGCGCCACTCGCGCTCGAGGTTCGCCGCCATCTCCGCTTCCATGATCGTCTTGTGCCAGTCCCACGCCTCCGTGGCCGAAGGGAACAGCTCCACCTCCTCGACCCGGTCACCGAGGGCTTCGCGCAGCTCGCCGAAGGCGTCCTTGGTGTCCTGGTCCGCGCGCTCCCATTGCGGCGTCTTCATGAATGCCAGCACCGGCGGGATCGGCGGCTCCTCGGACGCAAGTTGCTGAAAGGGGATCCGCGCGCGCGGTCGAGTGTCGGGGTCGCCTTCGTCGTAGCCCACGAGCTGTCCCGCGAGCAGCGCGAGATCGTCGATGTCGCGCGCGAAGATACCGACATGGTCGAGCGTGCGCGACAGCGGCAGGATTCCGGTGCGCGGAATCAGCCCGTGGGTCGGCTTGAAGCCGTACACGCCGCAGAAGGAGGCCGGCCGGATCACCGAGCCGTTGGTCTGACTGCCGAGCGCGAGCGGCACCATGCCGGCGGCGACCGCTGCCGCCGAGCCGCTCGAAGAGCCCCCGGGGGTGTGCTCGGGGTTGTGCGGGTTGCGCGTCTTGCCGGGATGGAAGTACGCGCATTCGGTGGTGACCGTTTTCCCGAGAATCACGGCCCCTGCGGCACGCAGCGCGGCCACCACCGCCGCGTCCCTGCGCGGGGTGCGGCCCTTGTGAAGAACCGT
>DASZOS010000034.1:0-13720 GCA_035550695.1 Burkholderiales bacterium | reverse complement strand
CGAGCTCGCGGATGTGCAGCTCGTTCGCCGTCGAGAAGTGAAAGCCGTAGTCGATGTACGCGCGCGTTCTTGCGTATTCCTGCTCGCGCCTGAAGACCTCGGTGTAGGCCTCGTTGTTGAGGAAGTAGCCGAGCACCGTGGCAAAGCCGCCCTGCGCCGCGTGCGCGGTCTCGGTGGCGTACTCGGTGATCTTTTCCCCGCTCAGCCCGAAATGCACATGCGCGTCGATGAGGCCGGGAAACACGTGCAGGCCGCGCGCCGACTGCTCGGGGATGCGCTCGCCGGCGCTCGCGCCGGGCGCGAGCAGGCCCGCGATCCGGCCGTCCTTTACGTAGAGGTCTATCGGCTGAGGCGCACGATCGGCAAACACCACCGTGCCGCCGCGCAAGACGAATTCCTGCATCATCGCCTCCGTGGGAGAAAAATGGTGACAGTCACCATTTAACCTCGAGATCGGCGAGCGTGATGTTCGGATCGCTGCCGGCAGGGATCTTCAGCGCGGGCAGCGTGCGGCGCAGCTCGGGCTCCTCGGCGTCGCGCGTGATGCAGACAAGGCGCGAGCGGTGATCCGCGTCCGGCCAGCCGGGAAGCCGCTGCGGCGAATGGAACACCCGCTGCACGCCCTGCACGAAGACGATCTCGCCGCTGTCGGCGATCTCGACGAGGCCCTTGCAGCGCAGCAGCCGCTCGCCGAGCTCCTCGGTGACGATGCGGCACCAGGCGGCAAGCCCGGACCAGGAGACCGGCGCGTCGAGGACGAAGCAATGCGCGCGCACGTGCTCGTCGTGCCGATTGGCGTCGTGCTCGTGCTGGTGCGGCGGCGCGAAGGCGGGGACGGTTTTTTGCCTGACTGGTTCAACGCAATGGAACGCCGCCAGCGCGGCGCTCCCGTGCCGCGACTCGAAGACTTCGGCGCTCGGGTTGAGCCCGGCAAGGCGCGCGCGCAGCTCGGCGACCTGGGCGGCCGGGACGGCGTCGGCCTTGGTGATGACCAGGCGATCGGCCACGGCGATCTGCTTCACGACCTCGCGATGGCGCTCGAGCTGCGCGGCGGCGTGCATCGCGTCCACGGTGACCACCACCGCGTCCAGCCGATAGAAGTCGGTGACGAGCTTGTGGCCGAGCAGCGTGTTGAGGATCGGCGCCGGGTCGGCGAGGCCGGTGGTCTCGATGACCACCCGCTCGAACGGCGGAATTTCCCGGCGCACCCGGCGAAAGTGCAGGTCGGCGAGCGTCTCGTGCAGCGAGTCCGCGATCGTGCAGCACAGGCACCCGGCCTCGAGCAGCACCACGTTGTCGGTTCCCGGCTGCACCAGCACGTGGTCGAGCCCGATCTCGCCGAACTCGTTGACGATCACCGCCGTATTGGCGAAATCGGCGGCCTGCAGCAGGCGGTTGAGGAGGAGGGTCTTGCCGCTGCCGAGGAAACCGGTCAGTAGCGCGACGGGGAGCTTGTCCTTCGGCATTGCGATTTGCAGCGCGGTCCGGCGCTTGACGGTCCAAAGCCCAGTGTATACCGTCGACTTATGAACCCTTGGGACAGCGTCATCAGCGAGGAAGAGCAACGCGCCTACCGCGCCGCGGGATTCGGCAATCCTTCGGGGATCGGCAGGCGCCCCGCGCTTCTCATCATCGACGTGCAGTACCGCACCGTCGGCACGCAGCCCAGGCCCTTCTGGGAGTCGATCAAGGAGTTCCCGACGTCCTGCGGCGAGATCGGCTGGAAGGCGGTGGGCAACATCGTGCCGCTGCTCGCCGAGTTTCGCAGCCGCGGCTGGCCGGTGCTCTACCCGCACGTCGCGCCGAAGAAGGCGACCGACGGCGGTCGGCTTGCGGCCAAGGTGCCCGCCATCATGGGCGTCGCGCAGAAGGGCTACGAGTTCGTCGCCGAGGTCGCGCCGCGCGAAGGCGACATCCTCATACCGAAGAAGCACCCGAGCGCGTTCTTCGCCACGCCGCTGGTGAGCCATCTGATCGACCTGGGCGTCGATACGCTGGTGGTGACCGGATGTACCACCAGCGGCTGCGTGCGCTGCAGCGTGGTGGACGCTTTCTCGTACAATTTCCGCGTGGTGGTGCCGTGGGATTGCGTCTACGACCGCAGCGCCACTTCGCACGCCGTCAACCTGTTCGACATGGCGTCCAAGTACGCCGACGTGGCCCCGGCCGCCGAGATAATCCAAAAACTCAATTCAACCTCGAGGAGAGAACATGAGCTTCAAACGTCGTGATGTGCTGAAGGCCGCCGCGGCCGGTACGCTGGCCGCGGGCCTGCCGTTGCCGCTGCGGGCGCAGGGCGCGGGCAACCTCAGGTTCGGGCTCGCCATGCCGCTCACCGGGTCGCAGTCGGCCTACGGCAAGGACCAGGTCACCGGCGCCCAATGGGCGGTGGAGGACATCAATGCGAAGGGCGGCGTGCAGGGCCGCAAGCTCGAGATGATCGTGCTCGACACCCAGGCCGAGCCCCAGGTGGGCATCAATGCGGTGAACCGCCTCATCAGCGTGGAGAAGGTGCCGGTCTTCATCACGGCGTGGAGCGCGGTGGTGAAGGCCGTGGCGCCGATCGCCAACCGCGAGAAAGTGCTCGAGCTCTCGGTGGGCGCCAGCTCCCCCGACGTTGCCAATCTCGGCGACTACGTCTATACGACCTTTCCGCTCGCGGACGTGGACGTGACGGCAGTGGCGCGCTACGCGCACCAGAAGCTCGCCAAGAAGACCGCCGCAGTGCTCTACATCAACAACGACACCGGCGTGGACGCGGCCAAGGTCTACAAGGAGGCCTTCGAGAAGGCGGGCGGCAAGGTCACGGTGTACGAGGCCTACGATCCCAAGGCGACCGACTACTCCGGGATGCTGCTCAAGCTGCGCGCGTCCAATGCCGACATGGTGCACATCCACGGCCTCATTACCGACATCCCGCAGGTCATCGCGCAGATGCGTCAGCTCGGCCTGAAGCAGCGCGTGTCGACCTACTCGGCGGGCTACAACCCGAACATCGTCAAGCAGCTCGGCGCCGCCGCCGAGGGCCTGATCGTCACCTCGCTCGCCCCCGGGGCGAACGACCGTCCGGAGGTCAAGGCCTACATCGAGCGCTGGCGCAGCAAGGAAGGCCGCGTGCCGAACGGCCTGCCGTACACGCAGTACCTGTACGACGCGCCGGTGATGGTCGCGCAGATGTACGACTGGCTGCTCAAGCAGAAACTGCCGGTGAGCGGCGAGAACATGCGCAAGGCGCTGCTCGGCGTGAAGCGCTTCGAGCTGCCGATGACCGGGGTGACCGAGGTCGATGCCTCGCACCGCGTGAAGAAGCCTGTGTACCTCCTCACCGTCGAGAAAGGCAACTTCGTCCCGCTCGCCACGGTGAGCTGAAGGCGGCTCATAAGGGGGGAAGGGTAGCGCGGCGCGGGGCCGACGTCCCGCGCCGCCCTAATTCATGTTCGACCCTGCTGTTCTCGCGCAGATCTTCTGGACCGGGCTCGCCACCTCGAGCTACATGGTGCTGTTCACCATCGCCTTCGCGCTGGTGCTGAAGGTGATGAAGCTGTGGAATTTCGCTCAGGCGGGCATGATGGCGATCGCGTTTTACGCGATGTATGCGGCGGTCAACCGCTTCGCCTGGCCCACGGCGGCCGCGGTGGTCTTCGGTTTCGCGATCGCGCTCGCGGCGACGCTCGCGTTCGAAATCTGGGGCTTGCGCACGCTGCGCGCGCGCCGCTCCTCGAGCCTGCTGTTCTTCATCTTCACGCTGGTGTGCTCGGAGTTCGCGGCGTACGTCCTCACGCTCGCGTTCGGCACCGAGCCGGTGCCGCTCTTTCCGGAGATCCTCTCGCCGGTGCGCCTGGTCGGGCAGATCGCGGTGAGCGACTGGGACCTCCTCGGGGTCGGAATGACGCTCGTGCTCGGTACCGCGCTCGCGCTGTACCTGCGTTTTTCGCGCGACGGCCAGTTCCTGCTCGCGGTGTCGGACAACGCCGAGCTCGCCGAGCTCTACGGCATCAGCGCGAAGCGGGTCTACCTCGTGACCTTCTCCATCGCCACGGTGTTCGTCTGCGCGGGCATGTACCTCTACGGCTCGCGCACCGCGGTCATTCCCACCGCCCCGCTGCAGCTCATGCTGTTCGCGGTCATCGCGACGCTGCTCGGCGGCATGGGCAGCGTCACGGGCGGCGCGGCTGCCGCCGTGGCGCTGTCGCTGCTGCAGAGCTACAGCGTGCTCGTCATTCCGTCGCGGTGGCAGGGCCTGATTCTCTACGTGTTCCTTTTCGTGACGATCCTCTTCTTCCCCGGCGGGGTGCGCCGCGGGTTCAAGGGCGCCTGAGCGCGTGGAATACGTCTATTCGATCCTGATCCTGGTCGGCATCTACGTGGTGCTCGCCTCGAGCTTCAACCTGATCATCGGCAAGGCGGGGCTGGTCTCGATCGCGCACCCGATCTTCTTCGCCCTGGGCGCGTACACCTCGGGGCTGCTCGCCATCCACTTCGGGCTGAACCCCTTTGCCGGCGCGGCTGCCGGCGCGGCGGTGGCGGGCGTGTTCTCGCTCATGATCTCGCTGCCGTCGCTTCGCGTGAGCGGCGACTACCTGCTCATCACCTCGATCGGCTTTCAGCTCGGCCTGCTGCAAGTGATCAAGAACCTCGAGCTCACCGGCAGCCAGGGGGGGCTATCGAACATTCCGACGCCGATCGCCGGCCCGCAGCGCGGCTGGGTGTTTTCCGCGGTGGCGCTCGCCGCCGCGGCGGCGACGGTGCTTCTCATCCGCTGGATCGTGCGCGGGCCCTACGGGCGCGCCATCAACGCGATGCGCGACGACGAGCTGGCGTTCGTCGCCCTGGGACGCGACGCCACGCGGATCAAGATCGTGATTTTCGCGGTGGGCTGCGCGCTCGCCGGCGTCGCCGGGGCGATCTACGCCTTCTACTTCCAGTACCTGAGCCCGGATCAGTTCGAGATCCTCGCCTCGGGGACCATGCTCACCATGGTGGTGGTGGGCGGGATGGGCTCCACCTGGGGACCGGTGGTCGGCGCGGTGCTGCTGCTCGCGCTGCCGCAGGCCATCACCTTCCTGCGCCTGCCCCTGAGCTACATGGCGCCGTTGCAGGGAATGATCTTCACGCTGCTGGTGATCGTCTTTCTCTTCCTGCGGCCGCAGGGGCTGGTGGCGCCGGAGCCGCCGGCGCCCTTGCGCCACAAGAAGCCATGAGCGCCGTGCTGCAGCTCGAAGGGATCTGCAAGCGCTTCGGCGGCATCGTCGTCGCCGACGACATCACGCTCGATCTCGAGCGCGGCCAGATCCTCGGCCTGATCGGCCCGAACGGCGCGGGCAAGACCTCGCTCTTCAACATCATCACGGGCGTGGTGCCGGCCGATGCCGGCGACATCCGCGTCAACGGCGAGAGCGCGGCGGGCAGGGGCGTGCACGAGCGCGCGCGCATGGGCATCGCCAGGACGTGGCAGAACATGCGCCTTTTCCGCACCATGACGGTGCTGGAGAACATGGTCGTGGCGCCGCGCCAGTACGCGGGCGAATCCATGGCGCGGCTGTGCTTCCGGCCGGCAGCCGTGCGCCGCGCCGACGGGGAGGCCTGCGAGCAGGCGGCTGCGATCCTCGAGCGCATGCAGCTCGGGCATCTCGCCGACAGCGCGGTGACCGACCTGCCCTACGGCCAGCAAAAGCTGGTCGGCCTGGCGCGCGCGCTGATGAACGACGGGCCGTGCCTGCTGCTCGACGAGCCGATGGCGGGAGTCGAGGGCCACGCCTACGAGACGATGCGGGCGGTGGTGCGCCAGGAGGCGCAGGCGGGCCGCGCGGTCTGCGTGGTCGAGCACAACATCTCGTTCATCAAGGATCTGTGCACCAGCGCGGTGTTCATGTCCGCCGGGCGCATCCTCGAGCGCGGCCGCATCGCCGATCTGCTCGCGAGCAAGACGCTCGCCGAGCTCTATTTCGGCACCTGACATGCTGGTCTACGAAAACGTCGGCGCGAGCTACGGCGGCTTCCAGGCCCTGAAAGGCGTGTCCTTCGAGGTGCGCGAAGGCGAGCGCGTCGGCATTTTCGGCCACAACGGCGCCGGCAAGACCACGCTGCTTCGCTGCGGCATCGGCGACGTCGACGAAGTGACCGGCACGGTGAGCTACCGCGGTGAGCCCATCCTGCGCGGCGAGGTGCACCGCAACGCGCGCCGCGGCGTGGGCTTCGTGCCGCAGGGGCACAACGTCTTCCGCGAGCTGTCGGTGGAGCAGAATCTCACCATCGCCGGGCTGCTGCACGATCCGCGCTGGATCGGCGAGGTTTATGCGCTCTTTCCGATCCTGAAGGAGCGCCGCGCCCTGGCCGCGGGCTCGCTTTCGGGCGGGCAGCAGCAGATGCTCGCTCTCGGCATGGCGCTCATGACCCGGCCCTCGATCCTGCTCCTCGACGAGCCGTGCACCGGGCTCGCGCCGATCGTCGTCAAGGACGTACTGCAGAGCCTGCGCAGCATCAACGAGCGCTCGCGCGCCACCGTCGTGCTGGTCGAGCAGAACGTCCAGGCGGCGCTGCGCGAAGTCGAGCGCGCCATCGTGCTGAAGACCGGGCGGATCATTTTCGACGGACCGAGCGCCGAGCTCGCGGCGAAGGAGGACTTGTGGGAATGGTTCTAGCGGCGCAGGGCGTGCAGCGCCTCGTGGCCTGGGCCGCCGGGCTCGGCTACGGCGATGTCCCGGACGCGGCGCGCCAGCGCATGGCGCTCATCATGGCCGACGACATCGCCGCGATCCTCTCGGCGCAGGATGAACCCGAGGTTTTCGCTTTTCACAAGCATCTTCGAAGTGAATCTTCCCGGGGAGAAGCGACCCTTCTTCGCCATGGGGGTCCGAAAATCGAAGCGCGCAGCGCGGCGCTCGGCAACGGGCTTGCCGCGAGCTGGAACGAAATGGACGAGGGCTACCGCAAGTCGCCGTGCCACGCCGGCATCTATCTCTTGCCCGCGCTCTTCGCCGTAGCGGAGCGGGATGACCTCACGCTGCGCGAGGTGATGCGCGCGGGGATCGGCGCCTACGAGATCACCGCCCGCTTTGCGCGCGCCTGGCGCTCGATCATGCCGCCGCTGCATCCGCACGGCATCTTCAACAGCGTCGGCGCCGCTGCGGCAGTAGGGCTCGCGAGAAAGCTCGATGCGCAGCGCTTGCTCCTCGCCGTGAGCGGCGCGAGCACCATGGTTTCGCCCGGACCCTATAACCACGCGATTAATGGCGCGCTGGTGCGCAACGCTTGGGCGGCTGCCGGCGCGCAGACGGGAATGCTCGCGGTCGAGCTCGCCGAGGCCGGCATCGGCGGCTTCGCTTCGAGCCCCTACGACGTCTATGCCTCCTGTTTTCATGCAGAAACGGACGCGGCGCAGCTCACCAACGATCTCGGCGCCGACTGGGCGGTGTGCGACGGCTATCACAAGCTTTACGCATGCTGCCAGTACGCGCACGCCTCCCTCGACGCGCTCGCCGAGCTCCTCGCGCGCCGTCCCGAGCTCAAAGGCGGCGAGCGCGTCGCGTCCATCGTTGTCGAGACCGACCCGCGCGGCATGACGCTCGACAACTACCAGCCGGCGACCACGCTCGCCGCGAAGTTCTCGATGCCGCACGCCGTTGTTTCTGCCCTCGTCCACGGCAGTGCCGGAGTCGACGCGTTTAGCAGCGAATCGCTGAAGGACCCTCGCGTTGCTTCCTTGAGGAAAAAGGTCGAGATGAAACCGCACCCCGACGTGCAGCCCTGGCCGAACGACCGCCCGGGGCGCATCACGCTCGTGCTCGACGGCGGTGAGAAGCTCACTGCTGAGCGCGCAAGCGCGCGCGGCGGCCCGGACCAGCCTTTCGCGCAGGACGAGATCGAGAAGAAGATAACGATCCTCTCTTCGCGCTCTGCGCCGGGTCTGCTCGGTGCCGTGGCAGCGATTCCCAGCACCCTCGAAGCGCCCTTCTCGGACTGGATGGCCTCGATCTTCAGATGAACTGGGACATGGAAGTGGATGTGCTCGCCGTAGGGGCGGGCGCCTGCGGACTCGCCGCCGCCATCGCGGCGCACGACGAAGGCCTCGCCACCGCGGTGCTCGAAAAGCTCGAGCGGCCCGGCGGCAACACCGCGCTTTCGACCGGCTCGGTGCCTGGCGCCGGCAGCCGCTTCCAGCGCGAGGCCGGCATCGACGATTCGATCGAGAAGATGCTCGCGGACTACACGCGCGTCGCGGGCGAGCACGACGTTCCGGATGTCATGCGCCGCCTGATCGAGATCTCCGCGCCGCTTTGCGAGTGGCTCGTGGACCGGGTGGAGGCGCGCATGAGCATCATCACCGACTATGCGCACGTCGGCCATTCGGTGCCGCGGCTGCATGCGCCGAAGTCGCGCCGCGGCAAGGATCTCCTGGACGATCTCCTGCGCGCGGCGGAAAAGCGCGATATCCCGGTCGCCGCCGGCAATGCGGTAAGGGATCTCATCACGGACGAGCGCGGCGCGCCGATAGGCGTGCTCGCCGGCGGCAGCCGCGCCGCTGAAACGCGCATCCGGGCGAAGAAGATCGTGCTCGCCTGCAACGGCTTCGCCGCCAATGCCGCGCTGGTGCGCGAGTACTGCCCGGAGATCGCGGGCGCGCAGTACTTCGGCGCGCTCGGCTCCACCGGCGAGGCGGTGCTCTGGGGCCGCAGGCTCGACGCCGCGCTCGCCAACATGGGGGCCTACCAGGGGTACGCCGCGGTCACCTATCCGCACGGGCAACTCCTTTCCTGGACCACCATCGAGAAGGGCGGAATCCTCGTCGACGGGGAGGGCAGGCGCTTCGGCAACGAGGGTATCGGCTATTCGGGCTTCGCCAGGGAGGTGCTGGCGCAGCCGGGCAGGGTATTCGCGGTGTTCGACGAGCGCATCTGCAGGCACGCGCAGCGCGAGGAGGAATTCAAGGAGCTCTTCGACTACGGCGGCATCAAGCCGCTGGAGGTTTCTGAAACCTTGAAGAACACCATTGAAGCTTACAACTGCGCTGCGCGCGGGGAGCGGCGCGACCCGTTCGGCCGCACTGCGTTCGCCATGGCGCCGCTCGAGCCGCCGTTCTGGAGCGCGCAGGTGGTGCCGGGGCTGTTCCACACGCAGGGCGGCCTGAAGACCGACGCCGACGCCCGCGTGCTTTCGCACGCCGGGGCGCCGATCCCGAACCTTTTCGCCGGCGGCGGCGCCGCCGCCGGCATCAGCGGCCGCCGCGGCGCGCTCGGCTATCTCTCGGGCAACGGCCTGCTCGCCGCGCTCGGTCTGGGCTGGCTCGCCGCGCGCGCGGCCGCGCAGGAGATCCGCGAAGGCAGACTGTGAGCCTTGCGCGTCGCATCGCGGATTTCGCTTTTCAGGAAGGAGAAATTCCGAAAGACGTCTCGCTGTGCGCGGTCGACCACATCCTCGACACCATCGGCGTCGGGATCGCGGCGTCCTCGCTACCCGATAGCGCGCGCCTGCACGCCGCGGTGCGCGCGCTCGGCGCGGCCGAGGAGGCAGCCGCGCTCGGTTTCGCAGGCTGCCTGCCCGCCGCTTCGGCGGCGCTTCTCAACGGCACGCTCATCCATTCGCTCGAGTACGACGACACGCACACCGCGTCGATCGTGCACGGCAGCTCCGTGGTCGTAGCCGCGGCGCTTGCCGCGGCGCAAAAGCACGGCGCGAACGGCGCGCAGCTCGTGCGCGCGGTGGTTACCGGCTGGGAAATCATGATCCGCATGGGGCTTGCCGCTCCGGGCGCCTTTCAGCGCCGCGGCTTCCAGATCACCGCGGTGGGCGGGCCGTTCATTGCCGCGCTCGTGTCGACGCTGCTCGCGTGCCGCGAGCCGCGCGACGCGGTGAACGCCATGGGCATCGCGGGCAGCCAGGCGGGCGGGGTGTTCGAGTTCCTCTCCGAGGGCGCGACGGTCAAGGCCATGCACCCCGGCTGGGCGGCGCATGCCGGCCTCGTCGCCGCCGAGCTCGCCGCAGGCGGCATGACCGGGCCGAGCACGATCTTCGAGGGCCAGCACGGCTTCTATCGCCTCTATGCAGACGATGAGGGCGCGCCGGCAAGGCTCGCGGCGCTGCTCGACTCGCTCGGCAGCCGCTGGCTCATCCTCGAGGCGTCGTTCAAGGGCTATCCGTGCTGCCACTACATCCACCCGTTTCTCGAGGCCGCCGCCCGGCTCCGATCCAAAGTCGTTAGCGCTGAAACCATTTCTGAGGTCGATTGCGAGGTGCCCGAGGAGGAGGCGATGCTGATCTGCGAG
Organism: Burkholderiales bacterium; assembly: GCA_035550695.1. Classification (GTDB taxonomy): domain Bacteria; phylum Pseudomonadota; class Gammaproteobacteria; order Burkholderiales; family SG8-39; genus SCGC-AG-212-J23. Next base: position 3,458 of record DASZOS010000034.1, on the reverse strand, counting down.
CCCTGGCAGCGCAAGCTCGCTCCCGCTTCGGGCTACGAAGCGAAGTTCAGCCTTCCGTACGCGCTCGCGGTCATGCTTTGTGACGGCGAAGTCGGCGTGGCGACATTCGCCGGCGCGGCAAGCCACCGCGCAGCGCTCGAGCTCGCGCCGCGCGTGCGCTGGCGCCCGTGGCGTAACTCCGGTTTTCCGCAGCGCTTTGCGGCCAAGCTAAGTATCAGGTTGGGAAATCAAAGCGTGCTGGAAGAAACCGTTCCTCAGGTGCGCGGCGGCCCCGAGCGGCCTTTCACGCGCGCCGAGATCGACGCGAAGTTCATGGCCAACGCGGCCCTGCGCCTTGGCGCCGGCGCGGCGCGCGAGCTGCGCGAGGCGATTCGCGCCCTTCCCGGCGGTCCGCCGCCCTCGACGTGGAAGCTCGCAGCGGCCTGAACCTCGTCCTCGACTGGCTCTGGGCGGCCGAGCCGCCGGCGCCGGTCGATGCGAAAGCGCGCGAGCTCGCGCTCGACACGCTCGGCTGCGTGCTCGCCGCGGCGCCGAAGCCGCAGCTCCAGGGGCTCGCGGCGCGCCTGGCCGGTAATGATCCGGGAGCGGTGCATGTTCCCGGATTCGCGCCTTCCTTTTCGGTGTCTTCGGCGGCGGCGCTCTTTGCCGCCGCGGCCTGCTGGGACGAGGCTTGCGAAGGCCTGGCGCGTGCGCATGGCCGCCCGGGTGTTCCAGTGATAGCGGCATGCGCTGCGCTTGCCCAAACCCGGAACTCCGATCTCGGCGGCTGGCTGCGCGCGGTGATCGCCGGTTATGAAGTCGGCGGGCGCATGGGCGAGGTGCTGCGCATCGCGCCGGGCATGCACGTGGACGCGTACTGGCCGGGGCTCGGTGTGGCCGTCGCGGCGGTGCGGCTCTCGGGCGGCAGCGCGGCGCAGGCGCTCGCGGCCGTGCGCATCGCCGCCTGCCAACTGCCTCACTCGCTCTACCTTCCGGTCGTGCATGGATCCGAGGCGCGCAATACGTATCTCGCGCACTCGGCGCAGGTCGGGCTTCTCGCCGCTAGCGCCGCGCTCGCAGGAATCGACGCTCCAAGATCCTGCGACGAAAACGTCGCGCCGCCGGGGGAATGGCTGCTTCTCGAGGGCTACCTCAAGCGCTTCGCGGCCGTACGCCACGTGCACTACGGCGCCGCCGCGGCCATCGGGCTGCGGCCACGCATCGCGCATCGGCTGCGTGATATTTCGCGCATCGAGCTTCGTATCTATGCGGAGGCGCTCACCTATTGCGCGAACCGCGCGCCTGCGCTGCCGATCCAGGCGCAGTTCAGCCTGAGCTACGGCCTGGCGCACGCCCTGGTGGCGGGCGATCTTTGCCCCGACGCCTATTCCGAATCAGCGCTCCGTGATCCGCTGGTACGTACGCTCGAGGCGAAAGTGGAAATGATGAAAGAGGAGCGGCTTACGCGCGGTGCGCGCGTAACGATCGAGCTGCCAGGCGAGCGCCTGGAGCATGCCGTGGAGGACTTGCCGGCGATGAGCCGCGAAGAGGTGATCGGCAAGTTCGTCTCCTACACCGGGCTTCCGCGCGCGGCGGCGGCGCGCTTTCTCGACGCGCCCGCGGACGCTTTATTCAAAGAAGTCTTTATTCAAGCTTGATATTGCCAGCGCGAATCACCTTCGCCCACTTGTCGACTTCGACACGCAGGTGCTGACCGAACTGCTCCGGGGATCCGCCCATCGGGACCGTCGCCAGCCCGACCAGCCGCTCGCGCACGTCGGGCGCGGAGAGGCTCTTCACCGCGGCCGCGTTCAGCGCGCCGATCGCCGCCGCGGGCGTCGCTGCCGGCGCGACGAGCCCGAGAAAGCCGCCGGCTTCGAACCCCGGCACGCCGGCCTCGCTGATCGTCGGCACCTCGGGCAGCCCGTCGAAACGGCGGCTCGAGCCGATGCCGAGCGGCTTGAGCCGGCCCGATTTGACGTGCGGCAGGACCGCGGCGACATCGGCGAACACCAGGTTCACCTGGCCGCCGAGGAGATCGTTGACCGCCGGCGCCGCGCCCTTGTACGGGACGTGCAGGAGATCGACGCCGGCCGTCATCTTGAACAGCTCGCCGATCAGGTGCGCCGAGCTGCCGTTGCCATAGGAGCCGTAGGTGATCTGACCGGGCTTGGACTTCGCGAGCGCGATCAGCTCCTTGACGCTCGAGGCGGGCACCGAAGGATGCGCCACCAGCAGGCTCTGGTTGATCACGAGGAGCGCCACCGGGGCGAAGTCCCGGGAGACCTGCCAGGTGAGGTTCTTCGCGAGTGTGTTGTTGATGGCGGTCGCCGCGCTCGCGACGAGCAGCGTATAGCCGTCGGGCGCGGCCTTCGCCACGGCCTCGGTGCCGATATTTCCACCGGCGCCCGCGCGGTTCTCGACGATCACGGGCTGACCGAGGGACTGCGACATCCCGGGCGCGACCGCGCGCGCCACCACGTCGGTTCCGCCCCCCGGCGGGAAGGGAACCACGATGCGGATCGGACGCGCCGGAAATCCCTGCGCCAGCGCGGTGGCGCAGGCGAGCAGCGCGGCGATGAAAAGGCCCAGACGAGCGTGCATGCGATCCTCCCTGAAGTCGACGGCTATCGTACCGGAACATGACCGACCGCAAGGTACTCGACGGCACCGCGTTCGCAGCGATGGTCCTGCTCGGAGCGGTGTGGGGCGTCTACCAGGTCTTCGTGAAGCTCACCGCGCAGGACATATCGCTGCTCATGCAGGGCGGCCTGCGCTCGATCATCGCCACGCTGCTGGTTTTCGCGTGGGCGCGCTGGCAAGGCGTTGCGCTCTTTGCCCGCGACGGCACGGCCGCGGCGGGCTGCGCGGCGGGGGCGCTCTTCGCGGCTGAGTTCGTGTTCATCTACTTCGGCCTGGGCCACACCGGCGCATCGCGCATGTCGGTCTTCGTGTACCTGGCGCCGGTTCTGGCGGCCCTGGGCCTGCATTGGTTCGTGCCGGGAGAGCGGCTCACGGCCGGGCAGTGGGCGGGCGTACTGCTCGCGTTCGCCGGCGTGGCGGTCGCGTTCTCGGAGGGCTTTTTTGCAGCCACGTCGTCCACTCTGCTCGGCGACGTCTGCGGAATCATTGCCGGCGCGCTGTGGGGAGCGACCACGGTGGTGATCCGCGCGACGAGCCTCGCGCGCGCGAGCGCCACCCGGACGCTTTTCTATCAGATCGCCGCCGCGGCGCTCGTGCTGCCGCTCGCTTCGTGGGCGATCGGCGAGCCCGGCGTCGTAAAGCTGAGCCCGTTCGCGATCGTGAGTCTCGCCTACCAGGGCGTGATCGTGGGGTTCGCGAGCCTTCTCGTCTGGTTCTGGCTGCTGCGGCGCTATCTCGCCGCGCGGCTGGGCGTGCTGTCGTTTCTCACGCCCATGTTCGGCGTGGTTTCAGGGGTGGTGTTCCTCTCCGAGCCGTTGGGCGTGCGCTTCGTCGCC
>DASZOS010000033.1:0-48194 GCA_035550695.1 Burkholderiales bacterium | reverse complement strand
ACCGGGCGGCGGCCTGCGCGATCGAGTGCAGTCCGCTGTCGCGCAGGATTTCTTCCCAGAGCGCCTGCTCCTGCGCGCCGGTGAGCAGCAATGGGAGCTTTCCCCCGAGCTCCGAGTAGAGCGCGTCCTCCCACAGCCGCTCGACGAAGACCGCGAGCGGCAGGATGTCCGCCGCCTCCCACGCGGTGAGCCCCCTCGCGACCTGGAACTCGTCGAACCCGGCGGTCAGCGCCTGCGCGAGCCGCCGGTTGGGCGTGACCACCGTGATGCGCGCCGCGTGGCCTTCGGCGAGGCGGGCGAAGAGCTCGGATTTCGACAGCATGGAATTCGGGGTCAGAGTCTTAATTCAGATAGCTTCGCGTCGCGTGAATTAAGACTCTGACCCCGAATTCCATTGATCTGACCCCCTTTATTTTTCGAGGATCGCGGTCACGCCCATTCCGCCGGCGGCGCAGATGGAGATGAGGCCGCGGCCCGAGCCGCGCTCGGCGAGTTGCTTGGCGAGGGTGGCGAGGATGCGCGCGCCGGTGGCGGCGAAGGGATGGCCGATCGCGACGCTCGAGCCCTTGGGGTTGAGCTTCGCGCGGTCGATTGAACCAAGGGCATCATTCCTTCGAAGGCGGGTTCGACAATAGTCGGGAGATTCCCATGCTTTCAGCGTGCACAGCACCTGCGCGGCGAAGGCCTCGTGGATCTCGTAGATGTCGAAGTCCTGGAGCGTGATCCCGGCGCGCTCGAGCATGCGCGGCACCGCGTACGCCGGCGCCATGAGCATGCCCTCCTTCGGCCCCGACATGCCCACGAAATCGACGGCTGAGGATTCCGAATGACTCAAGAAACATAAGATTGGGAAGCCGCGGGAGCGCGCCCATTCTTCCGAGCCAAGGAGCACGCACGCGGCGCCGTCGGTGAGCGGCGAGCTGTTCCCGGCGGTAAGGGTGCCGGCGGGGCTGCGGTCGAAAGCGGTGCGCAAGGAGGCGAGCTTCTCGAGCGACGTGTCGGCGCGCACGTTGTTGTCCTTGGCGAGATCGCGGTAGGGGAACACCAGGTCGGCGAAAAATCCCGACTGCCAGGCGGCCGCGGCCTTCCTGTGGCTCGCCGCCGCGAGCTCGTCCTGCTCGGCGCGCGAGATCTTCCATTCCTTCGCCATCTCCTCGCAGTGCTGGCCCATCGAGAGCCCCGTGCGCGGCTCGGCGATGCCGGGCGCCGAGGGCTTGAGGTGCGCCGGCCGCAGGTCGAGCCACGGCTTCGCTTTCTCGGCGAAGGACCTGCCCTTGACGCTCGCGAGGACCGTTCTCGTCAGCTCCGGCCCGTAGGCGAGCGGGATGTCGCTCGCCGAGTCGGCGCCGCCGGCGATGCCGCAATCGATCTCGCCCGCGGCGATGCGGTGCGCGACCTGGATCGCGGCGGTGAGGCTGGTGCCGCAGGCGCGCTGCACGTCGTACGCGGGCGTCTCCGGGTGCAGCCCGGCGCCGAGCGTCGACTCGCGCGCGAGGTTCCAGTCGCGCGAGTGCTTGATCACCGCGCCCGCGGCCACCTCGCCGAGCTTCTGGTTTTCAAGGGAGAATTTCTTCACCAGGAAGCGAAAAGCGGCCGTCAGCATGTCCTGGTTGCTTGCTTCGCCGTAGGCGGTGTTGGCGCGCGCAAATGGAATGCGGGCGCCGCCGAGAACGGCGACCCGGCGCAGGGAGGAGGTCATGGGCCTGCATGATAGCCAAGCGACGCAAGCCAGGGCGAGCACAGGCGATGGCCGCGCTCGCGAAGCGCGGCTCGGTCAGGACTTCCTACAGCTTGGGCTCAGCCCAGGTTGAATTCGTGCCGCGTCTGCTCGATGACGCTGCGCACGATGTCGCGCTCGACGGGATCGAGGCGATGATCCGACTGCAGGCGCGCGTCGCGCCAGTTGCATCCCGAATCGTCCGGGTCCGCCATCGGCCTGATGGCGGTGAAGTGGCAGCCGTGGACTTGCTCGTAGGCTGACAGTTCCCAATTGAGAAGCTCGACGAGATCGTGCTGGCTCAAAGCCTGGCGCGAAACGCTGGTTTCCATGATCCGCCCTCCAGAGGCCTCCAATTCTTCACCTCCGGAGGAGCCGAATCAAGGTCAGCTCGGGGCTGGTTCCGAAGCGCACCGGCGGACCCCAGGTGCCGGTGCCGGCGCTCACATACACCCACATGCGGCCCTCGCGCGAAAGCCCGGCCACGTGGGGCGCGTGGACCAGGCGGATCGCGAGCGTCCACGGAAAGAACTGGCCGGCGTGCGTATGCCCGGAGATTTGCATATCGAAACCGGCGCGCGCGGCGAGCGGCGCGATCCTGGGATTGTGCGCGAGCAGCAGCCGGAAATGCGCCGCCTCGCCGCCTTGCGCGGCGAGATCCGGGCGCGGCGCGGCGCCGGGACGGCTGATCGCGAGCGCCGGATCGACCACGCCGCCTACCAGCAGGCGCGCTTCGCCTTTCACGAGCGTCGCCGACGCGTTGAGCAGCACCCGCATTCCCATCTCGCGAAAATGCCCGAGCCAGGCGTCGGCGCCGGAATAGCAATCGTGGTTGCCGAGCACGAAGAAGGCGCGGCCGCCGGCGGCGATGCGGCGCAAAGGCTCGACGTGCAGGGCGAGCTGCTCGACCGGCCCGTCGACCATGTCGCCGGTGAGCGCCACGAGCTCGGGCGCGAGCTCCTCGGTGAGCTGCACCACGCGCTCGACGTAGCGCCGGCCGATCGTCGGCCCGCAGTGCAGGTCGGTGATCTGCGCGATGCGGTAGCCCTCGAGATCCGGGTGCAGGCCTTCGACCGCGATGTCGATGTGCTTCACATGCGGCCCGCGCAGCGCGGCAAGCGCGCCCACCACCATCGCCACCAGCGACGCCGCGAGTACCAGCGGCACCCCCGCTTCATCGATCAGTTGGTGAGCACCCTGGAGCGGTGGCGGCCACAAAGTCAGAAGGAGCAGAGCATCCCGCGCCAGCGTCAGCACGAGCAGGAAGCTGATCCAGGCCATGCACAGGTAGCTCGCCTGGTGCAGCAGCTTGTCGAGGATACGTTCCCGGCGCCGGCCGCCTCCCCAGTAGACCACCGGAACGATCCAGACCAGCACGAACGGAACGGCGAGCGCGACGTACTGCCACGGCCCGGCGGCGAGGCGCGACGCGAGGTAGCCGTAGGCCACGAGGAGGATCGCCGTGACCGCGAGGACGAATGGCTGCAGGAGCCGCGTCATCATCGCGACGTATATTAGTCGCATGGATGAAGCGCTGATCCTGGCCCGCGTGCAGTTCGGGCTCAACATCGGCTTCCACATCCTGTTCCCCGCGATAACCATCGGCCTCGCCTGGCTGCTGGTGGTTTTCCGGCTGCGCTACCAGCGCACGCGCGACCCGGCCTGGCTGCAGACCTACAGGCTGTGGGTGAAGGTGTTCGCGCTCTCGTTCGCGATGGGCGTGGTGAGCGGCGTCGCGAGGAGCTTCCAGTTCGGCACCAACTGGCCGGGCTTCATGAACAGCGTCGGCAACATCGCCGGGCCGCTGCTCGCGTACGAAGTGCTCACCGCGTTCTTCCTCGAGGCGACGTTCCTCGGCGTGATGCTCTTCGGCATGAACCGCGTGCCCGACTGGGTGCACGTCATGTCGGCGATCATCGTCGCGATCGGCACTACCGTGTCGGCGTTCTGGATCCTCGCGCTCAACTCGTGGATGCAGACCCCGGCGGGCCATGTCGGGCTCGGCGAGGAACTCATCGCCGCAAGCTGGCTCGCGGTGATCTTCAATCCCTCGTTTCCCTACCGCCTCGCCCACATGCTGCTCGCCTCGGGCATCACCGCGGCGTTCCTCGTCGCCGGGCTCTCGGCATGGCGCCTGCTGAAGGAGCCGGCCGACGCGGCGGCGCTGAAGACGCTGCGCCTGGGCGCGGCGCTCGCCGCGTTGCTGGTACCGCTGCAGATCCTGGTGGGCGACCTGCATGGCCTCAACACGCTCGCGCATCAGCCGGCCAAGATCGCCGCCATCGAAGCGCTGTGGCAGACCGAGCGCGGCGCGCCGCTCGTGCTCTTCGCGGTGATCCGCGAGGACGAGCGGCGCAACGACCACGCGCTGCTCATTCCCAAGGGCGCCTCGCTCATCCTCACCCATGAGCTCGACGGCGAGGTGAAGGGCCTGAGCGCCTTCGGCGCCGACGCGCCGCCGGTCGCGCCGGTGTTCTGGTCCTTTCGCGTCATGGTGGGCGTGGGGGTCTTGATGTTGCTTCTCTCTTGGGGCAGCCTCATTTTCCTGAAAAATGCGCCGACCCCGCGCTGGCTGCTCTGGAGCTTCGCCGGCTTCACCTTCTCCGGCTGGGTGGCGACGCTCGCCGGCTGGCTCGTGACCGAGATCGGCCGCCAGCCCTGGCTCGTCACCGGCATTCTCTACACCGAGGACGCGGCGGGCGCGGCGAGCGGCGGCGAGCTCGGCGCGAGCCTCACGGCCTACGTGCTCACCTACACCGTGCTCCTCGCCTCTTACGTGGTGGTCGTCACCCACCTCGCCGCAAAGGGCGCGCAATGAGCGGCGAGCTTCCGTTGATCTTCACCGCGCTGATGGGCGTCGCCATCCTCGCCTACGTCGTCCTCGACGGCTACGACCTCGGCGTCGGCATGCTGATGCCGAACGTCGAGCGCGCCGAGCAGGACCTCATGGTGGCCTCGATCGGCCCGTTCTGGGACGCGAACGAGACCTGGCTGGTGCTCGGCATCGGTCTGCTGCTCGTCGCCTTTCCGGTCGCGCACGGCGAGATCCTCGGCGCGCTCTACCTGCCGGTGGCGGCGATGCTGGTGGGCCTGATGCTGCGCGGGGTGGCCTTCGAGCTGCGCATCAAGGCCGAGGGCTGGCACCGCGAGCTGTGGAACTGGCTCTTCTGGGCGGGCTCCACGCTCGCCTCGTTCGCGCAGGGCTTCATGCTCGGGCGCTACATCACCGGCTTCGATACGGGCGCGGCGTACTGGCTGTTCGCGGTCGTGGTGGGCGCGAGCCTCTGCGGCGGCTACGTGCTTCTGGGCGCCACCTGGCTCATCCTGCGCACCGACGGCGAGCTGCAGAGGAAGAGCATCGGCTGGGCGCGCTGGGGGCTCGCGTGGGTGGCGCTCGGCGTCGTGCTGGTGAGCCTGGGAACGCCGCTCGTGAGCGAAACCGTGCGCGAGAAGTGGTTCTCATACCCGAGATCCGTCTACCTCGCGGCGCTGCCGCTCGCCACCGCCGCCGCGTGGCTATGGGTGTGGCGCTCGCTCGGAAAATCCGACGGCCAGCCCTTCGCCGGCGCGGTGGCCATCTTTGTCCTCGCCTTCGCCGGCCTCGCCTACAGCCTGTTTCCGTACGTGCTGATCGACCGGCTGACGATCTGGGAGGCGGCCGCGCATCCGAGCGCGCTCAAGTTCGTGCTCGCCGGCACCGTGCTCGTGCTGCCTTTCATCGTCGGCTACACCGCCTGGAGCTACCGCATCTTCCGCGGCAAGGCGAAATAAATGGGGTCAGAGCAATTTTCCTGTAACACCTTAGGTGCGACGCATACGTGTTACGGGAAAATTGCTCTGACCCCTTTTATTTGATCTACCGCCCGAAGATGCCGCGCAGCGCCTTGATGCCCTGCTCGACCGGATCGGCAGCAGCAGGCTTTTCGGTCTGGGTCTGCGTTTCGGGCTGTGCTTGTGGCTGTACTTGTCTTTCCGGCTGCGCCTGCGGCGCCGAAGCGCCGAGCATCTGCTGCGCGGTGGACTTGAAGCGCGCCTTCGCGGTCCACTGCATTTCCCAGGGAATCTTCGGGTCGCTCGGGCGCGGCGGCTGCGCGAAGTTCGCTTCCGGGCCGTAGGCGATGAAGCTCAGCATCGGCGCGCCGCCGGCGCGGCTCACCACCTCGCCGGGCACGGCGCACTCGGTGACGGAAGGCGCCATCACGACTTTTTCGCGGATGAGCCGCGCCACTTCGCCGGGCGGCACGTAGTCCATGAGCATGCTGCCCATCTCCTGTACTTCGCTCGAGGACCAGAACACTACTTCGTTCTCGCCCGTACCGCCGAAGAGCGTCGCGAAGTAGCCGGTCGCGGTCGGCACCGACTTCCAGCGAAAGCGGTTGCCGTCGCTCGAGAGAGCCACCTTTTCCATGAAGTCGTGCGTCTCGCCGAGCGCGAAGCGGATCTCGGGCGAGTAATTACCCTTCACCGTGTGCTCGCCGCGCAGCGAGCCGTCTTCCGGAACGTTCTTCGGGTCCTCGGGGTTCGGCCAGTCGCCGTAGGTGCGGTTGCGGCCGGGCGCGGGCGGATTGGGCGCCGAGACACGCTGCGACGCCATTTTCGGCGGCGTCTGCCCGTCAGCGAGCTTGGCGAAATCGAGGACCACCGGCTGGCCGGCGCGCACGCTGTCGCCGCAGCCCCAGTAGATGAGCATGCGGCCCTTCGGGCGCTCCATCTTGCCCGGGGTGCCGTCGGCGCGCGGGGCGCGCTCGGGCCTGGGCCGCTGCGGCGTTACCAGGGCCAGCGCGTCGCCCATCTTCAGTCCGGGCGGAATGGCGTGCTCGGCCTTCGGCGCCGGGGCGCTCTGCTGCGAGCCGAGCTGCAGCACCATGCTTCGCCCGCCGCGGCCCTGGCCGCCCATCATCCCGGCAATCACGGATGACATTCCCGGCATGGACATGCCAGCCGCGGTCTCGACGCTCATCCAGTACTGCGCGATCGGCGGCTTTACGACCTGCTTTTCGCCTTGCGCCAGCGCCGCCGCCGGCACCAGCATGAGCAACAGGGCTCTTCGCATGGCGGGCAGTCTACTAAATAAAGAGAGGTCAGAAAAAGAACGGCCCCGATGACGGGGCCGTTCTCTGGTGTTCCGCTGATGAAGGAATCAGATCGGGCGCGGAATGGGGACGAAGAAGGATTCGCGCACCACGTCCTTGCCGGCGATCAGCTCCTCGGCGCCGCGCCTCTCTTCGTCGAACACCACGGCCGCGAGCTTCTGCAGCGTCTCGCGCGCTTCGTCTATCGTACGACCGTGCGAGTTGACTCCGGGGAGCTCTTCGATGAAGCCGATGTAGCCGCTGTTGGACTTGAGATACACGGCAGTGAACGCGAGTCTTCCTGTTTCCATCTTGGCCCTCCTTGATACAAACGTGGAGAGGTTACGCCTTCAAGCTTGCAAAAGTATTACAGCGGCGCTCGGAGTCACACTTCAAAACTAATGTGGTCGTATGCACCACAAAAATATTGCGTTGCGAAATTTGCTGCGGCGCGCGTGCGCAATGCTGCGCCGCTTTTTTTATTTCTCGAGGAGATTTTTCTTTGACGAAACCTTCGCCCACTCGTCGGCGTCGGGCGGCGGCGACTTGCGCTCGATGATCGGCTTCCATTGTTTTGCGAGCTCGGCGTTGAGCGCCGTGAATTCCTTCTGCGCATCCGGCACGTCGTCCTCGGCGAAGATTGCTTCGACCGGACATTCGGGAACGCACAGCGTGCAGTCGATGCACTCGTCGGGGTCGATCACCAGCATGTTCGGCCCTTCGCGGAAGCAATCGACCGGGCACACGTCGACGCAGTCGGTGTACTTGCACTTGATGCACGACTCGGTCACCACGTAAGTCATAAGGTCTTTCTAATCAAGGCGTTAGTATATCCCTTGGGAACCGCGGGCGGCGCCCCCATAATAAGGCCGATCCCTGTCACCCCCTTTTGAGGAGCCATGAGCAGTCCTGCGATCCAACGCGTTACCGACGAAACGTTCGAGCCCGAAGTGCTGAACTCCGACACGCCCGTGCTGGTGGATTACTGGGCCGAGTGGTGCGGCCCCTGCAAGTCCATCGCGCCGATCCTGGACGAAGTGGCCAAGGAGTACGAGGGCCGGTTGAAGATCGCGAAGATCAACGTCGACGAGAACCAGCAGGTACCGGCAAAATTTGGCATCCGCGGAATTCCGACGCTGATGCTGTTCAAGAACGGCAACGTCGAGGCGACCCGCGTCGGCGCGCTGTCCAAATCGCAGCTCACGGCTTTTCTTGACAGCAACATCTGAAGCTTTTAGGCTTGCCTAGGTAAGCGCCCCGCCCCCGAACAGGTCCAGAGGACTCGGAGGGCGGGGAAAGTCCCAACAAGGTTGTCCGGCGCCGAAGTTCGAGGCGCATTTCCCGAATATGAGCAGGTCACAAGCGGCCCAGCCGGAAGCAGCACGTTCACCCACAGGTCCCGAGACGGCGCCCTCGCCGGCCGGTGCACCGGTTGCCATTCCTATGCATCTTTCAGAACTGAAGGCGCACCACGTCACGCAGCTCGTCGAGATGGCGGTGGCGAACGGCATCGAGAACGCGAGCCGGATGCGCAAGCAGGACCTGATCTTCGCGCTGCTCAAGAGCCAGGCGAAGAAAGGGGTGTCGATCTTCGGCGACGGCACCCTGGAGGTGCTGCCCGACGGCTTCGGCTTCCTGCGCTCGCCCGAGACCTCGTATCTCGCGAGCACCGACGACATCTACGTCTCGCCTTCGCAGATCCGCCGCTTCAACCTGCACACCGGCGACTCCATCGAAGGCGAGATCAGGACGCCGAAGGACGGCGAGCGCTACTTCGCCCTGGTCAAGGTGGACAAGGTCAACGGCGAGGCGCCCGAGGCCGCGAAGAACAAGATCCTCTTCGAGAACCTGACGCCGCTGCACCCCGACGAGGCCTTCAAGCTCGAGCGCGACATCAAGGCCGAGGAGAACATGACCGGCCGGGTGATCGACATCGTCGCGCCGATCGGCAAGGGCCAGCGCGGCCTGATCGTCTCCCCGCCCAAGGCCGGCAAGACGGTGATGCTGCAGCACATCGCGCACGCCCTGGTCGCGAACCACCCGGATGTCACGCTCATCGTGCTGCTCATCGACGAGCGCCCGGAGGAAGTGACCGAGATGTCGCGCTCGGTGCGCGGCGAGGTGGTCGCCTCGACCTTCGACGAGCCGGCCTCGCGCCACGTGCAGGTCGCCGAGATGGTGATCGAGAAGGCGAAGCGCCTGGTCGAGCACAAGAAGGACGTGGTCATCCTTCTGGATTCCATAACCAGGCTGGCCCGTGCGTACAACACGGTGGTTCCGGCCTCGGGCAAGGTGCTCACCGGCGGCGTCGACGCCAATGCGCTGCAGAAGCCCAAGCGCTTCTTCGGCGCGGCGCGCAACATCGAGGAAGGCGGCTCGCTCACCATCATCGCCACCGCCCTCATCGACACCGGCAGCCGCATGGACGACGTGATCTACGAGGAGTTCAAGGGCACCGGCAACATGGAGATCCACCTCGACCGCCGCATGCACGAGAAGCGCATCTACCCGGCGATCAACGTGAACCGCTCCGGCACGCGGCGCGAGGAGCTGCTGATCGAGCAGCCAATCCTGCAGAAGGTGTGGGTGCTGCGGAAGCTCCTGTTCCCGATGGACGAGCTGGAAGCGGCGGAATTCCTCGTCGACAAGCTGCGCGCCACCAAGTCGAACTCCGAGTTCTTCGACTCGATGCGCCGCGGATAGAAAAATGGTGACTGTCACCATTTCAGAATGGTGACCGTCACGATTTAGAATCAGGTTTCCCCCGGGGGAGGGAACCCGATGCTCGACACCACCCGTCGAGTCGCCACACCCGAAGGCATCGAGCTCACGCTGCACCTCGCGGGCGCCGTGCCGCGCGCGATCGCCTGGGCGATCGATCTGGCGATCCGCGCCGCGATCGTGCTCGCCGTGATGAGCGTCGCCGCGCGCTTCGGCAGGGCCGGGTGGGGCGTGGTGCTGCTCACCGCGTTTTTCGTCGAGTGGCTGCTGCCCGCCTGGTTCGAGGCGTACTGGCGCGGCCAGACCCCCGGCAAGCGCGCCATGGGCCTCGCGGTGCTGAACGACGACGGCACGCCGGTGCGCTGGGCCGCCGCCCTCACGCGCAACCTCCTGCGCGCGGTCGACTTCCTGCCGTTCCTGTACGGCTTCGGGCTGCTCGCGATGCTCTCCAACCGCGACTTCAAGCGCCTGGGAGATCTCGCCGCCGGCACCGTGGTCGTCCACCAGCACGAGAGAAGCGAGAAGCCACGGGAGATGCCTGAAGCGCCGCCGGTCGCGCCGCCGGTCGATCTCGACCTCGAGGACCAGCGGGCGCTGCTCGAGCTCGCCGAGCGCTCGGCGAGCCTCACCCGCGAGCGCCTCGAGGAGCTCGCCGAGCTGCCGACGCCGCTCGTCGGGCAGCTCTCCGGCGAGCGCGCCGCGGCGCGCCTGCTCGGCATGGCCAACCACATCGCCGGGCGTCAATGAAGCAGACGCCCTTCGAGCGCGCGCATTCGGGTGAATGGGGCGAGTTCGAAAGCTTTCTCGACCGCGAGGGCGGCTTCGACCCGGCCGAGCTGCCCGCGCGCTATCGGCGGCTGTGCCAGAGCCTCGCGCTTGCCGCCGAGCGGCGATACAGCCCGGCGCTCGTCGACCGCCTGAACCGCCTCGCGCTGCGCGGCCACCACGCGCTCTACGAGAGCCGCAGGCGCCAGTCGCAGCGGGTGTGGGAATTCCTCGCCTTCGGCTTTCCCGCGCTGGTGCGCAGCGAATGGCGCCTGGTCCTGGCGGCGGGGCTACTCTTCTTCGGCCCGCTCGCCGGGCTCATCGCGGTGCTGCAGTTCTTCCCGGACTTCGTCCATTACCTGCTCACGCCGGAGCAGATCGCCCGCTTCAACGAGATGTACGATCCGGCCGCGCGCCGGATCGGCATGCGCGAGGCCGACACGAGTCTGCTCATGTTCGGGTTCTACATCTGGAACAACATCCGCATCGGCTTCCAGACCTTCGCCGGCGGGCTCATCGCCGGCGTGGGCTCGGCGTGGTTTCTCGCGGCGAACGGCGTCGTCATCGGCGCGGTGGCGGGCTACCTCACCGGCATCGGCTATGCCGAGACCTTCTGGTCGTTCGTCGCCGGCCATTCGTCGCTCGAGCTGCTGGCGATCGTGCTTTCCGGCGCGGCGGGGCTGCGCCTGGGGCTCGCGGTCATCGCCCCGGGCAACCGCAGCCGCCGCGCCGCGCTGGTGACGGCGGCGAAGCCCGCCGTGCGCATCATGTACGGCGCGGCGCTGATGTTTCTCGCCGCGGCCCTGGTCGAGGCGTTCTGGTCGCCGCTCAACGACGTCGCCTATGGCGTGAAGATCGGCGCCGGCATCGCCGGCTGGAGCCTGCTTGGAATGTATTTCGGCCTTGCGGGGCGCACTCGTGCAGCCCGCTGATATCGCAGTCACCCTGCGGCGGCGAACCCCCTGGGAGGCGACCGATCTCGGCCTCGCCATGATGCAGCGCTGGTGGCGCCCGGTGTACGCGGCGCACGCGCTCGTCCTCGGCCCCATCGCCGCGCTGCTCATTCTCGCGGGCTGGCTTGCCGATGCGGTCTGGTTGGCGATCCTCGTCCTGTGGTGGCTCGAGCCGCTGTACGACCGCGTGGTGCTGCATGTCCTTTCCCGCGCGGTGTTCGGCGAAGCCCCCGGAGCGCGCGCGGTGCTGCGCTCGGCGCGCGAATGGCTCGCGGGGGTCTTTTCGGGGCTGACGCTGCATCGGCTCGATCTCGCGCGCTCCTTCAACCTGCCGGTGGCGCAGCTCGAGGGCCAGCGCGGGCGCGAGGCGCGCGCGCGGCGCGCGGTGCTCGGACGCCGCGCGCGCGGCACCGCGGTGTGGCTCACCGTGGTCTGGGTGCATTTCGAGGCGGCGCTCCTGTGGTCGGCCGGGGCGGCTGCCGAGCTGCTGCTCCCCGCGCAGCTCGAGCGCGGTCGGGGCGCGGAGGAGCCCTTGCTCGGCCTGTTCGAAGCGGTGCGGCTCGCGTCGGTGGACGACGCGCTGGTCTACGCCGCGGTGCTCCTCGTCCTCGAGCCTTTCTATGTCGCCGCCGGCTTCGGGCTCTACCTCAACCGCCGCACGCTCCTCGAGGGCTGGGACATCGAAGTGGCGCTGCGCCGCATCGCGGAACGGCATGCACCCGCGGCGCTTCTCATTTTTTTGACTTTTGCATTCCTTGGTTTCGCACAACCTGTCCTTTCGCAAGAAAAAGACCCAAAGAAAGAAATCGCCCAGGTGCTGAAGGCGCCCGAGTTCGGCCATTACCGCGAGACGACGCGATGGGAGGCGCGCAGCCGCAGCGCCGCGCGCGAGGAGCTGCCCGACTGGCGGCTGCGCGGCATAGGCTACGCGCTCGCCAAGGCCGCCGAGGTTCTCTTCTGGATGCTGGCGCTCGCCGCGATCGCCTACGCGCTGTGGTGGGCGTGGCGCGTGCTGCCGCGCGTCCGAGCGCCGAGCGCCGAGCCCTACCAGCCGCCGCCGGCGCTTTTCGGCATGGAGCTCGCCCCGGAAACGCTGCCGCCCGACGTCGCCGGCGCCGCGGCGGCGCTCGCGCGCGAAGGGCACCTGCGCGAGGCGCTGAGCCTGCTCTATCGCGGAGCGCTCTCCGAGCTCGTGCACCGGCGCCACATCGAGCTGCTCGCGAGCCACACCGAGGGCGAAGCGGTGCGGCTTGCCGGCATGCCGTATTTCGCGGCGCTCGTCGATGCATGGCGGCGCTGCGCCTATGCAAGAAAGGACATCTTGACCGAACAAGTGGTAGAGCTCGCCGAGGGCTACCGAAAGGCTTTCGCGTGAAGCCCTGGGTGCTTCCCGCCGGCATCGCGGCGCTTGCCGCGCTCGCCCTGGTCTGGTTCTTCTCGGCCTACGAGCGCGTCCCGGCGAAAGAGTGGGTCGGCCCCTCCGGCGAGGCGCGCCGCAACCCGTTCCTCGCCGCCGAGCGCTTAGCACAACGCATGGGACTCGCTTCGCGGCAGCTGCGTGCGCTTCCCGAGCTCGATCGGCTTCCTGCCGGGGCCGTGCTCCTCCTGCCCAACCAGCGGCAGGCGATCGATCCGCGGCGCATCCGCGAGCTCGTCTCCTGGGCCGAGGCGGGCGGTCATCTGATCGCCGAAGCCGAGCTTCCCGGCGTGCCCGATGCGCTGTACGAGCGCCTCTCGGTGCAGCGCCGACCCGGCGCGCGCCTGCCGAAGCCGCTCGCGGTCGAAATGCCCGGGGCCGGGCGGCTGCAGGTCTCGCTTCACGACGCCGCGGCGCTGCAGCTGCCGGCGGAGCCGCTGCTCGCGCGCGCCGCCATTCGCGAGTCGGTGAAGCTCGCCGCCTTCCAGCGCGGCAAGGGCGTGGTCACCGTGACGACGAGCCTGCAATTCGCGCGCAACAGTCTCATCGGCGAGCACGACAACGCCGAGTTCCTGTGGGAGCTCCTCGGCCTCACGCCGGCCGCGGAGCTGCACGTCTACCTGCGCCCGGAGCGCCTGTCGCTGTGGGGCTTCCTCAAGGAGCACGCGGCGCCGGTGCTTGCAGCCGGCGCAGTACTCGCCGCCCTGTGGCTGTGGCACGTGGGCCCGCGCTTCGGCCCGGTCGCTCCCGATGCGCCGCCCGGACGCCGGCGCCTCCTCGACCATCTGCGCGCCAGCGGCCGCTACTACTGGGCGCGCGGCCTGCGGCCGCGGCTGGTGGGCGCGGCGCGCGACGCGGCGCTGCGCCGCGTGGCGCGCGCGCACCCCGACTTCGCCACCGGCAGTCCGACGCAGCGCGCCGCACGCCTAGCCGCGCTCGTCGGCATGCCGGCAAGCGAAGCCGAGCGCTTCATGCGCGAGGCCGAGACGGTGAGCGGCGTCGAGTTCATCCACCTCATGCATACCGCGCAGCGCGTGCACCGCGCTCTGGAAAAGGGCAACCGATGACCGAAGAAAACTTCGCCCAGGCCGCAAAAATCGTCGCCGCCATGCGCGCCGAGGTGTCCAAGGCGCTGGTCGGCCAGAAGGACGTGATCGACGCAGTGCTGTGCGCGCTGCTCGCCGGCGGCCACGTGCTCGTCGAAGGCGTGCCGGGGCTCGGCAAGACGCTCCTGGTGCGGGCGCTCGCGCGCACCATCTCGGGCCGCTTCGGCCGCATCCAGTTCACGCCCGACCTGATGCCGGCGGACGTCACCGGCCATACGCTCTACGATCCGAAGAACCAGGTGTTCACGACGCGGCGCGGACCGGTGTTCGTGAACCTGCTGCTCGCCGACGAGATCAACCGCGCGCCGGCGAAGACCCAGGCGGCGCTGCTCGAAGTCATGCAGGAGGGGCAGGTCACCATCGAAGGCGAGGCGCACACGCTCGAGCCGCCGTTCATGGTGCTCGCGACGCAGAACCCGATCGAGCACGAAGGCACCTACGCTCTGCCCGAGGCGCAGCTCGACCGGTTCCTTCTGAAAGTGCGCATCGACTACCCGTCGCAGGCCGAGGAAGCCGCGCTGGTGCGCCACGTCATCGACGGCAAGGTGGGCGACAAGCTCGATGTCGAGCAGGTGAACCCGCACGTCAAGCCCTCGACGGTGGTGTCGCTGCAGGCGCTCGCCGCCTCGCTCAGGATGGACGACGCGGTGCTCGACTACGCGATCCGCCTGGTGCGCGCGACGCGCAGCTGGGCGGGCGTGGTCACCGGCGCAGGCCCGCGAGGCGGAATCTCGCTCATGCGCGCGGCGCGCGGCGCGGCGCTGCTGGAGGGCCGCGACTTCGTCACGCCGGACGACGTGAAGCGCATGGCGCTGCCGGCGCTGCGCCATCGCATCTCGCCCGCGCCCGAGCTCGAGCTCGAGGGCCGCGACACCGACACCATCCTCAGGGGCCTGCTCGAGAAGATCGAAGCGCCGCGCAAATGATCCTGCCGTCGAGGCGACTGCTGTGGATCGGCGTGCTCCTGCTCGCCGCGGCGATCGGCGTTTCAATCTACGGTTACCGGGAAGCATGGGCCGCGCTCGCCGGCGCGGCGGTCCTCGTGGCGGTGCTCGATGCCGTTGCCGGCACGCGCCTTCCGGCGCCCGCGGTAGCGCGGCGCGTTCCCGCCTCGCTCGCGCTCGGCGTGCGCACCGGGGTCGCGCTGCGCCTCGCGAACCGTGCGGCTCGGCGGTTGCGCTGCGAGGTGTACGACCATCACCCGCCGAGCTTCGAGTCCGAGGGGCTGCCCCGCTCCCTCGATTTGCAGGCAGGCGAATGGAAGGAAATTCGCTATCAAGTGCGCCCCGTGGCGCGCGGCGAGACGCGGTTCAACAGGACGGAATTGAGAATCTTGTCCCCTTGGGGGCTCTGGCAGGCAAAGCGTCTATCCGGCGACGGGCAGGCGGTACGCGTCTATCCCAATTTCCGGGCGCTCGCGAAGTACACGCTTCTCGCCACCGACAACCGCCTGTCGCAGATCGGCGTGCTGCAGGTGCGCCGCCGCGGCGAGGGCACCGAATTCCACCAGCTGCGCGAATACCGCCAGGGCGATCCGCAGCGCGCCATCGACTGGAAAGCGACCGCGCGCACCGCGCGGCTCATCGCGCGCGAGTACGAGGACGAAAAGGACCAGCGCCTGCTGCTGGTCATCGATTGCGGCCGGCGCATGGCGGCAAAGGATGACGGTCCGGACGACGGACTCTCGCACTTCGATCACACGCTGAACGCGGCGCTGCTGCTGAGCCACGTCGCGTTGCGCCAGGGCGACGCCGTGGGCATGCTCACCATGGGCGGCGTGCAGCGCTATCTCGAGCCGCGCAAGTCGGTGGGCGCGGTGCACGCGATGCTGAACAGCGTCTACGACATCGAGCCCACGCTCGCGGTCCCCGACTACGACCGGGCGGCCCGCGACGTGATGCGCCACATGCGCCGCCGCGCGCTCGTCATCCTGCTCACCAACCTGCGCGACGAGGACGACGCGAGCCTGCTGCCGGCACTCAGGCTCCTGGGCACGCACCACCTCGTGGTGCTCGCCTCGCTGCGCGAGGCGGTCCTCGGCCGCGCGCTCTCCGCGCGGGTCGACAGCTTCGACCGCGCCGTGACCCATGCCGCCGCCGCCGAATACCTGGCGATGCGCGAGCGGGTCTTCCGCCGCATCGGCGCCGCGGGGGTCATGACGCTCGACGTCGAGCCCGAGCGCCTGCCGATCGCGCTCGTCAACCGCTACCTCGAGCTGAAGCGCGAAGGCCGGCTCTGAATCAGGGACGGACCACGTTTTCCCGGTTTTTCCTTTATAATTCGGGCCCTTTCAGCGGCCGTCCCAGGACCTCAGGACATGAAACCCGGAATCCACCCCGAATACAAGCCGGTGATCTTCTTCGACACCAGCGCCAATCACGGCTTTCTCACCCGCTCGGCGATCGACACCAAGGGCCGCGAGACGATGAAGTGGACCGACGGCAAGGAGTACCCGGTGGTGAAGCTCGAAGTGTCTTCCGAGTCCCACTCCTACTACACCGGCAAGCAGAAGATCGTCGACACGGCCGGGCGCGTCGAGAAGTTCAAGCGCCGCTACACCAAGAAGACCGCCGAAAAGAAGGCCGAATAGGCCCGCGGGGGTGATGATCCCCCGCCTCACTCTGCCGCCTCGACCCGCGGCGCTCACGCTGATCGCGCTGGCGTTCGCCCTGCCCGGCCTCGCCGGCCATGACCTGTGGAAGTCGCAGGACGCGCTCGGCTTGGGCATCGTGCACGGGATGGCGACGAGCGGCGATTACATCGTGCCGCGCGTCGGCGGCTGGCTGTGGCTGACTGACCCGCCGCTCTACCACTGGGTCGCGCTCGCTTTCGGCAAGGCGCTGCAACCGCTCCTCGAGTTCCACGCGGCCGCGCGCCTTGCGAGCGGCGCCTTCGTGCTCGCTGCCTTCGCGCTCATCTACCGCGCGGCGAGCCGGTGGACCGATCGGACCACGGCGGCGGCGGCCATGCTGCTGCTGCTCGGCTCGGTCGGGCTCATGGTGCATGCGCACGAGGCGGTCCCCGAGCTCGCGATGCTCGCGGCACTTTGCGGCGCCCTCGCCGCGCTGCCGCGCGCGGCGAGCCATCCGCTCGGCGCCGGCATCGCTTTCGGCATCGCGCTCGGCGCCGCGTATCTCTCTTCGACCTGGGTCGCGCCGACCGCGCTTTTCCTCGCCGTGGCAGCGGCGCATTTCGCCTGCCCCGAATGGCGCACGCGCGGCGGGGTGCTGTTTCTCGCCCTCGCGCTGCTGATCGCCGGGGTCATGGCGGCGCTCTGGCCGTTGGCGCTCGTCAGCCGCTCGGAGGAGCTTTTCACCGTCTGGTGGATCAACACCACCGAGCCGCATGGCAGCTTCGGGGCGCGCCTGCGTTACTTCCTCGCTGCCGGCAGCTGGTTTGCCTGGCCCGCCTGGCCGCTCGCGCTCTGGACCCTGTGGTCGCTGCGACGGCGCTGGAACGAGCCGCGGCTCTTCGTCCCCACGCTCGCCGTGGCTCTCACGCTGGCGGGCTTGGCCGCTTGGAGCGATCCGCAGAGCGTGACCCTCGTCCCGCTGCTCGCGCCGCTCGCGCTGCTCGCGGCGCAGGGCATGGAGACGCTGCGCCGGGGCGCGGCTGCCGCGCTCGACTGGTTCGGGCTGATCACGTTCGCCTTCTTCGGCGGGCTGGTGTGGCTCGGCTACATTGCCATGATGACCGGCGTGCCGCCGCGCGTGGCGAACAACTTCGCGAAAGCCGCGCCTGGCTTCGCGCCGGAGTTCCAGCTCGCCTATTTCGTGGTCGCGCTCGGCCTGACGCTGGTCTGGATCGCCCTCATGTTCTTCACGGCTTACTCGCCGACGCGCAGCGTGGCGCGCTGGGCGGCCGGCATCGTGCTGCTTTGGGGCACCTTTGCCACGCTGTGGATGCCCTGGGCGGACTTCCAGAAGAGCTACCGCGCGGTGGCCCTGCAGCTGCGCTCCAAGATCCCGGTGGGCACACGCTGCATCGCGCAGCGCGGCCTCGGCCTGCCGCAGGCCGCGGCGCTCGACTACCATGCCGATATCCGCCCGCAGGCATTCGATATCGCCCGGCCCAACGCCTGTCCGCTGCTCGTCGTGCAAGGCAGCCCGCGCCACGAGTTCGATGCGCCGGGTCGCGGCTGGACCAAGCTCGCCGACGTCGGCCGCCCGGGCGACAAGGGCGAGCGCTACCGCCTCTACCGCTTGAACAAGTGAACACCACTTCTCCCGCCCAGTGCAAAGCCTGGGCCCAGCTCGCCCTGCACGCCGAGAGCTGGCGCGGCGTGCATCTGCGCGAGCTGTTCGCGAACGACGTCGCGCGCGGCGTGCAGCTCGTCGCCGAGGCGCCCGGTCTGCGCTACGACTACTCGCGCCAGCGCCTCGGGGCGATGACCCTGCGCCTGCTCGCCCACCTCGCCGAGGAGCGCGGCTTCGGCGAATGGCGCGATGCCTTGCTTTCCGGCCGGCACATCAATGACACGGAAGACCGCGCCGCCTGGCATACCGCGCTGCGTGCTTCGGATGCGCCCACCGAAGTTCAGGAGACATTGAGGCGAATGAAAGCGCTCGCTTCGAAGCTGAGGACCGAAAAGCGCTTTACCCGCATCGTCAACCTCGGCACCGGCGGCTCGGATCTCGGGCCGCGCCTGGCGGCCGATGCGCTGCACGACGGCGAGCTCGAGGTGCGCTTCGCCGCGAACGTGGATCCGAAGGACCTCGAGCGCGCGCTCGAAGGCGCGGCGCCGCAAAGCACGCTCTTCGTCGTCGTCTCCAAGACCTTCACTACCCAGGAGACGATGGCGAACGCCCACGCGGCAAAGAAATGGGGCGGGGAACATTTCTTTGCAGTCACGTCCAACGTCGAGGCTGCCAGGAGCTTTGGAGCTGACGAAATTCTGCCGATGTGGGACTGGGTCGGCGGGCGCTTCTCGGTCTGGTCGGCGGTGGGGTTCGCCGCGATGTGCGCCATCGGAGAGCAAGCCTTCGAGGCTTTCCTCGGCGGCGCGCGGGAAATCGACGAGCACTTCGCGCGCGCGCCGCTCGAGAAGAACGTGCCGGTGCTGATGGCGCTCATCGGCGTGTGGAACACCAACTTCCTCGGCGCCGCGACGCACGCCGTGCTGCCGTACTCGAACGCGCTGCGGCTGCTGCCGGCTTATCTCCAGCAGCTCGAGATGGAGTCCAACGGCAAGCGCGTCGACCGGGAGAGCCGCGTGGTCGACTACGCCACCGCGCCGGTGCTCTGGGGCGCCGAGGGCACGGTGAGCCAGCACTCGTTCCACCAGCTGCTGCACCAGGGCACGCAAGCCGTACCCTGCGATTTCATCGATGTTTCCTCGAGCGAGGTGCTCAGCGCGAATGCGCGGGCGCAGGCCGACGCGCTCGCCTTCGGCACGCAGGCGCCGGACCTGCCCGCCTACCGGCAGTACCCGGGAAACCGGCCATCGAGCATTCTGTTTTTCGAACGATTGACCGCCCGCAATCTCGGGCGGCTGATCGCGCTCTACGAGCACAAGGTGTTCACGCAGGGCGTGCTCTGGAATATCAACAGCTTCGACCAGTGGGGCGTGGAGCTCGGCAAGGAGCTGGCGAAGAAAATCCTCAAAGGAGAACGATAGTGGACCAGGAAACCTTCAACCTCAGCATCCGCAAGTTCCTGAAGATGGTGGGCGTCAACTCGCAGCGCGAGATGGAGCAGGCGGTGCAGAAGGCCATCGAATCGGGGAAGCTGAAAGGCCACGAGGCCATCCCGGTGAAGTGCACGCTCGAGATTCCGTCGCTCGGGCTCAAGGTGCCGTTCGACGGGGAGATGCGACTAAAATAGGTTCATGAACAAGGCGCGCGAGTTCGATCAATCGGTCCTCGCCGAGCTGAAAGCCCTGCTCGGCGACAGGGTCACGACCGCAGCGGCGGTGCGCGAGCACCACGGCAAGGACGAGTCGTACTTCCCGTACGCGCCGCCCGACGCGGTGGTGTTCGCGAGTTCGACCGAGGAGGTGCGCGACATCGTGAACATCTGCCGCCGGCACCGCGTGCCGATGATTCCTTTCGGGGTGGGCACCTCGCTCGAGGGCCACATCCTCGCGGTGCAGGGCGGGGTGTCGATCGACCTGTCGCAGATGAACCAGGTGCTCGCGGTGCACGAGGAGGACCTCGATGCGGTGGTGCAGGCCGGGGTCACGCGCAAGCAGCTGAACGAGTACATCAAGCACACGGGGCTGTTCTTCCCGGTCGACCCGGGCGCGGACGCCACCCTCGGGGGCATGGCCTCTACGCGCGCCTCGGGCACCAACGCGGTGCGCTACGGCACGATGCGCGAAAACGTCCTTTCGCTCAAGGTCGTGCTCGCCGACGGGCGCGTCATCCAGACCGCGCGCCGCGCCAAGAAGTCCGCCGCCGGCTACGACCTCACGCGCCTTTTCGTCGGCGCGGAAGGCACGCTGGGCATCGTCACCGAAGTGACCGTGCGGCTGTACCCGGTGCAGGAGGCGATGTCCTCGGCGGTGTGCGCCTTCGACTCGGTCGACGGCTGCACGAACACGGTCATCCAGACCATCCAGTCGGGCATCCCGGTGGCGCGCTGCGACATCGTCTGCGACAAGACGATCGCCGCGATCAACGCCTACAAGAAGACGAGCTACCGCGTCGCGCCCACCGTGTTCTTCGAGTTCCACGGCACGAAGAGCTCCGTGGTGGAGCAGGCCGAAGCGGTGCAGGCGATCGCCAAGGAGCACGGCGGCAAGGACTTCGTCTGGGCGACACTGCCCGAGGAGCGCACCCAGCTCTGGCAGGCGCGCCACGATGCCTACTTCGCCTGCCTGCAGCTGCGGCCCGGCTCGCGCGCCGTATCGACCGACGTCTGCGTGCCTATCTCGCGCCTCGCCGAGTGCGTGCACGAGACGATGGAGGATGTAAAGAACTACATCGTACCCGTGCCGCTGCTCGGCCACATCGGCGACGGCAACTTCCACCTGATCTTCCTCATCGACCCGCAAAAGCCCGAGGAGATCGACATCGCCAAGCAGTTCAACAAGCGCCTTGTCGAGCGCGCGCTGCGCATGGAAGGCACGTGCACCGGCGAGCACGGCATCGGCATGGGCAAGATGGGCTCGATGCGCATGGAGCTCGGCGAGGACGTGATCGACGTCATGCGCGACATCAAGAGGGTCCTCGACCCGGACAACCTGATGAACCCCGGCAAGGTGGTGTCGCTGTGAGCGCCGAGCAGCGCCTGAAGGAATTGAAGCTGGACCTCGGAGCCGTATCGGCGCCGGTCGCGAACTACGTCAACGCGGTGCGCACCGGCAGCCTGCTCTTCCTCGCCGGCAAGGGCCCGCGCAACGTCGACGGCAAGCGCCCGAGAGGCAAGGTGGGGCGCGAATTCACCGCCGAGCAGGCCTACCAGCACGCCCGCAGCGTGGGCCTCGACCTCCTCGCGGTGATGCGCGCCGAGCTCGGCAGCCTCGACCGCGTGAAGCGCGTGGTGAAAGTCCTCGGCATGGTCAACGCCGTGCCCGAGTTCCAGGACCATCCGCGCGTGATCAACGGCTGCTCCGACCTCTTCGTCGAGGTGCTCGGCGAGCGCGGCAAGCACGCGCGCTCGGCGGTCGGCATGGGCTCGCTGCCGATGGGCATTCCCGTCGAGATCGAGTGCATCGTCGAAGTCGACTAGCAGGGAAAAGGGGTCAGAGCAATTTTCCTGTAACACGAGTGCGCGCCTAAGCGGGCGGCCGGAGTGTTACAGGAAAATTGCTCTGACCCCTTTCTTAAATGGTCATCACCGTCTTGCGGTAGTACTTCAGCTCCTCGATCGACTCCAGGATGTCGGCGAGCGCCTCGTGCTTGCCCTCCTTGGAGAAACCCTTGCCCGCGTCGGGCTTCCAGCGGCGCACCAGCTCCTTCAGCGTCGAGACGTCCAGGTTGCGGTAGTGGAAATAGCTTTCCAGCCGCGGCATCCAGCGCGCGAGGAAGCGCCGGTCCTGGCAGATGGAATTGCCGCACATCGGCGAGGTGTTGGCCGGCACGTGCGGCGCGAGAAAGGCGAGCAGCCGCGCCTCGGCCTGCGCCTCGCTGAGCGTCGAGGCGCGCACGCGCTCGATGAGCCCGCTTTTCGCGTGCGTGCCCTTGTTCCACGCATCCATGGCGTCGAGTACCTCGTCGGGCTGATGCAGCACCAGGACCGGGCCCTCGGCCACCAGCTCGAGCTGCGAGTTGGTGACGAGCAGCGCCATCTCGATGATCCGGTCGGAATCGGGCTGCAGGCCGGTCATTTCCAGATCGACCCAGATGAGGTTGTCCGCGGGATTGTTGGACGCGGCGGGCATGCTTTATTCTCTCATGGCATGTCCAACGCCTTGACCTGGACCTTTCTCGCCGCGCTCGCCGCGGCCACCGCGACGCGCCTCTGGCTCGCCCAGCGCCAGATGCGCCATGTGCGGGCGCACCGCGACGCCGTGCCCGGCACGTTCGCCGAGGCGATCCCGCTCGGCGCGCACCAGAAAGCCGCGGATTACACCGTCGCCAAGGCGCGTCTGGGCATCGTCGAAGTGCTGGTCGGCGCCGCCGTGGTGCTCGCGCTCACCCTCGGCGGGGTCATCGACCTGCTGCACTTGCAATGGGCACGCCTGCTCGAGCCCGGCGGCTTGTGGCACGGCGTGGCGCTCATCGTC
The DNA here is from genome assembly GCA_035550695.1 of Burkholderiales bacterium. GTDB lineage: Bacteria > Pseudomonadota > Gammaproteobacteria > Burkholderiales > SG8-39 > SCGC-AG-212-J23. The sequence goes on along the minus strand of DASZOS010000033.1, from coordinate 25,775 downwards.
TCGGTGGTGGTGCTGTTCGCCCTGATCGACCTGCCGCTATCCATCTACAGGACCTTCGTCATCGAGGCGCGCTACGGCTTCAACCGCATGACGCCGTCGCTGTTCCTCGTCGACCTCGTCAAGCAGGCGGCTCTCGCGGCGGCGCTCGGCATTCCGCTCGTGCTGCTGGTGCTCTGGCTCATGCAGAAGATGGGCGCCCTGTGGTGGCTGTACGTCTGGTTCGCCTGGATGGCCTTCAACCTGCTCGTGCTGCTCCTCTTCCCCACGTTCATCGCGCCGCTCTTCAACCGCTTCACCAAGCTCGAGGACCCGGGCCTCGCGGGCCGCATCGAGGCGCTGCTCAGGCGCTGCGGCTTCCGTGCGAGCGGGCTGTACGTCATGGACGGCTCCAGGCGCTCGAGCCACGGCAACGCCTATTTCACCGGCTTCGGCGCCGCGAAGCGCATCGTGTTCTTCGATACGCTGCTTTCGCGACTCGCGCCGACGGAGGTCGAAGCGGTGCTCGCGCACGAGCTCGGCCACTACCGCCTGCACCACGTGTGGAAGCGCATCGCGCTGCTCTTCGCCGCCTCGCTCGGCCTGCTCTGGGTGCTCGGCCGGCTGATCGAGCAGCCCTGGTTCTACGCCGGCCTGGGTGTGTCGCATCCGAGCACCGCCGCCGCGCTGCTGCTTTTCATGCTGGCGGTGCCGGTGTTCACCTTCTTCCTGCAGCCGGCCGCGAGCCTGTACTCGCGCCGCCACGAGTTCGAGGCCGATCGCTACGCTGCCGAGCACGCGGACTCCTCCGAGCTCGTAAGCGCGCTGGTCAAGCTCTACACCGACAACGCCGCGACGCTGACGCCCGATCCGGTGCATTCGGCGTTCTACGACTCGCACCCGCCCGCGGCGATCCGCATTGCACGACTGAGAGGCGCCACCTGAGCATGAATGCAAACCCTGTAGTCGATCTCGCCAGCCGCAAATGCAAGCCCTGCGAAGGCGGCGTAGCGCCGCTGAGCGAACAGCAGGTGAAGCCGATGCTGAAGAGCCTCCAGGGCTGGAACCTTGAGAACGGGAAGCTCGTGAAGGTCTACCCGTTCGCAAACCACTACCAGACCATGGCGTTCGTGAACGCGCTCGCCTGGATCTCGCACCGCGAGGACCACCACCCCGACCTCGCGGTCGGCTACAACAAGTGCCGCGTCGAGTACTGGACGCACGCGATCAACGGACTGTCCGAGAACGACTTTATCTGCGCCGCGAAGGCCGACGCGCTGTTCAACCTCTGAAACGAATCTACAGCTCGTTCGATCGCGTCGCGGTCCACCACGTGAAGAACCTTCTCGAGGCGGCCGGCGTGCCCGCGGTCGTGCGCAACGAATTTCTCTCCTCGGCCATGGGCGAGCTGCCGCCGGCGGAATGCCAGGCCGAGGTATGGGTGGTGAACGACGCGGACGCGGCGCGTGCGGAGCGCATCCTGCTGTCGAGCCCGGCGCAGGGCCCCGAATGGCGCTGCGGCTGCGGCGAGATGCTCGGTGCGCAATTCACCCAGTGCTGGCGCTGCGGCGCGTACCGCTCCTAGCTAGCGACGCCTGAGACGGCGCGCGTTGGCGGAGGCTCGCCTGTGGATGGGGCGCAGCCCCTCCTCGAGGACCTTGCTTGCCGCGCAGGCCGCTTGCCATGGGCTCATCCACGGCGACCACCATTGGCGCATGGCGAACAGCGCGTATTCCTGGTTGGCCCTGGCCATCTGCAGGCCCATCGCGTTCACGGACTCCCAGAATGCCAGCACTTTCTCCGAGCTCATGCGCTGCATCTCGCGCCGATCGTGCATGCGCAGGCCGCGCAGCGCGATGACTTGCGGCGCAACCAATGAAAGCTCGGCTGCCCTGGCGAACGAATTGATTCTCTTGCGAGCTCTTGTCCGGCGCATGCCCGGCACATGCAATAAATGCGCCGCGTCCCGGATCAAAGCACCCGCGCGATGGCGATGATGACCAGCACGAACACCCAGACGACCAGCGCCCGCCAGACCAGGCCGACCGTGCTGTCGAGGAAAGGCCCGTCGGCGGGCTCGCCGACGCCGAGCTCCGGGCGCGGCTGCATGCCGTCCACTTCCTGCACCGGCATCCCCAGGCGCACGCCCATCGCACCCGCACCGGCGGCGAGCACCACCCCGGCGCCCGGGTCGGCCCAGCTGCGCGCCTGCGTGCGCCAGCAGTAGACCGCATCCTCGAAGTCGCCGACGACCGCGAAGGCCGCCGCGGTGAGGCGCACCGCCGGCCATTCGAGAAGCGAGAACACGCGCTCGGCGAAGCGCCCGAACGCCCCCATGCTCTGCCAGCGGAGTTTCAGGAACGCCGCCATGCGGTAAAGGATGGCGCCGCTCGGGCCGGGCAGCAGCACGTACCAGAGCAGCACGCCGAACACGTGCCGGTGCGAAGCGACGAGCGCTTCCTCGATCGCCAGGCGGATCACCTCCTCGCGCGTGCGCACCACGCCCGAGGCGCCGCGCCATTGCTCGAGCAGCGCGCGAGCGCGCTCCATGTCGCCGGACTTCACCGCGAGCTGGATGTCGGTGAAGTGATGGCTGAACTGCCGGAAGCCCAGCGTGAAGTAGAGCGCCGCGATGTTGAACAGGAACGCGAGCAGCGGGTGCACCCAGAACAAAGCGGCGTGCACGGCGATGGCGGCCGCGAACGCCGGCAGCACCGCGACCAGCCAGGCCACCGTGCCATGGCGCCGCTCGCCGCCGTTGAATTGCTGCTCGAGCCATCCCGCCCACGCCGAGAGCGCGGCATGCACCGTCTTACTGTCGAGCGGCCGCCATTGCTCCAGCAGCAGCGCCGCGATGATCGCCACAACGCTCATTCGGGCGTTCTCATCCTATAAAAGCTGGCGGTAGAGGTTGACGAGCATGCCCGCGGTGGCGCCCCAGATCATGCGGCCTTCGAAGTGCATGACGTAGTAGCCGACGGTGCGCCCCTGGAGCTCGCGCGTCTCGCGCCGGTGGTTCGCCGGGTCGAGAAGGAAGGCGAGGGGCACCTCGAACACCTCCGCCACCTCGCGCGGATCGGGCGAGAGCTCGAGCGGCGGCGTCACCAGCCCGACCACGGGCGTCACGCGAAACCCGGTGCGCGTCCGGTAATCTGGCAACCGCGCGAGCACCTCGACGCGCTGCATGGCGAGGCCGATCTCTTCCTGCGCCTCGCGCAGCGCCGTGAACTCGGGCGTCGGATCGTGGGGCTCTGCGCGCCCGCCGGGAAAGCTCACCTGCCCGGAGTGCGCCTTGAGATGCGAGGTGCGCTGGGTGAAGACCACGGTGAGGCCCGAGTCGTGCAGAACGATCGGCACGAGCACCGCCGCGGCGGTGAGCGCGGCCTCGTCGCGGCCGGCGCCGTCGTCCCCGTACACGGAGAACGCGGGCGCGCTGCGCTGCATCAGGCGGCGCCGCAGTTCGTCCAGATCCATCCGGAATAGGATCGCATGGGCAGGTGTTTGCAGGTCAGTCAGGATGTTAGCCTGGCCACGCTCTTACCTAACCCACTGAGGAGGAACATGAAACACATCGTCCTGTTGGTCGCCCTGGCATTCGCGTCTTCGGTCGCGTTCGCCAGCAGCTGCCCGAAGCATATGAAAGCCATCGACGCAGCGCTGCCGAAGGCGAAGCTGTCGTCCGCGCAGATGAGCGAGGTGAAAAAGCTGCGCGCCGACGGCGAAGCGCTTCACAAGGCCGGCAAGCACGCCGAATCGGAGGCCACGCTCAAGAAGGCCGAGGGCATGCTCGGCATCAAGTAAGGCGCTCAGGGCAGGAGGACGATCGAGCCGGTCGTCTTCCTTCCTTCCAGATCGCGGTGCGCCTGCGCCGCGTCGGCGAGCTTGTAGCGCCCGGTGGTCTCGATCTTCAGCTTCCCGCTCGTCACCATGTCGAAAAGGCTCTTCGAGCGCTCGACGAGATCGGCGCGCATGGCGATGTGCGTCGCGAGCGTCGGGCGCGTCACGTAGAGCGAACCCTTGGTGGACAGGATGCCGAGGTTCACCGGCGGCACGGCGCCGGAGGCGTTGCCGAAGGACACCATCAGGCCGCGCGGCCGCAGGCAGTCGAGCGAGCCCTCCCAGGTGCTCTTGCCGACCGAGTCGTACACCACCGGCACGCCCTTGCCGCCGGTTATGCTCTTCACGCGCTCGACGAAGTTCTCGCGGCTGTAGTTGATGACGTGCTCGGCGCCGTGCGCCTTGGCGAGCGCTGCCTTTTCTTCAGAGCCGACCGTGCCGATCACCGTGACGCCCATCGCCTTCAACCACTGGCAGGCGATGAGTCCGACGCCGCCCGCGGCCGCGTGCCAGAGCACCGTCTCGCCTTTCTTCACCGCGTAGGTCGAGTGGATGAGGTAGTGGACCGTGAGGCCCTTCAGCATCATGGAGGCGCCCTGCTCCTCGCTGATGCCCTGCGGCAGCTTCACCAGACGGTCCGCGGGCACGACGCGCACTTCGCAGTAGGAGCCGGGCAACCCGGTATAGGCGATGCGATCGCCGGCCTTGAGCTCGGTGACGCCGGGCCCCAACGCCTCGACGACGCCGGCGGCCTCGTTTCCGGCCACGGCGGGGAGCTGCATCGGGTAAAGGCCCGAGCGCTGATATGTGTCGACGAAATTGACGCCGACCGCGGTGTGCCGGATCCGCGCCTGGCCCGGACCCGGCTCGCCCACCTGCACATCCTCGTACTGCAGTACTTCGGGACCGCCCTGCTTGTGGAAGCGAACTGCCTTCGCCATGGAAAACTCCTTATTGAAAAAGCGTGAGCACGCCGGTATAGCCGTACAACCGGTCGCGGGATATCTCGCCGTTGCAGAAGAATCCTACCAGCGGAACCTCGCCCAGCGCCTGCGCGATGAGCTGCGGTTCCGCACCCCGGCTGCCGAACATGTGCTCGCCGCGCGCCACGCAGGAGAAGTACAGCGCCCCCCGCGGGGCCGGCGCCGCGGCCTTGAGTTCGGCGAGGATGCGCTCGAGGTCAGCGCGCGCCGCGGCCGCGTCGCGCTTGCAGAACACAATCTCGGCGCCGGGCTCGACCGTATCGCCGATGCCGATCGCCCGGGTTTTCGGGTCGACGCCGATGAGGTTGCGGGCGGTGTAGTCGCCGGTATCGCTGCCCGGCACGCTCAGCCCCACCAGGAGCTGCGCCTGCTCCCCTTTCACCGTCTCGATGAGGACGTCGAGCGCCGGCCGGCCGTCGAGCGTGAAGACGACGTTGTCTTCGCACCCGGTGACGCGCCAGCGCCCGGGAAACGGCGTGCAGCCCTGGGACAGGCGCGTGGCAACCGCAACGCTCTTTCCCAAGGCGGCCCCGGAAATCCCGCCTGAAAGAACCTCGTTGGCGATCTGCAGCGTGCGCGAGCGCGAGCTCGAGATCCCGCCCGCGAGGAAGCCGGTGGAGGTCTTTGAGGCCATGTCGGCCACCAGGCCCGGCAACTCGGGCGCCGAGGGGTCGACGTGCACCACGGCGAAGTGCGGCGCCGCGCCTTTCAGGGGCTTTCTGCCTGAAAAGATCGAATACGCATCGATGTCGGCGACCATGGCGGCGAGCGCTGGCTCGTCCTGGTACTCGGTGCCGGTGGCGATCACGCCGGTGCCCACGGTGCCGACCCAGTCGGCGACGCCGGTGCGGCCGCGCAGGGTATCCAGAATGTGCTGCGCCTGCCCGACCAGCGCATCGGTGAAGTAGAGGAAACCGAGACCGCGCCCCGGCCGCCCGAGCTGCGCGGCGCACGCCTGCGCCACGCTCGGACCCCGGGCGTGGGCAAAGGCAAAAGGCTTCATTCCGGCTTTTTCGGCTCGCCGGCGCTGCGCATCGCCTGCAGCGCGGCGCGCTGCAGCTCCAGTCCCTGGATGGAGAACTTCACCATGTTGAGATTCATGGTGAGCCAGCCCTCGATCGAGCGCATGTCGGCGATGCGCTTGTCGATCTCCTGCGGGTCGAGCGTGGGCATCGCCATGCCGGGAAGCGGCACGCCGAGCGGGCCCCACAGGCGCCGGAACATTTCGAAGGGATCCTGCGGCGGTTGCTCAGCCATGGGCGTGTCCTTCCGTCGAATTGAAGAAATCCCGCACTTCGGCCTCGCGGCTCACCGTGTCCCGATAGCCGAGGTCGATGAGCGCGCTGCAGAAAGACCGCTCGAAGAGCAGATAGCTCGCCAGGTTGGAGCCGGAGCGGGAGAGCGCTCCGGAGGGGCGCAGCAGCAGCCGCACGGTCGCCGGCAGCTCGTGCAGGAAGCGCGCCGCAAGCCGCTCGATCGGTTGCGACGGTGTGATGAACAGCACCTTGATGGGACGCAGGCTCGAGTCCGTCATCATCTCCGGCGGGATCAGTTTCACCGTGCGGTTGATGCGCTCCATGCGCTCGATGTCGACCAACAGCGTATCGAGGAAGATGCTGTTCAGCGCATGGCCGGCGATCTGCGCGAGCGACGGATAGACGTTCGAGCGCAGCCGCACGTCGTCGCCCGGCTGCCGCCCGGTGCCGACGATGAGCACGCGGTCGGCGCCGAGATGCAGCGCCGGGCTTACCGGCGCGATCTGCCGCATGGAGCCGTCGCCGAAATACTCGCGGTGCACCTTGACAGCCGGGAAAATGAACGGCAGCGAGGCCGAGGCGAGCAGGTAGTCGAGCTTCAGCGTGACGGCGGCGCCGATGCGCTGGTTGCGCTCCCACCCCTCCAGGCCGGCGCCGCCCTGGAAGAACGACACGCTCTGCCCCGAGGTGTAGCCCGAGGCCGTGACGCACACCGCGTAGAGCGCGCCTGAGTCCAGGTTCAGCTGGATGCGCGGAAAATCGAGGTGTTTTTCCAGCAGTTCGCGCAGCGGCGCGTTGTCGAGCAGCGAGACGGGGTTGTGGCGCGAGAGGAGCATCATCGCCGTCAGCCAGCGCATTCCGCTCTTCAAGGTATGCCAGCTGCCGGTGCGGTAGATGTGCTCGCAGCGCATGTTCTCCCAGAACTCGATCAGGTTGCCGACCGCGCGCTTGAAGTCGTCGGCGTAGGCCGCGAGCGAGGCGACGTTGATGGCCCCGGCCGAAGTGCCGCAGAGGATCGGAAAGGGATTGCGCTCGGGGTTGCCGAGGATGTCGCGCACCGCCTTCAGCACGCCCACCTGGTAGGCGGCGCGCGCGCCGCCCCCCGTGAGCACCAGACCCGCCCGCGGCTTCATCCGGCTCGCCGGAAAGGGGGCAACGTTGCTCGCGGCGGTTTCCATCTAGAACAGGGTTTGCTCCTGGCCTCGCGGGGCGTTTGCATCGGCCACCGCGAGCGCGGTCATGTTGACCACTCGCCGCACCGAGGCAGAGGGCGTGAGGATATGCACCGGGCGCGCGGCGCCCAGGAGGATCGGGCCGATCGTGACGCCGCCGGCCGCGGCGGTCTTCAGCAGGTTGAAGGCGATGTTCGCGGCATCGAGCGTCGGCATGATGAGCAGGTTCGCGTCGCCGCGCAGCTTCGAGCGCGGAAACAGCTTCAGGCGGATTTCCTCCGAGAGCGCCGCATCGCCGTGCATCTCGCCGTCGATCTCGAGGTCCGGCGCGCGCTCGCTGATGAGCGCGCGCGCCTGGCGCATCTTGAGCGCCGAAGGCGTGTTCAGCGTGCCGAAGTTGGATGCCGAGAGCAGCGCCGCCTTCGGCACGATGCCGAAGCGCTTGATCTCGTCGGCGGCGAGCAGCGTCATTTCGGCAATGTGCTCGGCGTCGGGCTCGGGCGTGACGTAGGTGTCGCAGATGAACACGGTGCGCGCCGGCAGGATGAGCGCGTTCATCGCCGCATAATGGCGCACGCCCGAGCGCAGACCGATCACCTGGTCGATGAAGTGCAGGTGCGTGGCGTGCGCGCCCGAGGTGCCGCACAGCATGGCGTCGGCTTCCCCCTTGTACACCAGCATCGCGCCGATCAGGGTCTGCGTTCGCCGCATCTCGAGGCGCGCGGAATCCGGCGTCACGCCCTTCCTCTCGGTGAGCTGGTGGTAGGTCGTCCAGTAATCGCGGTAGCGCGGGTCGAACTCCGGGTTGACGAGGTCGAACTCCTTGCCCGCGCGCACGCGCAGCCCCAGCCGCTCCAGGCGCTGCTCGATCACCTGCGGCCGGCCGACGAGCGTCGGCCTGGCAAGGCCCTCGTCGACCACGATCTGCAACGCGCGCAGCGAGCGCTCGTCCTCGCCTTCGGCGTAGACCACGCGCCGCGGTGCGGCTTTCGCCGCGCTGAACAGCGGCTTCATGATGAGGCCGGAGTGGTACACGAACTGCGCGAGCGATTCGCGGTACGCCTCGAGGTCGGCGATCGGGCGCGTGGCGACGCCGGACTCCATCGCGGCCTTGGCCACGGCCGGCGCGACGCGCGCGATGAGGCGCGGATCGAACAAGCGCGGGATGATGTATTCGGGGCCGAAGCTGATCGACTCGATCCCGTAGGCGAGCGCCACCTGCTCGGAGGTTTCGGCCTGGGCCAGTTCGGCGATTGCCCGCACCGCGGCAATCTCCATCCGGTCGTTGATCGTCGTGGCCCCCACGTCGAGCGCGCCGCGGAACACGAACGGAAAGCACAGGACGTTGTTCACCTGGTTGGGGAAGTCCGAGCGCCCGGTCGCGATCACGCAATCGGGCCGCGCTTCCTTGGCGAGCCCGGGGCGGATCTCCGGCTCGGGGTTCGCCAGCGCGAGGATGAGCGGCCGCGCGGCCATCTTCTTCACCATCGCGGGCTTGAGCACGCCGCCGGCCGAGAGGCCGAGGAAGATGTCGGCGCCGGCGATGACCTCGTCGAGCGTGCGCGCGCGCGTTTCCTTGGCGAAGCGCTCCTTGTCCGGATCCATCTCCTCGCGCCGCCCCTTGTACACCACGCCCTTGATGTCCGTAACGGTGATGTTGGCGCGCGGCATTCCCATCTTCACCAGGAGCTCCAGGCAGGCGAGCGCCGCGGCGCCCGCGCCCGAGGCGACCAGCCTCGCTTCTTCGATTTTCTTGTTTACCACCTTCAAACCGTTGTAAATCGCGGCGCCGACGGTGATCGCGGTGCCGTGCTGGTCGTCGTGGAACACCGGGATCTTCATGCGGCTGCGCAGCGCGCGCTCGATGGTGAAGCACTCGGGAGCCTTGATGTCCTCGAGGTTGATCGCGCCAAAGGTCGGCTCGAGCGCGGCGATGATGTCGACGAGCTTGCCCGGGTCGCGCTCGTCTAGCTCGATGTCGAAGCAGTCGATGCCGGCGAACTTCTTGAAGAGCACCGACTTTCCTTCCATCACCGGTTTCGCCGCGAGCGGGCCGATCGCCCCCAGGCCGAGCACCGCGGTGCCGTTGGTCACCACGGCGATCAGGTTGGCGCGCGAGGTGTAGAGCACCGCCTTGGCGGGATCGAGGCGAATCTCCTCGCAAGCGGCCGCGACGCCCGGCGAGTAGGCGAGCGCCAGGTCGCGCTGGTTGGTCAACTGCTTGGTCGGGGCGACCGAAATCTTGCCGGGAGGGTTGCGCCGGTGATACTCGAGCGCGTTTTTCTTAAGTTCCTCGTCCACCAAAAAATTATAATCCCCGGACTCCCGATGCCCACTTCAACGGCGCGGCGCGCCGCAGAAATAGAACCCTTCGAAGTGATGGACGTGCTCTCGCGCGCGCACGCGCTCGAGGCTGCCGGGCGGCGCGTCCTGCACATGGAGATCGGCGAGCCGGATTTCACGGCGCCCGAGCCCGTCGTCGAGGCGGGGGTGCGCGCGCTGCGCGAGGGCCTTACCGCGTATACCGCGACGCTCGGGCTTCCCGCGCTGCGCGAGGCGATCGCGGCGCATTACGACACCAAGTTTTCACGAAAAATCGACCCCCAGAGGATCGCGGTCACGTCCGGCGCGTCGGGCGGCCTGCTCACGGCGGCGGCGCTCTACGTCGACCCGGGCGACGAGGTTCTCGTGCCCGATCCGGGCTATCCCGGCTACCGCCACTTCGTGCGCGCGTTCGAAGGCGTGGCCAAGGCGATTCCCGTGTCGGCCGAAAGCGCTTACCAGCCCACGCTCGAAATGGTGCGGGCGGCGTGGAGCCCGCGCACGCGCGGCTTGCTCCTCGGCTCGCCTTCGAACCCCACAGGCACCCTGATTTCACAAACCGAATTACAGAAAATTGCGCTATTCGTCGCCGAGCGCAACGGCATTCTCCTGGTCGACGAGATCTACCAGGGACTCGTCTACGGCGTCGAGCCCTGGACGGCTTTCGGGCTGCCGGGCGAGGTGGTCCTCATCAACAGCTTCTCCAAGTACTTCTGCATGACCGGCTGGCGACTCGGGTGGGTGGTGCTGCCGGAGCACGCGGTGCGCGGCTTCGAGAAGCTCGGACAGCATCTTTTCATCAGCGCGGCGAGCGCCGCCCAGCACGCCGCACTCGCGGCGTTCTCAGCGGAAAGCATCTCGATATTGGAGAGGCGCAGAAACGAGTTCGCGCGCCGGCGCGACTTTCTCGTGCCGGCGCTGCGCCGGGCGGGGCTCGCCGTGCCCGCGGAACCGCATGGCGCGTTCTACGTCTACGCCGACTGCGGCCGCGATTCGAAGAAGTTTTCCCTGGACCTGCTCGAGCGCGAGGCCGTGGCCGCCACGCCGGGAATCGACTTCGGCGCGAACGGCACGCAGCGCTTCGTACGCTTTGCCTACACCCGCAGCCTCGAGGAGCTCGAGGAAGCCGTCACGCGGATTGCGCGTTTTCTTTCCGCGCCTTCTGCCTGATCGGCTCCAAGCGGGCCTTCTCGGCCATCACCTTGGCGGCGTACGGGGACCCCACCGCGTCGACCGCCCCGGCGTACATCTGCAGCGCGAATTCCGGATCGCCGAAGCGCCGCGTGTACTCTCGCAGGATCTGGGCGCCGACCTGGATGTTCACCTCGGGCTCGAGAACGGCGTGCTCGCCGCCGTGGTCGTCGAGCTTGTCGAGGTGGAACTTCGGGATCACCTGCATGAGGCCCTTGGCGCCCACCACGCTCTCGGCCACCGGGTTGTAGCGCGACTCGATGGCCATCACGGCGAGGATGAGCAGCGGATCGACCGAATGCTGCTCGCCGGCCCGGTAGGCGATGGAAACGAAGCGCGCCGCCGCGGTGTGCGCGATTCGATAGCGCTTGGCGATGAACTCGGCGATCGCCCCCTGCTCGCGCCCGAGCAAAGTCTCGGCAAGGCTCGCCGGGACCTGGTCTCCGGTGCGGACCGTCGCGCCGAGCAAGTAAGCGTTGGCAAGCGGTACGGCGTCCAAGCGTGGAGCGCGGTGCCACGCCAAGGCGAAACTAAGAACGAAAGGAAGTGCTGCTGCGGCAAGTCCGACTACGACAAGCGGGTACGCCCGGGCAATGCACGTTGCTCTCATCTTGGTCCTCCGTGCTTCCAGGGACTGCCGTTAAGGGGGGTGCATTCTATCTGCCGCCAGCGCAAAAAGCAGCCGCAGGCGCACCGGCTCGGGAAACCCAATTGTTGCACTGCGACAGCGTCCGGCATTGGGTAGCTCTCTTTTTAAATCAATGAGTTCTCCATAAGAGAGCAAACCGCACTTTGCGCTGCAAAGCGCTTGTTTCGACATCTTTTTTAACCTTGCTGACAGGCCTTCCCGGCCACCCGGTAGAATCGGGGCTCGCTTAGGGAAGCCTCGCGGACCGGCCAAAGTCTCCAGTCTTGGGCCGAAGTGACCTAGCCGGTCCGCTGAGCTTCGAGGGGCCGGCGAGGGGCTTGCGCCCCCCGCCTCGTCCCTCCGGTTCCCGGTTACGGCCGGGAGCCGGTGGGAAACGGCCACGCGGCCGCTGGATTCAGCGCGGTTCTCGCGCCGGGAGTCGCAGCGGTGGATGGCGGTGCTGCCGGAGTGCTCGCCATCGGTTCCGCAGGGCTGGCCGGTTTGGCGGCTCTGCTTGCCTTTTTCTTCTTTCCCGCCTTTTTCTTCTTCTTGGCGGATTTCTTTTTGCCTGCCGCCTTCTTCTTACCAGCTTTTCTTACTGACTTCCGTTTTTTCTTTGATGATGCTTTCTTCTTCTTCTTTTTCTTTCCGCCTTTTTTCGCTTTTTTCTTCGCCATTCTCAATCTCCTTCAAGGTTGTTGAACAAAAGAAGCCCGGCCTTACGGCTCCGGACTATCCAACCGCCGGCGCGGGTTGCCCCGCACCGGCATGCTGAATTTGGTTGCTCTTGACGTCATGATAAAGAATGTCGGCGTCGAGGCGGATGCCGCCTTCCCAGGTGACGGTCGCCGATTCCGGGTCGACGCTCACCTTCTCGAACTCGCGCACGTCGCGCCAGAGCTGGAATGCGCCGATTTCCAGCAGGTTGCCGAGAAACACGCTGCCCTCCAGTCCATCTTCGAAACGTAACCACAGCTTATAGTCTTCTTCGGCTTTGCACGCGGTTATTCGCATTTCTTCGTCCCAGTATTCGTTCATGTGTTGTTTTAATCCCAGCTCAGTGCGCCGCCGGTCTGGTACTCGATGACGCGCGTTTCGAAGAAGTTGCGTTCCTTCTTCAGGTCGACCATCTCGCTCATCCACGGGAAGGGGTTGGACGCCGCGGGGTAGAGCGTGTCGAGGCCGATCTGCTGGCAGCGGCGGTTGGCGATGAAGCGCAGGTACTCCTTGAACATCGGGGCGTTGAGCCCGAGCACGCCGCGCGGCATCGTGTCCTCGGCGTAGCGGTATTCGAGCTCGACGGCCCGGCGGAAGAGCTCGTGCATCTCCTCGCGGAAGGCTGCAGTCCAGAGCTGCGGGTTCTCGAGCTTGATCTGGTTCACGAGGTCGATGCCGAAATTGCAGTGCATGGACTCGTCGCGCAGGATGTACATGTACTGCTCGGCCGCTCCGGTCATCTTGTTCTGCCGCCCCAGCGCCAGGATCTGCACGAAGCCGACGTAGAAGAACAGGCCCTCCATCAGGCAGGAGAACACGATGAGGCTCTTCAGCAGCTTCTGGTCGGCCTCCGGCGTGCCGGTGACGAATGCCGGGTCGGTCAGCGTGTCGATGAACGGCACCAGGAACTCGTCCTTGTCGCGGATCGACGCGATCTCGTGGTAGGCGTTGAACACTTCGCCCTCGTCCAGGTCCAGGCTCTCGACGATGTACTGGTAGGCGTGGGTGTGGATCGCCTCCTCGAAGGCCTGCCGCAGCAGGTACTGGCGGCATTCCGGGGCGGTGATATGCCGGTAGGTGCCGAGCACGATGTTGTTGGCGGCGAGCGAATCGGCGGTGACGAAGAAGCCGAGATTGCGCTTCACCAGCCGGCGCTCGTCGTCGGTGAGCCCGCGCGGATCCTTCCAGAGCTCGATGTCGCGGCTCATGTTGATTTCCTGCGGCATCCAGTGGTTGGCGCAGGCGGCGAGGTATTTCTCCCAGGCCCACTTGTACTTGAACGGAACCAGCTGGTTGACGTCCGCCTTGGAGTTGATGACCTGCTTGTCCTCGACGGTGACCCGTCGCAGCGCCGCTTCCGGCCGTTTCTGGGGCTGCGCGCCCGGAGACTGCGGCAGGAACGGCGTCGCCGGCTGGATCGCCAGGCCGGGCAAGGGCGTCAAGCCGCCCTCATCCTCGAAGCTGAGCATGCGTCGGTCCCCGTGTTGTCGTCATCGGAAGCGAGAGCAGCTCGCGGCAGGCGGCCTGCCGCTCGCTTTCGGTCGATTGGTACATGTCGCAGGTCGCCACGTACAGGTTCCATTCGGTTCCGGCGAGCGTCAGCCAGTAACCGTACCTGGCGTCGCTCCTGATGAGCTGCGGGTTCGAGAGGTCCGCAGAGTGCCCGAAATGCACCGCGTGGAACATGAGCAGCCGCCAGCCCGGAACCATCACCGCGTACAGGCCCGGGGCCCGCGGCGGCGTCCACAGGGCGGCGATGAAGGGCCCGCTGAACTGGCGGGCGCCGAGCGTGATCACTGGCAGGCCTCGCAGTCCGGGTTGTCAAGCGCGCAGAACTTCGGATCTTCCGTGGTCTCCAGCGTGGTCGGCACGGCGTTCAGCTGGCCGGTCTTGGTGGTCGACTTCTCGGCGTGGGTCGCGCCCATGGCGCGCAGGTAGTAAGTGGTCTTGAGGCCGCGGATCCAGGCGAGCTTGTAGGTATCGTCGAGCTTGCGGCCGGAAGCGCCCGCCATGTAGATGTTCAGCGACTGCGACTGGTCGATCCATTTCTGGCGGCGCGCCGCCGCCTCGACCAGCCACTTCGGCTCGATCTCGAACGCGGTGGCGTAGAGCCGCCGCAGGGCGGCCGGCGCCCGGTCGATGCGCGCGAGGTTGCCGTCGAAGTACTTGAGGTCGGCGATCATGACCTCGTCCCACAGCCCGGCGCTTTTCAGGTCGGCGACCAGGTGCTCGTTCACCACGGTGAACTCGCCCGAGAGGTTCGACTTCACGAAAAGGTTCTGGTAGGTCGGCTCGATCGACGCCGACACGCCGACGATATTGGCGATCGTCGCCGTGGGCGCGATGGCGATGCAGTTGGAGTTGCGCATCCCATGCCGCTGGATGCGCGCGCGCAGCGCCTCCCAGTCGAGCATCGCCGAGCGGTCGAGCTCCACGTAGCCGCCACGCTCGGCGGCGAGCAGGTCGAGCGTGTCCTGGGGCAGCACGCCGCGGTCCCATAGCGAGCGGGCAAAAGACGGGTAGCGGCCGCGCTCCTCGGCGAGCTCGGTGGACGCCCAGTAGGCGGCGTAGGCGACCATCTCCATGGAGCGGTCCGCGAACTCCACCGCCTCCTGCGAGGCGTAGGGCACGCGCATGCGGTGCAGGCAGTCCTGGAACCCCATGATGCCCAGGCCCACCGGGCGGTGCCGCAGGTTGGAATTGCGCGCCTTGTCGACCGCGTAGTAGTTGATGTCGATGACGTTATCCAACATCCGCATCGCCGTCGAAATTGTTCTTTTTATTTTTGAGAAATCCAGGCCGTTCGCCGTCATGTGCGCAACCAGGTTCACCGAGCCCAGGTTGCAGACCGCGATCTCGTCTTTCGAGGTGTTCAGCGTGATCTCGGTGCACAGGTTGGAGCTGTGCACCACGCCGACGTGCTGCTGCGGGCTCCTCAGGTTGCAGGGATCCTTGAAGGCGATCCAGGGATGCCCGGTCTCGAAGAGCATCGAGAGCATCTTGCGCCACAGCTGCACCGCGGGGATCTTCTTGAAGAGCTTGATCTCGCCGCGCGCCGCCCTGTCCTCGAAGCGCAGGTAGGCTTCCTCGAAGGCCCGGCCGGACTTCTCGTGCAGCTCGCGCACCTCGGAAGGGCTGAAGAGCGTCCAGTCGGCGTTCTCCATCACGCGCTTCATGAACAGGTCCGGGATCCAGCTGGCCGTGTTCATGTCGTGCGTACGGCGCCGGTCGTCGCCGGTGTTCTTCCTGAGCTCGAGGAACTCCTCGATGTCCAAGTGCCAGGTCTCGAGGTAGGAGCAGACCGCGCCCTTCCTCTTGCCGCCCTGGTTGACCGCCACCGCGGTGTCGTTCACCACCTTGAGGAACGGCACCACGCCCTGCGACTTGCCGTTCGTGCCCTTGATATGCGAGCCGAGCGCGCGCACCGGGGTCCAGTCATTGCCGAGGCCTCCGGCGTACTTAGCGAGCAGCGCGTTCTCCTTGATCGCGTCGTAGATCCCCTCCAGGTCGTCCGACACGGTGGTCAGGTAGCAGCTCGAGAGCTGCGAGCGCAGCGTCCCGGAGTTGAACAGCGTCGGCGTCGAGCTCATGAAGTCGAAGCTCGACAGCACGTCGTAGAACTCGATGGCGCGCGCCTCGCGGTCCTTCTCGCGCAGCGCGAGCCCCATCGCCACGCGCATGAAGAACGCCTGCGGCAGCTCGATGCGCCGGCCGCCCACGTGCAGGAAATAGCGGTCGTAGAGCGTCTGCAGGCCCAGGTACCCGAACTGCAGGTCGCGCCTTGCCTTCAGGGATTTGGCCAGTCTGTGCAAGTCAAAGCGCGCGAGCTCGGGGTCGAGGAGCTCGGCGGCGATGCCGCGCTCGATGAATCGGGGGAAGTAGGTCGCGTAGCGCGCTTCCATGTCGGCCTGGCTCGCCTCGTCGCCGAGCACCTCGAGCCGGATGGTGTTCAGGAGCAGCCGCGCCGTGACGTAGCCGTAGGCCGGCTCCTTCTCGATCAGCGCGCGCGCCGCCAGCACCGCCGACTTGCGCACTTCCTCCATTGGCACGCCGTCGTACAGGTCGCGCAGCGTGGCTTCGAGGATCGCGTCGGCCGAAGTGTCCGCCAGGCCCTCGCAGGCCGACTCGACGAGCCGGCGCAGCGCGTTGCGGTCGAGCGGCCGGCGCGCGCCGTTTTCGACCACATGCAGGCCGCCCTCGTTCTTCGAGGTCTTCTCCTGGGCGCGGACCTTCGCGCGCTCCTCGCGGTACAGCACGTAGGCGCGCGCAACGTCGTGTTCGCCCGAGCGCATCAGGGCGAGCTCGACCTGGTCCTGGATGTCTTCTATATGGAAGGTGCCGCCTTGGGGCTGGCGGCGCACCAGCGTGCCGACGACCGCATCGGTGAGGCCCGCTACCAGCTCGCGGATGCGGGCTGAGGCGGCGCCCTGGCTGCCGTTCACCGCCAGGAAGGCCTTGGTCATGGCCACGGCGATCTTGGCGGGCTCGAAGCCGACGACGGCGCCGTTGCGCCGGATCACCTTGTATTCGCAAAAGACGCTGCGCGCGGCGCTGCCGTCCTCAGGAAGGGATACGCCCAAACCAGCACTTGCCGTGGCGTTGTCCTGAGCGATCTGCATGTTCTCTCCTCTTACGCTTTTGTCCGTCGCCCGGGCCGCGTCCTGCGGTTCTTCTGTGACGACCTGCAACTGCCGGTTGGCTTACTACTACATTTAGTGCGCTATCACCCTTGGAACCTAGCTGTTGTGGGGCAATGTACACACGGCTGCTTCATTTTGCAAGCCCGGAACCTACTAAATGTTGGATAAATGCCACAGCGATCCCCTAAATGCAGGCAGCGCTGTACAACATCCAGTGGAAGAATGCGCGGTGATTTCTAAATCTAGTAGATCGCCAGCGCGGCGAGCACGCGGCGCCAGTCGAAGCACGCGCCCGGATCGCTCTTGCGCCCGGGCGCGACGTCGCTGTGCGCGGCGATGTCGCGCAACGGCAGCCGCTCGCGCAGGCGCGCGAGGAGCGCGACGAGCGCGGCATACTGCGCGTCCTCGAAGCGGCACGCTGCGTCGCCCTCGAGCTCGATGCCTACCGAGAAATCGTTGCAGCGGCCGCGTCCACGCCACGACGAGACCCCGGCGTGCCAGGCGCGGCGCTCCACCGGCACGAATTGCAGCGTCTCGCCGTCGCGGCGGATCAGGAAATGCGCCGAGACCTTGAGCGCGGCAATGTCCCGGTAGTACGGATGCTCGCCTGGATCCAGCCGGTTGGTGAACAGGCGCTCGATCGCATCGCCGCCGAACTCCCCCGGGGGCAGGCTGATGCAGTGAATGACGGCGAGGGTGACCTGGGTGCCCTGCGGGCGCTCGTCGCAGTTCGGGCAGTCAACGGCTTTCATCGGTAATGCCGAGCCGCTGCATCCGGTAGCGCAGCTGCCGGAAAGTGATGCCGAGCAGCTTCGCCGCCGCGGTGCGGTTGAAGCCGGTCTTGCCCAGCGCTTCGAGGATCGCCTTGCGCTCGAGACCGTCCAGGTAATCGGGCAGCGTCTCCCCGGCCCCGCCGCTCGCCGGCTCGGCATCGGCGCTCGGCACAAGGCGCAAGTCCTCGGCGCGGATCTCGCTCGCGCCGGAGAGGGCGAGCGCGCGCTCGAGGATGTTCTCGAGCTCACGCACGTTGCCCGGAAAATCGTAGCGGCCGAGCTCCTCCAGCGCCGAGGCCTCGAGGCGCGGCGTCGGCATCCCGTTCTGGCGCGCGAGGCGCTCCACGATGGCGGTGGCGATCCCCGGCACGTCCTCGCGGCATTCGCGCAGCGGCGGCATCTTGAGCTCGATGACGTTCAGCCGGTAGAAGAGATCCTGGCGGAAGCGCCCCGCGGCCACCAGGGCGGAGAGGTTCTGATGGGTGGCGCTGATGAGGCGCACGTCCACAGGGTCTTCCTGCGTCGCGCCGACCTTGCGCACCCGTTTCTCCTGGATCGCCCGCAGCAGCTTCACCTGCATGGCGAGCGGCAGCTCCGCCACCTCGTCGAGAAACAGCGTGCCGCCGTTGGCCGCCTGGAAGAATCCCTCCCGGTCCTCGCTGGCGCCCGTAAAGGCGCCCTTCTTGTAGCCGAAGAACTCGCTCTCCATGAGCGTCTCCGGGATGGCGCCGCAATTCACCGGGACGAAAGGCTTGTCGCGGCGCGCGCCGTTCTCGTGGATCAAGCGCGCGGCGAGCTCCTTGCCGCTGCCCGATTCTCCCGAGATGTAGACTGGTGCCTGGGTGCGCGCGAGCTTGCCGATAAGCTCGCGCACCTGCGCAAGCGGCGCGCTCCTGCCCAGGAGTTGCTGGTCCTTGGGGGGCGCGGAGGCGGGAAGCGACAGCGCCGAGCGCACCAGCGCGCGCAGCTGGTCCAATCCGACCGGCTTGGAGACATAGTCGAAGGCGCCGGCCTTGAGCGCGGCCACCGCGTTCTCGGCGCTGCCGTGGGCGGTGATCACGGCCACCGGCAGGTCGGCTCCGAGCCCGGCGATGTAGCGCACGAGATCGAGCCCCTCGCCGTCGGGCAGGCGCATGTCGGTGAGGCACAGGTCGTAGCGCGCGCCGTTCAGGCGTTCCTTCGCCTCGGCGATCGACCCGGCGCTCGCCACACCGAGGCCCATTTTCACCAGCGTGAGCTCGAGCAGCTCGCGGATGTCGGGCTCATCGTCCACCACCAGCACCTGGGCGCCGCGCTGCGTCCCGCGTCGCTCGCCGCGCTTCATGCCGCGCGCGCGCTCGCGCCGGCCTGGCGTGCGCGGATGCGGAAGTGCGCCCCGGAGCCGCCGTGGACGTATTCCAGCGCGGCGCGGTTGGCCGCGCACAGCTCGCGCGCGAGATACAGGCCCAGGCCTGTCCCCTTGGCTTCCGTGGTGAAGAAGGGCTCGAAGAGCTCGCCCTCGTTCGACGCCGGCACGCCGGGGCCGTTGTCGATCACGCTCAATTCGACGCGGTCGCCCAGCCCGCCGATCGCCAGGCGCACGCTGCGCGGCTCGCTGCGCGCGTAGCGCACCGCGTTGCGCAGCAGGTTCCACATGACTTGGCGCAGGTGCTCGCGGTCGAACTCGACCGCCACGTCGCGTGTGGCCTCGATCACGAAGCGATCCGCCGGCACTTCCTCGTTGGCGACGAACTCCTCGACGAAAGCGGCGAGCCACGGCCGCAGCCGGATCGGCTCGGCGGCGATGCGGTCGCGGCGGTTGAGCTGCAGCACGTCGGAGACCAGCCGCTCCAGGCGCCGGGTGTTGTCGCCGATGATGCGCGTCAGGCGCTTGCGGTGCTCGGCGCGCTTTTCCTCGCCGAGGAGCTCGCCGGCGTGGCTGATCGCGGCGAGCGGATTGCGGATCTCGTGCGCGATGTTCGCCGTGAGGCGGCCGAGCGCCGCGAGCTTGAGCTGCTGCGCCTGCTCGCGCGTGCGCGTCATGTCCTCGACGAACAGCACGGAGAGCTCCTCGTCGCCCCCGGTCTCCAGGATCCGCACGCCGATGCTGCGCCCGCCGAGCTCGAAATCGAGCCGCGTGCCGAAACCGGGCAGCAGCTCGCCGATCAGCGCCCCGAGCAGCGGATCGGCGCCGAGCAGGCTCTGCGCCTGGGGGTTGTACTGCACCACCCGCCCCTCGCGGTTGAGCACCACCACGCCGTCATGCATGTCGCGGATCACCAGCTGGTTGATGCGCATCTGCGTGGCGAGGCTGCGGCCGCGCTGGCGCGCGAGCGCCTCGTTTGCCGCTACGCGCTGCGCGAGCCAGCTCGTCACGCCGACGGTCGCGAAGAAGCCCATGGCGAGCAGCCCGGGGTGCAGGAAATTCGCCTCCGGCGCGTCGTGGACGAGCACCCAGTAAGCCTGCTCGAGGAGCAGCGCAATCGCCGCGAGCGCCGCGTACAGCAGGGCGAGCCGCCGCGGCGCGACGATCGCCGCGCCGGTGAGCGAGATTACGAGCATCACCCCCAGGCCGCTGCGGATGCCGCCGCTCGCGTACATGAGCAGCGTGATCGCCACGATGTCGAGCGCGACGTGCAGCGAGAGCTGCACGTTGAACAGATCGCGCAGGTTGCGCAGCAGCGCCTGGAAGGCGATCGCGCCCAAGAGGTATACAAGACACGTGTAGCGGAAAAGCTGCGCCGAATGCGAGCCGAAATTTAGCGCGTCGGCGTAGATCAGCGAGACGGTGAGGAACAGCGTCGCTACCGCGATCCGGTAGAGGTTGAAGTAGCGCAGCGAGATCCAGAACGACTCCGGCGTGCGCTCCTGGGGCGGGGCGAACAGCTCCGGGTAGCGGATCGGGCCTTCCATCAGCGCTTTCCGAGCCGGGCGTGCTCTTCGCTGCAGTACAGGCCGCCTGCGGCGGGGCAGGCCTCGGCGCGCGGAAGGTGCATTCCGCAATGGGCGCAGGCCACGAGCTCGTCGGCCGTCGCCGGCTTTTGTCCCATGCCCTGCCCGGGGGCGGGACTTCGCAAGGCGCGGCGCACCAGCCAGACGGCGGCGACGACGAGCAGGATCAGCACCACGAGTCGGCCCATCGCGCGATTATCACCCTTGGCGCAAAAGCGGGCGGGAGATGGTCGGGGTGAGAGGATTTGAACCTCCGACACCTGCGTCCCGAACGCAGTACTCTACCAGGCTGAGCTACACCCCGAATTGATGTGGAAACTAGTTGCTGCGCGTCACGGAGAAGGACGCCAATTCTAGCAAAGAATCCTTGTATTCCGAGGCGGGCAACATGGCGATCGCCTGCGCCGCGGCTTGCGCCTGCCGGAGCGCGGTCGCGCGCGCATAGTCGAGCGCGCCGCTCGCCCGGATCGCCTCGTGCACCTGCGCGAAGTCGTCGCGGCCGCCTTCGGCTATCGCCTTGCGTACGGTCGCGGCCTGCTCGGCGCTGCCGCAGCGCATGGCGTAGATGAGCGGCAGCGTGGGCTTGCCCTCGGCGAGGTCGTCGCCGAGGCTCTTGCCGATGGCTGCCTCGTCGCCCGAGTAATCGAGCACGTCGTCGATCAGCTGGAAGGCGGTGCCGACGTGCATGCCGTAGTCGGCAAGGCCGCTCTCCAAGCCGGGCGCCGAGCCGGCGAGCACGCCGCCGAGGCGCGCCGTCGCCTCGAAAAGCTTCGCCGTCTTGCGCCGGACCACCTCGAGGTAGCGCTCTTCGCTCACTTGCGGATCGTGGCTGCCCATGAGCTGCAGCACTTCGCCGCCCGCGATCGTGTTGGTCGCTTCGGCGAGCACCTGCATCACGCGCATGCTGTTGAGCTCGACCATCATCTGGAAGGCGCGCGAGTACAGGAAGTCGCCGACCAGCACGGCCGCGGCGTTGCCGAAGGCGGCATTCGCCGTGCTGCGGCCGCGCCGCAGTTGCGACTCGTCGACGACGTCGTCGTGCAGCAGCGTCGCCGTGTGGATGAACTCCACTACCGCGGCAAGCTGGAAAAGCGTCGAGCCGCCGGGCTTTTCTTTATAGCCGAGCGCTCCCGCAGCGAGCAGCAGCAGCGCCGGGCGCAGGCGCTTTCCCCCGGAGGCCACGATGTACTGGGAGACCTGGCGCACCAGGGCCACGTCGGAATCCAGCCGGGCCCGGATAAGCTCGTCGACGCGTTGCATATCGGCCGAGACCGGGGCCAGCATGGACAGGAAATTCATGATTCGCTTATAATTCCAAGTCTTTGCAGATGCAAGGCGGGGAGCAAATCGTGTACGCAGTCATCAGGTCCGGCGGCAAGCAATACCGCGTCCAGTCCGGCGAGCAGCTGCGCGTCGAAGCACTCGCGGCGCAAGTCGGCGCCGCGGTGTCGTTCGACGAGGTGCTGCTGGTCGGCGAAGGCGACGGCGTGAAGGTCGGCGCGCCGTTCGTGTCCGGCGCGCAGGTCAAGGCCACCGTCGTCTCGCACGGCCGCGGCGACAAGGTGCGCATCTTCAAGCTGCGCCGCCGCAAGCACTACCAGAAGACCCAGGGGCATCGGCAGTCGTATACCGAGCTGCGCATCGACGACATCATTCAAGGCTAGAGGAAAGGAAGCCCCCAGCGGGGTCTAAAGGCATGGCACACAAGAAAGCAGGCGGCAGCTCGAGGAACGGCCGCGATTCGCAGGCGAAGCGCCTGGGCGTGAAGGTCTACGGCGGCGAGCGCGTCAACGCCGGCCAGATCCTGGTGCGCCAGCGCGGCACCGTGGTCCATGCCGGGAGCAATGTCGGCGTCGGGCGCGACCATACGCTGTTTGCCCGCGTCAACGGACAGGTCCAGTACGCAGTGAAAGGCGAGGACAGCAAGAAGACGGTCAGTGTGCTTCCGGCATAGCCGGTACTTCTCCACATAGAAAGCCCTATCGAAGCCGGTAGGGCTTTTTTGTTTCCAAACCCATGAAGTTCATCGACGAAGCGAAGATCGAGGTGCACGCCGGCAAGGGCGGCGACGGCGCCGCGAGCTTCCGGCGCGAGAAGTACGTGCCGCGCGGCGGACCCGACGGCGGCGACGGCGGTCGCGGCGGCAGCGTGTGGGCACGCGCCGACCGCAACGTCAACACGCTGCTCGATTACCGCTTCGCACGCATCCATCGGGCCGAGAACGGCGCGCGCGGCATGGGTTCCGACTGCGACGGCCGCGCGGGCCGCGATATCGAGTTGCGGGTGCCCGTGGGCACCCTGATCAGCGACGAAGCGAGCGGCGAGCTCCTCGCGGACCTCGCCAGGGACGGCGAGCGCGTCTTGCTCGCCCGGGGCGGCGCTGGCGGCCTGGGCAACCTGCACTTCAAGTCGAGCGTGAACCGCGCCCCGCGGCAGTTCACGCGCGGTGAGCCGGGCGAGGAGAAGAGCCTCGCCCTGGAGCTGCGCGTGCTCGCCGATGTCGGGCTTCTCGGACTGCCGAACGCGGGCAAGTCCACCTTCATCCGCGCCGTCTCGAGCGCCCGGCCGAAGGTCGCCGACTACCCCTTCACGACCCTCAACCCGTCGCTCGGCGTGGCGCGCGTCGGCGAAGCGAGCTTCGTGGTCGCCGACATCCCAGGGCTCATCGCGGGTGCGTCCGAGGGCGCGGGGCTCGGGCATCAGTTCCTGCGCCACCTCTCGCGCACCCGGCTGCTGCTGCATATCGTCGACCTCACCAGCGAGGATCCGGCCAGGGACATCAAGGTGATCGCCGCCGAGCTGAAGAAATACGGGGATGCCCTGGCGCGCAAGCCGCGGTGGCTCGCCTTCAACAAGGCCGATGCCGTCGAGGACGCCGACGCGCGCATCCGCAGGGTACTGCGTCAATTGCGCTGGAAACGGCCGTGGTTCAAAGTGGCGGCGATCAGTGCGACCGGCACGCGAGAGATGTGCAAGGCGGTCGCCCGTGAACTGGCCAGGAAATGATCGCCGACGCTAAGACGCTGGTCGTCAAGGTGGGCTCCGCCCTCGTCACCGACGGGGGCCGCGGGCTCGACGCGGCCGCGATCGCCCGCTGGGCGGCGCAGATCGCCGAGCTGGCGAGGCTTGGCCGGCGCGTCATCCTGGTCTCGAGCGGCGCCATTGCCGAAGGCATGCAGCGCCTGGGCTGGACGCGGCGCCCGCACGCGATGAACGAGCTGCAGGCGGCGGCGGCGGTCGGGCAGATGGGATTGGTGCAGTGCTACGAGAGCTGCTTCCGCAGCCACGGGCTTCACACCGCGCAGGTGCTGCTCACGCACGCCGACATGGCCGATCGGCAGCGCTACCTCAATGCGCGCTCGGCCCTGCGCACCCTGCTGCACCTGGGCGTAATCCCGGTGATCAACGAGAACGACACGGTGGTGACCGACGAGATCAAGCTCGGCGACAACGATACGCTGGGCGCGCTGGTGACCAATCTCGTGGAGGCCGACGCGCTCGTCATCCTCACCGATCAGGCCGGCCTGTACGACGCCGACCCGCGCCGCAACCCGAACGCCAAGCTCGTCGAGGAAGCGGTAGCGGGCGACCCGGCGCTCGAAGCGATGGCGGGCGGCAAGGGCAGCGCGCTCGCAAAGGGCGGCATGTTGACCAAGGTGCTCGCCGCTAAGCGCGCCGCGCGCAGCGGCGCGCACACCGTCATCGCCTCAGGGCGCGAACCGGAAGTTCTCGTGCGCCTCGCCAAGGGCGAGCGCCTCGGCACGCTGCTCACGGCGCGCACCGTGCCGCTCGCGGCGCGCAAGCAGTGGCTCGCCGACCACCTGGCGCTCACCGGTCGCGTGCGGCTGGACGCGGGCGCGGTAAAGGCCCTCGCCCGCGACGGCAAGAGCCTGCTGCCCATCGGCGTGGTCGAGGTCTCGGGCGATTTCCTGCGCGGCGAAGTCGTGGGCTGCGTCGATCCCGAGGGGCGCGAAGTGGCGCGCGGCCTCGTGAACTACTCGGCCGAGGAGACGCGCAGGATCATGCGCCGTCCCTCTGGCGAGATTGAAGCGATCCTCGGCTACGTGGACGAGCCGGAGCTCATCCACCGGGACAACCTAGTATTGCTTTAAGAGCGCCGGGTGGCCTCCGGCGCGCAGCGCGTCCACGCCCTCCTGCGGGCTGGCAATCGCCCGCCGCGCCGGACAGAAATAGCGCCGGCTGAGCGCGTTTTCCGCGAGGCGCGCGTCTTTCGGCACCGGGCGCCATTCCGTGGGCTGGCCGCCCCACTTGCCGTCGGGCCGGCCCACCGCGAATATGCGGTACTCGCCCGGGCAGCGCAGGCCTTCGAAGGCCACGTTCTCCGCACCGCTCGGGCTGCGCGCCACGACCACGTAGCGCACGATGCGGTCGGCGCCGACGCTCACCGTCGCCGGGTCGACGAAATAGCGGAAATCGGTGGCCGCAACGAGCCCGAGCTCGAGCTCGACCAGCCGCGCCTTGTCGAACGGCGGCGGCGGCACCACCTGCTCGTCGGCCTGCCTCAGGCGATCCTCGTTCTCGCGCTCCCAGTCGCTCTTCACTTGACCAGCGACAGCGGACCCGTACAGCGCCAGCAACAGGAAAAGCAGCGGCTTCACAAGAGATCAGCAGCGAGCGCGTCGCGCGTCTCGGGAGCGAGCTCGACGCTGGCGCGGTACCGCGCGTGTTCGACGCCGACCGCGGCGCCGGCGCCGCCGCGTACGCGCTCGCGCATCGCCGCCGAGAGCTCGAAGCGCAGGAAGTGCACCGAGGAGGTCTTCTCTTCGTTCTCGCGCTCCAGGTCCTCGTCAGCGACCGCGTAGACGCGCTCGCAGCCCGCGACCTGCACCCAAACGCCGCGCTCGATGCCTTTCAGCACGCCGAGCATCCGGCGCCGCTCGTCGGGGTCCGGATACTCGATGAGCATGGTCGCCTTCCAGTTGCTTCCGTCGGGCACCAGCGGATTGTAGGCGTCGAGCTCGCCCTGGATGCCGTCGTCCTCGAAGATGCGCTCGATGCGCAGCATCTCCTGCACCTGGTAGCGGATGGTGAGCTCGTCCTCGAACTGCAGCGAAAGGTGCGCGCCGAGGTGCACGGTGCGGCGCTTCTTGTGCTCCATAACCTTGGCGCGGAAGGCATTGCGCTCCCTGGCGTAGGCCTCGAGCGACAGCAATGAGGCTCTCTCAATCACTGAGAGAATCCAGCGCCTTCTGGAAGCGGTTGGCGTGGCTGCGCTCGGCCTTGGCGAGCGTCTCGAACCAGTCGGCGATCTCGCCGAAGCCCTCGTCGCGCGCCTGCTTCGCCATCCCCGGGTACATGTCGGTGTACTCGTGCGTCTCCCCCGCCACC
>DASZOS010000032.1:0-40799 GCA_035550695.1 Burkholderiales bacterium | reverse complement strand
AACATCAACAACGTCGAAACCTGGGCGAACGTGCCGCTCATCGTCAACAAGGGCGCCGCCTGGTTCAGCCGCTCCGGCACCGAGAAAAGCAAGGGCACGAAGATCTTCTCGCTGGTCGGCAAGATCAAGAACACCGGCCTGGTCGAAGTGCCGATGGGCGTGACGTTGAGGGACATCGTCTACAAGATCGGCGACGGCATTCCCAAGGGCAAGAAGTTCAAGGCGGTGCAGACCGGCGGACCGGCGGGCGGCTGCATCCCCGAGGCGCATCTCGACATCCCGGTCGACTTCGACGAGCTCATGAAAGCCGGCGCGATCATGGGCTCGGGCGGCATGATCGTGATGGACGAAGACACCTGCATGGTCGACGTCGCGCGCTACTTCCTGAATTTTCTCGCCGACGAATCCTGCGGCAAGTGCACCGCGTGCCGCGAGGGCGTGAAGCAGATGCACCGCATCCTCGCCAACATCACCGAGGGCAGGGGCAAGGAGGGCGACATCGAGCTTCTCGAAGACCTCGCCTTCACCACCCAGCGCTCCTCGCTCTGCGCGCTCGGCAGAAGCGCGCCCAACCCGGTGCTCTCCACCATCCGTCACTTCCGCGAGGAGTACGAAGCCCACATCCGCGAGAAACGCTGCGCGGCATATGTGTGCAAGGCGCTCACCTCCTATTCCATCGATCCGGCAACGTGCACCGGGTGCCTGCTTTGCCTGAAGAACTGCGCTTCCGAGGCGATCTCGGGCGCGCGGAAAGAGCTCCACGTCATCGACCAGGCGAAGTGCAACAAGTGCGGTACCTGCTTCGACGTGTGCCCGCCGAAATACGACGCGGTCAGGCGCTTCTCGGGAGAGCAGGTGTCGGCATGAGCGAGATCTCCCTGAAGATCGACGGCAAGGAGGTCACGGCGAGCGAGGACATGACGGTCCTCGACGCCGCCCGGCGCGCCGGCATCTCGATTCCCACGGTCTGCCACCACGAGAAGCTCGAGCCTTTCGGCGGCTGCAGGCTGTGCACGGTCGAAGCCGAGGCCGGCGGCAGGACGAACCTGGTCGCAGCCTGCACGCACCCGGTGCAGCCGGGTCTGGTCGTCAATACGAAATCGAAGCAGCTGGACCGCATCCGCAAGACGCTCACCGAGCAGCTGCTCGCGCACGCGCCGGAGTCCGAGGTGCTGCAGAGCCTCGCGCGCGAATACCGGGCGGACAAGGACCGTTTTCCCAAGGAAGCCTCGTTCTGCATCCTGTGCGGCCTTTGCGTGCGCTACTGCGCCGAGGTGAAGCAGAAGAACGCCGTGGGTTTCGTCGACCGCGGACCGACGCGCGAGATCAGCTTCATCCCGGAAATCGCCGCCAGGGAATGCTGGGGATGCAAGGAATGCTTCCCGCTGTGTCCCACTTCGGCGCTCCAGGCCGCCTTCGTTTTGATGAGGTCCCTCACATCATGAGATACGCAGAAACCGGCTTCGACCTCGAGATCGATCTGACCAGAGGCAGCATCGAGAAGGTTGCGAACGACCGCAGGATGAGCGAGATGTTTCTCGGCGGCCAGGGCGCCGCCGCGAAGCTCCTATGGGACCGCGTGCCGCCCGACACCGATCCGTTCTCGCCCGACAACCTGCTCATCTTCAGCACCGGGCTGCTGCACGCCACGCCGATTCCGTCGGCGAACCGCACCACCGTGAACTGCTTCTCGCCGCAGACGAACTACATGTCGCATTCGCTCTTCGGCGGCTTCTTCGGGCCGGAGCTCAAGCACGCCGGCTACGACAAGATCATCATCCGCGGCAAGGCGCCCGATCTCGTCTATCTCTACATCAACAACGACAAGGTCGAGATCCGCGACGCGACGCATCTGCGCGGCATGGGCACCACCGAGACCGGCGACGCCCTCAAGCAGGAACTGAAGGACCAGAAGGTCCAGGTGGCGGCGATCGGGCTTGCCGGCGAGAACCGCGTCTGGATGGCCTCGATCGACCATAACCACGCGAGCGCCGCGCGCGGGGTCGGCGTCATCATGGGCGACAAGCGGCTGAAGGCGATCGCCGTGCGCGGCACGAAG
This sequence comes from Burkholderiales bacterium, assembly GCA_035550695.1. Taxonomy (GTDB): domain Bacteria; phylum Pseudomonadota; class Gammaproteobacteria; order Burkholderiales; family SG8-39; genus SCGC-AG-212-J23. The sequence continues at coordinate 38,740 of DASZOS010000032.1, read as the reverse complement.
GACGTGAACCTCGCGCGGCCCGCCGAGCTGTTCGACATCGCGCTGAACATGAACCGCAAGATCGCCGAGAGCTCGGGCTGCGGCGACTGGATGGCAGTCGACGAGGACGACAGCTTTCACCACAACAATTTCTCGTGGGGCAACGCGCGCGTGCGCAGGAAGGATTTCTGGAGCAAGGAGCTCCAGGAGCGCTGGACCAGGCTGAAGTACGATCACATGGACCGGCAGACCGGCTGCTACAACTGCCCGAAGAAGTGCCGCAATGTCATCAGCTGGCCCGGCCGCAAGCGCTTCGGCTACAAGTGCTTCGGCAAGGACACTTACCACATGGCGGCGTTCCTCGAGCTCGACTTCAGCTACGACATCCTGGGCGTGGCGCAGGAGTACGGCATCGACTCCTGGGCGGCGCCGCAAGCAATGGCCTTCGCGCTGGAGCTTCTGCAGGACGGCATCCTCAAGGCGAGCGATTTCCCGGGCATGCCGGCCGACAGCAGGGGACGCTTCTTCTACCTGCTCGAGAAGATCGTGCGCCGCGAGGGCATCGGCGACATCCTCGCCGACGGCGTGTCGCACGCGGCGCTGCGCATCGGCAACGGCGCGGAGAAATACGACCACAACACGGTGAAGAAATTCGAGCAGGTGGGGATCAAGCTCGGCAAGGTAAACCCGGCCTTCTTCCTGATGCTCGCCACCGGCGAGAAGATGAGCATCACGCAAATCGAGGGCTCGTTCCCGCAGGACCCGCTGCCCACGCCCGGCGAGCGGCAGGCGTTCGTCGACAAGTGGGCAGCGGTGCCCGACGAGAAATTCAAGAAGTACTTCCTGGAATGGGAGAAGCGAAACGACATGCCGGTGCAGGCGACCTGCGACATCGTCGAGTGGAACGAGGCGATGCACTACATCGACGACTCGACCGGGATCTGCGGCTTCGTCTCCTCGTTCCGCGGCCAATTCGGCGGCGATATCGCCTACCACATGAATAACCTCCCGCAGATCATCTCGGCGGCGACCGGCTTCGAGATGAGCAAAGACAAGCTCTGGAAGACGGCGCAGCGCATCCGCGCGCTCGTGCGCGCGGTCAACAACCGCCGGGGCCTGCGCCGCAAGCACGAGCGCCCGCCCGAGGACCACTGGGCGGTGCGCGACGAGGAAAAGGAGCAGGCGCTGCTCAGCAAGTACTACGCCTTCAAGGGGTGGAACATGGATGGCATTCCCACGCGCGATAAGCTGGAGAGCCTCGACCTCGGCTACGTCGCCGACGACCTCGAGCAAAGAGGAATTCTGAAAACAGAGGAAAAGGTGCCCGCGTGAGCGCCACCCCGGCCACGAAGGTCGTCAAAGAGATCCGGGTCGACATCGACAAGTGCACCGGCTGCCGCGCCTGCGAGATGGCCTGCTCGGCCTTCCACGCCATCCCGCGCTACAGCAGCGTGAATCCGTCCAAGGCACGCATCCGCGTCGTCTCCGACGAGTTGAACGACGAATACGTGCCGATCCGCGCCGGCGACTACACGCCCTCCGAATGCAACGGCCGGCACATCTATACGATCGCCGGCAAGCAATACAGCGAGTGCAGCTTCTGCGGCGCCTCCTGCCCGTCCCGGGATTACTTCGTCGAGCCCGACTCCGGCCTGCCGCTTAAATGCGACATGTGCGAGTGCGTGCCGCCGCTCGAAGAGCCGATGTGCGTGCAGGTCTGCGGCACCGACGCGCTCACCTACGTCGAGCGCGAGGTGGCAAAGGACGCGAAAGAGCAGCCGACGCGCGGGGAAGTGGAGATCGGCCTCGAGTCGCTCGTCAAGAAATACGGCATTCAGGCGGTGGCAAGCACCATGGCCCAGCTCACCAAGGGCCACAAGTCCTGACGCTCACTTCAGCGCGAAATCGGCGCGCGTCGGCTTGCCCTTGTCCTTGATGCCTTCGGCGCCGAGCTTGGGCGCGACCAGGAACACGCGCTCGGCCGGCACCTTGCCCTCGGCGACGAGCCACTCCTTGGCGGCCTGGGCGCGCGCGTTCGCGAGCAGCCGCAGATCGTCCTCGGCGACCTGCGCGTGCGCGAGCATCAGGTTCTCCATCTCGGCAACCGGCAGGTCCTTGGCGAGGCCGATCAGGTTGCGCGGCTTCGGAAACTTCTCCTCGCCGTAGGCGCGGCGCAGATATTTCTCGTACTCGGCGGGCTCGACGGTGAGCGCATCGGCCGATGCCGGCGCGGCTCCGGCGCGGCGCAGGTCGTTGAATTTCTGCGCCCTGACCTTGCCGTCGATGGAGGCGCGCTTCAGGCCTTCGCGGTCCGCCTCGGGCGCCGCCCGGCCGCTGATATCGAGCTTGAGCCCGGGGCGCTCGGTCAAGGCCTTGGCGAGATTCTTGAGCTTCGCCTGTTCGCCGCCGGCGAGCGCGGCCGATCCGGGCGCGAACTCGAGGTAGGCGAGCTCTTCGCCGCCGCCGAAAAGCGAGCCGAGCAGCGCGAACGGCGCGGTGACCGCCTTGACGATCAGGTTGACGATCACCTTGACGATGATGCCGCCGAGGCTGAACTGCGGATCGTCGAGCGATCCGGAGATCGGCAGGTTGATGTCGATCACCCCGTTGCGGTCCTTCAGCAGCGCGACCGCGAGCGTCACCGGGAGCTTGGTGGCGGTCGGGCTTTCGACGCGCTCTCCGAAGGTGAGCTGGTCGAGGTAGATCTGGTTCTCCGCGACGAGCTTGCGGCTCTCGACGGCGTACTTGACGTTCACCGAAAGCTTGCCGCGCTCGATGCCGTAGCCGGCGTACTTCACCGCGTAGGGAGAAAGCGGCGGCAGCTCGATGTCTCTTGCGCTGCCCTTCATGTCGAGAAACAGGTCCACGGCGAGCGGGTTCACGCGGCCCAGGATCTCCACCGGCGCTGCGTTGTCGATCTTGCCGCGCAGCTCGACATCGCCCGCCTTCTCGGGGGTCATTTCCGTCACGCCGCCGCCGATGCCGGTGAGGTTGGCGCTGTAATTGGGCTTGATGAAGAAATCGCTGAAGTTCACGTTGCCGCCCTGCAGCGCGATCTTTCCGATGCGCACGTTCGGCGGCAGCGCCCGCGGCTTCGCGGCGGCCTCCTGGGGCGGCGCCGCGGCTGCCGGCGCCTCGGCCTTCACGACCAGGTCCTGCAGATTGAAGCGCCCCTCGGGAGACAGGATGATGCGCGCGTAGTATTCGGAGAGCGCGATCTCCTCGAGCGACACCTTCAGCGGCTCGAGCGCGAAGTCGACCGCCCCCAGCGAAAGCGCCTTCCACTTCAGCAGATCCTGCGTCGAGCGCTTGTCGACCGACGCGAAATCCGTGATGCCGACGTCGCCCTTGTACGCGGCTTTGAGCGGCCCTCCGGGCGGCATCTCGAGCGATGCCGTGCCTTTCGCCGAGAGCGCGCCCGAAGTGATCGCGAGATGCACCTTGTCGTCGATGTAGCGCTGCGCCGGGACGAAACCGATGGTCCGGGCGGTGACGTTCAGGCGAGCCGCGAGCGGCTCGAGCGTGAGCGGCCCGCTTGCGGCGAGCGTGCCGGTCTTGTCGATGGTGGCGCGCAGACTGACGCTGCCGCGCTGACCCTTCGCGGTCGACAGCCGTTCGGCCTTGAGCTGGAGCGGCGCGATGCTGATCTTCACCGGCTCGCCGGGCGCCAGGTCCTCGAAGCTCACCGCGGCGCGCTCGAGTGAGGCGCGGGCGAGATCGATGCGCCAGGGCCGTGCCTTGGCCTGTTCGCCGGCCTTTCCAGGCCGCGCGACACGCGTGACGTTGACCACGCCGTCCTTCTCGCGGCGCAGGCGCGCCGTCGCTTCGCGAACCGTGATTTCGCCGAGGCTCGCTGTCTGCGCCGCGATGTCGGCGCCCGCGCCCTTCATTTCCAGCGACCCCACGCGAACGAACGGCTCCTTCTCGCCGGGCAGCCTCGCCCGCACGGTGCGCAGAGCGAGCGCGGCGTCCGCGAGCTTCAGCTTTTCGCTCGCCCATTCAAAGGCAAGACCCAGGTCCAGCGTGCCGTCATCGATTCGAACATCCGCGGCCTGGTCGACGTACGGCTGATAGCGCTTGAGCGGCACGCCGGCGATGTCGAGGCGTCCGTCCACGGCGAGCGGCTCGGCGCTCGCGCCCGCGGCGAGCTTGATCGTCTCGCCCGCGTCGCTGCGCGCCGAGAGCGTCCACTGCGAGCGCTTGCCCTTTTCCAGCTCGAAGCCGCTGCCGTCGAGCCGGACCTCCTCGAGAAAGGCGTCGAAGGCGGGCCTGGTGGTCTGGTCGTTGAAGGTCAGCTTCTCGAGCTTGAGCGCAACGCGGTCGATCTTCAGCGCGAGCGGTGCGCCGCTCGATTCCTTCTTCGCGCCGCCCGGCGCGGGCGCCACGGGACCAAGGCGCGCCAGGTTGATTGCGCCCGCCTTGTCGCGCCGCAGGTGCACCTGCGCGCCGTCGAGCTCGACGCTCTTCAGATCGACGCGCGGCAATAGCGGCTCGACTTCGTTGAGCTCGATGCCGAGGCGCTCAAAGGCGAGCACCGGCCGGTCCTGCATGTCGAGCAGGGCGAGGCTGCGCACTGCGGTGCTGCCGCGCAGCTTGAGCTGCGGCGCCTTGCCCGTGGGCTGCTCGAACGCGAGCACGAGGCGCGCGTCGAGCAGCGCGGAGCGCAGCTTTGCGCGCGGCTCGAACGGCAGGTAGTCCGCGAGCCGCGTGAGATCGAAGCCGTCGAGGTCGAGCTTCAGGTGGGTAGCGCGCGTCTCCTCGAAGGGCAGCGCGTCGCCCGCGAACCTCAGCGGCGCGCCGTTCACCTTGGCGGCGAGCTCGGGCAGCACCTTGATCTCGGCATGCGCGGGCATGCTGGAAATGAACGGAATGCCGACGCGCAGCTCGCTCACGGCATGGTTCTCTCCCTCGGCCCGGTCCTCGAAATCGACGCGGCCGTCGACGAGCCGGATGTTGAACAGCGCGAACTTCGGCGGCGGCGCGTCGCTCTTGGGGCGCGCCGCGAGCTCGTCCAGCAGGTCCTGGAAGTTGTAGGTCCGATCGGCATTGCGCACCACGCGCAGCTGCGGCTTCGCGAGCGTGATCTCGTCCACCACCGGCGCGAGGCGGAAGATCGAAGTCCATGCCACGTTCACGTAGAGCTCGTCGAAGCCGGCGAAAGGCGCATCGCTCTCGCGCTCGCGCACCGCGAACCCGCGCAGCGTGACCGATGGCGCGAACGGATTGACGTGAACTGTCTCTACCGTGACCTTGCGATGCAGCGCCTGCGACAGCCCCTGCTCCAGCCTCGATTTCGCGATGGGTGGAACGACGAGAAAGCCGATGGCGGCAAAGGCGGCGACGAGGCCCGCGATCCACCAGAAAATCTTTCGGGTGCGCCGCGTCTTGACCACCGAACCGACGCGCGCAGCGAAGGAAGACACCGTAGCTCCCATGACGGCTTCCTTTCGATCCAGGGACCAATAACCGTATCAGTAACGCGGGTATCCGGCCATTGCGGCGCGCGGATTTGTTGATGGGTACACGCTTTCGCGTTTCGGCTTGGACGATTGAGGGGCTCGCTCTAACCTAGGCCCATGTCCGCAATGCCGATGCCCGAGGGCCGCTGGATCGACGTCGAGGGCCTGCGCACGCGCTATTACGAAGCGGGCTCGGGCGAGCCGATCGTAATGGTGTACGGAGGCAACTTCGGCACGAGCGATTCGGCTTCCAGCGCCTTTACCTGGAACCTGAACCAGCGGCCGCTCGCCGAGCGCTTCCGCGTCATCGTGCCCGACAAGGTCGGCCAGGGCTACACGGACAACCCCAGGAACGACGACTACACGATGCGCGCGGTGGTGCGCCATCTCGCCGGGTTCCTGCGCGCGATGCAGCTGCCGCCCGCCCACCTGGTCGGCCACTCGCGCGGCGGCTACGCCTGCGCGCGCCTCGCGCTGGAGCACCATGATCTCGTGCGCTCGGTGACGCTGGTGAACAGCGGCACCCTCAGCCCCGGCGTCGGCACCAACGAGGTAGTGCTCTCCCGGCCGCCTTATCCGAAGTACACCCCCGAGTGCGTGCGCTGGGTGTACCAGAGCTACAGCTTCGATCCGCGCGTGGTCACCGACGAATGGGTGAAGGCGGTGCTCGAGATCCTCGCGCTGCCCAAGTACCGCGAAAGCGTGCGCAAGATCGAGGAGGAGAAGCTCGGCGTGAAGCTTTTCCTGCCCGAGCTCGCGCGCGAGAAGCGCGAGACCCTGCAATGGCTGAACGAAGGGCGGCTGCAGCGGCCCTCGCAGGTGATCTGGGGCTTCGACGACCGCACCGCCACGCTCGAGCGCGGCATCGAGCTCTTTCGCATGATCGCGCAGCACGAGCGGCGCGCGCAGTTCCACGTCATCAACCAGTCCGGCCACTTCCCGTTCCGCGAGCATCCGGCGCGGTTCAATGCGCTGCTCGCGAGGTTCGTTTCCCAATGCTGAAGGCGCCGGTGATCTTTCTGCACGGCGGCGTTCCGGGCGTGACGCCTTACTGCAGCGGCGCGCACATCTGGGGCCGCGCGCTCGAGCTTTTCGCCGCCGAGCGCAAGGCTCTCGCCCTGGATCTGCGTGGGCCGACCGTGGAGGCGCAGATCGAGGAAGCGCGCGCCGCGCTGGGCGGGGATGCGGTGCATCTCGTCGGCCACGATCTCGGCGGCCTCGTCGCCCTCGCCCTCGCGGCGGAAGCGCCGCAGCGCGTGCGCTCGGTCAGCGCCGTCGCGAGCGTCGCCGCGGCGCCGACCGGCGACAGCGTGGTCAACCTCACGCTTGCGCATCCGCCGCCGCCGCTGTGGAGCCGGCGCTCGCAGGCCTGGGCCCTCGAGCGCGTCTCCTACTCGCACCAGCACATCGACGCGGCGCTCCTCGACGCCTGCGAGCGCGCGGCGAGGGCCCATCCCACGGCCCGCTCCGAGGAGTTCCAGCCGAGCCTCATGGCGGCCAAGGCGCGCCTCTACGAGCTCTGCCGCGAGCGCGGCTACCCGGTGCCGGCGCAGATCGTCTGGGGCACCCACGACCCGCTCGGCAGCTTCGACCAGGGGCTGTGGCTGTTCCGCCTCATCGCGCAAAAGCAGCGCGTCGCGCAGTTCCACGCCATCAACAGGGCAGGCGCGCTGCCGTTTCGCGAGGAGCCGGAAGCGTTTCACCAGGTCGTGTCCGCCTTCCTCGAGGCGCTCGCCGCATAATGCGCGGCATGGGGGAGGAGAAGGCATTCGTGGTCGATTTCGTCGAGCGGAACGGGCAGGCGCTCGCCACGCTCGCCGACTCGGTGTTCTACTTCGGTGAGCTCGGCATGCAGGAGCACCGCAGCGCCGGCCTGATGATGGAGCTCCTCGAGCAGCACGGCTTCCGGGTCGAGGCCGGCATCTCGGGCTTTGCGACCGGCTTCCTCGCCACCTTCGGCAGCGGCTCGCCGGTCATCGCGCTGCACACGGAGTACGACGCCAACCCGTCGAACTCGCAGCGGCCCGGCGTCGCCGAGCGCGCCGAGATCGTGCCCGGGGCGCCCGGGCATTGCGAGGGGCACAACGTCAACGCCGCGGTGCTGGTCAGCGCCTCGCTCGCGCTGCGCTACGCGATGGAGCGCTTCGGCCTGAAGGGAACCCTCAAGGTCTTCGGCGCGCCGGCGGAGGAGCAGCTCCTCAGCCGGCCCTACTACGTGCGCGACGGCTACTTCGACGACGTCGACCTCGCGCTGCACGACCACATCTACGACGAGTTCAAGTCCGACTACGGCCTGATGCAGTCGGCCATGGTGTCGGCGGACTTCGAGTTCCTCGGCGAATCGGCGCACGCGGCGATGTCGCCCTGGAAAGGCCGCGACGCGCTCGACGCGGTGGTCCTCATGGACATGGGCCTCGCGCAGTACCGCGAGCACTTCAGGCCCGGCATGACCGCGCACCGCGTCATCACGCACGGCGGCGAGCAGCCCAACGTGATCCCGGCGCGCGCTGCGGTGTGGTGGTATTTCCGCGACCCGGCCGCCGATGGCGCGCGCGCGCTCTTCGAGCAGGCGAAGAAGATCGCCGGGGGCGCGGCGCTGATGAGCAATACCGAGCTCAAGGTGAACGTGCGCGCCGCGGTGTGGCCGGTGCGCGGCAACCAGGCCATGGCCGAGGCGATCCAGAAGAACATCGAGGCGATCGGCATGCCGCGATGGAGCGCCGACGAGCAGGCGCTCGCCCGCGCGCTGCAGAGGGAGGCAGGCGCGCGCGAGGACGGCCTGCGCCCGAGCCCGACGCCGCTCACCGGGCCGACGCGGCAGATCGCCGCCTCGAACGACTGCGGCGACATCTCCTGGAAGGTGCCGATGGCGCGCGTCTGGTTTCCGTCGAACGTGCCGCACCTCGTCTATCACCACTGGACCGCGGGCGCGGCGCTCGCCACCTCGATCGCGCACAAGGGCGGGGTCGCCGGCGCCAAGGCGATGGCCGCATCGGTGATCGACTTTCTCATGGACCCGGCGCTGGTGGCGCGCGCGAAGCGCACGTTCGCCGAGGAGATCGGCGGCCAGGCGTACCGGCCGCTGCTTCCCGGCGGACAGACGCCGCCCGCCGACCTCAACCGCGCGGCGATGGACAGGTTTCGACCCCTGATGGAGCCGCACTACGTGAAAACACGACCGGAGTTCCGCGCATGAAGAAGCAAAAACGCAAATCCCACTACCCGCGCTCCTGGAGCTGGCCGAAAGGCGCGAAGATCGCCGTGTCGCTCAACATGGCGCTCGAGTCGTTCGAGCGCGCGAGCCAGCTCACGCTCGAGAAGACCTCCAACAAGGTCGACCACTTCTCGCTCACCTACGCCGAGTACGCCTACAAGGCCGGGTGCTGGAGGCTGCTCGACCTGATGGACGAGTTCAAGATCAAGGGCAGCGTGTCCACCAGCGGCCTCACCGGCGAGCGCCATCCCAAGGTGGTGCGCGCGTTCGCCGACTACGGCTGCGAGATCGTCGGCCACGCCTGGGCGCAGGACGTGGTGGCGCGCGACGACGATCCCGAAGCCGAGCTCGCCGAGATGCGCAAGGTGACCAAGGTGCTGAGCGAGGCTGCGGGCACGCGCCCGGTGGGCTGGGTGAGCCAGGGCAGCGCCAGCTCGGCCAACACGCTCGACTTCCTGAAGCAGGAAGGCTACCTCTGGAGCGGCGACGACATGAGCGACGACCTGCCGTTCATCAAGGAGACGAAGCACGGGCCGATGGTGATGCTGCCGCGCGTCAACCTGCCGCACAACGACCTGTGGATGTGGGCCACCGCCCGCAACCCGCCGGACTACATGTGGCAGGGATGGAAGGCGACTTTCGACCAGCTCTACGCCGAGGGCCTCGCCGGGGTGCCCAAGTGGTGCGAGCTGACGCTGCACGCCCACATGGGCGCGCGGCCGACGATGATCCCGGCGGTGCGCCAGATGCTGAGCTACGCCAGGAAGCACAAGGGCGTGTGGTTCACGCGCCGGCGCGACATCGCGGAATGGACGATGCAACTCGAAGGCAAGAAAGGAAAAGCATGAAGCTGACGATGAAACTGGCGGCTGCGGCGCTCGTCTTTCTTCCCCTGCTGGCGCAGGCCCAGCCCGCCAAGCTCAAGTTCGCGGTGTTCTCGCCCGACACCGAGCGCCTGTTCAACACGGTGAAGAAGCCGTGGGTGGCGGAAGTGAACAAGGCTTCCGGCGGCACCGTGGAGGTCGAGCTCTACCCGAACGGCGCGCTCGGGCGCGCGCCGCAGCAGCAGGCGCAGATGGTGCTCGACGGCGTCTCGGACATCGGCTTCATCGTGCCGCCCTTCACCCCGGGGCGCTTCCCCGATACCGAGGTGCTCGAGCTGCCCGGGCTCTTCCAGGACATCGCCGAAGGCACGCGCGTGTACACGCGTCTGGTCGAGGCGGGCGTGCTGCGCGACTACGGCGACTACGTGCCGATCGCGATGTGGTCCACGCCGCCTTTCAGCCTGCACGCCAACCAGCCGCTCGGCTCGGTCAAGGATCTCAAGGGCAAGAAGATCCGCGGCTCGGGAGTGATCCAGATCGAGTCGCTCAAGGCGCTCGGCGCGGTGCCGGTGGGGATGCCGCCGACGGAGGTGCCCGAGGCGATGAGCCGGCGCACCATCGACGCCTCCACTTCGCAGCCCGCCGTGGTGTTCGACTTCGGCCTCGCCCGGGTGACCAGCCATCACTACTTCATCCGCCTCGGGGTGGTGCCGCTCGCGGTGGTCATGAACAGGAAGAAGTTCGAGGCCCTGCCGCGGGCCGGCCAGGACGCGATCCGCAAGCACAGCCTGCAGTGGATCAACAAGCTCTACCTCGACTCGATGCTCGAGTACGACAAGGCGCTGGTGAAGAAGCTGCAGGACGACCCGAAGCGCAAGGTGGTGTTCCCGAACGCGGCCGACCAGAAGGCGGCGAGCGCCGCGTTCGAGCCGGTGATCAAGGCCTGGGCCGCCAAGAGCCCGCGCCACGCCGAGATCTACCAGGCGACGATCGCCGAGATCAAGAAGGACCGCGCCCGCAAGTAGCCGGATGCTCGCCGCGCTCGAGCGGATGGCGCTCGCGGGCACGCGGGCGCTGTCGGTCATCGGCCTCGTCGCCCTGATGGGGCTCGCGACGATGACGCTCGCCGACGGGCTGATGCGCTGGCTCGCCAACCGGCCGATCGAGGGCGTGCGCGACCTCGGCGGCCTGGCGATCGCGGTGGCGATCTCCTGCTGCCTGCCGATCGTGATGATGGAGCGCGGCAATATCGCCATCCGGCTGGGGGCGCTCCTCAGCAAGCGGCTCGGCCGCGCGCTCGACGCGCTCGCCGCAGCGCTCGTCTGCGCCGTGCTCGCAACGGCGGCCTGGCAGGTCTGGATCTATGCCGAGAAGCTCGCGCGGGCGAAGGAGACCACCTTCGTCCTGCAGATTCCGACCGCGCCGTTCTGGTTCGGCGTGGACGCGATCCTGTGGTGCGCGGTGCTGGTGCAGGCGCTCGTCGCCGTGCGCGACTTCCTGAAGGTCTTCTCCAAATGAGCGCGCTCGCGATCGGCGCGCTGGGCCTCGGCGCGCTGTTCATCCTCATCCTCGCCCAGGTGCCGATCGGCATCGCCATGATGGTGGTCGGCGTGGTCGGGCTCGCGCTGCAGACCGACTGGGCGCCGGCGCTGACCGTGCTCGCCAACGAGCCGGTGGCGGTGCTCTCCAACCTCGACATCGCCACGGTGCCGCTGTTCCTGCTCATGGGTACCTTCGCCAGCACGGCGGGGTTCTCCGCGGACGTGTACAACGCGGTCGCCGCGCTCTTCGGTCATCGCCGCGGCGGGCTCGCCTACGCGACGATCGGCGGCTGCGCCGCTTTCGGCGTGGTCTGCGGCTCTTCCACGGCGACCGCGGCGACCTTCGCCCGCGTGGCGCTGCCGGAAATGCTGAAGCGCGGCTATTCGCCGGCGTTCACCACCGGCACCATCGCCGCCGGCGGCACGCTCAAGTCCCTGATTCCGCCCTCGGTGGTGATGGTGCTCTATTGCGTGGCGAGCAAGACCTTCATCTTCGATCTCTTCATCGCCGCGGTGATCCCCGCGCTCCTGGCGATCGCCCTCAACCTGATGGCGATCGCCGCCGTCGTGCGCCTCAATCCGTCGGTCGCCCCGGTCACGCCGCGAGTGGACTGGCCCGAGCGCCGCGCGGCGCTCGCCAAGGCGGCGCCGGTGCTCGCCCTGATCGTCGGCGTGTTCGGCGGCCTGTACAGCGGCGTCTTCACCGTGAACGAGGCGGCCTCGGTCGCCGCGGTGCTGTCGTTCCTCTTCGCGCTGGCGCGCGGGCGCCTGAGCCGGGCCAAGCTGCTCGAAGGGCTGCGCGAATCGGCGAGCGCCACCGCGATGCTCTACGTGATCCTGATCGGCGCGTTCGTCTTCAGCTACTTCATCACCGTCGCCCGCATCCCCGAGGCGCTGGTGCAGTCGATCCGCGGCCTCGCGCTGCCGCCGCTCGCCGTGGTGTTCGTCATCCTCGCCGCCTACCTCGTGCTCGGCGCCGTGTTCGACGAGATCTCGGCGATGCTCATCACCCTGCCCTTCGTGCTGCCGGTGATCGTCGAGATGGGCTACGACCCGGTGTGGTGGGGGATCCTCAACGTGGTGGTGATCGAGCTCGGCATGATCATCCCGCCGATCGGGGTGATCGTGTTCATCCTCCACGGCCTCGCGCCGGGCATCCCCATACGCAGGATCTACCGCGGCGTCGCGCCGTTCATCGCCGCCGACCTGCTGCTCCTCGCGCTGCTCGCCGCTTTCCCCGGCGTGACGCTGTGGCTCCCGAAAACGCTGGCGAGCCTGACGATCGCCGTGCTGGCGGCCTTGTAGGTCAGCGGTGCGTCGCACATGACGAACGTACGGTGCAGCTCAGTTCCCCAGCGCCTTCAGCCCCATCCGGTCGAGCGCCTTGCCGAACCCGGCGAGCGACACCGGCATCGACAGCTGGCGCCCGGGCTCGAGGAAGTACGCGAAAACCAGCAGCCGGCCGTTGCGCATCCGCCGCGCGAGCTCGGGCGTCAGCCACGCGCGAACCTCGCAGACCTGGTCGTCGCAGGCCGAGATCGGCGCGCGCATCGGCTCGTGCTCGTCGATCTTCAGCCCCGCGCCGGCCGGCACGAACGCGCGGTTCGTGAACCGGAAGGTGAGCTGCGGGCGCGCGTCGCGGCCGCGGGCCGTCTCGGCGATCACGCCGAGCACCACCTTCTCGCCGGCCGGGTCCGTCGCGACCTTCTGCGTCGCCGCGCACCGCGCCGGCTTCGCGTCCCGTTCGCATTCGACGCTCCAGCTGCCATAGGTCGCCACCGGCTGGGCGGGCTGGCCCGCGACCGCAGGCGCGCCGCTACCCGCGATCCAGAGCGAAAGCGGCAGCGCGAGCGCCAGTGTCCGGATCAGCACGCGAAGCCCCCGATGGAGAAAGAAAAGGGCCCGCCCGGCGGAACCGGGCGGGCCCTGTGCAGGGGTCGCGCGGCGACGGCGCTCAGATCGCGACGCGCTGGCGCCGCAACACGAGCCGGCCGATCGACAGGACGCCCAGCCCGAGCAGCACCAGCAGCAGCGCCGGCGGCTCCGGCACGCCCGCGCCGTTGTGCTGGAAGGTGATCGCGTTCATCGACATGACGACGTTGCCCGTACCGTTGAAAGTGAGCCCGGTCACGAAAGCGGTCGGGTCGCTGCTGTCGAGCGCCGCGGACGTCTCGATGCCGAGGATCCGGAAGCGGTCCACCGCACCGCCGACGAAGGTGTGCGACACGCCGCCCGTGAGGATCGTTCCGGTGTCGACCCAGTCGGTGCCGTTCCACAGCCACAGATTGTACAGATCGTCGCCGATGCCGGTCGGCAGCAGGACCGAGGTCATCAGCGGACCGCTCGCCACGATGTAGTCGTAGCCGATCGCGATGTGCGGGTCGATGAACACCTGCTGGTTGAGCACGACGTTGAAGTCGAAGTCCCAGCCGGCCTGCGTCTGCACCGGCATCAGCGGGTTCTGCGGCGTCGATCCCGGCAGACCGCCCGAGCGGATCGCGAAGGTCCACAGTCCGCCCGGGCCGCCGGCGATGTTGCTGGTGTTCGCCAGGTTGAGGACGGCGCTGGTCCGCGAGCCCGGCAGGGTGAAGAAGTTCACGTGGTCGCCCGCGTCGAACCCGGCCTGTGCCGGCGTTCCGCCGAGCCCGTTCGATCCGCCGCTCGCGTCGCCGGTCGTCCACTGCAGCGTGTTGTAGCGGAACTCGATGTCGAAGTCGCCGGTCGGCAGCGCCGCGCCGTTCTCGAGCGTGCCGGCGCGGTTGCGCAGGATCGCCTGAAAGTCGTTCAGCTTGTTCGAGTGCGCGGAGTAGTAGCCGACGTTGTTCCAGGTGACGACGACCGTGTCCGCGTTCGGCGACGACACGAACACGCTGCCGCAGGTGGAGCAGCTCGTGTCGACGTCGCCCCAGAACGGCGCGATCATCGGGTTGCTCGACGCCGGGAACGGCGTCGGCGTGTACTGGCCGACCGACGCGTTGAAGGTCAGGTTGCCGTTGTTGTTGATCCAGAAGTTGTTGTGTGTCTGGCCGAAGAAATTGATCGCGAACGGCAAGTTGAGTTGGCTGCTCGAGCCGTCGTCGTTCGGGTTCATCGCGAGCTGCCCGAACGGCGGCTGGCTCGCGTCGGTGACCAGGGCGACCGCGCCCGCGGGAAGCGGCGACAGCGCCGCGCCCAGCGCGATCGTTCCCGCGGCGATGGCCAAGCGCAGCCGAGCCCTCGCCAGTGACAAGACGAACGTTGTTTTCATTGGACCCCCCTAAACGCAATGTCGACCGAGGCCAAGCAAGCTTCCTGCCAGGCTGGAAAAGGTGCTTGCGGCTCAGGTAGTTGGGCCGCGAGCCGCGGACCCGTGGCGCGCACCGGGGACCCGCGCTGTAAAACCGGCCGACAGCGATTCCATCACACCGACGAAGCGGCTCTACTCTCCGGAAGGGCCCATGATCGACGCGTATTCGCCGCGCGCGATGTCGAGATCGATCGCGCGCAACGCGTGCACTTCGGGCTCCTGATCAGTCGATCTTGGCGCCGGACTCCTTCACCACCTTCGCCCATTTGGCGAACTCGCTCTTCATGAACGCCGCCAGGTGCTCGGGCGAGGACTCGGGCACGTCGGTCGCGATCGCAGCGAGCTTGTCGACGTAGTCCTTGGATCTTGCGGCGCGCGCCATCTCGGCGGCGAGGCGCCCGACGATCTCCTTCGGCGTGCCCGCGGGCGCGTAGAGCGCGGTCCAGGTCGTGACCTCGTAGCCGTTCAGGCCGAACGCCTGGCCGGCTTCCGAGATGGTCGGCAGCTCGGGCGCGGCGGCGCTGCGCTTCGCGCCGGAGGTGGCGAGCGCGCGCAAACGCCCGGCGCGCGCGTGCGCGAGCGCGTTCGGCGCGGTCTCGATCATCAGGGTCACGCGCCCGCCGATGATGTCGGCGGTGGCGGCGGCCCCGCCCTTGTACGGCACGTGCACCATCTTCACGCCGGCCATCTGCTTCATCAGCTCGCCGCTCAGGTGCGAGATGCCGCCGTTGCCCGAGGAGGCGAAGGTGTACTTGTCCGGATGCTGGCGCAGCAGCGCGAGCAGCTCGGGCAGCGTCTTCGCGAAGTCGGGGTGCACGATCACCACGTTCGGCAGCAGGTGGGCGAGCGCGATCGGCTGGAAGTCCTTGAATGCGTCGAACGGGATCTTCGGATAGAGCGCCGCGTTGATGCCGCCGTGCGTGCCGATGGTGCCGAAGAACAGCGTATAGCCGTCGCTCGCCGCCTTGGCGGCGAGCTCGGAGGCGATGTTGCCCGCCGCCCCGGGCCGGTTATCGACGATGAACGGCTGCCCGAGCGCTTCGGACAGCCGGTTCGCCAGGTGCCGCGCCAGCACGTCGGCGGTGCCGCCCGGCGGGAAGGGCACGATGAAGCGCACCGGCTTGGAAGGATAAGGCTGCGCGAGCGCCGCGGAAGCGAACAGGACGAGGAGAAGCGCAAGAAGTTTTTTCATTGGAGATTATTCCTCAGGAGGCCACGCGTTCCACGAATGATAACAACTGCCGTACACTCGCGGGCGCATTCGCAAGGAAGCCACGCCATGGAACAGATCTCGCGCTACGGCGCCCCGGCAACAAGGCTGATCTCGCTGCTGAAATGCCTCGAGTACCCGATGCGCAACGTGCGCGCGGGCGACAAGTTCGTCATTCTCACCGACGATCAGATGGATCCGCTCATCTGGCAGGCGACGATGGGCGTGCTCAACAGCCGCGGCGCCGAAACGCTGCTCTGCCTCTACCCGCGGCGCAGCCATCACTGCGCCGACCCCTCTCCGCTCGCCATCGGCGCGGCGAAAGGCGCGGACGTGATTCTTGCGCTGACGACCACCGCGCTCAACAGCGGCACTCCGGGCCTGCGCCAGCTGCGCTCCGAGGGCAGCGGCAAGGGCAAGACGCCGGTGTGGCTCTTCGAGGAGCTGAACCAGGAGATCCTGATCGATGGCGGCGGGGCGTCCACCGCGGCCGAGGTCGCGGCGATGTGCGACATCCAGCGCCGCGTCGGCGCGATCTACGACAACGGCAGAGAGATCCACGTCACCTCGAGCTCGGGCACCGACCTCGTCGCCGACATCTCCGGCTACCCGCCCGGCGCGCTCGCGCGCCGCTGGGGCGAGCTGCCCTTCGAGCGCCACCCGGAAACCGGGCGTCTCGGCGGCGGCACCTGGCCCTTCGGCGAGGTCCACGTGGAGCCGCTGCCGGACAGCGCCAACGGCGTCGTGGTCTGGGACGAGACGGCGCATTTCCCGCCCGGGCAATGGAAGAAGCCCGTGCGCCTGCAGATCGAGAAGGGACGCGTGGTCGACATCAGCGGCGGACACGAGGCGCGCGAGGTGCGCGGCTACCTGGAGCGCTACGGAGACGAGAACTCCTGGCGCGTGGGCGGGGAGATCGCCATCGGCACCAATCGGCGCTGCCTTGCCTACACCGGCTGCATGCGCAGCGAGAAAAAGCGCTACGGGGCGATGCACTTCGGCATCGGGCATGGCGCCGACCGGGGATTGGTGAACAGCGTGCTGCGCCTGGAGGGCATAGTCGACCGCGTCAGCATCGTCGTCGACGGCAAGCACACCGTCGCCCGGGACGGCGAGATCCTGGTGTGACGCCGGAAGACCTGGTCGACATTCTGCAGATCTTCGGATCTTCGCCGTTCGCGCGCCTGGAGCTTGCACTCGGACCGGTTCGGCTTGCGGTGAACCGGGCGGCGCCGGCGACAGTTGCGCGTTCCGTCGATCCGCCCCCGATCCCGGACGCCGCCCAGGTTGCCGCGCCGCGGCTCGGAATTTTTCACGCCGGTCGCGAATCGGGTGCGCCGGCGTTCGTGCAGCCCGGGACCCGGGTCGATGCGGACACGACCGTCGGCATCATCCGCGTCCTGCAGGAGCAGACGCTCGTGAAGGCCGGCGTCGCCGGGACCGTCGTCGATGTCCTGGTCGGGGATGGCGAGTTCGTCGAGTATGGCCAGACGCTGTTGCGCGTATGCCGGATCTGACCTTCCGGGATGTCTTGAGCATCTTGCGGCTCATCGATTCCACGCCTTTCCAGGACATGCAGCTCGAATTCGAGGGCACCCGACTGAAGGTGACTCGCCGCGCGGTTGCGCAACCCGCCGAGCGCGCAGTGACCCCGCTCGTCTCGGCCTCGCCGGCGCGGCCATCGCCTGCCGAGTTTGCCGATGGGGTCGAGGTCAAGCCGCCCATGGCGGGCACGTACTACGCCGCGCCGTCGCCCGGCGCGCGCGCGTTCGTCGAAGTCGATCGTGCCGTGCGCAAAGGCGACCAGCTGGGGATCGTCGAGGTGATGAAGCTCTTTACACCGGTGCTCTCGCCCTGCGACGGCATTGTTCGCGCCATCCTGGTGAAGAACGAGGAATTCGTGGAAAGCGAACAGACGCTGATGGTCATCGAGGAACGGCGATGAAAAAGCTGCGCCTCCTGGACGAGACGCTGCGCAACGGACAGCAGTCGCTGTGGGCCACCCGCATGCGGACGAAGTCCATGCTCCCCATCGCCCCGGTCATGGACCGGGCCGGCTTCGACACGATCTGCGTGATGGCCGGAGTGTCGTTCGAGACCACGGCGATGTATCTCTTCGAAGACCCGTGGGAGCGCATGCGCCTGCTGCGCCGGCAAATGCCGAAGACGCGCTTCGACGCCCTGGTGCGCGCGAGGAACCTGTGGGGCTGGCGCGGCCAGCCTTACGACGTGCAGACGCTGTTTCTCGAGACGCTCGCGCGTAACGGCGTCGACAGCTTCAAGGTGTTCGACGGGCTGAACGACCTGCGCAACATGGACTGGCTGATCAGCGAGGGCAAGAGGCTCGGCTTCAAGGTGAAGGGCCTGATCGGCTATAACGACAGCCCGGCGCACACCGACGAATATCTCGCCGCCAAGGCGCGCGAGTTCGCAGCCCACGGCGTCGACGCCTTCGTCATGTCCGATTCCGCGGGCGTAATGTACCCGGAGCGGGTGCGCAGCGCCCTCACGGCCATTCGCAACGCCATCGGCGAGCTGGAGTTGCACTTTCATAGCCACACCATTACCGGTCTGAGCAACGAGGGCTACCGGGAGGCCATCCGGCTGGGCGTGGACGTGCTCTGGACTGCGGCGAGGCCGCTCGCCTACGGCACCTCCATACCGTCGACGCTCGACATCATCCGCATGGCGCGCGAGGAAGGCCGCGAGGTGGACGTCGACGAGAAGCTCGCCGAGGAGATCGACGACTGGTTCTATTGGGTAGCGCACGAGGAGCGCCGGGAGATCGCCGAGGAGGTGCGCTTCGACCCCGCCTTCTACCAGCGCTACGTGGGACACCAGGTCCCGGGCGGAATGATCTCGAACCTGGTGAAGCAGCTTGCCGACCTCGGCCTCGAGCATCGGCTGCCCGAGGTCCTGGAAGAGGCATCGCGCGTGCGGGCCGAACTGGGATATCCGCACATGTCGACGCCGTTTTCGCAGTTCGTCGGCGTGCAGGCGGTGCTGAACGTCACCGAGGGCAAGCGCTACGCCAAGGTTCCCGAGGCCCTGCGCCTCTACGCGCGCGGCTCCTTCGGCAAGCCGATCCACCCTCTGGACCCGAACGTCCTCGACATCCTGGTGGCGGGCGCGCCGCCTGTCGATTCGCTGGAAGGCCTCGACGAGCCGGCGCTGCCGAGGATACGGGCGGAGCACGGCCCGTTCGAATCCGACGAAGACCTGCTGCTGTTCCTCTTCCTCAACCCCGCGGCCTACAGCAATTTCAAGAGGAACAAGCAGCCCATCATCTGGAATCCCAGGCGCTGCCCGGTGACCGCGCTGGTGAAGGAGCTGGCGAATCGCGCGGATCTGGCGTCGGTCGAAGTGGAGCGCGGCCCGTTGAAGCTCGTCCTTTCGGGGCAGCGATGAGAACGACGAAAGCGAGGTAATGCGTCACCAGCAGCGCTGGAACCCAGAACGCCGGAATCCAGTACGCCGGACCCATGAACGCCGGCGCGCCGGAGAGCACTGCGAGCGTGATCGCGGCGGCGAGATCCAGCGTCCCGACCACACTGAAGGTCCAGACGAGAGGCCGCGCGATGCGCGCTTCGTTCGCCACCGGCACAATCGCGGCCGCGGCGAGTGTCGCGGTGAGCAGGTCACCCAATGCCGCCGGATAGGCGAACTCGGCCGGCAATCCCGGGTAGGTCGCGCCGGGGGCGAGAAACATCAACCCGAGGTGCCGGAGCGAATGCAGCAACAGGATCGGCAGCAGCACCGTCTGCGGCCGCAATTGCGGCAACTTCGGCAGCACGTAAATCCGGGCGGCGGCCCAGAACACCAGGGTGCTGAGCACGAGGTTGACGGTGAGGATGTTCATTCCCGGTCAGCGCCCAGCGCTCTCACTCGAGCGAGAGCGCGGCGTCGTTCAGCGCTTCAACGAGTACGAGCCCGCTCTGAGCGACCTTGAAGCTCTCGCCGCGTCGCAGCAGCACGTCGCGCGGGTTGCCCTGCTCGGTGATCCACACAGATCCCCTGCGCATGGTGAGGGTGTTGCCCGCGCCCTGGCGCAGCCGCAGCAATCTTCCTTGTGGCAGCTCGATGGTCATCTGCAACTCCTAGGGTCGGCGCCACCCGCATTATTGCGGCGGGGCGATGAAGTGGTAGTCGTCGGCCCAGGGAGACTCGGCGGACACGTCGCCCGAGGCGTCGGTGCGCGTATTGCCGGCGGACGAGCTTTCCGCGTACTGCGCGTCTTGCGCGGGCAGGTTCGGCAGCGCGCGATCGAGCTCGACCTGCTCGAACGGCGCGCCGATTTCGAGGGCGTTGGCGCCCAGCGCAAACAGCGAAAATCCGAGTACGGCGAGAGTGCGTTTCATGATTCAGTCCTTTCGGTTGGGTGGATTGATGCTGCGAAGACACTTTCGCCCCCCCGACCTTCGGCACTGTTTCAGGCTCGCGCGCTGCCGTTACCATCGTAACCGGATCGTTTGGCCGTCTGATGATGACCATCCTGTAAAGGAAAGCGCCGCATGATCAACTGGAGCAGGCCCGCCGTGATCGTCACGTTGGCGGCTGCCGGAATTGTCATGATGACGATGGGCGCGCGGCAGACGCTCGGGCTCTTCGTATCACCGCTCAACAGCTCCACGGGCCTGGGCATCGTGACCATCAGTCTCGCCATGGCCGTCGCCCAGTTCACGTGGGGGGCGGTTCAGCCCATCGCGGGCGCGCTCGCCGACCGCCATGGGCCGCGCCTGGTGCTCATCGCCGGGCTCGTGGTGCTCGCGCTCGGGACCGCGCTCACGCCGTTCATGAGCTCGGGCTTCGGGTTGATCGTGTCGATCGGTCTGCTGTCGGCCATCGGCGCCGGCGCGGGCAGCTTCTCGGTCCTCATCGGCGCCGCGGCGAATCGCCTGCCGCCCGAGGCGCGCGGCACGGCCTCGGGCGTCATCAACGCGGGAGGCTCCTTCGGGCAGTTCGTGTTCGCTCCTGTCGCGCAGAAGCTGATCCAGGTGTTCGGCTGGATGGGCGCGATGTGGGGCCTCGCCGCGATCACGCTCGCCGCCCTGCCGCTCGTCGGCCTGGTGGCCAGGCGTGGCACCTCGGCCCCCAAAGCCATGCCGGGGGACACGGGGGTCTTGAACGCCGTGCGCTCGGCCATGGGCGATCGCAGCTATCTCCTGCTCCACGCGGGGTTCTTTACCTGCGGCTTTCACATCGCCTTCCTCGTCACCCATCTGCCAGGCGAGGTGGAGCTCTGCGGGCTGCCGGCTACGGTCGCGAGCTGGTCGCTCGCCCTCATCGGCCTTGCGAACATCGCGGGCAGCCTGCTCGCGGGCGCTTCGATTTCGCGCTACCGCAGCAAGATCACGCTCGCCGTGATGTACGGCTCGCGCGCGCTGCTCATAGCGCTCTACCTGGCCGCGCCAAAGACGGACCTGACCTTCTATGTCTTCGCCATCGGCCTTGGATTGACCTGGCTCGCCACCGTGCCGCCCACCGCGGCGATCGTGGGCAAGCTGTTCGGGGTGCGTTACCTCGCCACCCTGTTCGGCCTTACGCTGCTTTCGCACCAGATCGGCGGGTTCTTCGGGGCCTACCTCGGCGGTCTCGCGCTCGAAGGATCCGGCAGCTACCAGTGGATGTGGTACGCGGACATGGCGCTCGCGGCATTGGCAGCCGCGGTCAATTTGCCGATTCGCGAGGCCCCCGTGCGGATGGTGCCTGCTGCGGCAGCGTAGCTGTCGTTCTCTTGCCGGGCAGCCACCTACTTGGCGGCGAGCACTCCCGGCCAGTTCGCGTTCGCCTTGCGGACGTAGCCCTGGATATCCGAGGCCCAGGTCGCCTGCACGCTCCTGTCGTAGTTCAGGTAGAGCTTCCCGTCCACCACGCGCCACGCATCCGGCTCGATCTTCACCGCGTAGCCGCTCGCCACGCCATAGGCGCAATAGCCGCCGTACTGCGGGGCGTACTTCTCCGGCGCCGCCGCGAAGCGCTCGCGGTTCTCCGCGCTCGCGAAGCGCCAGGTCGCACCCTTCCACTGGTGCGTGAACTCGCGCGATCCCCTCACCGGCCGGCCCTCTGTGAAGTAGGCGACCGGGTCGTAGCCCCGGATTGCGCCGTTCGAGTCGGAGTAGATCAGCGCTTTCTGCGCAGCTGCGGGGTGCGACAGAATCGCGAAGAGAATCAACGCTGCAACCCTGGTCCACATGGCGAAGTCCTCTATCGAGGAAATGCCCGTTGGTCGCCCGAGGGGCAAAAATCCTGACGAGCCTTAAGGGGCGCATGGAGAAAGGCTACCTTGAGCCTGATTACGCCGGCAGCCGATATCCCTTCAGGCGAAACAGCCGCAGGCAGGCATCGACCACGGCGGTGTCGAAATGCGTGCCGCGACTGCGCTCGATTTCGGCGAGCGCGGCCTCGATGCCGAGGCCGGCGCGGTAGGGCCGGTGCGAGGCCATCGCCTCGACCGTGTCGGCGACCGCGAGGATGCGCGCTTCGAGGATGATCGCCTCGGCCTTCAGCCCGCGCGGGTAGCCGCTGCCGTCCAGCCGCTCGTGGTGTTGCCACGCCGCCTCCCCCACCGGCCAGGGAAACTCCACCCCCTTCAGGATCTCGTAGCTCTGCTGGGCGTGCTGCTTCACGAGCTCGAACTCCGCACTGGTGAGCTTCGCGGGCTTGGCGAGGATCTCGGCCGGCACTGCGATCTTGCCGACGTCGTGCAGGTAGCCGGCCACGCGGATGCCCTCGACGCGGTCGGCGGGCAGGTCCATCTCCGTGGCGATGGCGATGGCGATCTCTCCGACGCGGTGCTCGTGGCCGTGGGTGTAGGGATCGCGCAGCTCGCCGATTGCCGACACCACCTCGATCGTGCTCTGCACCGCACGGCGCAGCTTCGCCACGGTGCGCTCGATCTCCTCCTCGGCGCGGCGCAGCTCCGTCACGTCCTGCACGGTGGCGATGAGGACCCGCTTGCCGCCGTACATTCCCATGGTTCCGTGCGCCCCGAGGGTGACGCGCGAGCCGTCCCTGCGGATGGCCTGGAAGTGATAGCGCGCGCTCTGCGCCTCTCCCGACATGCGCTGCCGCATGTTCTCCGTGACCCGGGCGCGGTCCTCGGGCGCCACGAATTCCAGCACCGGCCGGCCGGTAACGGCGGCGTCCGACTCGTAGCCCAGAATGGCCACCAGCCGCGGATTGACGTACGCGAAGCGCCGGTCGGCATCGATGATGCAGGTGCCGGAGATCGACTGCTCGATCATCGCGCGGAAGCGCGCCTCGCTTTCCTGCAGCTCGGATTCCGCGCGCTTGCGCTCGGTGATGTCCTCGCCGATGCTCGCCGTTCCGACGACCTCGCCCGAGGACGAGCGCAGCAGCGTGTTGCTCCACCGGATGCGCCGCCGCTCGCCCGAGCGGGTCACGATCTCGTTCTCGTAGTGCCATGCGACCGGCAGGTCCGCCAGGAGCGAGGCAAAGACGCCCCTCAGCTCCTCACGATTGTCGGAAGGCAGGAAAAGCTCGAACCAGTTGCCGCCCGATACCTCTTCGCGCGTCCATCCCGTCAGCCGCAGCAGGTAGTCGTTGCAGTACGTGATGCAGGCGTCCCGGTCCAGCATCAGTGCCACGAGCTCGACCCTTTGCAGCATGCGGCTGAAGCGCTGCTCGCTTTCCTGCAGGTCGTCGGCCGCGCGCTTGCGCTCGGTGATGTCCTCGGCGATGCCCGCCACCCGGACCACCCGGCGCTCCTCGTCGTGCACCGGGACGGCACGATCCCGGATCCAGCGCACCTCGCCGTCGGGGCGCACGATCCGGTACTCCACGTCGTAATCTCCCGCGGCCTGCTTGGTCAGCGCTGCGTCGAGCACCCGGCCGCGGTCCTCCGGATGGATCGCATCGAGCCATTCCTGCGGCGACGAATACACCGCGCGCGCGCTGCGCCCCCAGATCGCTTCGTAGGCGGGGCTGACATACAGTATCTCGTTCTTCGCCGGATCGGTGAGCCAGAATACCTCGCGCATGTTCTCGGTCACCTGGCGGAACCGCAGCTCCGTCTCGCGGCGCTCCTGCTCCGCTCTCTTTTGCGCAGAGATATCGTGGACCAGAGAAATAAAATGCAACGACCTGCCGTCCGCGCCCCGAACAAGCGACGTCGTGGCGCGCGTCCAGACCTGGGTGCCGTCCTTCCGGACGAGGCGCACTTCCCTTTCGTGATCCGGGCCCACGCCCTCGAGCATGCGCGCCCTCGCTTCGACGCTCTTCGGCAGGTCCTCCGGATGGGTCACACGGCGAATGTCGAGCGCCAGCGCCTCCGCCCTCGAATAGCCCGATATCTCGCAGAATTTCGGATTGACGTCGAGGAACTGCCCTTCCGGATTGCTGTGCACCACGCCGGCCGCCACCTGCTCGAAGATGGCGCGGTAGCGCTCCTCGCTTTGGCTGATGTCGCGGACCGCGCCCAGGACGAAGGTGCCCTCGTCGGTCTGGATCGGGCTCAGGCTGATCTCCACGGGTATTTCGGCGCCGTCCTTGCGCAGGCCGCGCAGGCTCAGTCCCACGCCCATGGGGCGCGCGCGCGGCCGGGCAAAATAATCCACGCAATGGCCCTGGTGGACGCCTCGGAAGCGCTCCGGAATGAGCTCGCCTATGTTCCTGCCTGGCAGCTCCCGGCTCGAATATCCGAACATCTTCTCGGCCAGGGCATTGACCAGCACGATGCGACCGCTCGAATCGACCAGGAAACTCGCGTCCGGCATCGCTTCCAGCAGGTCGCGGACGTAGGTCTCCCGAAATTTCGCATCGCGAATCATGTGAGGCCGGCGCCTCTTGTAAGGATCTGCCGCTTCGCCGAGCAGCATTGCGCATCCTACGCTACTGAAAACCCTGAAATCTCGCGCCGGGATCGCGGCTATTCGGGCTGTTGAAATGGGGACAGACCAGGACAGACCCCATTTCACATTTCAACGACGAGCCGCAGCCGCAAGCTGCCGCTGCAGAAAGCGGCGCACGGCGGGATCGGCCTCGAGCCCGATCGCGCGCACGTAGGCTTCGCGCGCGGCTGCGCGGCTGCCGAGGCGCGCGAGCAGCTCGGCGCGCGCTGCCCAGAAGGGCTGGTACTGAGCGAGGCGAGGGTCGTCCTGCAGCGCATCGAGCGCCGCGAGGCCGGCGGCAGCGCCTTGTACTTCAGCGAGCGCGACGGCGCGGTTGATCGCCACCACCACCGAGCCCGTGATCGCGAAGAGCGCGTCGTAGAGCCGCACGATTGCTTCCCAGTCGGTGCGGCCGCTCAATCGTCGCGCCGCGTGCGCCGACTGCACCGCGGCTTCGAGCTGGAAGCGCCCCGGCGCGCCCGCGCGGCTCGCGGCGAGGAGCAGCGCCTCGGCCTCCTCGATGAGGGCGATGTCCCAGCGCGCCGGGTCCTGCTCGCCGAGCGGGACGAATTCGCCTTGCGCATCGCGGCGCGCCGCGCGCCGCGCTTCCGCGTGCAGCATCAGCGCGAGCAAACCCAGCGCCTCGGGCTCCCGAGGCAAGAGCGACGCCACGAGGCGCCCGAGCCAGATCGCTTCTTCCGCGAGGCCGCGGCTTTGCGCCTGCGTGCCCGCGGGATCGGACCAGCCCTCGGCGAAGATGGCGTAGATCGCTTCCAGCACGGCGTCGAGCCGCCCCGCGAGCTCCTCGCGGCCGGGCACGCTGAAGGGGATGCCCGCTTGGCGGATGCGGCTCTTCGCGCGCACCAGGCGCTGGCCCATCGTGGCGGGCGCGACGAGAAACGCCGAGGCGATCGTCGCGGCGTCGAAGCCGAGCACCACCTGCAGGATGAGCGGCGCGCGCACGCCCTCGTCGATCGCCGGGTGCGCGCACGCGAACATGAGCCGCAGGCGCTCGTCGGGAATGTCCTGGCCTTCAGTCATGTCGACAAGCAGCGCCAGCGTTTCGCCGGCTTGGTCTGCGGTCAGGCGACGGCGAGCGGCGTCGACGAGCTTGCGGCGCGCCACTACCGCTTCCGCCGTTTCCGCTACATCGTCCAGACGGGACGCACCTCGATCGCGCCGTGCTGCGCCCCCGGGCAGCGCTTCGCCCAGGCAAGCGCCGCGTCGAGATCCGGCACCTCGATCATGAAATAGCCGCCGAGTTGCTCCTTCGTCTCGGCGAACGGCCCGTTCAGCACGTTGGGCTTGCCGCTCGGGGAGCGCACGGTGGTCGCGTCCGCGGTGGGCCGCAGGCGGTTGCCCCCGACCAGGACGCCAGCCTTGCGCATCGCCTCGCTGTACGCGGTATAGGCGGCCATCATCTGGCTCGACGCTTCCTTGAGTGCGGCCAGCATCGCGTTCTCGTTTCCATAGATCAGCAACAGGTACTGCAGGGAGGTCTCCTTTCCGGTCGTCGCGGGCAATGTGCGCCGCTATGACAGTGACGTTCGGCCGGCCGCCATTTCGACAACCGCGAAAAGAAATTGTGCCCGCAGCTTGCCCCGATTGCGCCCCCGGCGCGCCATCTTTGGCTGGCAGGCTCGCGCTCATGAACCGCTCTCTGCTGATCAAGACCGCCCTGGTCGCGGCGCTCGCGATCGTCCTGATGCTGCCGGTGCAGATGATCCGCGGGCTGGTCGCCGAGCGCCAGGCGCGGCACAACGAGGCGGTCGCCGGCATCGCCGAAGGCTGGGGCAAGCGCCAGACCATCGCCGGCCCCTATCTCGCGATGCCCTACGAGCGGCGCTGGACCGAGGTGAAGCGCGAGAGCGTCGATGGCAGGAGCCGCGAGAGCCGCATCGAGCGCACCGAGTGGCAGGTGCTGCGCGTGCCGGCGGCGAGCCTCGACTGGACGATCGACGCCGACATCGGCGAGAAGGCGCGCGGCATCTACAGGGCGCGCCTTTATTCCGCACGCGTGTCGGCCGCCGGGTCGGTTTCCGTTCCGTCCCGCTCGAGCGTGGAAGATGGCGCGAGCCGCTACAGGTGGGGCACGCCGCGGCTGGTTCTCGGCGTGAGCGATCCGCTGGGCATCCGCGCCGCGCCGCAGGCCACGGTGGCCGGGAAGGAGATTGCATTCGCGCCGGCCTCGGGCGATTCGGGCATCAGCGGCGGCCTGCACGTGCCGCTGCCCGACCTGCCGGCGAAGCGCCAGACGCTCGAGTTCGCGTTCACGCTCGAGCTCGGCGGCTCGGAAGCTTTGTCCATCGCGCCGCTCGGCGCCGACACGAGCATCGCGATACGCGCCGACTGGCCGCATCCCTCGTTCCAGGGGCGCTTCCTGCCGGCGAAGCAAGAGGTGCGCGCCGACGGCTTCAGCGCGAGCTGGAAGATCTCGCGCTTCGCCGCGCAGGGCGGCGAGGCGGCGAACTGCGCCTTCCCCTGCAGCCGCATGACGCAGCAGGTGGCGGTCTCGTTCATCGAGCCCGTCGGGCTCTACCAGCAGCTCGAGCGCGCCTCGAAGTACGGGTTTCTCTTCCTCGGGCTCACCTTCGCCGCGTTCATGCTGTTCGAGCTCCTGCGCCGGCTTGCGATCCATCCGGTGCAGTACGCGCTGGTCGGCCTCGCGGCGGCGATGTTCTTTCTGCTGCTCACCGCGCTTTCCGAGCACATCGCTTTCGCCGCGGCCTATGCGATCGCCACGGCTGCCTGCGTCGGCGTCATCACCGTCTACCTCGCGCGCGTGCTGCGCAGCGCCGCAATCGGCCTCGCCTTCGGCGCAGCGCTCGCCTCGCTCTACGCGATGCTCTATGCGCTGCTGCAGGCGGAGGATTACGCGCTGCTCGGCGGCTCGATCCTGCTCTTCGCGCTTCTCGCCGCGGTGATGCTCGCGACGCGGCGCGTCGACTGGTACGCGCTGCAGGCTTCCAGGGCTCCTGCGAGCGCCTAGCGGCGGCGCTTGGGCGCCGCCTTGCGCGGCCGCTTCGGCTGCTGCATTTCGGCGATCGCTTCGCCGCTGTGGCCCTCGAGCTTGGGCAGGATGTTGTCGTTGATCCACTTCGGGTCCCACCACTCGACCGGCAGGACTGCGACCCCGTGCAAGTACACCCCGTAGTGCAGGTGATCGCCGGCGGCGAGGCCGGTCTCGCCGGTCCGGCCGATGATCTGGCGCTGCTTGACCGAATCGCCGTTCCTGGCGTCGATGGCGCTCAGGTGGCTGTAAAGCGTAAAGAGCCCGAGGCCGTGGTCGAGGATGACGCTGTTGCCGTAGATGCCCAGGTCGCCGACGAAGGCGACGGTGCCGCTGTTGGCCGCCTCGACGGGATAGCGCCTGGTGACCGACAGGTCGTAGCCGACGTGATAGGCGGTGTCGATCGGCTCGTTGTTGTAGGTATAGGTCCGCTGGTCGGCGAAGTTCGCTTCGACCTTGGAGTTCGAGAGCTGCGTGAACGCGCCGCTCCACAGGAGCGACGGCGTGGGTTTCTTCGTGATCGCCGCGATCTTGTCTTCGTTTTCCTTCCTCAGCCGGTTGTTGACCGCGACGAAGATCTCCTTTGGCGTGCCCTGGCGCGCGGCGACGTCGTTCAGCAGGGGCGCGACCTTGGTCTGCAGAAAGCTGTCGGACAGGGCGATCGTGCTCTTCTTGTACTTGACGTCCTTCAGCTCGTAGACGAGCGGCACGTCCCGGGTGTTGCCCGCCTTGTCCGTCGCGGTGAGCACGGCCTTGGTGGACGGCGGCACGTTGTAGGGATGGGCGAAAAGAGCGATGAAGTGATCCGGGTGGCCCTTTACCTGCCCCGGGAAGCCCGGGAAGAAATAGGCGCCGATCCTCACTCCGCTCGTTAGCGCGTCCGCCGACGGCTTGTAGACGATCGCGCCGACGCCGCCGAAGTTGACGTACCGATCATCGGCGACGAGCTCGACGCCCGGCGGCGTGATGTCGATCGTCAGCTCTTTCTGCAGCACCGTCTCGTTGCCGCGGAAGAACCTCCACAGCGAACCGTCGCGCGCGCTCACTCGCAGGACCGCGGGTCCTTCCTTGACCCCGGCGAGCTTGGAAAGCGCGACGGTGAGCTTCATCTCCCGCACCGGCGCGGCGTATTCCTCGGCCGCCAGCCGCTGCTCGGCGCCGCCTGCCGACAGCGTCGCCGTCACCGACTTCAGTCCGGCGCCTTGATCGGCGACGGCGATCTCGAGGGGCACCGGGCCGAGCACGTCGGCGTCGCGCGCAAGCGCGATTCGCGGCGCGTCGCGTTCGAAGCGCGGCGCGAGGTACCAGGCGCCGGCGAGAAGCGCGGCGACGATGATTACAAGAAGGAAAACGATCGCCGGGCCCCTTCTGCGGGGCGTGTTCGATTCGAAGGAGCTCATGTTGCGGGAAGGAATGAGAAGATGCGCCGAAAGAGCGGATTATCGCTCGACTTTGCGACGAGAGGAGCAGGATATGAACACCGATGTCGAGAGGCATTACGGCGGCTCGGGCAACCTCGCCGCGCAGATCAGGGAAGCCTTGATCGCCGCCGGCAAGGACCTCGAGCGGCTAACCAGCGAAGATCTCGCCGCGATCGGCGAATTCCATATCCGCGGCCGCACGGCGACCCTCGAGCTGGCGAGCCGCATGGAGCTCACTCCGGGCTGCCATGTGCTCGATATCGGCAGCGGCCTCGGCGGCCCCGCGAGGACGCTCGCCGAGAAGTACGGCTGCAGGGTCACGGGCGTGGATCTCACCCGCAGCTTTTGCGAGGCGGCCACGGCGATGTCCGCCTGGGTCGGGCTCGCCGGCAAGGTCCGGTTCGTGCACGGCGACGCGGCGAGCGTCGGCTTCGAGCCCGCGAGCTTCGACGCCGCGATGACGATCCATGTGGCGATGAACGTTGCCGCCAAGGACGCGCTCTACGCCGGCGCCAGGCGCGCGCTCAAGCCGGGACGCATATTCGCCGTCTACGACGTGCTGCAGGGAGAAGGCGGCCCGGTTCTCTTCCCGGTGCCGTGGGCGCGCGAGCCCGCGATCAGCCATCTCGCCACGCCCGCGCGGATGCGCGAGCTGCTCGCCGGCGCCGGCTTCAGGATCCTGGAGGAAATCGATTCCACGGAACAGAGCGCCGCGTGGTTTCGCGAGAAGGCGGCCGGCATGGCGAAAGCCGGGCCGGCTCCAGTCGGCTTCCAGCTGTTTCTCGGCGCCGATTATGCGCGCATGGCCCGCAACCAGGTGCAGAACCTCGCCGAGAAGCGCATCCGCACCGTGGCGTACATCTGCCGCGGATAGCCATGCCCGGCTAAGGCCTCAACTCGGCGTCTGCCCGGTCCCAGTATTCGCGCCCGGGATGCGCCGCCGTCTCGGCGGTGGGCTTGAGATGGATGACGACGCGGCATTCCGGGTGGCGCCGCGCGATGGTTTCCTTCAGCTCCACCTTGGCGTAGCCGAGGTTGCCTGCCGCGATCGCGCCGAAGACGCTGGAGGTCAGCATGCACAGCGCCGGCCGGTCCAGGACCTTGTTGCCGAAGGGACAGGCGCGGTTTCCCAGCACGATCCTCTCGTCGGTCTGCTCGATGATGTAGAAATCCCCCTGGATGCGCCGCTTGAGATCGACGCAGGCCTGGGCGACCTGCTCGCGCGTCAGCGAAGTCGTCCTGAGGGCGGCGCGGTAGTAGATGTTGAGCTGATCGCCCGCGGCGGTGCCGATCTCGCTCACGAAGTCCGTCGCGCCCGTGGCGCCGAGCCTGCCTTCGAGCGTCTGCGCGATCTCGCGCAGCATAGTGCGCATGAACAGGTCCCGGTCGAGCGGGATCGGAAGACGATGGAACTCGACCACACTGACGGCCTGGGGCATGGCTTCGTCTCGGCAAGGAAAGCGGCGGAGTCTAGCGGAATGATTGTCAGCAAGTAACCGCAGCTTGGCCGCTGCGTCGGCTTTTCCCGACAGGGACTTCAGCAGGCCTTCGCGCCGCCGGCGAGACAGCCGTTCAGGGTCTCGAGCAGGCCCTGGAACTGCGGGTCCTCGGCGAGGAGCCGCCGGCCGACGGCGCGCAGCTTGTCGATCGTCTCGCGCGGCAGCTCGAAGCTCGTCGGCAGGTTCTTGAACCAGGCGCGCTCCTCGCGCGGGCCGATGTACTCGAAGGCCACCTGGATGGGATAGAGCTCGACCTTGTGCGGCGCCGGAAGCTCGAGCGCGCACTGCGCGCCCTTGCGCGCCGAGAGCCGGTTGCAGCCCTCCACCAGGCGGGCATCGGTGTCGAACTCGTTCACGGTGCTCCTCAGCAGCTCCACGGTGTCGAACGAGTAGTTGTCCAGGGGCACCGTGGCCGCGGTGGTGAGCGTGTCGATGAGCCCGGGCACCGCCGCGCTGCGGTCGCGCTCGGTCGCCGGATCGGTGGCGGCGTTCACCACGATCACGACGAGCTTGCTCACCCGCTTCTGGTTCATGAGCCGCAGCACGCTCCACGGGTGGTTCGTGGAGGCGATGGCCTCGAGCGGGCCGCGCAGGCCGATGTTGTCGGCCACGCCGCCGTCGGTGAGATGGATGTAGGGCCGCGCCGGGCCCTCGGCGGCGAGCGACAGGCGGTTTTCCGCGCGCGCGGTGCGGCGCGGATTGACGCGCGCGGCGTGGTCCGCGGCGGCGAGGGCGACCCACGCCGGCTGCCGGTAACCGCAGCTGCCGGCGTAGTTGCGGAAGGTGAGCGCGGTCAGCCCGCCCGGAAACGCCGAGGACGAGGCCGCGGCGCGCGCGAGCGGCACGCCCGCGAGGTCCGAGCACATCAGGTCGAACTGGTCCTGGATGAACGGAAACTGCGCGCCGGTCGTCATGTCGGTGGCGTTGAGGATGACGAACGGCCGCTCGCGGCGCGCGATCACGTCGGCGTAGGTCGCGCCGTCGAACACCTCGCGGTCGTAGAACTCGGCGGCGAGGTCGCTGCGCCCGTAGGCGGGAGCGGCGAGCTTCAGCCAGTTTCCCGGCCACAGGGCGAGCTTGACCAGGCTCGACTGGATCGGCCGGTAGAGGAAGCGCTCCGGGAATTCGTCGAAGATCCGCCGCCCGCGCAGCGCGTAGTACGCGGCCGGGAAGCTGCCGCCCGAGATCGACGAGACAACGTCCACCTCGTCGAGCAGCGCGAGCCTGCGGCCCTGCCACTCGATCGTCGTATCGCGCAGCGCCTCGAGCACGCCGTAGGCGAGCGCCGCGGCGCGCGTGCCGCCGCCCGAGAACGTGACGATCACGAAAAGCGCGTCGCTGTTGTCGCCGCGCTCCAGGCGCTCGAAGCGGTAGCCCGACTGCGGCGCGTATTGCCCGAGCGGCGGGTTCTCCGGGGGCAGCGAAGCGCACGCCGCCGCGAGCAGCGCGCAGCCGAGGAGCGCGAGGCGCGCCGGCAGGCGGGTCATGCGTCTTCCTTGCGGTAGAACGCGATCTCCAGCGGCTCGAGCACGGTGGTGTCCCTGACCGTCACCGTGCGCGAGGCCGGCCGGAAGTTCGCCAGGTTGCCCAGCTCGAACACATGCGTGCCGGCATCGACGCGCAGCAGCTCGTTGGTGTAGCCGTTTTCCTCTTCGTCGACGTAGACCAGGCGCCGCGTGGGAAATTTGACTTTGACGTATTCCATGGGGCCTCCCCCCCATAGGGCACCGGAAGTTTTATCCTAGCAGCCATGACCGTGAAACTGAACCACACCATCGTCCACTCGCGCGACAAGGTGGCCTCGGCGGCCTTCTACAGCGGCCTCTTCGGCCTGCCGCCGCCGAAGCCCTTCTACCGTTTCCTCTGCGTCGAGCTCGGCAACGAGGTGACGCTCGACTTCCTCGACGCCGAAGGCATGCAGGTGCAGATGCAGCACTACGCCTTCCTCGTGAGCGAGCGCGAGTTCGACCAGATCTTCGCCCGCATGAAGGAGCGGCGCGTGAAATACTGGGCCGATCCCGGCAAGTCGCTCGAAGGGCAGGTCAACACGCACGACGGCGGGCGCGGCATCTACTTCGCGGACCCGAGCGGCCACCTCCTGGAGATCATCACCAGGCCCTACGGGTCGGCGACCGCGGGGAGCTGAGCGCTGCGCGTCCTACTTCGCGGCGGCGAGCTCCTTCAGCGTGAACACGTAGCTCTTGTCATCGAGCGGCTTGTGGCAGGCGAGGCACTCGGCCTGGTTGACGCCGGGCCGCTGCTGCCTGTCGGTGGTGAATATCGCGTAGTTCCAGTCGCCGTTGCGCAGCATGTCGGGGATGTCCTTGCCCCAGCCCGCGCCCGTCGCCATCGCCGTGTACAGGAGCAGCTTCTCCGGCACGAAGAAGCCGTCGGCGCCCATGACCGGCTTCTTGTCGGCGTCGAGCTTCGCCGAATAGACCTCGGCCAGCAGCACAGCGCCCTGGGGCAGCGGCTTGCCGTCCTTCGCCGCCTGCACCGCGGCCTTGTTGGCGAAGTAGTAGCGCACCTGCCGGGTCGCCGGGAAGTTGATGGTGTGGTACTTGGTGAAGCTCGTCTTGTAGCCTTCCGGGAAGCTCACGTGGCTCTTCGCGAGGTTCGGCAGGAAGGCCGACCTGGCGCCCTTCTCGGCGCCCGGCAGCGCGGCGAAATACGCCGCCACGTTGGCCATGTCCTCGGGGCTCAACTGCGCCGCGATCGCGTTCATTATCGGGTTCTTGCGCGTGCCCTCCTTCAGCGCCTTGAGCTGCGCCTCGAGGTAGCCCGCGCGCTGCGCCGCGAGGTTCGGGACGGTGTCGCTGACGCTCACGCCGCTCGCGCCGTGGCAGGCGGCGCACACGGCCGCGACCTTCGCCTTGCCGGCCTCGATATCCGCGGCGTGCGCGAGCGGCGGCGCGGCAATCAGAACGGCGGCGGCGAGTCCGAGCGCTGTTTTCATGAGCCCTCCTCCTGTGGTGGGTGCGCTACTAACACCCGGCGGAGGCGGACATTCCAGGGAGATGCGCCGGCGGCGATGATCGACCGCCGCCGGCTTGCTGCGGTTACAGCGGCTTGATGTTGGCCGCGGCCGGGCCCTTCTGGCCCTGCGTCACTTCGAAAGAGACCTTCTGGCCTTCTTTGAGCGATTTGTAGCCCGACCCCTGGATCGAGGTGTGATGGGCGAACAGATCCTTGCCGCCGTCATCCGGCGTGATGAATCCGAAGCCCTTCGAGTCGTTGAACCACTTCACGGTACCTGTAGGCATGTCATTCCATTCCTGAAAGTGCAGCGTTTGCGCGCGGCTATCCGAGCCTCGCTTCGGGCACGATGATCAAGGGAAGGAATCGACTGCCACTAGGGAGACCGCTTTTGGCGGTGTTAGAAGGGACGAGCATTCGCTTACTTGAGATCCTGCGCCTCGGAATGTAACACGAAGACTTTAGATTCCCTCAAGCGGCAGATGAGAACAAGTACATTGCTGCAAAGCGGCGAAGACGGTCAGATATGACATGGCTTCAAGAATTCCGGAGCGATTGGCCTCGGCGGGGGCCGTTGTAAGGCGTGCGCTGCGCTATTGGCGCGGCAACAAGGCGCCCGGCCGGTTCATCAAGCGCAGCTTCACCAACGCCGCGGGCACGCGCGCCTACAAGACCTACCTGCCCGCCGGCTACCGCGGGCAGTCGCTGCCGCTGGTCGTGATGCTGCACGGCTGCAAGCAGACGCCCGACGATTTCGCCGCCGGCACGCGGATGAACCGGCTCGCGGACCAGCTCGGCTTCATCGTCGTCTATCCCGCCCAGGCGCGCACCGCCAACTTTTCGCGCTGCTGGAACTGGTTCTCGCCGCGCAATCAGCAGCGCGACGAGGGCGAGCCGTCGGTCATTGCCGGCATCACGCGCCAGGTGATGGCGCGCTACAACCTCGATGCGCGGCGCGTCTACGTGGCGGGGCTCTCGGCCGGCGGCGCGATGGCGGCGATCATGGGCGCGACCTATCCCGACCTGTACGCCGCGGTCGGCATCCATTCGGGCCTTCCCTATGCCTCGGCGCGCGACACGGCATCCGCGCTCGCCGCGATGCGCGGGCAGCGCGCGGCGGCCGCCACGCCGCTGCCTCCGGTGCCGACGATCGTGTTCCACGGCGACCGCGACACCACCGTCCACCACCGCAACGGCGAATACGCCATCGCCGGGGCCGAGCTGCGCTCGGAGACCGGCGAGGCGGGAGGCCGCGCGTACACGCGCACCGTGCATCGGGGCCGCTCGAGCCTGGAGCACTGGCTGGTCCACGGCGCGGGCCACGCCTGGTCGGGCGGCGACGCCGCCGCCTCCTACACCGACCCCAGCGGGCCCGACGCGACGCGGGAAATGCTGCGTTTTTTCGCGATCTCCTGATCGCCCCGGCTTCGCGCCTTGCGGACCTAGGTCAAGTCGCGACGCTCGATTGACGGTCGCTACGACATACGCCGCACCTCTCCTTGATCATCATTGGGGCGTGTCAGCTTTGCCGAAGAGAGGAGACTCCTTATGGGCGCGATGAACGAGTTCAAGGTTCTCGATCCGAACGGCCATACGTCCACGACCTGGGACACCGGCAGCGCCGAGGACGTCGAGACCGCGCGCCAGATCTACAACGATCTGGTGAGGCGCGGCTATCGCGCGTTCCGCATGGACGGCGGCGCGGGAGAGGGCCCCAAGCGCACGTTCGATCCGAAAGAGAAGGAGACGCTTCTGGTTCCGCCGATCCGCGCGGGCTGATCGTTCGCATCGATGCGCGTCTTACGCGGCGTCCGCGATGGGCTCCAGCGCATCCTTGCCGTTGAGCCCTTCGCGGAGATCGGCCTGTTCGAGGATCACCGGGCACACGAGCGTTCGCTGAGGCTTCTGCTGCGATGCCTCACTCCGGCGCAGCGCGCGGAGTTCGCTCGCTCGAACGCCTTCAAGGTGCGCGGTGAAAGCGGCCAGCAGTACAGGATCACCTACGCCACGACCTCGAACGTCGAGGTCATCGCGCATTCCGGCGCAATCTCACGGCGGCTGTGCGCTCTGCCGATGGGCAACCTGCCTGTCCCGGCGGTGATGCTGGCGCAGAAACTGATGCTCGAGACCCAGGAGTCCGAGTTTCTGCGCATCGCGGCGGGCGGGCCGGGGACGACCAGGGCGGCGAACCGGTAAGCGGTGCGGAGCTGAAGGGCGGCTGAGGGCGCTGGTTTATGCGGAGGGCTTCAAGCCCGCGGCGTCCGCGTGGGCGCGTAGCGCGGCGGCAAAATCGTCCAGGTCGGCGAGACCCGTCGCGATCGCCTCGACGAGCTTCGCGCTCACCAGGTCCCCGTAGCGGTGCACGATGAGATTGCGCAGGCCGGCTGCCCTGGCAAGGCGCCCCGAAAGGGTCGCGGTGACGATGCCGTGCTTCTCCAGAAGAGCGAACGCCGCCGCCGGGGTCTCGGGCACGCCGAGCGATTCGTGCGTGCACGCGTGCACCGCCAGGTCGATGCACGCCTGGATCGCCTGCAGCAGATCGAAGCAGACGTCGTTGAGCAGGCTCTCGTCGGCATCCAGCGCCGCGGCCCGGAGCGGCAGCTTGGCGCGCAGGCGGCCCGTGTGGTGCTCGATCGCCTCGGACTTGCGAAGCGCGACGTCGCGGTCAACCACGGCGCGATTCGCGCCGGCGCTCGAGCGCCTCGGCGCGCATCCGGCGGTGATACTCGCCGTCGAAGTACTCAAGCAGGATGCGCTCCAGGACGTCCGCCGTGCGCGACGGGTCGCGGTCGAACAGCACCCGCGCGCCGAGAAATGCCTGGCGCCCGAGCACCGGCTCGGAGAAATCGAGCAGCACCAGATGCACGTCGCGCCCGGCCGCGCGCGTGAGCCGGCCCAGGAGGTCGAGGTATTGCGCGTCGATCTCGGCGGCGGCGCTTGCCGAGCGGGCCACCACCGCCACATCGAGATCGCTCGAGGCCCGCGCGACGCCCTTCGCGGCGGAGCCGAAGAGAATGGCCGACGACACCCGCTCGTCCGCGGCTAGCGTGTCTCTTACGGCCGCAATCGAGGGCTCGAGGTCCATGGCGCCAGTATAGACGCGGCCCCGGCTTCCTTCGGCACCGAAAGGCAGTCAGTCGAACGGCAGGCCGACGTAGTTCTCGGCGAGAGTTTGCGCCTTGGCGCGTGAAGTCACGACGTAATCGAGCTCGGCGAGCTGCAGGCGCTGGTGGAACGGCGTCTCGTCGTGGAAGCGGTGCAGCATCGAGGTCATCCACCAGGAGAAATGCTCGGCGCGCCACACACGGCGCAGCGCCGTGGCCGAGTAATCCTTGAGCGCCTGCTCGTCGCGCGAGCGGTAGTAAGCGGCGAGCGCTTTGGACAAAACGCGCACATCGGCGGCGGCGAGGTTCAGACCTTTGGCACCGGTCGGGGGCACGATATGCGCGGCGTCGCCGGCGAGGAAAAGGCGGCCGTAGCGCATCGGCTCGACGACGAAGCTGCGCATCGCGATGATGCCTTTCTGGAAGATGCGGCCCTCGGCAAGCTCCCAGCCCTCGACGGTCTCGAGACGCGCGTGCAGCTCCTCCCAGATGCGGCTGTCGGGCCAGTTCTTCAGCTCGTCGTTCGGATCGCACTGCAGATACAGGCGCTGGATCCGCGGCGAGCGCATGCTCACCAGCGCGAAGCCGCGGTCGTGATGCGCGTAGATGAGCTCATCGGTCGAGGCCGGCGCCTCGACGAGAATGCCGAGCCAGCCGAAGGGATAGACGCGCGTGAACTCGTGGCGCATGCGCGACGGGATCGACGGGCGCGTGATGCCGTGGAAGCCGTCGCAGCCGGCGATGAAGTCGCACTCGAGCTCCTCGAGCTTGCCGCCATGATGGAAGCGCACCTTCGGCGCCGGCGTGTCGAGATCGTAGACGGAGGCGTCCTTCGCCTCGAAAATAAGCATGCCGCCGGCGGCGAGCCGCGCGGCGACGAGGTCCTTGATCACCTCGTGCTGCGCATAGACCATGATCGAGCGCCCGCCGGTGAGCTCGGTGAAGTCGATGCGATGCGAGCGGCCGCCGAAGCGCAGATAAATCCCTTCGTGCACGAAGCCTTCGCGCTGCATGCGCTCGCCCACCCCGGTCTTCTTCAGCAGCTCGGCCGTCCCGTGCTCGAGCACACCGGCGCGGATCGTCGCCTCGATCTCCTGGCGGCTGCGCGACTCGATGACCACCGACTCGATGCCGTCGAGGTACAGGAGGTGCGACAGGAGCAGCCCCGCGGGCCCGGCGCCGACGATAGCGACCTGGGTCATGGCAACCCCGGATGTTACCCTCGGCCAATGGCAAAACCATTGAACGAGTTGTCTGCGGCGGAGGCAGCGCGGCGCATCGAGCGCGGGGAGATTACGTGCGAGGCGCTGGCGGGCGCCTGCCTCGAGCGCATCGCCGCCCGTGACGACTGCGTGCGCGCTTGGGCGTTCATCCACGCGAAGCAGGCGCTCGCCGATGCACGCGAGCTCGACCGCATGCCGCGCCGGGGACGGCTGCACGGCGTGCCTGTGGGCATCAAGGACATCATCGCCACGGAGAACCTGCGCACCGAGTACAACTCGCCGATCTACCGCGACCACCAGCCCAGGGCCGATGCCGCCTGCGTCGCGCTCCTCGGGCAGGCGGGTTGCCTGATTCTCGGCAAGACGGTCACCACCGAGTTCGCGCTCAACCATCCCTCGCCGACGCGCAATCCGCACGACCCCGCGCATACGCCGGGCGGCTCTTCGAGCGGCTCCGCGGCCGCGGTGGCCGACGCCATGGTGCCGCTCGCGCTCGGCACGCAGACCGCCGGCTCGGTCATCCGGCCCGCCGCCTACTGCGGCGCCTTCGCCATCAAGCCGAGCTTCGGCAGCATCAACCGCGCCGGGGTGAAGCTCGTCGCCGAATCGCTCGACACCATCGGCATTTTTTCGCGCGATCCCGAGGATCTCGCGGCTGCGCTCGAGGTGCTCTCCGGCCGCGCCGCGCCGGATCTTGCATCGGCGCCCGGCGCGCCGCGCATCGGCCTTTGCCGCACGCCGTGCTGGCCGCTCGCGGACGCCGCGACGCAGGCGAACCTCGAGGAGGCGGCGCGCCGCCTCGCGCAGGCCGGCGCCGAGGTGCGCGAGTTCGCTCTTCCGCCGGGTGGCGAGGATCTCTTCGAGCGCCACCACGCGATCATGGGCTTCGAGATGGCGCGCGCCCTCGCCTGGGAGTACGTCAATTTCCCGGACAGGATCAGCGCCTCGCTCAAGCCGCGCCTGGACGCGGGATGGAAGGTGACGCGCGCCGACTACGACGCCGCGCGCGAGTCGGCGCGCCAGTGCCGGCGCGCGCTCGCCGGCGAGATGCGCGAGGTCGATTTCCTGCTCACGCCAAGCGCTCCGGGCGAGGCGCCGCGCTCGCACGCGAGCACCGGCGACCCGGTATTCAACCGCTTGTGGAC
>DASZOS010000031.1:0-3549 GCA_035550695.1 Burkholderiales bacterium | reverse complement strand
ACGAGTGCGGCGAGACCCAGCGCCACCCAAAGCTCGGTGAAGTACGCGGGCGCCTTTACGACGCCGGGAAACAAGGGCGCGGCGGCGCGCGCGGTGAGCCCCAGGCCGGCGAGGCCCATCACCGCGCCGTAGTTGCCGACGTGCAGATCCCTAAACCGTAGAGCCAAGGTAGTAGTTCTTCACGAGCTCGTTACTCTCGAGCTCGTCGACGGTTTTGCCTTCGAACACGATCTCGCCGTGCACGATGATGTAGCCGCAGTCGGCGATGCGGATCGCCTGGTGGAAGTTCTGCTCGGCCATGAGCACCGTGAGGCCGTACTTGTCCTTCAGCTCCTTGATCTTGGTGATGGTGTGCGACACCAGGATCGGCGCGAGGCCCACCGAGGGCTCGTCGACCAGCAAGAGCCTCGGCGCCGACATCAGCGCGCGCGCTATGGCGAGCATCTGCTGCTGGCCGCCCGACATCGAGCCGGCGAGCTGGCGGCGCCGCTCGGCGAGCACCGGGAACGCCTCGTAGGCAAACGCGAGGTTGCGGCCGATCTCGCCGCGCGCGCTCTTGCGGAACGCCCCGAGCAGCAGGTTCTCCTCCACCGTGAGCTTCGGGAAAAGGCGCCGGCCCTCGGGCACCATCGCCACGCCGAGGTTGACGATGTCCTCGGTCGAGAGCCGCGTCAGATCGTAGCTCTTGTCTTCTATCGAGAGCACCACGGTTCCGGCGGTCGGGCGCACCATGCCCATGACGCATTTCATGAGGGTGCTCTTGCCGTTGCCGTTGGTGCCCAGTAGCGCAACAGTCCTGCCCCCCTGCACCTTGATCGACACTTTGTGAAGAGCGCGAACGGCGCCATAGCCGGCGTCGACGTCCCGCATATCCAGGCTAAGCGCCAAGGTAGGCTCTCTGCACGTCCGCGTTCTTCACGATCGCGCCGGGCGCGCCCTCGCAGATGATCCTGCCCGCGTCGAGACAGACGACGCGCTGCGAGAAGCGCATCACCGCCTGCATGATGTGCTCGATCATGATGATGGTGATGCCCTGCGCATTCAGGTCGAACAATATTTTCAGGACTTCCTCCACTTCGCTGCCCGACAGGCCCGCCATCGCCTCGTCGGAGATGAGCAGCCGCGGGCGCGCGGCCATGGCGCGCGCCAGCTCGAGCTTGCGCAGCTCGACCTGCGAGAGCTCGCTCGAGGGCGCGTGCGCCCGCTCGGCGAGGCCGATTCTGCGCAGGATGTCCATCGCCTGCCTTTCGGCTTCGGACTCCTTTAGGTGCGCCACGTACTCGTAGGGCACGAGCAGGTTGTCGAGCACCGACATGCTGTGGAACGGGCGCGGGATCTGGAAGCTGCGCGCGATGCCCTTGCGCGTGCGCCTGTACGCCGGCAGCGCCGAGATCTCGGCGCCCTCGAAGCGGATCGAGCCGCCGTCGTTGCGCAGCGCGCCCGAGATGCAGTTGATGAGCGTGGTCTTGCCCGAGCCGTTCGGCCCGATCAGGCCGAAGCGCTCCCCCGGCGCGATGTCGATGCTCACGTCCGACAGGGCCGTGAAGCCGCCGAAGTGCTTGGAGACGCCCCTTACCTCGAGGATGCTTTGAGCCATCTCTTGAACAGTCCCAAAATGCCCTCCGGCGCGAGCACCACGAACAGCACCAGCAGCACGCCGACGATGAGCACGTTGACCTCGCCGGATATGGTCACGGTGATGATCTGCTGCAGCGAGCCGAGCAGCAGCGCGCCGATGATCGGCCCGAGCCAGTGCGACATCCCGCCGATGATCGAGCCGCCGAGCGCCGAGATGGTGTAGCTCAGGTTGAAGGTCGACGCCGGCTCGATGAAGCTCAGGTACATCGGCATCGGCGCTCCGGCCGCCCCCATCAGCGCGCCCGAGGTGACGCAGGCGAAGAGCTTGAGCTTCAGCGTCGGCACGCCGTTCGCCTCGGCCGCCTCTTCGCTGTCGCGCAGCGCGCGCAGGCCGCGCCCGATCCACGAGCCCTGCACGTAGCGCGCGATGGCGACCGAGGCGATCGCCATGAACGCCGCGACGACGAACAGCATGCGCGCGTAGGTCTCGAAAGGCGCGATGACCGGCGGCCGCAGCAGCTGCAGGCCGGTGGCGCCGCCGACGTAGCGCCAGTTGATCATCAGCGTTTCCATGATGAAGACCACCGCCACGGTGGCGATGGCGAAGAAGATGCCGCGCAGCCGCAGCGTCAGCAGGCCCACGCCGAAGCCGAGCAGCCCGCCCATGGCGGCGCCGGCGGCGATCTGCGCCGCGAGCGGCGCCTCGAGCCACTTGAAGAGCACCACCGCCGTGTATGCCCCGATGCCGAAGAATGCCGGCGGGCCGAAGTTCACGTAGCCGGCGTAGCCGCCGAGGATGTTCCACGCCGTGGCGAGCGTCACCGCGGTCAGGACCACGTAGGCGGCGAAGAAGAAATACTCATTGACGCCGCTGAGCGCGATCGCCAGCGCGGCGACGAAGAACAGCGCCGCTGCGATCCAGAATTTCATCTGCCGAAAAGCCCTTGCGGCCGGATGCCCAGGACGACGAGCAGCAGCCCGAAGGCGACCGCCGGCGCCCATGAGGCGCCGAAGAACATGAGGACGATCGACTCCGCGATGCCGAGGATCAGGCCGGAAGCGAGCGTGCCGGTCATGCTGCCCAGCCCGGCGAGCACCACCACGCAGAAGGTGCGCCCGATGTAGACGCGGTCCATCGCCGGCTCGACGGGACTGACGATGATCAGCATAGCGCCCGCGAGCGCGCTTACCCCGGTGGCGATGCCGAAAGCCCACTGCTTGATGCGCACCGGGTTCGCGCCCATGAGGCGCAGCGCCGGCTCGTCCTGCGCCACCGCCTTGATGGCCCGCCCCGTAAAGGTTTTCGACAGGTAGACCGTCAACGAAAAAGTCAGAACCAGGGCGACGCCGAATGCGACCAGCATGCGGTACGGGATGCGGTACTCGCCGAGCTCGAGGCTCGAGCCGATGTAGGCCGCCTCCACGGAGCGCTGGTCGACCCCGAACACCAGGATCAGCCCGATCTCGACGATGAAGGCGACGCCGAAGAAGAACGCGAGGCCGCGCACGCCCGCCTCGGTGCCGCGCTTCTCGAACGACTCGTAGTAGAAGCGGTAGATCAGCACGCCGAGGACGAAGAACACCGGCATCAGCAGCACGCCGGCGGCGATGGGGTCGATGCCGTAGCCCGCGACCATGTAGGTGGCGTAGGAGCCCAGCACCATCACCGCCGGATGCGCGACGTGCGGCACGTCGAGCAGGCCGAAGGAGACCG
The DNA here is from genome assembly GCA_035550695.1 of Burkholderiales bacterium. Lineage (GTDB taxonomy): Bacteria > Pseudomonadota > Gammaproteobacteria > Burkholderiales > SG8-39 > SCGC-AG-212-J23. Next base: position 257 of record DASZOS010000031.1, on the reverse strand, counting down.
ACAGCCCGATGCTCACCGCGGCATAGAAGCAGCCGAGCAGGACGCCGAAGATCAACGCCTCGGCGAGCAGGTCGAACGAAAAGATCATGCCGCTCCTAAAAAAACGGCGCGGGATTGCCGCGCCGTGTCCTTGCGCAGCCTGCCTACCTGGCCTTGCGTGCCTTGTCGAAAGGCGTGATCACCTCGCCCGTCTTGTACGCCTCGGGGTAGACCACGACCTGCTTGCCCGGCTTGCGGAACTGCTCGACGTTCTTGTC
>DASZOS010000030.1:0-15811 GCA_035550695.1 Burkholderiales bacterium | reverse complement strand
AAACACCATCTCCGCCGCCACCGCGTCCTGGTACAGCGGAACCGGCACGCCTCCGAGGCATTGCACCGCGCACATCGCCGCGTAAAGGCGCGGACGGTTGTCGCTGATCAGCGCGACGTGGCCGTCGCGCCGCAGCCCTTCGGCGGCAAGCGCGCAGGCAAGCGCGCGCGCCTCCTCGGCGAACTCGCGCCAGGTCCAGGTCTGCCAGATGCCGAGATCCTTCTCCCGGATCGCCGGCCGCTCGCCGCGCGCCTGGGCGTGGTGCATGAGCAGCTTCGGAAACGTGTCGAACTTCGCGGGAACGGCGGATGCCATCAAGGCCCTCCTCCTTGAGCCGGCGAATTCTTGCACAGAATCCGCGCGGTATGACAGAGTAGCGCCCCCGAGCGACCCTGAGGAGGGCCCCGTTGATCAAAGGCAAGGAACACTGGACCCGGAAGGGCGACACGAAGCTCTTTCTGTGGGAAAAGCCGGCGCCGGCGTCGCCGAAAGGCACGATTCTCTTCGTGCACGGCTCCTCGATGGGCTCGCAGCCGACCTTCGACCTGCAGGTGCCCGGCCGGCCGCATTCGTCGGTGATGGAGTGGTTCGCCGAGCGCGGCTTCGACACCTGGTGCATGGACAACGAGGGCTACGGCCGCTCCGACAAGTCGCGGCCGATCAACTGCGACATCGCCAACGGCGCCGACGACCTGGCTGCGGCCAGCGAATACATCGGCAAGAAGCTCCTGGTTTACGGCATTTCCTCGGGAGCGTTGAAGGCCGCCCTGTTCACGCAGCGCCACCCTGAGCGCGTAGCACGCCTGGCGCTCGACGCCTTCGTCTGGACCGGCGAGGGCAGCCCGACGCTTGCCGAGCGCAGGAAGCGCCTGCCCGAGTTCCAGGCGAGGAACCGCCGGCCGATCGACCGGGCGTTCGTGCGCAGCATCTTCAACCGCGACCACCCCGGCAGCGCGGACGACGCGACGATCGAGGCCTTCGCCAGCGCGATCCTCGCGCTCGACGATTCGGTGCCCACCGGCACCTACGTCGACATGTGCTCGAAGCTGCCGCTCGTCGATCCCGAGAAGATCAGCGTGCCGACGATCATCATGCGCGGCGAATACGACGGCATCGCCGGGATCGACGATCTGCTCGGCTTCTTCCGGCGCCTGCCGAGCCCGGACAAGCAATTCACCGTAATGGCCGGCATCTCGCACGCGAGCTTCCAGCAGAAGAATTACCTGATGGTCTACCACATCCTGCATTCGTTCTTCAGCCGACCGGAACCGGAGTACCGCGGATGAGACGGCTTTGGTTCTTGCTCGTGTTGTGCCTTGCCGCCGCGCAAGCAGCGGCGCAGAGCTGGCCGTCCAGGCCGGTGCGCATCCTCGCGCCGCGGCTGGCGGCGCAGACCGGCGGCACGTTTTTCGTCGAGAACCGGCCGGGAGCCGGAAGCAGCATCGGCGCGGATCTCGTCGCCAAGTCGGAGCCCGACGGCACGAACCTCCTCTTCAGCGGGACGCCGCACGTCATCAGCGCGCACCTCTACAAGAAGCTGCCTTACGACGCCCTCAAGGACTTCGCCCCCGTGGCGCTGATCGCCTCCGGGCCATATGCGCTCGTCGTGCATCCCGACCTGCCAGCCCGCTCGGTGAAAGAGCTGATTGCGGCCGCGAAAGCCCAGCCCGGCAAGATCGACTAAGCGAGTTCGGGCAACGGCAGCGCGCAGCACCTGGTCGGCGCGCTTTTCGCGAGCGCGGCCGGTATCGACCTCAGCCATGTGCCGTACAAGGGCAGCAGCCAGGCGATGCAGGACGTGCTTGGCGGCCAGGTCAAGGTGCACTTCGCCGGCATTCCGAACGTCCTCAATCACGTGCGTAACGGGCGCTTGCGCGCCCTGGGCGTCACGACGGCGAAGCGCTGGAGCGACATGCCCGACGTTCCGACGATCGCCGAGGCCGGCGTGCCGGGCTACGAGGCGTCGCTCTGGCTTTCCATGTTCGCCCCGGCGCGTACGCCTGCCGCAATAGTGACGCGCCTGGCCGACGAGATCGGCAAGGCGCTGCAGGACCCGGACATGCTGCAAAAGCTGCACAACGCCGGCATTGCGCCGGCCTACCTCGGCCCGAAGGAGTTCGGCCCGTTCCTGCGCGCCGAGTACGACAAGTGGGGCAAGGTGGTCAAGGAAACCGGGGTGACAGTCAACTGATGTCCGCCCCTGGACGTCGCTAGGCCGGCTCGCGCGTCGCCTTTGAGGCATATCAAGCTCGTCAGGCGGGCGGCTGGTTCAATGCGTAGGCGCAATCGAGGGGATAAGGAGGCGCGGCAGGGCCTTGCGTCGATCGAGGCTCGTCAACTCGCTCGCAAGGTGCGTACCCTGCCTCGGACTGGCCCCGAAAGCCATCGTCGATGTCGCAGCGGTCATCCGGCAGATCCGGCAGTCGGGCATCACCGTGGTCCTGGTCGAACAGAACGCGCGGCTCGCCCTCCGGCTTTCGGAATACGCCTTCGTGCCTGAGTCAGGCGCCGTGGTCCGCGAGGGCCCGGCTGCGGCGTTGGCGAGCGATCCGCAAGTCGCGGCCGCGTATCTGGGCGGCCATTAACTCAACGGCAAAAGGAGGTGCGAAATGGTTGCAGTCGTCGCAAAAGCCAGGCTAAGCGAAGTGATCTGGGCGCAGCTTGACCCCGACGGAGATCTCTACGATGAAATCATGGAGATCTGTCGGCGCGAAAAGATCGAGTCGGGCGTGGTCCTCAATATCGTCGGCGGGTTGCGCAAGGCACGGCTCAGCATGCCGGTGAAGAAAACCGACGCCGATGCGCCTCCGGGCGTGCTCGAGCTCGAGGGCATGATGGAGTGCAGCGGCTTCGGAACGATCGGCCGCACGATCGACACCTACGATTCCGAAGCGACGAGCGGCATTTTCTACGCTGCCGGGACGCCCAACCTGCACATTCATCTCACGGTGACATGCGCGGGGAAGACTTACATGGGCCATCTCATCAAAGGCTGCCAAGTGCGCTCTGTCCATCCGAAATCGCACTTCACCATCGTGCTCGCGCGCACCGAAGGCGCCGTGCTCAACGTGCGCCTGTCCAAGGAGAAGACGGCGAAATACCCGAAAGGTATCCCCATCCACGACCTTCAGTCCGTCTGATATGGCCGGGGAAACGAGGCGTTTCGACAGCGGCCTGCTGCGGCTTCAGGTTTCGGCCATCCTTTCTGCTTGGGGCATGCCGTCCGAGGATGTCGCACTCGTCGCCGATGCGATCATCGAGACGGACCTGCGCGGCATCGATTCTCACGGAGTGTCGATGCTCCCGCTCTACGCGCAAATGCGCGCGCAAGGCAAGCTCAATCCCAAGGCGCGTCCACGCATCGTGCGCGAGACCGCAACGATCGCGGTAATCGATGCCGATGCTGGCCTTGGGCATGCCGTATCGCGCAAGGCGATGGATCTCGCCGTCGACAAGTGCCTGACCCAGGGCTGCAGCATCGTATCCGTCTTCAATTCCCACCATTTTGGCGCCGCCGGCATCTATGCGCAGGCCGCCGCGGATCGCGGCGTGATCGGGATAGTGGCCACATCCACGCGCTTCGTAACGATGGTGCCCACCTTCGCCGCCGGCCCGGTGCTCGGCACGAATCCCATCGCTTTCGCCGCGCCCACTGGAAAGGAACCAGTCGTGCTCGACATGGCGACGACGAGCGTCGCGGCCGGCAAGGTCAAGACATACTGGCTCAGCGAAAAACCGCTTCCGCAAGGTTGGGTGGTCGATGGAAGCGGCCATGCGGTGACGAACGCCGAGGAGGGCTATCGGACGCTTTTCGAGCGCCCCGAAGGAGGACTGACGCCGCTTGGAGGTTCGCGCGAAACCGGCGGTCATAAGGGCTATGGCCTGGCGTTAATGGTGCACATCCTCGGCGGCGTGCTCGCCGGCGCGTCGTTCTCACCGATCCGAAACCTTGCCCAGCGCCCGAGCGATCCCGACAACATCGGGCACTTCTTTCTGGCGATCGATCCGAAGGCGTTCCGCACCGACGGCGGGTTCGAGAGTGATCTCGCGGCGGTGATCGATCTGCTGCATGGCACGAAGCCAGCGGAGCCTGCGCAGCCGGTTCTCGTAGCCGGCGACCCGGAACGTGCGATGCGGGCGGAACGGCTCAAGCACGGCATTCCGATCCCGGAAAAGCTGCTCGGTCTGCTGCGGGACGTGGCGCAGGCGAGCAATACCGAGTTCCTTCTCGCGCGCTGACCGACGCAGGATTCAGGTCCGTCGCAGAACAGGTACTGCGCTAGAGCTGCTCTAGGGGATCGAAGCGGTATCCACCATTGGTGCCCGCCGCCAGGGTGCCGATTCCGGGAAACGGCAGATGCGCCCCGGCGATGACGAACCGTTCGTCCGCGGCGCGCGCAAAATGCTTGCGTCGCGTCTCGCGCGCCTGCGTTTCGTCGACATCGAAGCAGACGGTGATCTCCGGCGCGGGTACCTGCAAGGCGGGCGAATGCACCATGTCTCCCCACATGCAGATTCGACTCATGCGGCTCGCGAACCAGACGGCTGAATGGCCCGGCGTGTGCCCTACCAACGGGGCGATGGCGAGCCGCGCCGTGAGTCGCTCCGTCGGTTCCATCCGATGCACGCGGCCGTCATAAGCCTGCATCGCAGTCTGTGCGATGCGCACGAAGTGCCGGAATTGCGGCGGCGTCGCCTCCATACGTCCTGCATCTGTCCAGAAATCGAATTCATCACGCGAGACATGGATCTGCGCCTTGGGAAAGAGAGGCGTCTCCTCCTTCGTCATCAGGCCGCCGGCGTGGTCGCGGTGCAGGTGTGTAAGCACGACGTCCGTGATGTCCTGCGGTGCTACGCCAACCAATGAGAGGCTGTCCGTGAGATAGCCCATGGTCGGGCCTGCGTAATGACCCATGCCGGTGTCGACGAGAATGTTGCGCCCCTCATCGCGGACGAGAAAAGAGTTCACCGACGCGCGGATCGGATGCTCGGGCAGCCCAGCCGCGGTAAGCAAGGGAACGAAACGCTCCGGTCGCGCGGAGTTGAACACCTTCAGCGTGATGTCGTTGTAGCCGTCGAACAGCGAGGCAACTTCCAGGTCGCCGCAACGCGCCCAGGCTACCTTCGCGAGCGATCGAACGTCCGGCGACGCAACCGTGCGGATGCTGCTCATGCGCGACCTCTGCGGGAATGGCGGCTCATTGTCCGGTGAGCTGCTACATGCTGCGGCGGTATTGCCCCCCCACTTCGAACAGCGCATGCGTGATCTCGCCGAGCGAGCAGACGCGCACGGCGTCCATGAGCACGGCGAAGACGTTCTCGTCCTTGATGACCGCCTCCTGCAGCCGCCGCAACATCGCCGGAGATTCGTTTCCGTTCTTCTTCTGAAAATCCCTCAGCCGCTTGAGCTGCGAGCGCTTCTCGTCCTCGGTGGAGCGGATCAGCTCGAGCTTCTGGGGTACGGAGTCGCCGTGCGGGTTCCTGAAGGTGTTCACGCCGACGATCGGGTAGGAGCCATCGTGCTTGCGGCGCTCGTAGTACAGCGACTCCTCCTGGATCTTGCCCCGCTGGTAGCCCGTCTCCATCGCGCCCAGCACGCCGCCGCGGCTCGATAGCGCCTCGAATTCCTTCAGCACCGCCTCCTCGACGAGGTCGGTGAGCTGCTCGACGATGAACGAGCCCTGGTTCGGGTTCTCGTTCTTCGCGAGGCCCCATTCCTTGTTGATGATGAGCTGGATCGCCATGGCGCGGCGCACCGACTCCTCGGTCGGCGTGGTAATCGCCTCGTCGTAGGCGTTGGTGTGCAGCGAGTTGGTGTTGTCGTAGGTCGAGATCAGCGCCTGCAGGGTGGTGCGGATGTCGTTGAAGGCGATCTCCTGCGCGTGCAGCGAGCGCCCGGAGGTCTGCGAATGGAACTTGAGCTTCTGGCTGCGCTCGTTCGCGCCGTAGCGGCGCTTCATCGCCACGGCCCAGATGCGCCGCGCCACCCGGCCGAGGACCGAGTATTCCGGGTCCATGCCGTAGGAGAAGAAGAACGACAGGTTCGGCGCGAACTCGTCGATGCGCATGCCGCGCGCGAGGTAGGCCTCGACGAAGGTGAAGCCGTTCGCGAGCGTGAAGGCGAGCTGCGAGATCGGGTTCGCCCCGGCCTCGGCGATGTGATAGCCCGAGATCGACACCGAATAGAAGTTCTTCACCCGGTGCTCGATGAAGTACTCCTGGATGTCGCCCATCACCTTGAGCGAGAACTCGGTGGAGAAAATGCAGGTGTTCTGGCCCTGGTCTTCCTTCAGGATGTCGGCCTGCACCGTGCCGCGTACCGTGGAGAGCGTTTGCGCCTTTATCTTCTGAAACTCGTTTTCAGTCGGTTTACGTCCTAGTTTCTCGAGCTCCCGGTCGATCGCGGTGTTGAAGAACATCGCGAGGATCGTCGGCGCCGGCCCGTTGATCGTCATCGACACCGAGGTGGCGGGGTCGCACAGGTCGAACCCCGAATACAGTACCTTCATGTCCTCGAGCGTCGCGATCGACACGCCCGAGTTGCCGACCTTGCCGTAAATGTCGGGGCGCTCGTCGGGGTCGAAGCCGTAGAGCGTCACCGAGTCGAATGCGGTCGACAGGCGCTTCGCCGGCGTGTCCTTCGACAGCAGATGGAAGCGCCGGTTGGTGCGGAACGGGTCGCCTTCGCCGGCGAACATGCGTGTCGGGTCCTCGTTCTCGCGCTTGAAGTGGAAAACGCCGCCGGCATAAGGAAACTCGCCCGGCAGGTTCTCGCGCATGCGCCAGCGCAGGAGCTCGCCGTGGTCCTCGTATTTCGGCAGCGCGACCTTCGGGACTTTCGTGCCGGAGAGCGAGGTGTGGGTAAGCCGGGTGCGCACCTCCCGGGCCCGGACCTTCACGACCTGCTCGTCCCCGGAGTACGCCTTCACCGTATCTGGCCAACTGTCGAGGAGCTTCTGGACCTCGGGATCGAGGTTCTTCGTTTCGAGGAGACGATCGAGCTCGGCGGGTGCGGCGCTGCCGAGCGCATGCTTCGTGAAAACCAGGTGCTGGCGCTCGCGAGCGAGGCGCGACTGCTTTTTCGAGAATTCGTGATAGCCGCGCACGCATTCCGCGATCTCGGCGAGGTAGCGGCTCCTCTGCGGCGGCACGACGGCGTGCACGCCGGAGGACACCCGCGTCGCGGGCTTCGGCAGCCTGCCCGGCTTGAGCTTCAGGCTCTTCTCGGCCAGCTTGCCGCAAATCGCGTGATAGAGCGCGGTGACGCCATCGTCGTTGAAGCGCGAGGCGATGGTGCCGAACACCGGCATGTCCTCCACCGCAACGCCGAACGTTTCGTGGTTGCGCTGTACCTGCTTGCGCACGTCGCGCAGCGCGTCCTCGGCACCCTTGCGGTCGAACTTGTTGATGGCCACGAAATCGGCGAAGTCCAGCATGTCGATCTTCTCGAGCTGGCTCGCCGCGCCAAACTCCGGCGTCATGACGTAGAGAGACGCGTCGACGTGCGGCACGATGGCGGCGTCGCCCTGGCCGATGCCCGCGGTCTCGACCATGATGAGATCGAAGCCGCTGGCGCGGCAGGCGGCGATCGCCTCGCCGAGCGCAGCGGAGAGCTCGCTTCCGGTATCGCGCGTGGCAAGCGAGCGCATGAAGACCTTTGCGCCGTGGATCGCGTTCATGCGGATGCGGTCGCCGAGCAGCGCGCCGCCGGTCTTGCGGCGCGTCGGATCCACCGAGAGCACGGCGATGCGCAGCGCGTCGGCCTGGTCCAGGCGGAAGCGGCGCACCAGCTCGTCGGTGAGCGAGCTCTTGCCGGCGCCGCCGGTACCGGTGATGCCGAGCACGGGCACGTGGTTAGCCTTTGCTTCTTGATGAAGTTGTTCTTTGTTTGAGAAGCGGCCGAGCTCGAGCGCGGTGATGATCTGCGCGAGCGCGCGGTAGTCGCCCGGGTTCAGTTCCTTCGGCGCGTATTGCGTCGGATCGAAGTCGCAGTGCGCGAGCATGTCGTTCACCATGCCCTGCAGGCCCATGCGCTGCCCGTCTTCCGGCGAATACACGCGCGTCACGCCGTAGCTCTGCAGCTCCTCGATCTCGGAGGCGACGATCACCCCGCCGCCGCCGCCGAAGAGCTTGATGTGGGCCCCGCCCTGGGCGCGCAGCAGGTCGATCATGTACTTGAAGTACTCGATGTGCCCGCCCTGGTAGGAGGACACCGCCACGCCCTGTACGTCCTCCTGCAGCGCCGCGGCCACGACTTCGTCGACCGAGCGGTTGTGGCCGAGGTGGATCACCTCGGCCCCGGAGGCCTGCAGCATGCGCCGCATGATGTTGATCGACGCGTCGTGCCCATCGAACAGGCTCGCCGCGGTGACAAAACGCAGCTTGTGCTTTGCCTTGTAGGCGAGCTTCCCGGCGGCGGACAGGTCGGTCATGAAGGAAGGAGGCTAGTTGACGTTTACGTAAACGTCAATCACGGTACCCCGGGTCCCGGGCATCGACCAGGCGCTGCAGCGCGGCGAACGCGTCGTCGCAGGTGCGCTTCTCGGCCGGGCCGGATTCGCGCACCGTCTGCTCGAAGACCTGCGGGCGGATCGGATTCACCTCGCCCGCACGGCTTGCCGCGACCTGCACGTCGCAGGCGCGCTGCAGCGTCCACATCATCAGGAAAGCCTCCGCGACGCTCGGTCCCCAGGCCAGCAGGCCGTGGTTGCGCAGGATCATGGCGGGCTTGTCGCCGAGGTCGCGGATCAGGCGCTCCTTCTCGCCTGCCTCGACGGTGATGCCCTCGAAGTCGTGGTACGCGACGCGCCCATGGAGCATCGCGCCGTAGAAGTTGTGCGGCGACAGGCCCTCCTTCAGGCAGGCGACGGCGATGCCGGTAGTGGTGTGCGTGTGCATCACGCAGTGCGCATCCTTCAGCGCGCCGTGGATCGCCGAATGGATCACGAACCCGGCGCGGTTCACCGGCCACGCCGTCTCGCGCAGCGGATTGCCCTCGAGGTCGATGAGCAGCAGATTGCTCGCGGTGACCTCGCGGTATTGCAGGCCGAACGGGTTGATGAGAAACCGCACCTCGGGACCCGGCACGCGCACGGTGATGTGGTTGAAGATGAGCTCGGTCCAGCCGAGCAGATCGAAGATGCGGTAGCAGGCGGCGAGCTCGACGCGGGCGCTACGCTCGGCCTCGGTCATCGGCGCCGCTTGCGCCGGCCGCGCGGCGCTCTGCATGTAAATCGACATGCGTTTAGTTTACCGTCTGGCGCCCGAGAGCATCTGCGTACGCGCCCGGCGCACCTCGTCCGACCAGTGAGACTCGATGTAGCCGAGCACCGCGCGGATCTCGTCGTCGGACAGCTTTCCCGCGAAGGCCGGCATGTCGCTTTCGTAGCCGGCCGGCGCGTACGGCGGCGCGAGACCGTTCTTCGTGATGCCGATGAGCACCTCGTCCGGATGGTGCCAGGTGTGCCCGGCGTCGTCGTGCGGCGGCGCCGGCAAGCGGCCGTTCGGCAGGCGCTTTCTCCAGTTCGGCTGACCTTCGAGCCTGGCACCGTGGCAGGAAGCGCAGTGCTCGGCGTACAGCTTGGCGCCGAGCGCGAGCTGCGCCGGATCGCTCGGCCGCTCGCCGCAGGCCCCGAGCAGCAACACCATGCTCCATGCGAGCCGCATCAGTGCCGGTGGTCGTGATGAAAATCCGGGAAATGCGGATGGCTGTGGCGCATCGGCTCGTGGCGATGGGGATGGCTATGCGGCTCCGGGCCCTCTTCGCCGCGATGCGCGTGCGCGTGGTGCGCATCGTGCATATGCCGGTGCTCGTGCTCGAGCGCGTCGTGCAGATGCGCGTGGTGATGGCGCTCGGTGAGCGCGAGCCACGTCGCGGCGAGAGTCAGGACGAACGCGCCGACGAGCGATCCGGTGATCGGCTCGCCGAGCGCGGCCACCGCAAGCGCGGCGCCGAAGAACGGCGCGCTGCCGAAGTGAGCAGCGGTGCGCGCCGCGCCCAGATGCCGCATGGCGAGGACGTAGAGCACCAGGCTCGCGCCGTACCCTAGAGCGCCGACGCCGAGCGCAACCAGCCACGTCGGCTGCGGGGCGCCGGGCGCGAGCGCAAGACCGAGCGCCGTGTTTACCGCTCCAGCCGCAAGGCCCTTCCACATCGCGATGGCATACGGATCGGCAAGCGCTATCCGGCGCGTCAGGTTGTTGTCGAGCGCCCACAGCAGGCACGCGCCGAGGACGGCGAGCGCGTGCGGCGAGATCGGGAGCGCAAGCTGCGGCGACCAGGCGAGAAGCGCTCCGGCGCCGAGAATCGCCGCCGCCGCGAGCCATATCCGTGACGCGACCGCCTCGCGGAAGAGCCGCGCCGCGAGCAGGGCGGTCAGCACCGCTTCGGCAGCGAGGAGCAGCGAAACCGACGATGCCGCGAGCCCGCTCAGCCCCCAGACGAGCAGGACTGGCGCGAGCACGCCCCCGGCGAGCACCGCTCCCGCGAGCGCTCGAAGATGCCGGCGGGCAAGCGGCGCTTCGGCAGCACGCGATCGCGCAAGACGCACCAGGGCAAGACCGAAAAAGGAACCCAGGTAGAGCAGGCCGGCCAGCAGCACGGGATGCAGCGCGGCGCTCAGCGGCTTGACGGCGGGCGCCGCCGCGCCGAAGAGCGCCGCCGAAGCGAGCGCGAGAAGCGCGTAGCGCTGGAGCCGGAAATCGATCACGCAACACGCACCAGCGCCATCATCCCCGAGGCCTGGTGCTCGAGGACATGGCAATGCAGCATCCAGTCGCCGGGGTTGTCGGCGACGAAAGCGATCTGCGCCCGGCTGTCGGGATCCATGAGCAGCGTATCGGCGAACTGCCGCGGCAGCACTTCCTTGCCGTTCCTGGAAACCAACCGGAAGACGTGGCCGTGGAGGTGGATCGGGTGATGCCACGAGGTCTCGTTCACGAATTCGATGACGTAGGATTTTCCGCGGCCCAGCGTGAGCAAGGGTGCGTGGTCGTGCTCGGGCACCGGCTTGCCGTTCACCGTCCAGAACAGGCCGCGGTGCTCGCGCTGGCTCGGCATCGCGCCCATCATGCCGCCGCCGAAGACGATCCGGTGGCGCTCGGCGCGCGCCTCGTCGGGCTGCGCGAGCGGGTTGGCGCGCAGCCGCGGCGCCGGCTCGAAGCTCTCGCGCAGCGGCTTCTCGTCGCTGTACTCAAGCTTGAGCAGCTCGTAGGCGCGCTGGCGGTAGAAGCCGTCGATGACGCGGTGGCGGCTTCCCGGCGGCGCCACGCAATCGAGAATGAGGTCGGCGCGCATGCCCGGGCCGAGCACCACTCGCCCGAACCAGTGCGGCGCGACCGGCTGAGCGTCCAGCGCGATCACCCAGGGCTCGTGGCCTTCGAAGCTCAAGCTGTAGACGCGCGCGGTGGAAGCGTTGATGAGGCGCAGCCGGATGCGCTCGCCCGCACGCACCGCAAAGCCATCGCGAAGCACACCGTTCACGGTGACGGTGTTGCCGATGCGCCCGGCGTGGCTCGCGTCCATCGGGTTGCCGAAGTCGGCCCTTATCCGCGCTTCGCCGTCGAGCCTCCAGTCCGACAGCACCCAGACGAGATCGCGATCCACCGCGGGCGCGTCGCGCTCCTCGACGATGAGCGCCCCGTACAGTCCGCGCGCCACCTGCTCTGCGGACCCGAGATGCGGGTGGTACCAGAAGGTGCCGGCGTCGGGCAGCTCGAACCCGTACGTGAAGCGCCCGCCGTTCGCGGCGATCCGCGGTTGCGTGACGTTCGGCACGCCATCCATGGCGTTCGGCACGCGGATGCCGTGCCAGTGAACCGTCGTGCCCACGCCAAGCGCGTTCTCGACCTCGATGCGCAAGCGCTCGCCCTGCCGCAAGCGCAGTTGGGGGCCGGGAACCTGGCCGTTGTACGCCCACACCTCGGTCGCCGGGTAGCTGGCGCCGACAAGATGCTGTCGCGCCGGCGCGATACGGAGAATCTTATTTCCTGCCTCGGGAAGCGCGAGCGACGGCGCCAGCGCAAGCGCTGCGCCGGTGGCGAGGAAGCCGCGTCGATTCATCTTCATAGGGCTACGGGCTTGTCGGGCAGCTCGTTCGCGTCGCCTGCGCGCGCCGGGAATTGCGCGGCAAGCAGGCGCGACACCTCCTCGATCCCGGCGATGATGGCGCCTGTCAACTCGCCGCGCGCAAGCGCCGCTTCCATGCGGCGGCAGATCGCCTCCCACTCTTGCGGCGGCACTTTGGCATTGATGCCGCGGTCCGCGACGATCTCGATGTCGCGGTCGGCGAGCAGCAGATAGATCAGCACGCCGTTGTTCTGCGCGGTGTCCCAGACCCGCAGCTGCGAGAAAACGTCGAGCGCGCGGCTGCGCGCCGACTGGCCGGCGAAGAGCGCCGCGCCCTCCAGCGCTTCCTCCACCGCAAGGCGGATCTCGCCGGTGTGCCCGGCTTCGCTGCGCGCGATCGCCTGCTCTATCGCTGCCATGGCCGTTCGCGGCAAGGCGCGGTTGACGGCTCCCGGCATGGCGAAGAGGTGCCGCGCGATGCGCTTCAGGTCCATCGCTACCAGCGCCCCGAGGCGCCGCCGCCACCGAAGCTGCCGCCGCCGCCGCGGAATCCGCCCCCGCCGCCGAGACCACCTCCCCCGCCGAAGCCCCCGCCAAGGCCGCCTGGAAACCCGCCGTAGCGCCGGCCGGGGCCGCCGCCCGCGAGCGTGAAGAAGAACGCGAGGGCCGCGGCGATCAGAGCGACGACGAGCGTTCCGGCAAGGATCCACGCGATCACACCCACCGCGCCGCCGGCGGCGAGCGCGCCCGGGACCCGGCCGAGCATGGCGCGCAGCAAGCCACCGACGACCACGGCGAGGATGAGCAGCACGGGCAGGAGCTGACCGATGCCGCCGCCTGCCTGCGGCGCGGATCTTGCCGGCGCAGGCAGCGGCTCGCCGTCGATCACCCGGATCATGCGATCGACGCCGGCGCTGATGCCGCCGAAGAAATCGCCTTCGCGGAAGCGCGGCACGATCACTTCACGGATGATGCGGCTCGCGGTAGCGTCGTTCAGCGCTCCTTCCAGGCCGTAGCCCACCTCGATGCGCAGCGCCCGGTCGTTCTTGGCGACGACCAGGATCGCCCCGTCATCGATCTTGGCGCGCCCGATTTTCCACTGCTCGGCGACGCGCAGCGCATATGGCTCGATCGGCTCGGGCGCGGTGCTCGGCACCATGAGCACGGCGATCTGGCTCCCCTTGCGCGCCTGGAACGAGTGCAGCATCTGCTCGAGCGAGGCGACCTGCTCGCGCGTGAGCGTCCCGGTCAGGTCGGTGACCGGGCTCCTGAGCGGCGGGACCGCGACCTGCGCCCACGCGGGAAGCGCGAGCAGCAGAACGGCGAGCGCGCGGATCACTTGGATTTCTGGCCGAAGTCGACTTTCGGAGCTTTGGAGATCTCGCGCTCGTTCTCGACGCTGAAGTTGGGCTTTGTCTTGAAACCGAACGCCATGGCGGTGAGGTTGGAGGGAAACTGGCGCACCGTCACGTTATAGGCCTCGACCGACTTGATATAGCGGTTGCGCGCCACCGCGACGCGGTTCTCCGTGCCTTCGAGCTGCGCCTGCAAGTCGCGGAAATTCGCATCCGATTTTAGCTGCGGATAGTTCTCGACCACGGCGAGCAGCCGCGACAGCGCGCCGGTCAGCTCGCCCTGCGCCTGCTGAAACTTGGCGAAGGCCTCCGGATTGTTGATGAGCTCCGGCGTCGCCTGGATCGAGCCGACGCGCGAGCGCGCCTCGGTCACCTGCGTGAGCACCTGCCGCTCCTGCGCGGCGAAGGCCTTGACCGTTTCCACCAGGTTGGGCACCAGGTCGGCGCGGCGCTGGTACTGGTTCAGCACCTCGGACCAGGCCGCCTTCGCCTGCTCGTCGGTAGATTGCAGCGTGTTGTAGCCGCAGCCCGAGAGCACAAGCAGGAGCGCCGCTGCGACGAGCCAACGCATGCCGCGCATGGTCCTCATTTCACCCCCGTGATGACGTAGTCCTTCCCTTGTCGGACGAACTGGAAGTCTATCTTGCGTCCCGGCTGCAGCTTTTCAAGCAGCGCCTTGTCCCTGACGGCAAAGGTCATGGTCATCGGGGGCCACTTCAGCGTCTGCACGGCGCCGTGGCTGATCGTTGCGCGTGCCTTGCCGGGGTCCACCTTGGTGACGGTTCCGACCGCCTCGTGGCTCTGCTTTTCTTCGTGCATCGCGCCATGCCCCGGCATCTCCTTGTGCGCATTCTGTGCTTGAGCGAAGGCGGCCAACAGCAAGCCGCAGAACAAAATTGCGGGGCGAGTCATGTGCGTTTCTCCTTGGCGGTGGGGGGGCCGTTCCCTATGACGGCCCGCGTTCGCAAAAATTCCCGTTCAGCGCTCGGCGCGCGGCCAGAACTCGGCGGGCGTGGCCTCGGCGCGCGTGCGGATCAGGTAAAACTTCTCGACCGGGATGACGGCGATGACGCCATCTCCGGGCAGCCCGGTGTGCGCGCCGTTCATGATGGCCGCCACGACCCTGTCGACGTCGTCCGCGCGGGTGAAGATATCCACCCTCACTTCCTCGACCATCCAGTCGCTCGCGAAGAAATCGTGGTACTCGCCGTAGCCTTTGACTTTGGAGACGTTGATTCGCTCCACGCCGATCTCGCGCAGCTTCCTTTCGACCTCCTCCAGCCGGTCACGCCTGATGAATGCAACGACCGCTTTGATGTCCATCGCTTCCCCCTTTCTCGCCGGTTAGTCGGTTCAGGTCGTCGCTTGGGCTTGCGCCCGGACGCGTTCGCCACGGCGGATCGCGAACTCCTTCACCAGGGCGTAGATCGCCGGGATGACGATGAGGGTGAGGATAGTGGCGGAGACCATGCCGCCGACCATCGGCGCGGCGATGCGGCGCATGACCTCGGAGCCGGTGCCGGTTCCCCACATGATGGGCAGCAGCCCCGCGATGATCGCGAACACCGTCATCATCTTCGGTCGCACGCGCATCACGGCGCCCTGCATCACCGCTTCGTAGAGATCGGTCACCGTCACGTGCTGTCTTGCCGAGCGCCGCTTGTCGATGATCGCCGCGAACGCCTGCTCCAGATAGATGAGCATCACCACGCCGGTTTCTGCGGCCACGCCGGCGAGCGCGATGAAGCCGACCGCCACGGCCACGCTCATGTTGTAGCCGAGCAGGTACATCAGCCAGACGCCCCCGACCAGCGCAAACGGCACCGAGGCCATGACGATCAGCGTCTCGGTAAGCCGCCTGAAGTTGAGGTACAGCAGCAGAAAGATGATGAGGATCGTGAGCGGCACGACGATCTTGAGCTTTTCCTTCGCGCGCTCCATGTACTCGAACTGCCCGCTCCAGGTGACGAAGTAGCCCGGCGGGAATTTCACACTGTCGTGCACCGCGCGCTGCGCGTCGGCGACGTAGCTGCCGATATCACGGTCGCGGATGTCGACGTAGATATAGGCCGCGAGCAATGCGTTCTCGGTGCGCACGTTGGGGGGGCCCTTGACCAGCCTTACCTTGGCCAGCTGGCCGAGCGGCAACATCGTGCCGTTCAAGGTTTTCATGGGCACTGCGCTCCCCGTTGCGGCGGCCGGCGCCGCCATCACCGGCACCAGGACCTGCGTCGCGATGGCGTGCGGATCGCTGCGGTAGTCGCGCGGGTAGCGCACCACCACGCCGTAGCGCTCCAGGCCCTCGACCGTGGTCGTCACCATGTCCCCCCCGAGGGCGGTGGCGATGACATCCTGCAACTCGCCGACCGCGAGGCCGTAGCGCGCGAGC
>DASZOS010000029.1:0-45132 GCA_035550695.1 Burkholderiales bacterium | reverse complement strand
CAACGCGCTGCCCACCTTCTCCGCCTGGAATTTCACCCTGTCGCCGGCCTTAATCTGGTCGAGGAGCGCGGGGTCCTTCACCTGGAACACCATGGTCATCGCCGGCATATCGAGATTGGCGAGCGGGCCGTGCTTGATGGTGATCTTCTTTGCCTGCTTGTCGACTTTGCGCACTTCGCCGTCGCTGAGCTGCGCGGGATGCTGGGCGTCGTGATCGCTGGACGCTTGCTGCGCGAAGCCGGGCGCGGCGAACGCGGTAGCGAGGACTATGGCGGCGAGCTTCTTCATCGAATGATTTCCTTTCGTCGGTTGCGTCGGTAAGAGGATCTTCACCTGATCAAGACCTGGCCCTCACTTGACGGCGATCTTCGCGATCATGCCGGCCTCCATGTGGCCCGGAACGAGGCAGGCGTATTGGAACTCGCCGGCGCGGGTGAACTGCCAGACCACCTGGTCATCTCGGCGAACCTCGGCGTGCAGGACCGGCGTGCCCGCCGACGGCTTCACTTAGGTCAACCCGCCCCGCGCAGGATTTCGCGCGCGCAATTGCGTCCCGAGGCGCCGGCGACACCGCCGCCGGGGTGCGTCCCCGGCCCGCACAGCCACAATCCCTTGATCGGCGTGCGGTAGCGCGCGAGCTCGGGAAGCGGTCGCATCCAGAGCGCCTGGTCGAGCGCGAGCTCCGCGTGATAGGCCTGGCCCTCGGGCCAGCCGTCCTGGGTTTCTAGATCGGGCGGCGCGAGGACCCGTGCCTCGGCGGCGGCGATGCCCGGCACGTGCGGCGCGAGCATGCGGTGGGCGAGCTCGCCGAGCTCCTGACGGCGCGCGGCATCCCAGGCGCCGTCGGCGCGCGCGTAAGGCGCGTACTGGAAGTGCGCCTCAATGCCATTCCCGGTGGATAACACTTCCAGATAGGGCGCGCGCGAGACGCGGCCGTACTTAACTTCATCGTAGGCGCGTTCCAGATAGTCGAGCGACGGTGCGATGACGACCCGGGCGCGGGGCGCGACCTTGAACAAGACGCGCGCCACGACGCCGCGGCGCCGCACGTGGCCAAGCGCCCGCGCGAAATCCGGGTCGAGCCATCCCGGGTCCACGAGCTCGAGGAGCGTGCGGCGCGGGTCCGCCCCGCTCACGACAAGCGGCGCGGCGAGCTCTTCGCCGCTCGCGAGCACTACGCCGGTCACCTGGCCGTCGCGCACCGCGATGCGGCTCGCTGCCCCGGTGCGCAGCTCGAGCCCGGAGCGCGCGCGCAGCGCCGTCCCAAGGTTCGAGCGCGCCGGGCGAAAGACGCCCCGCGGGCTGCCGACATGGTGATGCAGCAGCCGGAACGCGGTGCCGGCGGAACGCGGTCCCTGCTGTAGGTGCACGATTCCCATGGCCGCGAGCACGCCTTTGAGCGCATCGCATTCGAACCAGTCGTCGAGCAGCTCCGCGACCGACATAGGCAGCAGGCGCATCAGGTCTTCCATCGCCTGCCGTCCGAGACGGCGCACGCGCAGCGCGAGCCGGACGTTCAGCGGATTCACCGGCGCCGCGCCGTAGAGCTCCTCGAAGAGCCGCGCGAGCGCCGCCATGCGCGCGCAAAACTGCGGCCAGCTCGCCGCATCGCGCGGGCTCACGCGGCGAATCGCCTCTACCGTGCGCCCCAGGTCGCGCCAGAGCTCGAGCGTGCCGCCTTGCGGGAGCGGTGCCACCGCCCAGGGATCTTGTCTCTCTTGCTGAAGCTTTAGTGCGAGCTCGTCCGCGATCCGGGGCGGCATCCAGCCCTCGTCGTCTCCTGTATTTCCTTCCTCGATGAATACGACTTCTCGCCCCGCACGCCCGAGGAGATGCGCTGCGACGAGCGCGTCGGCGCCGCCGCCGATGACGATGGCCCGATCGCTCACCGGCTCTCCCGGAGCAGCTCGAAAGCCGCGTTGCGGCCCGCAGCGCCCATCACGCCGCCGCCGGGATGCGTTCCGGAGCCGCACTGCCAGAGGCCTTCGATCGGCGTGCGGTAGCGCGCCCATGCCGGCGTGGGCCGCAGAAAGAACATCTGCTGCAGCGACAGCTCGCCCTGGAAAATGTTGCCCTCGGAGAGGCCGACGATGCGCTCGATATCGGCCGGCGTGATCACCTGGCGGTGCAGAATTGCCGACTTCAGGTTCGGCGCGTATTCGCAAAGCGTGTCGATGACCGCATCGCCGAGCGCCTCGCGCCGCTCGTCGGTCCAGCCGCCGCGCTGCTGATAGGGCGCGTACTGCACGAAGATCGACATCACGTGCTTTCCCGGCGGCGCCATGCCCGGGTCGAGCATCGACGGGATGACGATGTCCATGTACGGCCGGCGCGAGAACTGCCCGTACTTAGCGTCGTCGTAGGCGCGCTCGAGGTAGGCGACGCTCGGGCTGACCGATATCGCCCCGCGCAAATGCGGACCCCGTCCGGGCAGGCAGCTGAAGTCCGGCAGCTCGCCGAGCGCAAGATTGACCTTCGCCGAAGCGCCGCGGAACTTGAAGCGCCGGATCGATTGCACGAAGGGCTCGGGAAGATGCTTTTCTCCGACAAGTCCGAGAAAGGTCCGGCGCGGATCGGCGCCCGAGACCACGACGTCGGCGCTCATCTCTTCGCCGCCCTCGAGCGCCACTCCCGTGGCGCGGCCGTTCTTGACGAGAACGTTGGAAACCGAAGCATTGGTGCGGATCTCGGCGCCGAAAGACTGCGCGGCGCCGGCGATCGCCGCGCTCACAGAGCCGTTACCGCCCTTGGCGAATCCCCATGCCCGGAACACGCCGTCGAGCTCGCCCATGTAATGGTGCAGCAGGACGTACGCCGTGCCCGGGGAGCGCGGCCCGAGCAGGGTGCCGATGATGCCGCTCGCCGACTTGGTCGCCTTGAGCGCCTCGGTCTCGAACCATTCGTCGAGGTAATCGGCCGAGCTCATCGTCAGGAGCTTCCAGAGCGCGTTGAAGCGCTTCTCGCCGATATTCCCGAAATGCCGTCCGAGACGCAGCAGCTCGAGCAGCTCGCGGGGCTTCAGCGACGCCGGATCGGGCGGCGCCATGCGCAGGATCGGCTTGATGATGCGCGCCATCTGGTGCAGCAGCAGCCCAAACTCGTCGTAGGCCTCGGCGTCGCGCAGCGAATGGCGCGCGAGCTCGCGCCGGTTCTGGTCGTGATCGTTCCACTGCGCCAGGTAACCGCCCTCCGGCAGCGGCGTCACCGTGCTCTCGAGCGGCAGGATGTGCAGCCCGTGCCGCGGGAGATCCAGCTCGCGGATGATCTCCGGGCGCAGCAGGCTCACGACGTACGAGAACACCGAGAAGCGGAAACCCGGGAACACCTCCTCGCTCACCGCGGCGCCGCCGACCTGCTCGCGCCGCTCGAGCACCAGCACGCGCTTTCCGGCGCGTGCGAGGTAGGCGGCGCATACCAGGCCGTTGTGGCCGCCGCCGATCACGATGACGTCGTAGTGCTTCACGAGCGCTTGCGCTCCGGGTCGAAGAACGGCTTCTTCACCACGCGTGCGGCCGCGCGCCGGCGCCGGTGCTCCACCGTGATCTCCATGTCGAGCGGCGTGCCCGGCTTCGCCCAGGGAGCGCGCAGATGCGCGAGCGCGATGTAGCGCTTGAGAAGCGGCGACCAGCCGCCGCTCGTCGCGTAACCCTTCTGCTCTACACCGGAATAGATCGGCACGCTCATGCGCCAGGCCTGCTGCGGCAGCCGCGTCGCGAGTCCCGCCTCCGCATGCAGACGCTCGAGATCTTCCCACCCCACCTCGAGGCCGACGAACTGCCACTGCGCGCCGCGCTCCTTTTCCACGGCAAGCGCCTGTCTTCCGACGAACTGCTCCTTGCCCAGGTTCACCGCCCAACCGAGATCGAGCTCGTAGGGCGAGGAGGTCTGGCTTTCGATCAGCGCCTTGCGCGCGGGAACGTAATCCACGTCGATCAGCATCAGGCCGGCCTCGATGCGCGCCACGTCGAGCGCGAGCATCCCGGCCGGCTGCAGCCCGTAGGGGGTGCCCGCGTCGACGAGCGCGTCCCACAGGGCAAGCGCGCTTTCGGCCGAGACCCAGATCTCGAAGCCGAGATCGCCGGTGTAGCCGGTGCGACTTACGCTCACCGGAATCCCGCGCAGCCGGGTTTCGGCCAGGCGGAAATACCTGAGCGGCGGAAGCTCTCCCAGCGCCTCGAGAATGGCGCGCGAGTTAGGGCCCTGCAGCGACAGCGCCGCTATCGACTCGGATACGTCCTCGATGCTCACCTCGAGGCCCAGGGCGTTGGCCTCGAGCCAGCGCAGGTTGGGCTCCGCCGCCGTCATGCGGAAGACCGTCTCGTCGAGCCGCGCCACCGTCCCGTCGTCGATCACCTTGCCGGCGGCGTCGCACCATGGGGTGTAAAGCACCTGCCCGGGCTGCGAGCGCAGCACGTCCCGCGTCACCACACGGTCGAGCAGGCGTGCGGCGTCCCGGCCGCGCAGCATGTACTTGTAGAGCGGGGACACGTCGAACAGCGCCGCCGCAGCGCGAATCGCGTGGTACTCGCGCTCGTGCGAGAGCTCGTAGGAGCTGGCGACGATATAGCCAGCCCAGCGCCGCCACGCGTGGCTGACGCAGAGCGCGGCGGTGCGCTCATGGAACGGCGTGGTCTTCAGCACCGCTTATTCGACGGTCACCGACTTCGCCAGGTTCCGCGGCTTGTCCACGTCGGTTCCGCGCACCAGCGCCGCATGGTAGGCGAGCAGCTGCAGCGGCACGACGTGCAGGATCGGCGAAAGCGCGCCGTAGTGCTCGGGCATGCGGATCACGTTCACTCCCGGCGAGGACGTGATGCGCGTGTCGGCATCTGCGAAGACGTAGAGCTCGCCGCCGCGCGCGCGCACTTCCTGCATGTTCGACTTGAGCTTCTCGAGCAGCGCGTCGTTCGGTGCCACGGTGACCACCGGCATTTCGGCGGTTACGAGGGCGAGCGGGCCGTGCTTGAGCTCGCCTGCGGGATACGCCTCCGCATGGATGTAGGAGATCTCCTTCAGCTTCAGCGCGCCCTCGAGCGCGATCGGATAGTGCAAGCCGCGCCCCAGGAATAGCGCGTGCTCCTTGTCCGCGAAGCGCTCGGCCCAGGCGATGATGTGCGGCTCAAGCGCGAGCGCCGCGCCGAGCGCGGTCGGCAGATGGCGCAGCGCCTTGAGGTGTGCCACCTCGTCCTGCGCCGAGAGCCGCCCGCGCAGCTTGGCGAGCGTGAGCGCAAGAAGGAAAAGCGCCGCGAGCTGGGTGGTGAACGCCTTGGTCGAGGCCACGCCGATCTCGACGCCGGCGCGCGTGAGGAACTTGAGCGGCGTCATGCGCATCATGGCGCTGCTCGCGACGTTGCAGACCGCGAGCGTGTTCGGCTGGCCGAGCGCCTGCGCGTGCTTGAGCGCCGAGAGCGTATCGGCGGTCTCGCCCGACTGCGACACCACCGCGACGAGCGACTTCGGGTCCGGAACGCTCGTGCGATACCGGTATTCGCTCGCGATTTCGACGTTGCAGGGAACGCCGGCGATCGCCTCCAGCCAGTGGCGCGCGACCAGCCCTGCGTGGAAGCTCGTGCCACAGGCGAGGATCAGCACCGAGCGCGCCTCCTTCAGCGCCTCGCCGGCGCGCTCCCCGAAGAGCGCAGGCGATACCTCGCGCACGCCCTCCAGCGTGTCGGAGACCGCGCGCGGCTGCTCGAAGATCTCCTTCTGCATGAAGTGCCGGTAAGGGCCGAGCTCGGCTTCCGTGCCGCTCGTCTGCACGGTGCGCAGCTCGCGCACTGCCTCGAGGTCGTCACGGTCGTAGACGCGCCAGCCGTCGGCTCCGATCAAGACCACGTCGCCCTCTTCCAGATAGGCGATGCGGTCCGTGGCGCCGGCGAGCGCCATGGCATCGGAGGCGAGGAAGCATTCGCCATTGCCTTCGCCCACGACCAGGGGACTTCCGGCGCGTGCGCCGACCACGGTGTGCGGATCGGTCCTGGAAACCACCGCGATAGCATAGGCGCCCCTCAGATGACGGGCGGCCTCGCGCACCGCAGCGAGCAGCTCGCCGCGGTACAGGCTGTGCACGAGGTGGGCGATGACTTCGGTGTCGGTCTGGCTCTCGAAGCGATAGCCCTTGGCCTGCAGCGCCGCGCGCAGCTCCTCGTGGTTTTCGATGATGCCGTTGTGCACTACGGCGATCTCGCCCCGCGAAACGATCGGATGCGCGTTTTCGGTGGCCGGCGCGCCGTGCGTCGCCCAGCGAGTGTGCGCGATTCCGGTGTCGCCCGAGACTTTTCTCGCCCGCGCCGCCAGATCCGCCACGCGCGACACGGTGCGCACGAGGTCGATGCCGCCGTCGCGCAGCACCGCCACCCCGCAGGAGTCGTATCCGCGGTACTCGAGCCGGCGCAGTCCTTCGACGAGAAGGGGAACGATGTCGCGGCGCGCCACGGCGCCGACGATGCCGCACATGGTCTAGGCCTTCTTCTTCGGCGGTTTCCAGGACGGAATGGAAACCTGCCGCGCGCGCGCCACGGTGAGCTGTCCCGCCGGCGTGTCCCTGTTGATGGTCGAACCGGCGCCGATGTAGGAGCCGCGGGCAATGCGCAACGGCGCCACCAGCGTGGCGTCCGAGCCGATGAAGCAGTCGTCCTCGATCACGGTGCGGTGCTTCGCCGCGCCGTCGTAATTGCACGTGATGGTGCCGGCGCCGACGTTGACGCCGCTGCCTACTTCCGCATCGCCGATGTAGCTGAGATGGTTCGCCTTGGAGCCCTTGCCGATGCGGCTCGCCTTCACCTCGACGAAGTTGCCGACGTGCACGTCCTCGGCAAGGGAGCTGCCGGGCCGCAGCCGCGCGTACGGCCCCAGCCGGCAGCGCGCGCCGACCTCGGAGTCCTCGAGGTGCGAAAACGCGAGCACCTCGGTATCCGCCGCGATCGCGCAGTTGCGCAGCACGCAGTTCGGCCCGACGCGCACGCCTTCGCCGAGCGATACGCGTCCCTCGAACACGCAATTGACGTCGATCGCCACGTCGCGACCGCATTCGAGCTCGCCGCGCACGTCGATGCGCGCGGGATCGGCGAGCGTCACGCCGGCTTCGAGCAGACGCTGCGCCTGCATCTTCTGATATCGCCGTTCGAGCTCGGCAAGCTCGCGCTTGGAATTCACGCCCGCGACTTCCCAGGCATCGTCGACCTTGACCGCGTTGACCGGAACGCCTTCAGCGACAGCGAGGCTTACCACGTCGGTGAGGTAGTACTCCTTCTGCGCGTTGCGGTTGGTGAGCCCGCCGAGCCAGCCCGAGAGTCGCCGGGCGCTCATCGCCATGAACCCGGCGTTCACCTCCCGGATTGCCAGTTCCTGCGGCGAGGCGTCCTTCTGCTCGACGATGCGCGCGACGCGTCCGGAGCGCTCGCGCACGATACGGCCGTAGCCCGCGGGGTCGTCGAGCTCCGCGGTGAGCACCCCCACGCCTTCGGCTCCGGCCCGCGCCAGCCGCTGCAACGTCGCGGAGGCGACCAGCGGCACATCGCCGTAGAGGATGAGCACATCGGCTTCTTGCGAAACGCGGGACAGCGCCTGCTGCACGGCGTGGCCGGTGCCCAGCTGCTCGGCCTGCAACACCCACTCGACGTTCGCCTCGGCGAAGGCGGCGCGCACCTGCTCGGCGCCATGGCCGTGGACCACCACGACCTTGCGCGGCCCGAGCGCGAGCGCCGCCTGCAGCACGTGCGCCAGCAGCGGCCGCCCGGCGAGCGGATGCAGAACCTTGGGCAGCCGCGAGCGCATGCGTTTGCCCTGGCCCGCGGCGAGTACGATGATGTCGAGAGGCATCCGGCTCAAGTCCCTGCCGATTCTAGCGTTTTCGCCTAGACTCGAAGCATGGCGAGCGAATATTACGAGATCGCCTTTCGAATGGTCGCGGCGCTCCTCGCCGGAGGGCTCATCGGGCTCGAGCGCAGCCATCGCGGCCGGCCGGCCGGCTTCCGCACTCATGCCCTGGTCTGCCTCGCCTCGAGCCTGCTCATGCTCGTGACGGTGTACGAGCCGCACTGGATGGTTCGGGTGTCCCCCGTGACCAACATGGTCCTCGATCCGACGCGCATGGCGCAGGGAATCATGACCGGCATCGGTTTCCTCGGGGCCGGCGCGATCATCAAGGAAGGCTTCACGGTGCGCGGGCTGACGACCGCGGCTTCGATCTGGATCACCGCCGCGCTCGGCATCCTGATCGGCATCGGCTTCTGGTACGCTGCAACCGTCGGCACGGTGCTTGCGCTGGGCACGCTGTCGGTGTTTCGCTGGGTCGAGGCGCGCCTGCCGACCGAGACCTATGCCAACTTCATGGTGCGTTTCAAGCGCGGCAGCGCCATTTCCGAAACCGACCTGCGCAAGCTCATGGGCGAGCACGGATTTTCCCTGCACCAGATGAGCTATCGCCTGCACGGCGAGATGGAGCTGCTCGAATACCGCACCGTGCTGCGCACCATGCAGTCGGCGAACCTGCAAAAACTTTCCGTCACGCTTGGCGGCGATCCGAAGGTGCTCGAGTACCGCATCGCGCCGACCAGCGAATAAGTGGTCGGCGCCGGGTTAGCCGCGGCGTTCGCCCGCGTCGCGCTCGCCAACGTCGAGCGCGAGTATCCGAGGAAGCTCGACTACCTCCTTACCGCCCCCGGCGAGTTGGCTGCTCCGCGCGCCTACCACCCCGCGTTCTACGGCAGCTACGACTGGCATTCCGCGGTGCACATGCATTGGCTGCTCGTGCGGCTGCTGCGGCTTGAGCCCTCGCTGGAAAGCGAGGTCGCACCGGTTCTCGAACGCCATCTTAATTCGCAAGCGCTGCACAAGGAGCTCGCGTTCTTCCACGGCCCGGGCGGCGCGACGTTCGAGCGGCCCTACGGCTGGGCCTGGCTGCTCGAGCTGCAGGCGGAACTGCTGCGGCTGGGACGCTGGTCGCATGAGGTTGCGCCGCTTGCCGCTGCGCTTGCCGGCCGCCTGGCGAACTATCTGAATACCTCTCCCTATCCCGTGCGCAGCGGCGCTCACGGCAACAGCGCATTCGCCTGCGTGCTTGCGCTCGACTACGCGAGGGCGGACGGCGATGCGTCGCTCGCCCGGGAAATCGAACAGGCGGCCCGCCGCTGGTACCTTGGCGACCGCGACTATCCCGTGGCCTACGAACCCTCGGCCGACGATTTTCTCTCGCCTGCACTCGCGGAAGCATTCCTCATGAAGCGGATCCTGCCGCCCGGCGAGTTCAGCGCGTGGTATGCGGCGTTCCTTGCAGACGGCTTCGGTCCGCTAGCGCATCCGCCGAAAGTGACGGACCACGCCGACGCGAAGCAGAGCCATCTCGACGGGCTATGCCTGTCGCGTGCATGGTGTCTTGCCGCACTGGGTCATGCGCAGCTTGCGCAAGCGCATCTCGACGCCGGCATGCCGCAGGTGCTCGGCGGCGACTACGTGGGCGAGCACTGGCTCGCCACGTTCGCGATGCTCGCGCTCAGCGCGGAAGCTCTGAAAACCCCATGAAAAATTCATCGACCGCGCGCGCGCACTGGCGGCCCTCGCGGATCGCCCACACGACGAGCGACTGGCCGCGGCGCAAGTCGCCTGCGGCGAACACCTTCGCCGCGGAAGTCGCGTAGGCACCCTTGCCGTCGGTCGATGCCTTGGCATTGCCGCGCGCATCCTTCTGAATACCGAACTCGTCGAGCATCGACTGAAGCGGCGATACGAACCCCATGGCGAGGAGCACGAGATCGGCGGGAATGAGCGCCTCCGAGCCCGGGATCTCGACCGGCTTGCCGTCCTTCCATTCCAGCCGAACTGTCTTCAGCGCCCTGAGCGTGCCGCGCTTCTCTCCCTCGTGACCGATGAATTCCTTCGTGGCGATGGACCAGTCCCGGTTCACGCCTTCCTCGTGCGAGGACGAGGTGCGCAGGCGCGTCGGCCAGTAGGGCCACGCGGGGTTGCGCTCGACGTCGGGCGGCATCGGCAGCAGCTCGAACTGGGTGACGGACTTCGCGCGGTGGCGGTTCGACGTACCGACGCAATCCGAGCCGGTATCACCGCCGCCGATGATCACCACGTGCTTGCCGGTAGCCCACAGATCGTCCACGTCCTGGTCGCCGGCCACGCGCTTGTTCTGCAGCGGCAGGAACTCCATCGCGAAATGCACTCCTGCGAGCTCGCGCCCGGGGATGGGCAGGTCGCGCGGCTGCTCCGAACCGGCGGCGAGCACCACCGCATCGAACTGGGATACGAGCTCCGAGGGCACGATGCTCGTTCGGGCATCGCTGCCGATTCCGCGCCCGGGCGGCTGCTTGCCCACGAACACGCCGGTGCGGAACTTCACGCCTTCCTGGCGCATCTGCTCCAGGCGGCGGTCGATGACGCCCTTTTCGAGCTTGAAGTCGGGGATGCCGTAGCGCAGCAGCCCGCCGATGCGGTCGCTTTTCTCGAACACCGTGACGTCATGCCCGGCGCGCGCGAGCTGCTGGGCGCAAGCGAGGCCTGCCGGGCCGGATCCGACCACCGCGACTTTCTTGCCCGTCCTGTGCGCCGCGACCTGCGCGCGCACCCAGCCTTCCTCCCACGCCTTGTCGATGATGGCGTGCTCGATCGACTTGATGCCGACCGGCGCGGCGTTGATCCGCAGCACGCAGGCTTCTTCGCAGGGCGCCGGGCAGACGCGGCCAGTGAACTCGGGGAAGTTGTTGGTCGAGTGCAGCACCTCGGCCGCCGCCTTCCAGTCCTTGCGGTAGACGAGGTCGTTCCAGTCGGGAATGATGTTGTTGACGGGGCAGCCCTGCATGCAGAACGGCACGCCGCAATCCATGCAGCGCGCGCCCTGCACCGCCGCCGCCTCGTCCGTAAGGCGCGCGTAGAACTCGCGATAGTGCTTCTTGCGCGCTTCGACGGGCTCGTGCGGCTCTTCCAGCCGCGTGTACTCCATGAAGCCGGTGATCTTCCCCATCTACGCCGCGACTTTGGTTTTTGCCGCGAGCTCGGCAAGCGCGCGGCGGTATTCGCGCGGGAATACCTTCACGAAGCGCGGTCGATACTGTGTCCAGCTCGCCAGCACCTCGAGCGCGCGCTTCGAATTCGTGTAGCGCGCGTGATTCTCGATCAGGCGCTTCACCACCGCCTCGTCCGCGGAGTCGGAAAGCGGCTCGAGGTCCACCATCGCGGTGTTGCAGCGCTTGGCGAACTCTCCCTCCCAGTCGAGCACGTAGGCGAAGCCGCCCGACATGCCGGCGGCGAAATTGCGGCCGGCCGCACCCAGCACTACCACGGTGCCGCCCGTCATGTACTCGCAGCCGTGGTCGCCGACGCCCTCCACCACCGCCTGCGCGCCGGAGTTGCGCACGGCAAAGCGCTCGCCTGCGACGCCGCGGAAATACGCTTCGCCCGCGATGGCGCCATAGAGCACGACGTTGCCGGTAATGATGTTCTCGGCCGGCTCGCCGCGAAACTTGGGCGAGGGCTGCACCGAGAGGCGTCCGCCGGAAAGTCCCTTGCCGCAATAGTCGTTGGTGTCGCCCACGAGGTCGAGCGTCACGCCCTTCGCGAGAAACGCACCGAAGCTCTGTCCCGCCGAGCCGGCTAGGCGTACATGAATCGTGTCGTCGGGCAGGCCTTCATGGCCGTAGCGCCTCGCGACGTGGTACGAAAGCATCGTGCCGAGCGTGCGGTTGATGTTGCGGACCGGCATCTCGATGGTCACTTTCTCGCCGCGCTCGAGCGCCGGCGCCGCCAGCTCGATCAGGCGGTTGTCGAGCGCCTTTTCAAGGCCGTGCGCCTGCGGCTCGCAGTGACGACGGGCGACGTCGGCCGGCATGCTCGGCGCATGGAACACCTTGGAGAAATCGAGGCCGCGCGCCTTCCAGTGGTCGATGCCCTTCTTCATGTCGAGGAGCCTGGTGCGCCCGATGAGTTCATCCACACGACGCACGCCCAGCTGCGCCATCAGCTCGCGCGCTTCTTCGGCGACGAAGAAGAAATAGTTGACCACGTGCTCGGGCTTGCCCTCGAACCTGCGCCGCAGCACCGGGTCCTGCGTCGCGACACCGACAGGGCAGGTGTTCAGGTGGCACTTGCGCATCATGATGCAGCCCTCGACCACGAGCGGCGCGGTGGCGAAGCCGAACTCGTCGGCGCCGAGGATCGCGCCGATGACGACGTCGCGACCGGTCTTCATCTGGCCGTCGACCTGCACCGCGATGCGCCCGCGCAGGCGGTTGAGCACCAGTGTCTGCTGCGTCTCCGCGAGCCCGAGTTCCCACGGCGTTCCGGCGTGCTTGATCGACGACCAGGGAGAGGCACCCGTTCCGCCGTCGTGGCCCGCGATCGTCACGTGGTCGGCCTTGCCCTTGGACACGCCGGCGGCGACGGTGCCGACGCCCACTTCGGAGACGAGCTTCACCGAGATCGCCGCCTCGGGATTTGCATTCTTCAGGTCGTGGATCAGCTGCGCCAGGTCCTCGATCGAATAGATGTCGTGATGCGGCGGCGGCGAAATGAGCTCGACCCCCGGCGTCGCATAGCGCAGCTCGGCGATGTACTCGGAGACCTTGCGCCCCGGAAGCTGGCCGCCCTCGCCGGGCTTCGCGCCTTGCGAGATCTTGATCTGCAGCATCTCGGCGCTCGCTAGGTATTCGGCGGTGACGCCGAAGCGCCCGGAGGCCACCTGTTTGATCTTGGACTTGAGCGAGTCGCCTTCGTGCAGCGGGATGTCGGCCTCGACGCGCCCCTTGCCGAGGCGCGACTGCAGCGATTCGCCGGCCTTGACCGGCGCATAGCGCCTGCGGTCCTCGCCGCCCTCGCCGGTATTCGACTTGCCGCCGATGCGGTTCATGGCGATGGCGAGCACGGTGTGCGCCTCGGTCGAGATCGAGCCGAGCGACATGGCGCCGGTAGAGAAGCGCTTCACGATTTCGGCTGCCGGTTCCACTTCCTCGAGCGGCACCGGCTTGCACTCGCCGAAGCGGAAGTCGAACAGCCCGCGGAAAGTCATGTGGCGCTTCGACTGCTCGTTGATGATCGCCGCGTACTCCTTGTAGGTCGTGTACGAGCCCGACCGCGTCGAGTGCTGCAGCTTGGCGATGGCGTCCGGAGTCCAGGCATGCTCCTCGCCGCGCACGCGCCAGGCGTACTCCCCGCCGGCGTCGAGCATGTTCTTGAGCACCGGGTCGCTCTCGTCGAACGCATCACGGTGGATTCGAATCGCCTCTTCCGCAACATCGAAGAGGCCGATGCCCTCGATGTTGGACGCAGTACCGGTGAAATACCGGTCGACCAGCGACTTCGCCAGCCCGACAGCCTCGAAAATCTGCGAGCCGGTATAGGACATGTACGTGGAGATGCCCATCTTGGACATCACCTTCTTCAGACCCTTGCCGATCGCCTTGACGTAGTTCTTGAGCGCCTTCGAAGCCGCGCCCTTGTCCGCGCCGTGCAGGGCGAGGATGCTCTCGAGCGCAAGATAAGGGTGTACCGCTTCCGCGCCATAGCCACCGAGCAGCGCGAAATGGTGCACTTCGCGCGCGCTTCCGGTTTCCACCACCAGCCCGGTGGAGGTGCGCAGGCCCTTGCCGACGAGATGCTGGTGGATCGCCGACAGCGCGAGCAGCGCTGGAATCGCCACCCGCTCCTTGTCGACGTGGCGGTCGGAGATCACGATGATCGAGTAGCCCGAGCGCACGGCGTCCTCGGCCTGGGCGGCGAGCGAGGCAAGCCGCGCCTCGACGGCTTCCTTGCCCCAGGCGACGGGGTAGGTGAGGTCGAGCTCCCAGGATTTGAACTTGCCCGCGGTGTAGCGCTCGATGTGCCGGATCTTCTCCATTTCGTAGAAATCCAGCACCGGTTGCGAAACCTCGAGGCGCAGCGGCGGATTGAGCTCGTCGATGCCGAGCAGGTTGGGCTTCGGGCCGATGAACGACACCAGCGACATCACCAGCTCCTCGCGGATCGGGTCGATCGCCGGGTTGGTGACCTGTGCGAAGAGCTGCTTGAAATACTGGTACAGCGTCTTGTTCTTGTTCGATATGACCGCCATCGGCGAGTCGTTGCCCATCGAGCCGACCGGCTCCTCGCCGTTCGCCGCCATCGGCTGCAGGACGAACTTCAGGTCTTCCTGCGTGAAGCCGAAAGCCTGCTGCCGGTCGAGAAGCGACACGGGCGACTTGAGCGGCGGCGTCTTCTCGCTCTCGACGTCATCGAGCTTGACGCGGATGCGCTCGATCCACTCGGCATAGGGCTTGGCGCTCGCCAGGGCATCCTTCAGCTCCCGGTCGTCGACGATGCGGCCCTTCTCCAGGTCGACGAGGAACATCTTGCCCGGCTGCAGGCGCCACTTCTTGACGATTCTCTCCTCGGGCACCGGCAGGCAGCCGCATTCCGAGCCCATGATGACGAGATCGTCGTCGGTCACGATGTACCGCGAGGGACGCAGGCCGTTGCGGTCGAGCGTTGCGCCGATCTGCCGCCCGTCGGTGAAGGCAATGGACGCGGGGCCATCCCAGGGCTCCATCATCGCCGCGTGGTACTCGTAGAACGCGCGCCGGGCGGGGTCCATGAGCGTATGGTTCTCCCAGGCCTCCGGGATCATCATCATCATGGCGTGCGCCACCGAGTAGCCGCCCATCACCAGCAGCTCGAGCGCGTTGTCGAATGAAGCCGAGTCGGACTGGCCCTCGTAGATCAGCGGCCAGATCTTGTCGAGGTCACGCCCGAGAATCGGCGAGGAGATCGCCCCCTGGCGAGCGCGGATCCAGTTGACGTTGCCGCGCAGGGTGTTGATCTCGCCGTTATGGCAGATGAGCCGGAACGGGTGCGCGAGATCCCAGGACGGAAACGTGTTCGTGGAGAATCGCTGGTGCACCAGGGCGAGCGCCGACTCGATGCGCGCGTCCTTCAGATCGAAGTAATACTCGCCCACCTGGTAGGCGAGCAGCATGCCCTTGTACACGATAGTCCGCGCCGACATCGACGGCACGTAGAACTCCTTGCCGTGCTGCAGCCTGAGGGCCTGTATGGCGTGCCCGGAGCTCTTGCGGATGATGTACAGCTTGCGCTCGAGGGCGTCGGTCACCGTGACCCCGCGCCCGCGTCCGATGAAGACCTGGCGGATCACCGGTTCGAGCTTGCGCGCGGATTCGGCGAGATCGCCGTTGTCCACCGGCACGTCGCGCCAGCCGAGCAGCACTTGTCCCTCGTCCTTGATCGCGCGCTCGATTTCGTATTCGCAGGCGATGCGCGATGCCGGGTCGCGCGGCAGGAACACCATGCCGACGCCGTACTGCCCCGCCGCCGGCAGCTTTACGCCCTGCTTTGCCATCTCCTCGCGCAAGAACCGGTCGGGAATCTGGATGAGCAGTCCGGCCCCGTCGGAGAGCTTCGGGTCCCAGCCCACTGCACCCCGGTGCGTCAGGTTCTTCAGGACCGTCAGTCCCTGCTCGATGATGGTGTGCGACTTCCTGCCCTTGATGTGGGCGACGAAGCCGACGCCGCAGGCGTCGCGCTCGTTGATGGGGTCATAGAGCCCCTGTGCTTGCAAGGTCATGGCGGAACTGCCAAATATACAATTACTGCGCTGCAGCGACAATGGCTTCGCGGACCACGCGCTCGTCGATCGCACCGCGTAAAGCGGCGCGGCCGATGTCTTCCAGCACCACGAACCTGAGCTCGCCTTGCAAGGCTTTTTTGTCGACGGCCATCAGCTCGATGAGCGCCTCAGGAGAAAGCGCCGGGCCGGCGACCGGCAGTCCCGCGCTCGACACCAGATGGCGCACCCGCGCCACGCTGCCTTCCTCTATTAGCCCGAGGCGCGCGGAGAGCTCGGCGCCCATGACCATCCCGGCGGCGATCGCTTCGCCGTGCAGCCAGGCGCCGTAGCCAGCGCCCAGTTCGATGGCGTGACCGAAGGTATGCCCGAAATTGAGGAGCGCACGCACCCCGGTCTCGCGCTCGTCGGCGGCGACGACTTCGGCCTTCAGCTCGCAGCAGCGCTTGACCGCGTGCTGGAGCGCCGCCCGCTCGCGGGAGACCAGCTTCGCCATGTGGGCTTCGAGCCAGTGAACGAACTGCGCATCGAGCGCGAGCGCATGCTTGATCACCTCTGCAAGCCCCGCACGCAGCTCGCGCTCGGGCAGCGTATCGAGAGTCGCGACATCGGAAATGACCGCGCGCGGCTGGTGAAACGCGCCGATCATGTTCTTACCGCGCGCATGGTTGATCGCGGTTTTTCCGCCGACCGAAGAATCCACCTGGGCGAGCAGCGTGGTCGGCACCTGAACGAACGGCACTCCCCGCTGGTACACCGCGGCGGCAAATCCCGCGAGGTCACCCACCACCCCGCCGCCGAGCGCCACGACGAGCACGTCGCGGCCGCACCGCGCGGCGAGCAGCGCATCGAACACGCGCTCGAGCGTTTCCCATCCCTTCGCCCGCTCGCCGTCGGGGACGATGACCTGCGTAACGCGCGCGCCGGCCCCGGCCAAGGCCTGTCGCACACGCTCTAGATACAACGGCGCGACTACGGTGTTGGTGACGATCGCGGCACCACCGCCGTCGAGGTAGGGACGGTAGAGGTCCGGCCGGCCGAGCAGATCGGCGCCGAGGTGGATCGGGTAGGAGCGGCTGCCGAGGGCTACGCGGAGGCTTTCCATCGGTGCTCCAGCTTGGTGAAGAGCTCCCGGGCGAGCGCCTGAACGCTCTGAGAGCCGGTCTCGACCACTAGGTCGGCAACCGAGCGGTACAGGGGGTCGCGCTCGGCGTGCAGCTCGCGCAGCCGAGCGAGCGGATCGGCGGTGGCAAGTAGCGGCCGGTTGCGGTCTTGGCGTACGCGCTCGTACAGGTCCTCGGGCCGTGCGCGCAGGTAGACCACCGTGCCGCATGCGGCCAGGTGTCGGCGGTTTTCTTCCGCGAGCACTACCCCGCCGCCGGTCGCCAAGACGATGCCGTCGAGCGCGGTGAGCTCGGAGATCGCCTGCTGCTCGCGGATACGGAAGCCGGCCTCGCCCTCGATCTCGAAGATGGTCGGGATTTTCACCCCGCAGCGGCGCTCCACCTCGTGATCCGAATCGATGAAGCGCATTTTCAGGCGCCTGGCGAGCTGACGACCGACCGTGGTCTTGCCCGCTCCCATGAGACCGACGAGAAAGATGTTGCCGCGCTTCATTGCCGGCATTGTAGGAACAAAAACGGCCGGGAATGCCCGGCCGTCGTACCGCCCGGAGGAGACTTGGCGATCAGCGAATCGTAAGGCGCTCGTTGACGATGCGCGGCGTGATGAACACCAGCAGCTCCGTCTTGGAGCTCGTAGTCGTATTGTTCTTGAACAGGAAGCCCACCACGGGCAGGTCGCCGAAGAACGGGATCTTGGTGATGTCGGTGCGGTCGGCCTGCTCGTAAATCCCGCCGATAACCACCGTGCCGCCGTTCTCGACCAGCACCTCGGTCTTCACGTGCTTGGTATTGATCTGCACCCCCGCCGGCGTGGTCGCCCCCGGCTGGTCCTTGTTCACGTCGAGCGTCATGATGATATTGCCGTCGGGCGTGATCTGCGGCTTCACCTTGAGGGCGAGGTTGGCCTTGCGGAATGACACCGACGTGGCGCCCGAGGAGGTGGCCTGCTGGTACGGGATCTCGGTTCCCTGCTCGATCACGGCCTCGACCTGGTCGGCGGTCAGCACGCGCGGGCTGGCGACGATCTTGCCCTTGCCGTCGGACTCCAGCGCCGAGATCTCGATGTTCAGCAATCGCGTGACGCTGCTGTTGAACAGGACGAACGAGAACTGGCCGGCGTTGAACGCGTTGAGGCCTGCCGCCGGGAAGTTGGAGTTCAGACCGGGGCCGTTGGTCACGGGCGTGCCCTGCGTGATGCCAGCCGCCTGGCTGGTGTTCACGAGCTCCGCGCCCATGTTCATCCCGACATTGAGGCCATTGCCGGTCCCGCCGAAAGGCCGCCGGCTCTGCAACCCGAGCTCCATGAGCCCGAGGCGGGCACCGAGGTTCTTCGCGAAGCTGTCATTCGCCTCGACGATGCGCGCTTCGATCATCACCTGGCGCACGGCCACGTCGATCTTGGAGATCAGGGCACGCACTTCCTCGAGCTTGGTCGGGGTGTCCTGCACGAAAAGCGTGTTGGTGCGCGCGTCGACCGCGGCGCTGCCGCGCTTGGAGAGGATGCGCTGCGCCGGATCTGAAAGCAGCTTTTGCACGTCGGCCGCCTTCTGGTAGTTCATCTGGAATGACTCGGTGCGCGTGAGCTCCAGGTCGTTGATCTGCTGCTGGGCCTCGAGCGCCAGCTTTTCGCGGGTCGCGAGCTCGTCGCGCGGCGCGATCCAGATCACGTTGCCGGTGCGCCGGCTGTCCAGGCCGCGCGTCTGCAGGATGATGTCGAGCGCCTGGTCCCAGGGGACGTCCTTCAGGCGCAAGGTGATATTGCCGGTGACCGTGTCGCTCGTGATGACATTGAGGTCCGTGAAGTCGGCGATGACGTTCAGTACCGCCCGCACCTCGACGTTCTGGAAGTTGAGCGAGAGCTTCTCCCCGGTGTAGCGGCCGCGCTGCGCCGCACGCGAGGGATCGGGCGTCACCGGCTTCACCTCGACGACGAACTGGGTGTCGGACTGGTACGCGTTGTGCTCCCACTGGCCCTTGGGCTCGATCACCATGCGCACGTTCTCGCCCTGCTGGAAGGTGCTGATGGTGTTGACCGGGGTGGCGAAGTCCACCACGTCGAGCCGGCGCCGCAGGTTGTCGGGCAGCGTGGTCTTCAGGAACTCGACCACTATGTTCTGCCCCTGCTGGCGGATGTCGATACCGGTGGTCGTGTCCGAAAGATCGACGACGATGCGGCCCTCCCCGGCCCGGCCGCGCCGGAAGTCGACGTCGCGGATGGCATGCTTGCTTTCGGCCCGGCCCTCGGCGAAGTGCGCGACCTGCCCTCCGGGGGCGGTCTGCACCGCCGCCGGCTCGGCCAGCGTGATCACCACGCTGCGGCCCTCGAGCGTGGCTTCGTGCGCCACCGGGCGGCGCAGATTCAGCACCAGCCGCGTGCGATCGGTCGCCTGGACGACGTTCATGCTGCGCAGCTCGCCTTGCGCGATTTCCTCGCTGGAGCGCCCGAGCGCGTTCACCGTATTGGCGAAGTCGAAGGCAATCCGCGCGGGATTGGCGACCGCGAAATTAGGCGGCACGCTGCGCAACGGCTGCTTGGTGGTGATGCGGACCACGGTCTTGCCGCCCTGCTGCACGACCTCGAAGCCCTCGATGCTGTTCGCCTGCGCGAACGCGAGCCCGACCGCGCCCAGCCAGAGGACCAACCCGTACGCGATTCTTATGGCGTTGTTCATCGTTTTGCCTCCACCAATTGGAGGGCGCTGTCGCGCTCCACCCATTCACCGCCGCTATCCTGGATCAATTCCTTCAGGCTGATCTGGCTCTCGTCGATGCCCGTGACGACGCCGAAGTTCTGCCCCATGTAGTTGCCTTTGCGCACCCGGTACAGGTTCGGACCGGCCTTGACCAGCGCAAACGTCTCCTTGTTTTGCGTTATGGTGCCAAGCATCTGAATCGACTCGAGCGGGAAGGCCTCGAGCGGCTCCTTGGGCCTCGCCTTTTCCTGCTCCAGACGCTTGTCGTTGCTTGCCGTCGCGCCGCGCCCCTGCGCGACGTCGATGCGCTCCGGTCGGAACGGATCCACCTGCCCTTCTGCGGTGTAGGGCACCGGCTCGTAGGGCTTCACCTGGGGCAATGGATCGACACGCCCACGGAAATCCTTGGTTGCCTGCTCAAGCTCCTGCCTGAGGTCGCGGTGCTCATCGCCACCGCAGGCGCCGAGGGCAAGTAACGAAGCGACAATGGCGAGCTTTTTCACTTCCTGCCGCCCTTCTGCGCCGCCGCAGCCTTGCGCTGCGCCGCGACCTCGGTGTCGTCGAGGTAGCGGAAAGTGCGCGCGGTGGCCTCCATCATGAGGATGCCGTCCTTACTGGCGTCGATCTTCACGTCGTTCAGCGTGACGATGCGCGAGAGCTGGCCCACGTCGCTCGCGAACGCACCCATGTCGTGATAGGTACCCACCACCTTCACCTGGATGGGCAGCTCGGCATAGAACTCGCGCACGTTCTCGCCGGCCGCGGGCTTGAACAGCTCGAACTGCAGCCCCCGGCCGAGGCCCGCCTGGTTGATGTCGACCAGCAGGGCGTCCATCTGCGATTTGTTCGGAAGTTGACGCAGCAAGGCGCCGAACTGCGTGTCGATCTCGCGAAGCTGCTGGCGGTGCAGGTCGAGGTTGACTGCCTGCTTCTTCTTGTTGAGATAGTCCGCCTTAAGCTTCGCTTCGTCGCTGCGCCCGCTCTCGAGCTCCTCGATCTGCCCTTGGGTATCGAAAAAGAAGCCCGCGACGGGAATGCCGATCAGAATCGCGAGCAGCACCAGCACCTTGGGCGCCCAATGCCACGTGCCGGGATCCTCCCACTTGGTCCGCTTCAGTTCCTCGACGATCGCGCTGAGATTGGCCGCCATGGCTTAGCCTTTCTTCGCCGCCGGTTTGGCCGCCTTGCCGGCGTCTTTCGACGCGTCCTTGGCGTCTGGACGTTTCAGCTGGAAGTTGAGATTGAACTCCGATACCCGGCGCTTCTCGACGTTGGCCGCCTTGACCTCCACGAGGCCGGGGTTGGTGAGCCAGGGCGATGACTCGACGTTGCGCATCAGCGTGGAGACCCGAGCATTCGACTGCGCGTAGCCGAGCACGCTGACGTTCCTACCCTTTTGAGCGACGGATTTCAGGTACACGCCTTCAGGCATCTGGCGCACCAGCTCGTCGAGTAGGTGCACCGTCTGGGCGCGGTCGGCCTGTAGCGTCTCGATGACCTGCTTGCGGGCGAGCAGCGCCTGGATCTCGTCCTTCAGCTTGTTGATCTCCGCGATTTCCTTGTCGAGCTTGGCGATCTCGCTCTTCAGAAAGCGGTTGCGCTCGGCTTGCGTATCGATCTTGGCGGCGTAGAAGCCGTGCATCGCGACGACCACCAGGGCGCCCACCACCGCGGTGCCGCCGGCAATGACGAAGAAGTGCTGCCGTGCAAGTTTGCGCCGCTCCTCGCGGTGCGGCAATAGGTTGATGCGGGCCATCATACGGGGTCGAACCTCCGCATCGCGAGGCCGCAAGCCACGATGAGGGACGGCGCATCGACCATTAGCCGCTTGAGCTGCACGCGTGGCGAGGTCTGCATCGAGGCAAACGGGTTGGCGACGCTGGTGGGGACTTGCGTGCGCGTGTTCACGATGGAGTCCAGGCCGGGGATAACAGCCGAGCCGCCGGCGAGAAGGATGTGATCGATGCTGTGGTACTGGGTCGAGGTGAAGAAGAACTGAAGCGCGCGCTGCACTTCCATGGAAAGGTTCTCCATGAACGGGCGCAGCACCTCCGTCTCGAAGTCATCGGGCAGGCCACCGGCGCGCTTGGCGTTTTCCGCTTCCTCGGGGCTCATGCCGTAGCGGGCGACGATGTCCTGCGTGAGCTGGTTTCCGCCGAACGCCTGCTCGCGGGTGTAGACCGACTGATCGTTGCGCAGCACCGTGACGTTCATGACGTTGGCGCCCACGTCGACCACCGCGACGTTCTGGTCCTTGCCGCCGCCCGGCAGGCTCTGCACGACAAGGGCAAGCGCCGCCTGCTGCGCAAACGCCTCCACGTCCATCACCAGCGGCTTCAGCCCGGCAATGTTCGCCACCGCGACCCGATCCTCGACCTTCTCCTTGCGGCTCGCCGCAATCAGCACTTCCTGCTCTTCGGGGTTGGAGGGGGCTGGACCAAGCGACTGGAAATCGAGATTCACTTCCTCGAGCGCGAAAGGGATGTACTGGTTCGCCTCCGTCTCTACCTGGAGTTCGAGCTCCTCCTCGCGCAGGCCGGCCGGCACAATGATCTTTTTGTAGATGACAGCGCCGGTGGGCACCGCCATCGCCACGTGCCGGGTACGGGTCGCCAAGCGCTGATACGCGCGCTTTACGGCGTCGCCAACCACCTCGAGGTTGTTGATGTTGCCGTCTACCACTGCATCGCGCGGCAGCAATTCGATCGAATAGCGCTCGACGCGATAGGCGCCTTTGCCGGCTTCCGCTATCTCGAGCATCTTCACCGACGATGAGCTGATGTCGAGACCGAACAGCGGCGGCGCCTTCGGCGTGAATAGGTCAAAATGCATCGGGTTAAATTCCGTTATTCCCCGTTTGTCGTCGCTTATTTTTTTCTTGTTTTTCTTTTCCGTACCGGCTCTTAGACGCGATACGTAGAATTGGCGTTAAATGCTAGCAACAACCCTAGCAGGTGTCTAGTTAATTTTCCACAAGCGGGAAAGCGTATCATCTGCGAGTTTAGGCGCGCCCGTCATAACGCCCCGGCAACGATCTAACTCCCTTGATGTGGCTTCGAATTCTTGGCTTCCCGCTGGCCCTGCTCGCGGGCTTTGCGGTGATCTGCACCCTGGTCCTCGCGCTGGTCATCGCCCTGGCCTACCCCAACCTCCCCTCGCTCGGGGCGCTCACCGAATATCAGCCCAAAATCCCCCTGCGGATCTATACCGCCGAGGGTGTGCAAATCGGCGAGTTCGGCGAGGAACGACGCGCCATCGTATCGATCGCCGAGGTGCCGGCGACACTGAAGAACGCCATCATCGCCGCCGAGGACGAGCGGTTCTACGAGCATGCGGGCATCGACTACATCGGGGTTCTGCGGGCGGCGTACGCGAACCTGGTCGCCGGAGGAAGACGCCAAGGCGCGAGCACCATCACGATGCAGGTGGCGCGCAACTTCTTTCTGTCGTCGGAAAAGACGCTCACTCGCAAGCTCTATGAGGCCTTGCTCGCCTTCAAGATCGAGCACAGCCTGACCAAGGAGCAGATCCTTGAGCTCTACATCAACCAGATCTACCTTGGGCAGCGCGCCTATGGCTTTGCTGCGGCTTCTCAGACATATTTCGGCAAGGCGCTTGACAAGCTAACCCTTGGCGAAACGGCCATGCTCGCCGGACTGCCGAAGGCGCCTTCGCTTTACAACCCGATCGCCAACCCCCAGCGCGCAAGCCAGCGCCAGCAGTACGTCCTGCGTCGCATGTCTGACCTGGGATTAATTGCTGCATCGCAATATGAGGAGGCCGTCAAGGCCTCGGTGCGGACAAGAAGGGAAGTGGGCGAATACTCCGTCCATGCCGAGCACGCCGCGGAAATGGTCCGCCAGGCGATTGCCGAGCAGTATCCCGACGACGTCTACACACACGGGTTTCGCGTTTACACAACGATCCGCAAAGCCGATCAGGAAGCCGCCTACAGCGCGCTACGCAAGGGCGTCATGGAATACGACCGGCGCTCCGGCTACCGCGCGCCGGAAGCTTTCGTGGAGCTTCCCGCTGTGCCCGAGGACGACGACTACGACGACGTGCTCGCCGAGCACCCCGACAACGATGAACTCCTTGCTGCAGTGGTATTGAGCGCCGACTCGCGGCAGATCCGCGCCGCGCTGCGCACGGGCGAGAAAATCACCGTTTCCGGCGAAGGCCTGAAATTCGCGGTGCGCGCGCTCGACCCGAAGGCGCCGCCGCAAAAACGCATCCGCCGCGGCGCGATCATCCGCGTGGTTCAAGAGGCGCCTGGCAAGCCTTGGCAGATCACGCAGCTGCCGGAGGTCGAGGCCGCCTTCATTGCGCTCGACCCGCAGGACGGCGCGGTGCGCGCTTTGGTCGGCGGCTTCGACTTCGGGCGCAACAAGTTCAACCATGTCACCCAGGCCTGGCGCCAACCCGGGTCTTCTTTCAAGCCGTTCATCTATTCGGCTTCGTTGGAAAAAGGCTTCACACCGGCGACGGTCATCGCTGATGAACCGGTGGTGCTCGAAGCGGAACAGACGGGAAGCCAGCGGTGGGAGCCGAAGAACTACGACGGCAAGTTTGAAGGGCCGATGCGCATGCGCACGGCGCTTGTCAAGTCCAAGAACATGGTGTCGATCCGAATCCTCGAAGCGATCGGGCCACGCTACGCGCAGGAATACATCACCCGCTTCGGCTTCGAACCGGAAAAGCACCCGCCGTACCTGACGATGGCCCTGGGCGCAGGGTCCGTCACGGTGTGGCAAATGGCGCGCGCCTACTCGGTGTTCGCGAACGGCGGCTACCTGGTGCAGCCCTATTTCATTCTCAAAATCGTCGACGACCGCGGTCACCCGCTCGCGCTCGCCCATCCCAGGCGCGCCAGCGACGAATCGTTGCGCGTCATCGATGCACGCAACGCGTTCATCATGGACAACCTGATGCAGGACGTGACGCGCTACGGCACGGCCGCGCGCGCCGCGCGCCTTGGGCGCACGGACCTGGCGGGTAAGACGGGAACCACCAACGAATTTGTCGACGCCTGGTTTGCGGGCTATCAGCCATCACTCGTGGCGATCGCCTGGCTGGGCTTCGACCAGCCCAGATCGCTCGGGAGAAATCAAACGGGCGGCGTCGTCGCGTTGCCGATGTGGGTCAGCTACATGGACAAGGCGCTGCGGGGCGTGCCCGAGATGCCGCGCACGGCGCCGCCCGGCGTGGTGAGCGTGCCGGTGCTCAGCATGCACGGCGAGGGCAAAACGGCACCCGAGTTCTTCTATCGCGAAGCGGTGCCGCCGCCCGAGATCCTGCAGCCGC
This sequence comes from Burkholderiales bacterium, assembly GCA_035550695.1. Taxonomy (GTDB): domain Bacteria; phylum Pseudomonadota; class Gammaproteobacteria; order Burkholderiales; family SG8-39; genus SCGC-AG-212-J23. Next base: position 20,455 of record DASZOS010000029.1, on the reverse strand, counting down.
CGCCGCAGGTGGCGCCGCCGGATACCGGTCCACCACCCGCCTAGCCGAGAATCACCGGTCTGCCGCTTTGCATCGAGACGAGTTTCGAGAGGGCGGCGAAAAGCTCGGTGCGATTTCGCGTATCGCGCCACGCCGAACCGTCCCAGCGGAAATGGAATCCACCAGAGCGCGCCGCCACCCAGATTTCCCGCGCCGCGCCATGGCGGTTGACGATGATCTTGGAGCCGTCGGCGAACTCGATCTCGAGCACACCCCCTTCCGTAAGCTCGAAGTCAGCCTCTACGCCGCTCGCTTCGAGCGCGCGCTCGACTCGCTCTAGCGCCGCGCCCGCCAACGCCTCGAAGTCGGTCTCGTTCATGGGTGCTAACATGAGGATTTTATGCGTTTCCTTCTCTTCTGCGCCGGGATTGCGCTGGCCGCGGCCGGTTGCGGGCAGAAGGGACCGCTTTATCTGCGGGACAATCCCCCCCCGGGGATCAAGCCGGCCAAGCCGGCGCCGGCGAAACCGCTGCCGTATCCCGACGACAGCGAGAAACGCTAAGCATGGCGTTCGCCTACCGCAACCGCGTGCTCTGCGCGGAGCAGGTGCCGCTCGAGGACATCGCGCGGCGCTTTGGCACCCCCTGCTATGTCTACTCGAGCGCCGCCATCGAGACCGCCTACGCCGAGTTTGCGCGCGCCCTCGCGGGGCGCCCGGCACTGGTGTGCTACTCGGTGAAGGCGAATTCGAATCTCGCGGTGCTGGCGCTGCTCGCCCGGCTGGGCGCAGGCTTCGATATCGTCTCGCGCGGCGAGCTTGCCCGGGTGCTCGCTGCAGGCGGCGCCGCCGGCAATACGCTTTTTTCAGGTGTCGGCAAGAGCGAGGTCGAAATCGAATTCGCGCTCGAAAATGGCATCGGCTGCATCAACCTCGAATCGGAGGCAGAGCTCGAGCGGGTCGACGCCGTCGCCCGCAGGCTGGACCGACGTGCGCCGGTCGCCTTCCGGGTCAACCCGGATATCGACGCAAGAACGCATCCGTATATCTCCACGGGCCTGCGTGAAAGCAAGTTCGGCGTGGCGCATGAGGATGCCGAGCGCCTGTATGCGCGGGCTGCGAAAATGCCGGCAATCGAGCTCGTCGGCATCGGCTGCCACATCGGCTCGCTGCTCGCCGAGGCGGCGCCCTTTGGTGCGGCCGCGCAGCGCATTGTGGCCCTCGCCGACCGGCTCGAGCGCACCGGCATCAGGCTGCAGCATGTGGATTTTGGCGGCGGCATCGGCATTCGCTACAAAGACGAGGCCCTTGAGCCGATTGCGGCCTTCGTGGCGGGCGCGCTTGCAGCGCTCGGAACGCGCCGGCACCGGGCGGTATTCGATCCCGGGCGCTCGATCGTCGGAAATGCCGGCATCCTGCTCACGCGCGTGGAGTATGTGAAGCCAGGATCGTCGCGCAACTTCCTGGTGGTCGACGCCGCCATGAACGACCTCATCCGTGCGCCCCTCTATGGGGCCTGGCACGAGGTGCGAACGGTGCGCGAGGTGGAATCAACGTCCACGCAAGTTGTTTACGACGTGGTGGGGCCGGTGTGCGAAAGCGCAGATTTCCTTGCGAAGGACCGCAGACTGGCCGCGCGCGCAGGCGACCTCCTCGCCATCATGTCGAGCGGCGCCTACGGCATGGCAATGAGTTCCAATTACAACTCCAGGCCGCGTGCCGCCGAGGTGCTGGTGAGGGCAGAGAAAGCGTTCCTGGTGCGCAGCCGCGAGTCGGTGGAACAGCTGTTTGCTCTCGAGCACATTCCTGGCTGACAATCAGTTCCCCATGACCGCCTCGTCCCGCCGCAACCTGTTGGCTTTCGCCGCTGTCATTGCGGTCGTGGCGGCGATCGGGCTTGGCAGCTACCTGGTCGCAGACGGCCGCAATGCAAAGGAGGGTGGCAAAGGCGCGGCCAAGGGCCCGCCGGCCGTCGCGGTGAGCGTGGCAGCGGTGACGCGGCAAACGGTAGCAGTGCGCCTGCACGCCATAGGCAACGTCGAGGCCTACTCGACAGTCGCGCTCAAGGCGCGCGTGGACGGACAGATCGTCGAGGTGAACCTGCGGGACGGCGCGCCGGTGAAGAAGGGCGACGTGCTGTTCCGCATCGACCCGCGGCCGTATGAAGCCGCGCTGCGCCAGGCGGAGGCGAACGCATTGCGCGATGCCGCCGGGCGCGAACAGGCCCAGTCGCAGGCGCGCCGCTACCAGGAGCTGCTGGAGAAGAACTTCATCTCCAAGGAGGCGTTCGCGCAGATTCGCACCAACGCGGCGACTGCCGAGGCAACCGCGAAGGCGAGCCAGGCCGCCCTCGAGAATGCGCGCCTCAACCTCGAGTACTGCACCATTCGCTCGCCGCTCGACGGCTACATCGGCCGCGTGCTCCTGCAGGCGGGCAACCTCGTGAAGGCGAACGACATCAATCCGCTCGTCGTCATCAACCAGGTGCGGCCGATCTACGTGAACTTCGCCGTGCCGGAGCAAACCCTCGGGGAGGTGCGCCAGCGCATGGCGCAAGCGCCCCTCGCGGTCGAGGTGCTGCCCGCCGCCGGGCAGCAGGCGCATCCCGTTGGCCGGCTGATCTTCGTCGACAACGCGGTAGACCCGAGCACCGGGACCATCCGCCTGCGCGCGCAGTTCGACAACCAGGATGCCACGCTCTGGCCGGGGCAGTTCGTGAACGTGAGCCTGCGCCTGTACGAGCAGCGCGACGCGCTGGTCGTGCCCACGCAAGCGGTGCAGAGCGGTCCGGAAGGCCAGTACGTCTACGTCGTCGACAAGGACCTGATTGCCGACATGCGGCGCATCACGCTGCAGCGCACCGAGGGCGAATCCGCGATCGTCGCAAGCGGCCTCGCCGAAGACGAGCGCGTGGTGACGCGCGGCCAGCTGCGCCTGGGCCCCAAGGTCAAGGTGCAGATCGCCAAGCCCGGCGCGTCATGAATTTCTGCGAGATCTTCGTACGCCGGCCGGTGATGACGGTGCTCGTCATGGCCGGGATCCTGGTTTTCGGTCTCGCGGCGTACCGGCTGCTGCCGGTATCTACGCTGCCGAACGTCGACTTCCCCACCATCCAGGTGAGCGCCGATCTTCCCGGTGCAAGCCCGGAAACCATGGCCTCCGCCGTGGCCACGGTGCTGGAAAAGCAGTTCTCCACCATTGCCGGGATCGACGAGATGACCTCGGTGAGCGGGCAGGGCGTAACGCGGATCACCATCCAGTTCGCGCTCGACCGCGACATCGACGCGGCGGCGCAGGACGTGAACTCCGCGATCGCGTCGGCCGCGCGCCAGCTGCCGGCCACGATGCCGGCGCCGCCGTCTTTCCGCAAGGTCAATCCGGGCGATTTTGCGATCTACTACCTGGCGCTCACTTCCGACACGCTGCCGCTGTCGACGGTTAACGAGTACGCCGAGACCTACCTCGCGCAGCGCATCTCGACGATCAGCGGCGTCGCCCAGGTGCAGGTCTTCGGCCAGCAGAAGTACGCGGTGCGCGTGCAGCTCGACCCGAACGCGCTCGCCGCCCGCGGCGTGGGCATCAACGAGGTCGAGCAGGCGGTGTCGCAGGCGAACGTCAACATCCCCACCGGCACGCTGTACGGCAAGGAACGCATTTTCGCGGTGCAGTCCACCGGCCAGCTGCACGATGCCGCCGCGTTCCGGCCGGTGATCGTCACCTACCGCAACGGCTCGCCGGTGCGCCTGCAGGAGCTCGGCCGGATCATCGACGGCGTGCAGAACGACAAGGTCGCCGCCTGGTTCAAGGACAAGCGCGGCATCGTGCTCGCGATACAGCGCCAGCCCGGCACCAATACCGTCGAAGTGGTGGACAACGTCAAGAAGCTGCTGCCCACGTTCCGCGCCGAGGTGCCGCCGTCGATCGACCTGCAGGTGCTGTACGACCGCACGGTCACCATCCGTGACTCGGTCGACGAAGTGAAGTTCACGCTGTATCTCGCCTTGATGCTCGTGGTGCTGGTAATCTTTCTGTTCCTGCGCAACATCCCCGCGACCATCATCCCGTCGATCGCCCTGCCGATGTGCGTGATCGGCACGTTTTCGGTGATGTATATCTTCGGCTTCAGCATTGACAACATCTCGCTGATGGCGCTCACCCTGTGCGTCGGCTTCGTCGTCGACGACGCGATCGTGATGCTGGAGAACATCACGCGCCACCTGGAGCAGGGCAAGAGCGTGCTGCAGGCCACCCTGGACGGCTCCAGGGAGATAGTGTTCACCATCATCTCCATGACGCTGTCGCTCGCGGCGGTGTTCATCCCGGTGCTGTTCATGGGCGGCATCCTCGGCCGGCTGCTCAACGAGTTCGCCGTCACCATCATCGCGGCGGTGCTGCTCTCGGGATTCGTCTCGCTCACGCTCACGCCGATGATGTGCAGCCGCATCCTCAAGCCGCGGCGCGCCGGCGAGCACCACGGCCGGCTCTACATGGCCTTCGAGCGCGGCTTCAACACCATCCGCCGGGGCTACGACGTGAGCCTTTCCTGGACGCTCGCGCACCGGCGTGTCGTGATGCTCGCCTTCCTCGCCATCTGCGTGCTTACCGCGGTGCTTTTCTGGCGGGCGCCGAAGGGCTTTCTGCCGAGCGAGGATAGCGGCCAGCTCTTCTGCTTTGTCGAGGGCCCGCAGGACATCTCGTTCGAGGCGATGGCCGACCTGCAGCGAAAGGTGGCGCAAATCATCAGCCAGGACCCCAATGTCGAGGCGGCGATGTCGTTCGTCGGCGCGACCGGGTTCTCGCCGTCTCTCAACGTCGGGCGCATCACCATCACGTTGAAGCCCTTCAAGGAGCGTAAGCCGGCCGATCAGGTGGTGCGCGAGCTGCGGCCGAAGCTCGCCAACGTCCTCGGCACCAAGGTGTTCGTGCAGAACGTGCCGTCGATCCGCATCGGGCAGCTGACGCGCAGCCCCTACCAGTACGTGCTGCGCGCGCCCGACACCGACGAGCTGTACCACTGGGCGCCGCTCATCGAGCAGAAGCTGCGCTTGCTGCCGGGGCTGGTGGACGTGGCGAGCGACCTGCAGATCACGCGGCCGGAAGTCACCGTCGAGATCAATCGCGAAAAGGCCTCCGCGCTCGGGGTTTCGGCGCAGCAGATCGAGATGGCGCTCAATAACGCCTACGGCTCGCGGCAGGTGTCGACGATCTATACCTCCACCAACCAGTACTGGGTGATCCTCGAGCTCGCGCCGCGCTACCAGACCGATCCCTCGGTGATGCCGATGCTGTACGTGCGCTCCTCCACAGGGGCGCTGGTGCCGCTCAACGCGGTGGCGAAGCTCTCCTACGGCGTCGGACCCCTGCAGGTGACGCACCACGGCCAGCTGCCCTCGGTGACGCTGTCGTTCGATGTGCGGCCGGGGCTAGCCCTGTCGCATGGTATCGAACAGGTCGAGGCCGGCATGCGCGAGCTGCAGGTTCCCGCGACGGTATCTGCGACGTTCTCCGGCACCGCCCAGGCCTACCAGGCTTCATTGCGCGGCATGGGCATCCTGCTCGCGCTGTCGGTCCTGGTGATCTACCTCGTGCTCGGCATCCTCTACGAGAGCTTCATTCACCCGCTGACGATTCTTTCCGGCCTGCCCACGGCCGGACTCGGGGCGCTGGTCACCCTGATGGCCTTCGGCATCGAGCTCAACATGTACGCCTTCGTCGGCATCATGCTGCTCGTAGGCATCGTCAAGAAGAACGCCATCATGATGATCGACTTCGCCATTGAGGCGCAAAGGAAGCAGGGGCTGACGCCCGAGCGCGCCATCCACCAGGCGGGGCTGACCCGCTTCCGGCCGATCATGATGACCACAATGGCCGCATTGATGGGCAGCCTGCCGATCGCCATCGGCTTCGGCGCCGGCGGCGGCGCACGCATGCCGCTCGGCCTCGCGGTGGTGGGCGGCCTGCTGCTTTCGCAGACGCTGACGCTTTTCATCACGCCGGTGATTTACCTCTATTTCGACCGCCTGCAGGCCTGGCTGCACCGGTCGAAAACACCAGGGGAGGTCGCACAAGATGCCGCTCAGCCCGGAAGCGCGTAGCCTCGCGGTGTTCTGCGACTTCGAGAACATCGCGCTCGGCGTGCGCGAGGCGAAGTACGCGCAGTTCGACATGGAGAAGGTGCTCGAGCGCCTGCTCGCCAAGGGCTCGATCGTCGTGAAGAAGGCCTACTGCGACTGGGAGCGCTACAAGGAGTTCAAGGCCGCCATGCATGGCGCGTCGTTCGAGCTGATCGAGATTCCGCACGTGCGCCAGTCGGGGAAGAACTCCGCGGACATTCGCATGGTCGTCGACGCCCTCGACCTTTGCTACACCAAAGCGCACGTCGATACCTTCGTCATCGTGAGCGGCGACTCGGACTTCTCGCCGCTGGTTTCCAAGCTGCGCGAGAACGCGAAGACGGTGATCGGCGTGGGGGTGAAGAACTCGAGCTCCGATCTGCTCATCAACAACTGCGACGAGTTCATCTACTACGACGACCTGGTGCGCGCCGACGAGCAAAAGCGCCGCGCCGCGAAGAAGCGCAAGGACGCGGCACCGGCTGCGCAGGACAAGAAGCAGGAGGCCTTCGACCTCATGCTAGGCACGCTCGAGGCGCTCGTCGCCGAGCGCGGCCCCGAGGAAAGGATCTGGGGCTCGATGGTCAAGCAGGCGCTCAAGCGCCGCCATCCGGGCTTCAACGAGGCCTACTACGGCTTCCGCGCGTTCTCCGACCTGCTCGAGGAAGCCGGAAGCCGAGGGCTGATCAAGCTTGAGCCGGACGAGAAGTCGGGCGGCTACATCCTGCGCCCGGCCTAGCGCCGCCGACCTTGAGGCCGCGCGGAACAAGGGCATCCGGGACGTGATTGCGCCCGGGCTCAAGGTGCTGTTCGTGGGCATCAACCCCGGGCTGTACTCCGCTGCCACCGGTCGTCACTTTGCCAGACCCGGCAACCGCTTTTGGCCCGCGCTGCACCTCGCCGGCTTTACGCCCGAGCAGCTTGCGCCGTCGCAGCAGAAGCAGCTCCTGCGGCACGGCTTTGGCGTCACCAATCTCGTCAACCGCGGCACGGCAAGTGCCGACGAGCTGGCCCCCGAGGAGTTCGTCGCCGGCCGCAAGCGCCTCGCGGCCAAGGTGCGGCGCTACCGGCCGAAGATCGTCGCCTTTCTGGGCGTTGGCGCGTACTGCCATGCCTTCTCGTGCAAACAGGCGAGCGTCGGCCCGCGGGATCAGCACCTCGAGGATGCGGCCGTCTGGCTGCTGCCGAATCCGAGCGGCCTGAACGCGAACTACCAGCTTCCGGCGCTCGTGAAGTTGTTCAAAGCTCTACGGAGGGCAGCCAGCCATGGCAACGAAACTTGATAAGCCACTCAAGCGCGAGCTGGCGATTGACGGCAACCCGTACATGCTGACGATCGACCCCAACGGCATGAAACTCGCGCCGAAAGGCAGGCGAAAAGGCCAGGAAATCTCCTGGAAAGCGCTTGTCAGCGGCGACGCGGCGCTGGCCAAAGCGCTGAACGCTTCCCTCGAGCAAGCGCGCTGATCTATGCTCTAGCAGGCATGAGCCCGATCGAAGCTGCGCTTCTCATCGCCGCCCTCGCGCTTGCGTTCCATTTCGTGGTGCGGTGGCAACTCGGGCTGCTCGCGAGCCCGCGCTATCTGCGAAAGCACGGGGTCGTGATTTGCCGCGACGACGTAGTGGAATACAGCGGCGAAGTGATCGGCTCGTATCGCGGCTGCGAGATTCATGAATCGGTGGTTTTCATGGGAATGCGCTACCGGTTCGAGCGCGTCGCGAGCCCCGCCAGCCCCATCAACGCGCGCGAGCTTCTGATCGCGCCCGGGCTGGTCTACGTCACCGACTAGGGGTTGAGCTGCTGGTAGACCGCGTTGGCGACCTTGAAGAGGTCATCCTTGCCGATCTCGGCAGAAGAAAGCGCGTAACCGAGCTTGCGGTCCACCCAGTAGAACACGCGCACGTTGCCCTCCTTGGCATAGCGGAACGCGGTTTCGCGGTTGCCTACTGCCTCGGTGCGCACGTACAGCGTGATGCGCGTGCCCTGGTTGCTCTGGTACATGAAATGCGCCACCGGGCCGTTGTCGCCGGGGAGCAAGCGACCGCCGACCAGGCTGTAGCCGGCCGCATCGAGCTTCGGCGCGCGCAGCGGCGCGCCCAGACGCTTCGACAGCCACGCGACCAGATGCGCTTCCTGGTCAGCACCAACCTCCACCGGATGACGCACCTCGGGGGAGTAAGTGGCATGTGCGATCGCGGCGCGGTGGGCCATGACCGCGCCCACATCCGCGGTGAGCGGCGCGCGCGGCCGCGCTTCATGCAGCTGCCAGCCCGCGATCCCGCCGATGGCGATGCCGATCGCGAACCATGCCGCTACCGCCGCATAGCGCGGCCAGCGCGTCCGCGCGCTCAGCGCCCGCGTCAATCGGGCCGGCACCGGCTCATCGAGGACTGGATCGTAGGTCGCGCGCAGCTCCTCGGCGATCCGGCGGTATTCCGTAATGCGCTCCGCCTGGTCGGGACGTGCGGCTAGCCAGGCTTCGACCGCGGCGCCGCGCTCGGCGTCGAGCCGCCCGTCGGTGTAGGCCTGCAGCTCCGACTCGGTGATCTGGACTTCGCTCATTTCACGACCTTCAACTTCGCGGCCGCCGCCTGCCCCAGCATCATGAGACGCAGCTTTTCACGCGCGCGCGACAGGCGAGACATCACCGTCCCGATGGGTATGGCGAGCGCACGCGCCACGTCCTCGTAGCTCATTTCCTCGAGCGTGACGAGCAGCAGCACCGCGCGCTGATCGGCCGGCAGGCGCGCGATCGCGCGATCCAGGTCGCGCACCAGCAAGCCGTCGCCCTGCGCCGGCCGCTGGGCGAGCTCGGGCATCTCGTCCTCGAGCGTTTCCATGGGTCGCGTGGCGCGCACGCGGTTGACGTGTACGTTGTGCATGACGGTGAACAGCCACGCCCGCAGGTCGGTCCCCTGCCGATAGAGGTGCAGCTTCGCCCAAGCCCTCTCGAGCGTGTCCTGCACCAGGTCATCCGCGGCGGCCCTGTCGCCCACCAGGGCGCGGGCATAACGCCGCAGCCTCGGAATGAGATCGACCAGGCGCTCGGCTTCGTTCATGTAAGGAACAGGGGTCACGGGGCCGCTATTCCACGCTATTTCGGCTCCTCGGGCAACGGGGGCAAAGACCTTAGATAGGCTATGAGGGTGTCAAGGTCCTGGGCCGTCAGCTGGCTCGTGGTGTTGCGTACGACCTCGCCCATCGATTCGGCCGCAACATCGCCGTCCGGGGTCATCGCCGTAAGCAGGAAGTCTTTTACCTCCGCGTCGCTCTTCTTCTTGAGCCGCGTAGGGGTGAGATTGGGTGAACCATCCTTTCCCTTCACGCCGCCGAGGAAGCGGTCCTGCTTCATCGCCCCCAGCCAGTTCCGAGGCGTGTGGCATTCGCCGCAATGGCCGAGCGCCTGCACCAGGTACGCGCCGCGGTTGAGCACCGCGCTGCGCCCGGGATCAGGCACGAACGCTCCGGGCCCGAAGAAGAGGAATTTCCAGCCCCACAGGAGCCAGCGCCAGCCGAACGGGAAGCGAAGCTCGTGCGGCTGGCTCGGTCGAGAGCTCTGCGGAATGCTGTGCAAGTAAGCCCACAGATCGCGCAGGTCCTGATCGACGACTCGCGTAAACGAGGAATATGGAAACGCCGGGTAGTAGTGTGCGCCGTCGGGACGCACGCCAAACCGCATGGCCCGAATGAAATCCTGTTCGCTCCAGCGCCCTATGCCAGCCTGGGGATGCGGCGTGATGTTCGGGCCGTAGAAGACACCGAAGGGCGTCTTGAGCGATCGGCCCCCGGCATAGGGCACGGCACCCTCGCGCGCCTCGGTATGGCAACCGACGCAGCCCCCCGCCTTCGAGAGGTACTCGCCGCGCTTCGGATCGCCCTGGGCGAGCGCGACGCTCGCGTACAGCAAGAGCCCTACAAGCAAGAGCCCCGCCGGAGCGGGGCTCTTGCGCAGCATCGTCTGCTTACTGCTTCTCGCGGAAGTTGTCGTGGCAACCGCCGCAGGCCTTGCCGACCGCGCCAATCTGGGCCTTCACCGCAGCCTCATCTCCACCACGGCTCACCTGGTAGAGCTTCGCCGCCTCGTTCTCCAGACGCGCCGCAGCGTCCTTGAACTTGGCGTTGTCGTTGAAGACCGCAGGCAGGGCGCGCGACTTCGCGCCCTTGGTACTGGGGTCGAACCCGTCCCAGGGCATGCGGGTCAGGTTATCGAGGAAACCGGCGTTGCGCTGCACGACCTGCGCGTTGTAGGGTACCTTGCCTTGGGCCATTCCGCCGAGGGGCCCGAAATACTTGCCGATCAGGGTCATGGCGGATTGGCGCTGCTTGACGAGCACTTCGGGCTTCATCTGTGCCACGGCCGAGCCTGCGAACGCACCCACCGCAATTGCTACACCGGCTGCAAGAACGCTCTTATTCACTGTTTTCCTCCTGAGGGGTTTACCGGATGATTACCCAAGGCTAACAACGCAGAGAGCCGTTTAATCCGCAGGCTATCGCAGGCCGGCGGCATACTCCGCGACGGCGCGAATTTCGCGCTCACTCATGCGAGCCGCGACCCCCCGCATCATGCCGTTCGGATCGTTTACGCGCGTCGCGTCCCGGAAAGCCTTGAGCTGAGCGGCAACGTATTCGGCGAACTGGCCGGATAGGCGCGGGTATTGCGAGGGCATGCCGGCGCCGTCCGGACCATGGCAACCCGCGCACGCGGGAACGCCGCTTGCCGCGATGCCGCCGCGCCAGATCTTCTGCCCCAGCGCGGCGAGCTCCTTGTCCGTGGCCACCGCCGGCTTGAGCTTCTGCCCGGCGTAATAGGCGGCGAGGTTCTTCATGTCGGCCTCGGACAGGTTAGTCACCATGCCGTTCATGACCGGGCTTTCGCGCACCGGCTTCGCGCCGCCCTGCGCCTTGAAATCGGCGAGCTGCTTGTGCAGGTATTCGGAGATTTGACCGGCGATCTTTGGGTTGGGCGATGCGGGGCTGTTGCCGTCGGGCGCATGGCATGCGGCGCAGACCTGACTCGCAACCTGTTGCGCCTTGGCGAGGTCCTGTGCTTGCGCCGCGCCGACAATGGCGAGCAGTGCACCCAGCGCTAGAACTCGGAACATGCCCTAGGATCCCCTGATGCCGACGAAAGCCGCGATTTTATTAGAATTTCCGGCTCCCGGTGCGCCGATGAAGGCTTTCTCCCAAGCGACGTTTCTCGCTTCCAGTGCCAGCGCGGCCGATCTGCCGGCTGCTGGTCCGCCGGAAATCGCCTTCGCCGGGCGCTCCAACGTAGGCAAATCGAGCGCGATCAACGCGCTTCTCGGACGAAAGCGGCTCGCCTTCACGAGCAAGACGCCCGGGCGCACCCAGACCATCAATTTCTTTGCGCTCGGCGAGAGCGCAAGGCTCGTCGACCTGCCGGGATACGGGTTCGCGCGCGTGCCGAAGGCGCTGCGCGTGCAGTGGGAGTCGCTGGTCGGCGCCTATATCGGCTCGCGCAATACGCTGCTCGGGGTGGTGATCGTGATGGACGCGCGCCATCCGCTCATGCCGCTCGATGTGCAATTGCTCGACTTCCTCCGTGGCCTTCGAACCCTGGTGCTGTTGTCGAAGGCCGACAAGCTTTCGCGTACCGAGCAGACCGCGGTCCTCAAGAAGGTTAGCGCCACGGCGGGCGCCGAGGTGCGGCTCTTTTCGAGCCTGACGCGCCAAGGGGTGGAGGAATGCCGCGACCTGCTGGAGCGGTGGTTGACCGAGACGCCCGGCAGATCGCCGAAATAAAAAACCCCCGGTAAAGGGGATGTAAACCGGGGGTAAAAACGCCTTAACTTTGGATTAAGGCACCCGCTCAGGGAGGAGAAGCGGGAGACGATCAACATCGTCTGAAGGTAAGATGCAGCTCCCGCGGCAAAAGTTCCGCCCAGGAAAAATCTCCCGAGAAAACAGCCCGATGAACATCTACGGCCAGTTCCCCGCCCTGCGCATGCGGCGCATGCGGCGCGACGATTTCTCGCGCCGCCTCATGCGCGAGCATGTCCTTACAGCCGATGACCTGATCTATCCGGTTTTCATCATCGACGGGAAAGCCCGTACCGAGAAAGTGGCCTCTATGCCGGGGGTCGAGCGGCTGACCGTCGACCAGCTTCTCGTGGTCGCGGAGCAATGCCTGAAGCTGCGTATTCCGGTCCTCGCGCTGTTTCCGGCAATCGAGCAGCGACTCAAGCGCCCGGATGGTCGTGAGGCCTTCAACCCGAAGGGGCTGGTGCCGCGTGCGGTCGCCGCACTGAAAAAGCGCTTCCCGGAGCTTGGCGTGATGACCGATGTCGCACTCGACCCGTACACCTCACACGGCCAAGACGGCGTCATCGATCACGCCGGCTACATCATCAACGACGTCACCCTCGACGTTCTGGTGAAGCAGGCGCTCGTGCAGGCGCAGGCAGGCGTGGACATCGTCGCGCCCTCCGACATGATGGACGGCCGCATCGGCCGAATTCGCGCAGCGCTGGAGAAGGCAGGACATATCCACACGAAAATCATGGCCTATTCGGCGAAATACGCCTCCGGTTTCTACGGGCCTTTCCGCGACGCCGTCCGCTCGGCGAAGAACCTCGGCAAGGGCGACAAGAAGACCTACCAGATGGACCCGGCGAACTCCGACGAGGCGCTCTGGGAAGTCGGCCTCGATCTCGCCGAGGGTGCCGACATGGTGATGGTCAAGCCCGGGCTGCCCTACCTCGACATCGTGCGGCGGGTGAAAGACGAGTTCAGGGCGCCGACCTACGTCTACCAGGTTTCGGGCGAGTACTCGATGCTGCGCGGTGCGGTCGCCAGCGGCTGGCTGCCCGAATCCTGCGTGCTGGAGGCACTGCTCGCTTTCAAGCGCGCGGGCGCGGACGGCATTCTCACCTACTTCGCGCTCGAGGCGGCTAAGGGGCTGTCGCAGCCGAAAGGGTCTTGAGAAACCGCTCCGGCCCCTGATAGCCGATCACCCGCAGCCCCCTGATCTCGCGGCCGTCCGGATCGAAGAAGATGATGCCCGGCGGCCCGAACAGCGAAAAGCGCTTTAGGAGCTCGCGGTCGGCTTCGTTGTTCGCCGTCACGTCCGCCTGCAGCAGCAGCATGCCGTCGAGGCGCGCGCGCACCGTGGGATCGGAGAAGGTGAACGCCTCCATTTCCTTGCAGGACACGCACCAGTCGGCATAGAAATCGAGCATCACCGGCTTGCCGGGAGCGCGCAGCTTGCCCTGCAGGTCTGCGAGGGAGGCGACCCGTACCCAAGGTAGCGGCGAGCGCGCGGCTGTCGACTGCTGCGCGAGGCCCGCGAGCGGCCGCAGCACATCCCGGCTCCCCGAGAGCGCACCGACGAGCAGCGCCACGCCCGTGACGAGGGCCACCACGCCTACGCCTTTCCAAAGCCGCCACCAGCCCGATGCCGCGGCGGGCAGCGGGTCGAGCGCGCGCAGGAACACCGCCGAGCCGATGAGCAGGCCCGCCCAGGCGAGCATCTGCGCCGCCGGCGGAATGACGGGCGACACCACCCAGATCGCGACCGCGAGCAGCAGCACGCCGAAGAACTTCCGCACCCCAACCATCCACTCGCCCGCGCGCGGCAGCAGCGCGCCTTCCGATACGCCGACCGCCACAAGGGGTACGCCCATGCCGAGCGCCATCGCGAAAAGCGCCGAGCCGCCGAGCGCCACATCGCGGGTCTGCGAGATATAAAGCAGCGCTCCTGCGAGCGGCGCAGCCACGCAGGGGCTCACGATCACTGCTGAGAGCACCCCCATGCCGGCCACTGAAGCGATGCGGCCGCCGCGCAGCCGGCTGTGCGCGGCATGCACGCGGTGGTGCAAGAACCCCGGGAGCCGCAGCTCGTAGAACCCGAACATCGACAGCGCAAGCGCGACGAACACGAGCCCGAATGCGCCGAGCACCCACGCGTTCTGCAGCGCCGCGGCGAGCAGCGAGCCGGAAAGCGCGGCCGCCACGCCCGCGGCGGCATACGCCACCGCCATGCCGAGCACATAGGCAAGCGAAAGCAAAAGCGCGCGCGGCTTGTCGAGGCTCTTGCCTTCCCCAGCGATGATGCCCGAGAGAATCGGAATCATCGGCAGCACGCAGGGCGTGAAAGTGAGCAGTATCCCGAGGACAAAGAACCCGCCGAGCAGCAGTGCCACGTTGCCTTCGAAAAGCCGCGCGATGTCGAGGTCGCTCGCGAAGATGGAGAACTGCGGCCGCGCCTGCACCGCGCGCGGTGCATCGCTTAGACCGGGCAGCTCGCCACTGCCGGCGGCGGCGAGCCGCAGGCTCGCCTTCGACTCCATCGGCACGTAGCACACGCCGGCGTCCGCGCACCCCTGGGAGGTGACCTTGAGCTCGACGGTCTTGTCCTCGGCGCCTTGCACCGGCAGGACGATGCGCACCTGCTTGCGATAGGTTTCCATCTCGCCGAAGAATTGGTCCTTGTGCCGAATGCCGGGCGGCAGCTCGGGCGGACCCAGACGCGCCTCGGCGGGCACGAGCGCGAACTTGAACCGGTCGCGGTACAGGTAGTAGCCCTCGGCGATGGCGAAGCTCACTTCGATGCTCGATGCGTCGAGGGCGCGCGCCGAGAAGCGGAACGCCTTCTCCGGCTCGAGCAGGTTGTCGGCCGACCCGCCCAGCATTAGCTGCGCCGGGGCGCTCGTCGCGGCGCCAAGCAGCATCAGCAGAAGAATGATTCTTCTCAAGATCTCGTTTCCGCCACGACCCATTCCAGATAGGCCGGCAGGCCGCGCTCGATTGGGACCGCGATGATCTCCGGGAGTTCATAGGGGTGGCCGGCGCGCAGGGCCTGCTCGAGGGCGGGATAGCGCTCCGCCGTGGTCTTGATGAGCATCGGGTGCTCCTCCTCGTTCTGCACCGCCCCCTTCCAGCGATACACCGAGCGGCAGGGCGCCAGGATATTGACGCAGGCCGCGAGCTGCGCGCCGATCACTCGCTCGGCAAGACGCTCGGCCGCGGCGCGGTCAGGCAGGTTGGTCAGCACCAAGAGTGCGCTCATGTCTCAGCCCTTCGTGTACCGTTGGATAGCGCAGCCGCACGCCGAGCACCTGCTTCAGCCGCCGATTGTCGAGCCGGCGCGATTCGCTCATGAAGGAGAGCAGTCCGGGCGGGATCTTGCCTGCCGCCTCCGAACGCGGGATACGCAGCGGGCGCGGCAAGCCGTACAGGTCGGCGACGAGGTCGAACCACTCGCCCATCTTGAGTCCGCTGTCGTCATTCGCGTTAAAAATGCCCGCCGGCGTATCGTCGTCGAGCGCGCGCGCGACGATCATGGCCAGATCGTCGGCATGGATATGGTTGGTGTAGACGTCGTCCTCGGCGCGCAGCACCGGCGTGCCCGCGCGCAGCCGCTCGAGGGGCAGGCGGTCCGCCGCGTAGATCCCGGGGACGCGCAGAACCGTAAGAACCGCATTGTGTGAAGCACACCACTCCGCTATCCGGCGCTCCGCATCCACACGCCGCCGTGCGCGTGGTGTCTGCGGTGAAAGTGGCCGCGATTCGTCCACGCGCTCGCCGCGGCAGTCGCCGTAGACGCCGCTCGTGCTGACGTACACCACGCGAGCCGGTAGAATGCTGGCCTTTTCGAGCGCCGCGAGCAGGTTGGCGGTGCGGGTATCGGTCTCTCCGTCGTGCGGCGGCGGCGCGCAGTGCAGCAGCATGTGGCCGCCTGCGATGTTCAGCGTGTCGGCTCGATCAAGATCGCAGCCGTAGGCGCGTGAGAGCCGCGCGATCTCGAAGCGGCGCGCCAGGCTCGGCGCCGCCCGGCGCGCGATGTCGCCGAAGCCCGCGATCAGCAGCCGTTTCATGCGCCCATTTTATGCATAAGGTCACCGTTCAACCTAGCGGCCGCGCCTTCGAGGTGCAGGAAGGCGAGGCAGTCCTCGCCGCCGCGCTGCGGCAGGACCTGGTGTTGCCCTACGGCTGCCGCAATGGTGCGTGCGGCAGCTGCAAGGCGAAGATCGTCGAGGGTCGCGTCGATTACGGCGTCTACCAGAAGAAGGCGCTCACCGATGACGAAAGAGCGCAGGGCAAGGCGCTTCTGTGCCAGGCGCGGCCGCTCAGTGATCTCGTTGTCGAGGCGCGCACCATCAGCGCGGCGAAAGATATCCAGATCAAGGTCCTTCCATGCAGGGTGCAGAGAATGGACCGGCTCGCCGACGACGTGATCGTGCTTTACCTCAAGCTGCCGGCGAACGAGCGGCTGCAGTTCCTCGCCGGGCAGTACGTCGAGTTCCTGCTGCGCGACGGCTCGCGGCGCAGCTTCTCGATGGGCAACGCGCCGCAAGACGACGAGCTGATCCAGCTGCACGTGCGCCACCTGCCCGGCGGCCAGTTCACCGACCATGTTTTCGGCAAGATGAAGGAACGCGACATCCTGCGGTTCGAGGGGCCGCTCGGCACGTTCTTCCTGCGCGAGGACTCGCAGAAGCCGATCGTGTTCGTCGCCTCGGGCACCGGGTTTGCGCCGATCAAGTCGATTATCGAACACGCGCTGCACAAGGGCATTGCGCGTCCCATGGCGCTCTACTGGGGCGGCCGGCGGCCGAAGGACTTGTACATGAACGCCTTGCCGCAGCAGTGGGCAACCGAGCACGCGCAGCTCTTCAAGTACGTGCCGGTGATCTCGGACGCGCTGCCCGAGGACGGCTGGACCGGCCGCACCGGCTTCGTGCACCGCGCGGTGATGCAAGACTTCCCCGACCTCTCGGGCCACCAGGTATACGCCTGCGGCATCCCGGTGATGGTGGACGCCGCGCGGCGCGACTTCACTGCGCAGTGCCGGCTGCCGGAAGACGAGTTCTACGCCGACAGCTTCACCAGTCAGGCCGATCTCGCCTCGCCCAAGTAGGCTTCCTTGACGCGCGGGTCGTCGAGCAGCTCCCGCGCGCTTCCGGCGAGGGCAACGCTGCCCGATTCCATGACGTAGCCCCGACTCGCCGCCTGCAGCGCGAGGCGGGCGTTCTGCTCGACGAGCAGAATGGTGACGCCGCGCGCCGCGATGTCGCGCACGATCTCGAAGATCCTCTCCACCATCATCGGCGCGAGCCCCATCGACGGCTCGTCGAGTAGCAGCAGCTTCGGCTCGCTCATCAGCGCGCGCGCGATCGCGAGCATCTGCTGCTCGCCGCCCGAGAGCGTACCCGCGATCTGGTGGCGGCGCTCCTTCAGGCGCGGAAAGGAGGCGTACTGCGATTCCGGATCGCCGCCGCCGCGCGCGTAGGCGCCCATCGCTAGGTTCTCCTGCACCGTGAGCTGGGGAAAGATGCCGCGGCCTTCGGGGACCATCACCAGCCCTTCGCGCGGCAGCTCGTGCACGGGGCTACGCCGGATGTCGCGCCCAGCGTAGGTCATGGCGCTCGCCCTTGACGGGATCAGGCGGCAGATCGCCTTCAGCGTGGAGGTCTTGCCCGCGCCGTTGGCGCCGATCAGGCAGACGAGCTCGCCCGGCGCTACCGCGAGATCGATGCCCTTGACGGCGGCGATGCCGCGGTAATGCACTTCGAGGTGCCTTAGCTCAAGCAGCACGCGGCGCGCCGAGATAGGCTTCGATGACTTTCGGGTCTTTTTGCACCTCGGCCGGAGGACCCTCGGCGATTGTCTCGCCGTAGTCGAGCACCATTACCCGGTCGCACACATTCATCACCAGGCGCACGTCGTGCTCGATGAGCAGCACCGTGAGGCCGGTGTCGCGGATCGCGCGGATCAGCTTGCCGAGGGCGAGCCGCTCGGCAGCGTTCATGCCCGCGGCGGGCTCGTCGAGCGCGAGCAGCTGCGGATCGGTCGCGAGCGCGCGCGCGATCTCCAGGCGTCGCTGATCGCCGTAGGGAAGGTTCCCTGCTGCATCGTTGGCCCGGGCGCGAATGCCGACGTAGTCGAGCAGCTCCAGAGCGCGCCGCTCGATCGCTCTTTCCTCGTCGAGGGTGCGCTTGTTGCGCAGCACCGCGCCGAGGACGCCGGCGCGCGTGCGCACATGCCTGCCGATCATCACGTTTTCGAGCGCGGAAAGATTCGCGAACAGGCGGATATTCTGGAAGGTGCGGGCAATGCCTGCGTCGGCGATGCGCTCGGGCGCAAAACCGGAGATGTCGTGCCCGGCGAACGAGAAGCGGCCGGCATCGGGCGGGTAGATCCCGGTGAGCACGTTGAAGAGCGTGGTCTTGCCCGCGCCGTTGGGGCCGATCAGGCCGTAGATCTCGCCCGCGGCGATCGAAAAGCGCACCGCTTCGAGCGCCTGCACGCCGCCGAAGCGCTTGCTGATGGCCTCTGCGGAAAGCAGGCTCATGGCGCGCGCTCGGCGAGCTCGCGCCTGCGCACGGCGGAGGGGAGCAGGCCCGCGGGCCGGAAAAGCATGACGAGCACCAGCGCCAGGCCGAACAGCAGCATGCGGATCACCTCGGGCTCGACCAGCATGCGGCCGAAAAGCGCGCGCTGCGCCGGCTCGACGGTCCAGCGCAGGATCTCCGGAACGAAGGACAGCAGCAGCGCGCCGAGGATCACGCCCGCGATGTTGCCCATGCCGCCGAGCACCACCATCGATACGACCATGATCGATTCGACCAGCACGAAGCTTTCCGGCGAGATGAAGCCCTGGATAGCGGAAAACATGCCGCCCGCCACGCCGCCGAAGCTCGCGCCCATGGCGAACGCCAGCAGCTTCAGGTTGCGCGTGTTGATGCCCATCGAGCGCGCCGCGATCTCGTCCTCGCGGATAGCCTCCCAAGCCCGGCCGATGCGCGAGTTCTGCAGCCGGACGTTCACGACGATGATGCCAAGCGCGACGGCGAGCAACAGGTAGTAGTACTTGATCGGGCCGCTGAACTGCAGCCCAAGGAGAGTCTCGTAGCTGCCAAAGCTGAATTCCCCGGCGCGGAACGGATCGATGCGCGCGATGCCGATCGGGCCGTTGGTGATGTTCACCGGGCGCGACAGGTTGTTGAGGAAAATGCGCACGATCTCGCCGAAACCGAGCGTGACGATGGCGAGGTAGTCGCCGCGCAGCTTCAGCGTCGGCGCGCCGAGCAGCACGCCGAAGAAAGCGGCGACCGCGGCGCCGAGCGGCAGGATTACCCAGAAGGGCAGGTGCAGGTCGAATTGCGGGCTCGCGAGCAGCGCGTAGGTATAGGCGCCCACCGCGTAGAAGGCGATATAACCCAGGTCGAGCAGGCCGGCGAAGCCGACCACGATGTTCAGCCCGAGCGCAAGCAGCACGTACAGGATGGCATAGTTGGTGATGCGCACCCAGCTCGTCCCCACCTGCGCCAGCGCGAACGGCAGCAGCGCGAGCGAAACGCCGATCAGGGCGAATCCGATCCAGACGAGCCAAGGTTTGCCTTGGGTATTCAAATAATGCTTCAAGCGCGCTCTCCCACCCGCTCGCCCAGCAGACCCGAGGGGCGCAAGACGAGCACCAGGATCAGCACGATGAAAGCAAACACGTCCTGGTAGTTGGAGCCGGCGAGGATGAAATGGCCGCCGTCTTCGCAGGCGTCGATGGCGCCGGCGAGCCAGCCGTACTGGCACAGATCGGTGAGGTCGCCGATGTAGCCTGCGCCGAGCGCCTCGACCAGCCCGAGCAGGACGCCCCCGAGCATCGCTCCCGGAATATTGCCGATGCCGCCGAGCACCGCCGCGGAGAACGCCTTCAGGCCAAGAATCGATCCCATGGTGTACTGCGCGATGCCGTAATAGGTCCCGAACAGCACCCCGGCGATCGCGCCGAGCGCCGCGCCGATCACGAAAGTCGCCGCGATCACGCGGTTGACGTCGATGCCCATCAGGCCCGCGACCTGCGGGTTCTGCGCGGTGGCGCGCATCGCGGTGCCGAGCGGCGTGCGGTACACGAGTACGGCCAAACCGGCCATCAGCGAGACGCAGATGGCAAGGATCGCGATTTGCACGGTAGTGATCGCCGCGCCGCCGATGAAATAGGTGCGCGACGCGATGATCTGCGGGAACGCCATGATGTTCCGGCTCCAGATCATGAGCGCGAGGTGCTGCAGGATGATGGAAACGCCAATCGCCGTGATGAGCGGCGCAAGGCGCGGCGCGCCGCGTAGCGGCCGGTACGCCAGCCGCTCCATCGAATAGCCGACGAGCATGCACACCGGGACGGCGCAGCCGGTGCCGATCAGCACCACCACGAGCGGCGGCAGGCCCGCGGCAGCGAGCGCGTTGATGACCGTGAAGGCGACCATCGCGCCGATCATCACCACCTCGCCGTGCGCGAAGTTGATGAGCTGGATGATGCCGTAGACCATGGTGTAGCCGAGCGCCACGACGGCGTACACGCTGCCCGCGGTGAGGCCGTTGATGATCTGCTGCAGAAACGTG
>DASZOS010000028.1:0-16426 GCA_035550695.1 Burkholderiales bacterium | reverse complement strand
CTCGCCGGGGAAGTCGACGTCGGCCGAGATCGAATAGCAGTGCATGCAGGCCAGGTTGCAACGCCGCAACAGGTTCCAGATGACGACCGGGCCGGGCGGGTCCGCCCGAGCAGCGGCGGGCGGCGTCGGCCGCACGATTTGCTGCATGTAACGGGAGACTCTGAGCATCGGTATGTTGTCCGGGCGTGTCGATGCTAGAGGCAAGCGCCGGCGCTTTTTTGATTCAGGTCAAATACCGGAGCGGCCGGGCTGCCCCAGAATCCGCGCCAATGATGAGGTTTTTCGTCCTGCTGCTTGGCGTCGCGGCGCTCGGCGGTTGCGCTTCCGAACTCGCGCTGCGAAGCCGGCGCTCGAGGCCTTCCACAAGCTGCAGTCCGCCTGCATGGGCTGCCATGTGGAGTTCCGCGGCGCCTTTCGCGAGCGGTTCTACCCCTCATAGGCGCAGGCCGGTCTTCTTTAGGATGCGCAGGCTGTAGAGCGTGTCGCAGCCGTGCAGCGCGCTGCCGAGAGTCCGGCGGATCGCTTCGAGGTGGCGCTCGGTCTCGGCGCGATCGCGGCCGTGCACCATGGCGAAGAGGTTGTAGGGCCAGTCGGGCGGCCGCCGGGGACGGCGGTAGCAGTGACTCACGAAGGCGAGCGCGCCCACTTCGGCGCCGAGCCGGTCGACTTCGGCGTCGGCCACGTCCCACACCGACATTGCGTTCGCCGTGTAGCCGAGCGCGTAATGGTTGGGAACAGCGCCGATGCGCCGAATGCGGCCATCGGCGAGCATGGCCCGCAACCGGGAGAGAAGCTCGTCTTCGGAAACTCCGACCTGTCTTGCGATCTCGGCGTACGGCTCGGCCGTGAGCGGCAGGCCGGCCTGGGTGGCGCGCACGATCCTTTCGTCGAGTGCGTTCACGCGCTGAGCTTGAGCTCGACGAAGTACTCTTCCTCGCGCGGCAGATCGAGCACCGGATAGCCGGTTTCCGCCTCGATCATCCCAATCACGTGCCCAAGGCGCGCGCGTTGTGCAGCGGCGAGCACGAACCACATGTTGAAGCGGTGCGCACGCTCGTAGTTGTGCGCCACCTCGGGGTGCGCGTTGACCAGGCGCGCGACGCGCTCGAAGTCCGCGTGCGGCACGCTCATCGCGCACAGCGTGAATGCCCCGCCCAGCCGCTCGGCGTCGTACATCGGTCCGAAGCGCGTGAGCGCGCCCTGCGCCAGAAGTCTTTCGATCCTTTCCATCAATTCTTTTTCTTCCAGGCCGAGCGCCTGCGCCGCGGCGGCGAAAGGGCGGCGGCACAGCGGGAAGCCGCCGTGCAGGCCGTTCACGATGCGCCGCTCGAGCTCATCCATAGTGCGCCGCGCGCTGCGTGAAGCAGCGGTTGCTGAAAAGGACGAGCCGGGGATAGCGGTCGAGGTCGAGCGCCATGTTGATGCGCTTCACTTCGTAGACCACGCGGCTGCGCTCGCGCCCGTGCACCATGCAATACAGGTTGTAGGGCCATTCGGGAGCCGCGCGGGCGCGCAGGTAGCACAGCGTCACCGCCGGGTCGGCGGCGAGGCGCCGGCCCGCGGCGCGCACTTCATCGTCGGGCACGTCCCAGACCAGCATGGCGTTTGCTTCGTAGCCGAGGCGCCGGTGTCGCAGCACTGCGCCGATGCGCCGCACGATGCCGAGCTCCAGCCAGCGGCGCAGGGTGGCGATGACGGCTTCCTCCGACAGCCCGAACTGCGCGTACGGCCTGGGCAGGAGCGGCAGCCCCGCGGCTATGCGTGCGACGAGGCGCTTTTCCTCGGCGCTTAGCACCGGGGCGGCCACCTGCCGCGGCGCGCGCGGCACCGCATGGTCGTTGAGATCGAAGCCGAGATCGATGTGGAACTCTTCTTCCAGAGGCAGCCGCAGGGCGGGCAGTCCGCTTTCCCGTTCGATGACCGCGAGCGTCGATTGCACCTGCGCTTCGTCCGGGCCGGTGACGACGAACCAGAGGTTGTAGCTGTGCTCGCGCTCGTAGCTGTGGTTCACGCCGGCGTGGCGGCCGACGCGCGCGGCGACCTCTTCCAGGCGCTCAGGCGGCACCGCCATGGCGGCGAGCGTGCTCGCGCCCACGGTGCGCGGCCGGAACACCGGGCCGACCCGGTCGATCAGGCCGCTCGACCGGAATAGCCTGAATTCCTCCAGGACCTTCGCCTCGGTGGAGCCGCAGCGCGCCGCGATCTCGGCAAACGGGCGCGGCACCAGCGGGAAGCCCCGCTGCCAAGCGTTCACCAGGCGCGGATCCAGGGCGGCGCCCATTTCAGAAGCCGGTCATGGCGGCGCGCGAGGTCATGAAGATGCCGCTCGGGTTCTGCGACGGCAGCCGCGCGATCTCTTTCAGGCTGCGCGTGTCGTAGACCACCACGACATTGTCATCGCGCGAGGATACCCAGGCCTGCTCGCCGCGCGGCGTGAACTCCATGTGGAGGATCACGCGGCCGGGACTCAGGTCGGCGATCTTCTTCATTTGCGGCACGTCGATCACCTGGACTACGCCGTTGTGGGGGAAGGCGAAGTTCACCCAGACACGCTGTCCGCCGGGCTGCGCCACTACGAACACGGGCTGGCCGTATACCGGAATGCGCGCGACTTCAGTCCAGCTCTGGGTGTCGACCACGAGGACTTCGTGGCGGCCGATGGCCGGCAGGAAGGCGTAGCGGCCGGCGATTGCCCAGCCGCGCAAGTGCGGCATCTTGTACACCGGCAGCGGCTCTTGGCCGCGGCCATAGCCGTCGAGGATGCGCCGCGCCCTGGGCTCGGACTGCCACAGGTCGACGAGCGCGAGCCCGTCCTCGCCGAACAGGCCCGCGATGTAATGCCGCCCGTCGGGCGTGACCAGGCCGTCGTAGGGCTGATCTCCAATTTCCTTGATTTTCCTGACTTGGGGATTGCGTGGATTCGACGCATCGACGATCCAGATCTCGCCCGCGTCGAACAGGCTGAATACGAAGCGGTTTCCCGGCGCGTCGGCAATGCCGACCACCTTGGATCCGGTAGGCACTTCGGAGAGCATCTCGAGGCTGGCGCTGTCGAAGATGCGGATGCCGCCGGGCTTGTAGTTGGCCGCGACCACGAGCTTGCCGTCCTGCGAAATGGCGCCGCCGATGGCGTTGCCCGACTGCACGACGCGTCGCTCGATGCGGGCGCGCAGCAGGTCAACCTTGGTCA
The DNA here is from genome assembly GCA_035550695.1 of Burkholderiales bacterium. GTDB lineage: Bacteria > Pseudomonadota > Gammaproteobacteria > Burkholderiales > SG8-39 > SCGC-AG-212-J23. The sequence continues at coordinate 13,236 of DASZOS010000028.1, read as the reverse complement.
TGCCGCCATCGCGTCCGAAGACATAAGCGTAGCGCCCGTCTCGCGAGTACACGAGCGAGGCGTGCGAGAGGTCGCCGAGCCCGGAGATCTTGCCGAGCACGGAGCGACCGGTGGTCTCCACCACGAGCAGGCTGCCCGAGGCACGCTCGACGACGAGCCCCAGGTCGCCCGTGCCGCGCAACGAGGGGGTTGAACATCCTGAGACGATCAATGCGAGGCCGAGAATCACGACGCGTTTCACTTCGCAAGTCCTTTCTTCAGCTGCTCGACGATCCAGCGCGCCTCGTCCTCGTTGATGTGCCCGCGCCAGGCCGGCATCGCCGTGCCGCGGCGGCCGTGCACGATCATCATGGCGAGGTACTCCGAATCCTTGTCCGCCAGGTCGGCGGGTGCGAGCGAAGGGCCAAGGCCGCCGGTGAGGTGCAGCCCGTGGCAGAAGCCGCAGTCCTGCCGCACGAACTCCGCGAGCGCCGCGCCGCGCTCGGGAGTCGGCGCCTGGGCTGCCGCAGCCGGCGCACCCGCTGCGAGAACGACGACGAAGAGAGCTTTCAACATAGGCGACAGGGTGCCTCAGCGCGGCGCCGCACAATTAACATAGATCAAATCGGCGGGCGGTTGCCGCGCCTACAGTCGCGCCCATGGCTGCCGCCCCGGAGGCCGACCGCGCCTATTTCGCTGCATTTCTCGACCTGCGCGGCAAGCCGGCGCTGGTCGTGGGCGGCGGATCCGTCGCTGCACAGAAGGCCGAGGCGCTGCTGCGCTCCGGCGCGCGCGTCAGCATCGTTGCGCCGCAGCTTTGCGCGCGCCTCACCGAGCTTACGCTCGTCGGGGCGCTGCGCCATGAAGCGAGGCGCTTCCAGCCCGGGGATCTCATCGGCGCCGAGATCGCTATGGCGGCGACCGATGATCCCGCGGTCAACGAAGCGGTTTCCGTAGCGGCGCGCGCGCTGCGCATTCCGGTCAACGTAGCGGATAACGCCGCGCTTTCGAGCTTTATCATGCCCTCGGTGGTCGACCGGCTGCCGCTGCAGATCGCGATTTCGAGCGGTGGCAGCTCCCCGGTCCTCGCGCGCAAGGTGCGCACACTGATCGAAGCGGCGGTGCCTTTCGGCGTCGGCCGGCTGGCGGCGCTGGCGGCGCGCTTCCGCGCGGCCTCCAAGAAATGGTTTCCCCAGCCCGAGGCGCGGCGGCGCTTCTGGGAAAGCGTGATGGACGGACCGATCGCCGAAATGGCGCTTGCGGGCAACGAGGACGGCGCCGTTCGCGCTCTTGAAGAAGAGCTTCAGCAGAAAAAGACGAACAAAGCCGGTTTCGTCAGCCTCGTCGGCGGTGGCCCGGGCAACCCCGAGCTGCTCACGCTGCGCGCGTTGCGCGTGCTGCAGAGCGCCGACGTGCTGCTTTACGATTACTTGGTCGCTCCCGCGATCGTCGAGCTCGTGCGCCGCGAAGCCGAGCGCATCTATGTCGGCAAGCAGCACGACAACCACGCGCTGGGGCAGCACGAGATCAATGCCCTGATGGTGCGCCTGGCGCGCGAAGGCAAGCACGTAGTGCGCCTCAAGGGCGGCGATCCGTTCATTTTCGGCCGCGGCGGCGAAGAGATCGAGGCGCTCGCCGTCGAAGGCATCGGCTTCCAGGTCGTCCCGGGAATCACCGCGGCGGCGGGCGCAGCGAGCTACGCCGGCATCCCGCTCACGCACCGCGACTACGCGCAGGGCTGCGTGTTCGCCACCGGCCATCTCAAGGACGGCTCGGCGCAGCTCGACTGGCAGGGGCTGACGCGGCCGCGCCAAACGGTGGTGGTCTACATGGGCGTGCACGGCCTCGAGAAGATCTGCCGCGGTCTGATCGAGCACGGGCTGCCGGCCGACACTCCCGCCGCGCTGGTGGAGAAGGCCACGCTGCCCGCGCAGCGCGTCGTGGAAGGAACGCTTTCGACTCTTCCCGAGAAGTGCCTGAGCGAAAAGGCCAAGCCGCCGGCGCTTCTAATTGTCGGCGAAGTGGTGCGACTGCGCTCGAAGCTCGCCTGGTACGGCGTCGATAGTGTGGAACTCGCAGGCCACGCCGCTGGCGAGCAGTAGCTCCATGCTGCGCTGCGCGCGCGTGCCGCTGCCGGCGACCTGGGTGACGCGCTCGTGTTCGTGAAACGGCGCCTTGAGGTCCATGCTCACCCAGTCGACGAGCGGCAGCACCTGCTTTAGGCGCGCAGGCACGATGCCCGCGGTGTGCAGACCCACGAGATAACCCAGAGCCTTCGCTTCGCGCACCGCCTGGCCAAGCGAGGGCTGAAGCGTCGGCTCGCCGCCGCTGAACACCACCGCGTCGAGCAGCCCTTGCCTTCTCCTGAGGAAGACAAGGATGTCGGCCCAGGGAATTTCACGGCCCGACCTTTTCTCAAGAAGGTGCGTGTTGTGGCAATAGCTGCAGCGCCAGGCGCAGCCCTGGCAGTAGAGCACCGCGGCGAGCTTGTCGGGATAGTCGCTCGCCGAGAGCGGCGTCACGCCGCCAATTCGGAGCATCGGCGCTCCTCGAAGAACGTGCGCTCGTGGAACTCGCCCTTCTTGCCGGCGTTGAACGACGACAGCGGCCGGTGGTAGCCCATGACGCGCGTCCAGACCTCGCAGCTCGCCTCGCATTGCGGACAGGTGTGGTGCTCGCCGGCGATGTAGCCGTGGCTCGGGCAGATCGAGAACGTCGGCGTGATCGTGATGTAGGGCAGCCGGAAGCGCTCGAGCGCGCGGCGCACCAGCGTCTTGCAGGCCTGCGCCGAGCTCACGCGCTCGGTCATGTACAGGTGGAGCACCGTGCCGCCGGTGTACTTGGTCTGCAGCTCTTCCTGGCGCTCGAGCGCCTCGAACGGATCGTCGGTGAAGCCGACCGGCAGCTGCGAGGAGTTGGTGTAGTAGGGCATCTCGTCCGTGCCCGCCTGGATGATGCCGGGGAAGCGCTTGCGGTCCTCGCGCGCGAAGCGGTAGGTCGTGCCTTCGGCCGGCGTCGCCTCGAGGTTGTAGAGATGCCCGGTCTGCTCCTGGAACTGCACCATGCGCGCGCGCACGTGGTCGAGCAGCCGGCACGCGAAGCGGTGGCCCCAGGGGCTGGTAATGTCGTGCTCGTCGCGCGTGAAGTTGCGGATCATCTCGTTCAGGCCATTCACGCCGAGCGTCGAGAAGTGATTGCGCAGCGTGCCGAGATAGCGCTTGGTGTAGGGGAACAGGCCCTGGTCCATGTGGCGCTGGATCACCTTGCGCTTGATCTCGAGGCTCGTGCGCCCGATCTCGAGCAGCTCGTCCACGCGGCGCAGCAACGCCGCCTCGTCGCCCTGGTAGAGATGGCCGAGGCGCGCGCAGTTCAGCGTCACCACGCCGACCGACCCGGTCTGCTCGGCCGAGCCGAACAGGCCGTTGCCGCGCTTGAGCAGCTCGCGCAGGTCGAGCTGCAGCCGGCAGCACATCGAGCGCACCATGTTCGGCTCGAGGTCCGAGTTGATGAAGTTCTGGAAGTAGGGCAGGCCGTACTTCGCGGTCATCTCGAACAGGCGCTGCGCGAGCGGGCTGTCCCAGTCGAACTCCTTGGTGATGTTGTAGGTGGGGATCGGGAAGGTGAACACGCGTCCCTTCGCGTCGCCCGCGGTCATCACCTCGATGTAGGCGCGGTTGATCATCTGCATCTCGGCCTGCAGCTCGCCGTAGGTGAACGCCATCTCCTCGCCGCCGATCACCGGCACCTGCGCCTTCAGGTCCTCGGGGCAGGTCCAGTCGAAGGTGAGGTTGGTGAACGGCGTCTGCGTGCCCCAGCGCGAGGGCACGTTCAGGTTGTAGACAAGCTCCTGGATGCACTGGCGCACTTCGTCGTAGGAGAGCGCGTCCTTGCGCACGAACGGCGCGAGGTAGGTATCGAATGAGCTGAAGGCCTGCGCCCCCGCCCATTCGTTCTGCAGCGTGCCGAGGAAGTTGACGATCTGGCCCACGGCGCTCGAGAGGTGGCGCGCCGGCGCCGCCTCGACCTTGCCCGGCACGCCGTTCAGCCCCTCCGCGAGCAGCGTGCGCAGCGACCAGCCGGCGCAGTAGCCCGCCAGCATGTCGAGGTCGTGGATGTGGATGTCGCCTTCGCGGTGCGCGCGGCCGACTTCCGGCGGGTAGACGTGCGAGAGCCAGTAGTTCGCCGTCACCTTGCCCGCGACGTTGAGGATCAGCCCGCCGAGCGAGTAGCCCTGGTTGGCGTTGGCGTTCACGCGCCAGTCCTGGCGCTCGAGGTACTCGTTCATCGAGGCGTCGACGTCGACGACGGTGCGCCGGTCCTCGCGCAGCCGCTTGTGCTGCTCGCGGTAGACGATGTAGGCGCGCGCGGTGTCGACATAGCCCGCGTCGATCAGCGCCTGCTCCACGGCGTCCTGGATGTCCTCGATCGACGGGGTCGCGTGGCGCGCTGCGACCTGCGCCACCGCCTGCGCGGCAAGGCGCGCCGCGGCGTCCATGCCGTACTCGCCGGTCGCCGCGCCGGCGCGCGCCAGCGCCGAGCGGATCTTGGCGGCGTCGAAGGCGCGCAGCGTGCCGTCGCGCTTGACCACCTGCGCCGGCAGCGCGGACGCGGAAACGCTGGATTTAGTAGCTTCCATGGGTAGGACCCCTATATCTTGTTATTGGAGGGCCATACTGTACCGGCGCCAGGGCCGCGGCGGTCAAGCCCCGGGCTTGATGTGGATCAACGTTTCAGGGGGTGCAGCGGCCGATGAAATCGGCGTTGGGGCAGAAGGTCTCGAAACCGTCGCGCCGGCCCGACACGAGCCAGGCATCGCAGGCGGTCTTGCCGGCGCAGCCGGCGCAGCGTCGCGCCGCGACCGCCGCGTCGTACGGCGAATGTTCGCCCGCGGCGGCGAGCTGCACGCCCCGCCGGCCGAGCATCTGCTCGAGCCGCAGGCGGCCGTCGGCGTGCAGCATGCGCCAGGCCGTGCTGGCGAGCGCATACATGAAGACGGCGAAAACGAGCATGCCGAGACCCAGCACCGCGTAGGTTTCTAGGGAGTTCATGCCTGACTCCTGGAAGAAAGGGGGAAGAGCAGCAGGTTTCTCGCGAGGCCCCCCGCCGCGACTACGATCATGAACGCCGTCCCGCCCGCCATGATGGCGAGGTACGCCGCCATCGCGCGCTCGTCGGGGCGCTTCACCAGCGCATCGCCGTAGAGGAGATACCCCGAGGCGGCCGCCGCGGCGAACCCCAGCGCGAGGATCGCGATGTTGACCGCGAGCAGCCGCGCGTGCGGCACGCCGCGCGGGTTCGAGTGGAAAAAGCCCCACACCACTGCGCACAGCAGGAACACGAGGATCAGAACCATGAAATGCATGCGGCCACGATAATCCGCCGCCGCCCGGCGCGTTTGATGCACATCAAGCGCGTTCGAGCAGGTGCCGCTCCACGTAGTCGCGCATGGCGAGCGCGGCGATCCAGTCGTTGACCGCGACATGCAGCAGGCCGGGCTTGGTGAGCGGCAGGCTGCGCAGGAAGTGCCAGGTGCGCGGCACGCCGCCCGAGGCGATGCCGCGCGTGAGGAGCCGCGTGAGGATGCCGAGCGCCTCGGTCAGGCGCTCGCGATGCAGCCGCGGCGGCACGCCGAAGTGCTTGAGCTTGTTGCGGATGCGCTCGGCGATGGCGCGGTCGGCGAGGAGCTCGCGGTAGAGTTTCTTGTACCCGGCGAGCATCTGCTCGAGGCTCATGCCTTTGGGGACGATGTTGGTGCGCCCGCCGGTGTTGTCGCCGTGCGCGGCGCCCTCGTCGAGGCGCCCCTCGCGCCGCAGCCGCTCGTAGAGCGGGGTGCGCGGCAGCGCGGTGAGCAGGCCGACCATCGCCACCATGATCCCCGAATCGAGGATGAAGCGGCGCTGTTTTTCGAAGGTCGCCAGCGTGTCCTGGTCGAAGCCGACGATGAAGCCGGCGAGGACGTCGATGCCGCGCGCGTAGATGCGCCGCACCGCCTCGAGCATGTCGCCGGCGCAGTTCTGCATCTTGCACGCTTCGCGCAGCGCCAAGGGATCGGGCGTCTCCAGGCCGAGGAACGCCCACTCGAAGCCCGCCGCGCTGAAGAGCTCGAGCAGCTCGTCGTCGTGCGCAAGATTGAGCGAGGCCTCGGTGCCGAAGCGCAGGCGCCGGCCATGGCGCGCCTGGTAATCGGCGAGAAAGCGCAGCGTTTCTTTCGCTTTGGCGTTGTTGCCGATGAAGTTGTCGTCGACGAAGAAGACCTTGCGCGCGCCCAAAGCGCGCAGCGCGTCGAGCTCGCGCTCGATCGAGGCGAGCGGCTTGTAGCGCGGCTTGCGGCCGAACATCACGATGATGTCGCAGAACTCGCAGTTGAAAGGGCAGCCGCGCGACAGCTGCACCGTAGCGGTGGCGTAGCGCTTGAGCTTGAGCAGATCGAAGCGCGGCACGGGCGAGTCTTCGAGCCGGACGTGGCCCGTCTCTCTGTAGAGTCTCTCGGGACGACCCGCTTCCAGGTCGGCGCAAAAGCGCGGCCAGATGTATTCGGCTTCGCCGGCGATCACCGTGTCGGCGAGGCCCTGGTACTCCTCGGGGCACAGCGACGCGTAGCTGCCGCCCGCGACCACGCGATAGCCCGCCGCGCGGTATTGCGCGAGCAACTGCTTCTGCCGCGGCGCCTGCACGCCCATGCCGCCGACGCCGATGAGATCGGCTTCGGGCCGCGCCGGCAACGGCTCGACGTTCTCGTCGACGATGGTTACCTGCCAGTGCGCCGGACACAGGGCGGCGACGGTCGCGAGCCCGAGCGGCGGGTTGACGGCGCGCTTGCCGCCGAGCACGCGCTCCAGCGCCCAGCGGAAGCTCCAGAAGCTTTCCGGCAGCGCCGGGTTGACCAGCAGCAGCCGCATCTAGTGGATCTGCATTTCGATCACGGCCTCCAGGGCATGCACACATTCGCTTTGCGCGCGCAGGGCGGTGAGAAGAGCGGCTTCGCGCGACGTGTCGAGCGCCGCGGCATCGAGCCATTCGAGATAGGCGGCGGCGATCTCGTCGCTCGTGGCCAGTGCGGGGTTATGTTCCATCGCGGTCCTCCTGTTCGGCAACAGGTAACCGGCGATTATCGAAATCGGCGGCGCCGGTGTATTGCTCCAGATCAACGACCGCGGATATTTGCGGCGCAGCAAAACCACGGCAAACGCAGTACTCGAGCTTGTTGGTAAGGGCTGTTATTGCGAGGGAGTCTTGGCGGGAATACCCACCTTGGTCATTTCGAAACGCTCTTGTTTCCAGCCGTCCGCATCGAGGAACCGCGACGTGTCGATGACGTCCAGCTCGGCGATACAGCGGATCTCTGTGACCTCCGGGATCGAGATGCCCAGCTTCTCGGCAATCTCGGCGTCGCTTAGCCCCCGCTGCGGTTTGCCGGGCTCGTACCGCTGCCGGGCATTGGTGTAGCGCAGTATTTCGTCCTTGAACTTCTCATACAGCTCCGGCGAGATGATCATCGTCATTGGCATTCCTCCACTCGTGCGATCGCGCAAGCTACTTCAGCCGCGCGCGGGTATCCCGGCCTACCGGGCAGCGCCTGACGCACTCGAAGCACTGCGCGACGATCTCGACGGAATAGGCGAGGGAGGCCGCGGCGCGGGAGAAGTGACTGCCATAGACGATCATCTTCCGCTTTCTGGCATCGGGCTCGTCCATCGCGTCGAGCAGCAGCTTCTGGAAGCTCCCCATGCCCGTGGTCTGCGCTCTGGGAAGGCAATGACTCTGGTTGTACTCCATCCACTTGATGGCGTCGCCCTCCAGCTCTCCGGAAAGGCAGGTCGGACAGGATTCGAGACAGGGCAGCGTTGCCTTCCTGTCCCAGAGCTTGACGCACGAGGGATGCGGACAGACGCTCTTCTCGAGCGGGCCGTCGGCAGCCAGCGGCATCGTCGTCACCGCAGCGCCGAAGTAAAGCAGGCCGTAGGTCTGGTTGAGCACAATGCCCGCCGCCATCGAGCGCGTACCCAAGCCGGCCATCTCGGCGAGCAGCTTCAGGCTGAGGTACGGGTTGCGCCCGTTGGCGGACCCAGGCGGGCACAGTATCGCGTAATACCCGTAATTCCTTTCTATGAGTCCGACGATCCGCTGGGCAACGGCGGGCGACTCTGCGCGGTTGTAAGCGACTGACGCCTGCTCGCGTGCCCTTCCTGTGCGCCAAGCGCCTGCGCTGGTCACTCCAATGCCGACGACGATGACGCTCTTGGCGCCCTTCAGCAGGTCCTCGGGCCGGTGGCCCTTCGGCGCATGCCTGTTGACATCTTCGGCGGATGCGATGCCGACGACCCATGCCCCGAACTGACGTGCCTGTTCTTTGATCTGGTCTTCAACCCTTCCCTCACTCGCCATCGGACCTGTGCGAGTAGTCATGACTCGGGTTCCCATGGCAATTACAGCAGCCGGCTGCCCATCTGCTCGATGTAGTGCGCGTTGGGACAGAAAAGCGCGTAGCCCTCGCTGCGGCCCGACGCGATGAGCTCGCTGCACATCGACTTCGCGCCGCAGGCGATGCAGCGGCGCTCCGCGAGCGCCGCGTCGTGCACCGCGGCCTTGGTGAGCGGCATGGGCGACATCGCGCCGCGCAGGCGCATCATTTCCGGAAGCCGCAGCGTTTGATCGGCGCGCGCCGTGCGCCGCGCCATCAGCATGGCGAGCGCCGCCACTGCGACGATCACCGAGAACAGCAAGAGGAACGCGGCATTCATCGCGCTATCCGTGCATCGTAAGTCCGCCGGAGACGCTCAGCACCTGGCCGGTGATGTAGTCGGCGTCGTCGCTCGCAAAGAAGAGGATCGCGCCGGGCAGGTCCTCGGGCTTGCCGATGCGCCCGATCGGGATTGCGCGCCGGAACGCCTCCCTCAGCTTCTCGGGGTTGCCCGCGCCGGTGAGAAAGTCGTTGAAGAGATTGGTGTCGGTGAGGCCCGGGCAGACGCAGTTCAGGCGCACGCCTTTCGAAGCCATCTCGCGCGCGAGCGTCTTGGTGAGCGCGATGATCCCGCCCTTGGAGGCCGAGTAGGGCGCCTCGCCCGAAGAGCCGACGCGGCCGGCGTCGGAGGCGACGTTGACCACCTTGCCGCGCCCGCGCTCCACCATGCCGGGCAGTACGCAGTGCAGCAGGTTCATCGTGCCGACCAGGTTGATGGAGATGATCTTCTGCCAGAGCGCGGGATCGGTCTTGAGGAACGGTTTGAACGTGTCCCAGCCCGCGTTGTTCACCAGGATGTCGACCGGGCCGGCGCGCTCCACGGCTTTTTTCACCGTTTCGTAGTCGGTAATGTCGACCGGCGGCTCGCCCTTCAGGTCGAAGACCACTACGTTCGTGCCTTCTTCGCGGAAGCGCTGCACCACCGCGGCGCCGATTCCGGCGGCTCCGCCGGTCACGATCGCCGTCTTGCCCTTCAAGCCTCGCATTTCACATCTCCCTCGCTTTTGTCAGTCATTCGTGCGCGGCGGATCGGGATCCTCGTCCCACCCGGGCGTCGGCTGCGGCACCTTCTTCATCCACGCGCGGACGAGCGCCACGTGCTCTGCTTCCTCGGCTGCCATCTCCTTGGCGGTGGCCTTGACGCGCGGCGGCGCCGCGCCGGCGGCGATATCCTCGTAGTACTTCTGCGCCTGCAGCTCGCAGCGCAGCGAAATCTCGAGGGCGTGGTAGGGCTGCATCAGGTAATGCACGGCATCGAACGGCGCAGTCTCCGGACCCTCGACGCTCTCCCAGCCGTACGCCGCGGGAAGCGCAGGCGGGCTCGGCCAGCGCATCTCGGCGAGGATGCGCTTCGCGTGCAACGACTCGATCTCGGAGAGCTTGCGGAAAAGCGCGGCCACCTCGCGATTGTTGTGCGTCTCGAGCGCGTCGGCGAACTGCGCGTAGCGCTCGATCGCCTCGATCTCCATGGCGTAGGCCCGCGACATGAACTCGGCGTACGCTTCCTCTTCTGCGGGCTTCTCGGCTGGTTTTGGCATCAATGCTCCTGCAGGCGAAAGGCGTCTTCCAGATCCGCCGTGGTGTGGGTCGGCGCGGTGGCGAGCCCGGCGAACGCCGGGCGGCTGCCCTTGTAGAGCACGCCGATGTTGAACCCGTCGTCGGTCATCAGGCGGCGCGCGGCGCGCGCCGGGTCGTCGGTCGCTGCCACCGGTGCGGGGCGCGCGGATTCCTTCCAGCTGCGCTGCTCGGGACGGAACGTGACGCAGGGGGAGAGCACCTCGACGAACGAGAATCCCGGATGGCGCACCGCTTCGACGATGAGCGCCGCGACGCCGTTGGGATCGCCGGAGAAGGCGCGCGCGATGAAGTTGGCGCCGGAGGCGAGCGCAATGACCAGCGGATGGAATTCACGCACGCCGGTGCCTCTGGGCGAGAGCTTCGAGGACCAGTCGGGCTCGGTGGTCGGCGAGGGCTGTCCCTTGGTCATGCCGTACACATGGTTGTCCATCACGATATACGTGAGATCGACGTTGCGCCGGCACGCGTGCAGGAAGTGATTGCCGCCGATGGAGTAGCCGTCGCCGTCACCGCTCGCGACGAGCACCGTGAGATCGGGGCGGGCGACCTTGAGGCCGGTCGCCGCGGGCAGCGAGCGGCCGTGCACGCCATGGAAGCCGTAGCAGGTGGTGTACGCAGGAATTCTCGAGGAGCAGCCGATGCCCGAAACGACAGCGACGTTCTCGGGCCGCAGGTTGAGCATGGCGAGCGCCTTGGTGACCGCGGTGAGCACCGAGTAGTCGCCGCACCCGGGGCACCAGACGGGCTTGTAGTCGGACTTGAAGTCCTTCGCGGCGAGCGCCGGCGAGGCAAGCGGTGCATTCATGGCTTGACGATTTCCCTGTAGATCTCTTCGGGACGGAAAGGCAGCGGGCCGGGCCGGCGCAGGCTTTTCACCTCCGCCGGAAGCTGGTACTCGGAGCGCAGGTAGCGCAGGAACTGGCCGCTGTGGTTCTGCTCCAGGACCAGCACCCGCTTCACGCCGGCGAGCGCCTGCTTGAGCTTCTCGGGCTGCGCCGGCGCGAGCAGGCGCAGCGACACCAGCCTTGCGTCGAAGCCTTCGGCGCGTGCCCGGGCGAACGCTTCGCGCGCGGGACCGGTGCACGAGCCGAAGGTGAGGAGCGCGACGTCGCCTTCGCCCTCGATGCTCGCCCAGGCATCCCCGGGGTCGAGCTGTGAAATCTTGCGCGCGCGCTTTTCCATCTGCGCGAGGTGATCGCCCGACTGCGACGAGGGCGTGCCGCGCTCGTTGTGCTCCAGGCCGTCGGCGGTGTAGGCGATGCCCGGTGTGCCCGGGATCGCCATCGGCGAGACCCCGGAATCGGTGAGCGCGTAGCGCTTGTACGGCTGTCCCTCCTTCGCCTTGACTCTTTCGAACGACTTCTTTTCGAGCGCGGGAACATCGACGACCGCGCGCGCCTGGCCGAAGTACTGGTCGGAGAGCACGATCGCCGGTACCTGGAGCGACTCGGCGAGGCCGACCGCCCATTCGGTGGCGGCCACGCAATCGGAGAGCGAGTTGGGCGCGACGACGATGTGCGGCGCGTCGCCGTGCAGGCCGTACAGCGCGATGTTGAGATCCGCCTGCTCGCTCTTGGTGGCGATGCCGGTCGATGGCCCGGTGCGCATCACGTCGACCACGACGACCGGCACTTCCGCGACGACGCTCAGCCCGAGCGCCTCGATCATGAGCGCCAGGCCCGGCCCGGAAGTGGCGGTGAGCGAAGGCACGCCGCCGAACGAGGCGCCGAGCGCCATGTTGATGGAGGCGAGCTCGTCCTCGGCCTGCACCAGCGTACCGCCGACCTTGGTGAGCGCCGGCGAAAGCCATTCGAGCAGTTCGGTCGCCGGCGTGATCGGGTAGGCGGCGACGAAGCGCACGCCGCCGCGCAGGGCACCGTAGCCCGCGGCTTCGTTGCCGGTGATGAGCCAGCGCGCCGTGCCGGCGGGAACCGGCGCGAGCTTGAATCCTTCGAGGCTCGCCGCTTGCGCCATGCCGAGCCTGGCGGCGGCAATGCCGGCCTCGACGCCTTTCTTCATGGCTTTCTTCACCGCTGCCTCCAGCGCCTCGAGCGACAGGCCCATGAGCCCGGCAAGCACGCCGAGCACGACCATGTTGGGCCAGCCGCCCTGCACCTGCGACGCGAGGCTCTTCAACGGCACCGGGAAATAGCGCGCACCGCCCTTGGTGAAGACCTCGGGTGGCTCGCCATGCGCCGGGTCGCCTACGAGTATGCTGTCGGGGCCGAGCGGCAGCTCGGAGGCGAAACGGTTCACGTTCTGCCAATCGATCGCGGCGAGCACCTGGAAGCGATCGTCCTGCGCGTCGGTGGGGAACGTTGACACGCGCACCATGGCCGCGGCTTCACCGCCGCGGATCTGCGGTCCGCTGGTGCGCGTCATGAGTCCGTAGTAGCCGGCGGCGGCGGCCGCTTCCAGCAGCATGTTGCCGGCGGTCATGACGCCGGCACCGCCGCTTCCGGCGAGCGCCACCGAAACTGACGAATTATGGTCCTTCACAGCGTCTCCTCTGTTGGCGCACAATTTGGCGCATCCACGTGGCCAAACCTTGAACTAGATCAAATCGGACAGCTTTGGGCGGCTGTATTTATTGCCCCCACGCGGCATAAATCGGTATTCGAATGCCTATTTTAGAGGAGAAGAGCATGGCAGCACGTGAAAACCGGCTCCTGAGAAGCCATGACATCGGTGAGGGTTCTTTCGCGCAGGGCGTGCGCCTGGAGCGCCGCCCGGCCAAGACGCCCGACGGAAAAACCGTGCCGGGACTGTATAACGCCTGGATCTGGCTCGACAACCCGGGGCAGTACAACTCCTACACTACCGAGATGGTGAAGGGCATCATTCTCGGCTTCCGCGCCGCGTCCAACATGCGCGACGTGTCGAGCGTCGTGTTCACCGGCGCCGGCGACAAGGCGTTCTGCACCGGTGGCAATACCAAGGAGTACGCCGAGTACTACGCCGGCCGCCCGCAGGAGTACCGCCAGTACATGCGCCTGTTCAACGACATGGTCTCGGCGATCCTCGCCTGCGACAAGCCGGTGATCTGCCGCGTGAACGGCATGAGGATCGGCGGCGGCCAGGAGATCGGCATGGCCTGCGACTTCTCCGTCGCGCAGGACCTCGCGCGCTTCGGCCAGGCCGGCCCCAAGCACGGCTCGGCGCCGATCGGCGGCGCGACCGACTTCCTGCCGGTGATCGTGGGCGCCGAGCGCGCCATG
>DASZOS010000027.1:0-39042 GCA_035550695.1 Burkholderiales bacterium | reverse complement strand
TCGAGGATCTCCTGCTCACCGGCACGGTCGCGATCAACGGCACCGGCAATGCCCTGAGCAACCACATCAGCGGCAATGCCGCGGCTAACGTGCTCGACGGCGGCGCGGAGTTCGATTTCCTAGCCGGCGGCGCCGATCACGTAGGTATCGTCGCCGCCTGCGCCCTCCAGCCGGTCGGGCGCGAGGCCGCCGTCGAGGAGGTTCGCGCCGGTGTTGCCGAGGATAACGTTGGCGCCCGCGTTCCCGGTCGCGTCGAAGTTGCCCGCGCCCTCCAGCGTCAGGTTCTCGACGTTGGCCGGCATCGTCCACGACGACGCCCGGCTGAACACGTGGTCGGTGCCGCTGCCGGCTTCCTCGATGACGACGTCGGCCGGATTGTCTATGCGATAGCTGTCGTTGCCCGAGCCGCCTGCCAGCGTGTCGGCGCCCGTTCCGCCGTCGAGCGTGTCGTTCCCGAATCCCGGCCCGCCGGAGAGCGCATTCGCCGCGGCATTGCCGATGATGAGATCGCTGCCCGCGCCGCCGATCGCGTTCTCGATCACGGTGTGGTACGCCACCGCGGTCATCGTGCCGACGATGGTGCCGTGGCTCGAGAACGCGCCCTCGCGCAGGTCGATGGTCGTCTCGAAGGAAAGCGTGGAGGCGTCGAACGTATCGATGCCGCCGGCATCCCAGACCGTGCGCATCACGCCGTCGTTCGCGAGCACATACACGTCGTCGCCCGTGTGGTAGGCGAGGTTGGCGCCGTAGATGTGCTGGATGGCGAGGATGTCGAGCGGCATGGGGGTGGCCGGATTGCCATGCACCGCGATCTGCGCACCGTTCGAGCTCATCACCGTGTGCTGCACGGCGTCCTGGGCGGCGATGCCGAGCTCGGCGAAGGTCGGCCGGCCGTTCGCGCCGTCGTCGGCGGTGTGCTTCAGGCCGAGCGCATGCCCCAGCTCGTGCACCAGCACCCACAGGCCCCACCCGCCCGGCTGCAGGAGGTCGGTGAGCTGCGAGAAGCCTATGTTCAGAAGAACGTCACCCTCGGGATTGGGGTAGCTCGCGCGCGTCTCCTCGATGAGCGGCAGAAAGGACGCGTCGACGAATTGCGGGTCGGGAAAGACCGACAGCGCGACTAGCGGCACGGTCGGGTCGTTCTCCAGCGCCACTGCGATGTCCGCCGGGCTCTGCGTGATGACGCTGCCCGTGCCCGCTTCGGCAAAAGCGACATTCGCCACGTTCGACCACGCCGTGGCGGCCGCGGCGAACGCCGCCGCCAGCGCCGGATAGCTCGACCACACCGGATCGCCCGGCTCGGTATTGGCGCTGAAGGAATACGTCAGCAGCGCCGGACCGGAGAACTGCCACGCGCCGCCTTGCAGCAGGCCATCGATGCGCGCATCGCCAGTCAAGGCTATGGAGCTGCCGACCGCCGTTGCCATGAGGACCCCCGAGCCCCAGCGAGACTTAGTGCTTATGGCTGGAGTTTACGCCGGGATGGCGGCGCTCAGTTTATCCCGATGTCCTGCGAGGCGACGTGCGCGGGACGCGTGCGCTATGCGCCGTTCACGATGCTCCGGCGCCGAAGCTCGGAAAGAAGGCGCTCGGCCGCCTGCTCGGCAGTGAGCGCGGCGGTATCGAGGCAGATCTCCGCTTCCTCCGGAACTTCGTACGGCGAGTCGATGCCGGTGAAGTTCTTGATCTCGCCGCGCCGCGCCTTGCGGTAGAGGCCCTTGGGGTCGCGTGCCTCGGCCACGTTGAGCGGCGTATCGACGAACACTTCGATGAATTCTCCCGCATCCATGAGGGCGCGTGCCATGCGTCGTTCTGCGCGGAACGGCGAAATGAAAGCGGTCAGAACGATCAGCCCGGCATCGACCATGAGCTTCGCCACCTCCGCGATGCGGCGGATGTTCTCTACCCGGTCGGCGGCGGTGAACCCGAGGTCTTTCGTCAGGCCGTGGCGGACGTTGTCGCCGTCGAGCAGGTAGGTGTGGCAGCCCAGGGCGTGCAGCTTCTTTTCGAGCAGGTTGGCGATGGTCGACTTGCCCGACCCCGAAAGCCCGGTGAGCCACAGCACGCAAGGCTTCTGGCGCTTCAGCGCCGAGCGCGCCGCCTTGTTCACCTCGATGTACTGCAGGTGGATGTTGTGCGATCGGCGCAGCGCGAAGTGCAGCATCCCCGCTGCGACCGTGCGGTTCGTCAGCCGGTCGATCAGGATGAAGCCGCCGGTGTCGCGGTTCTCGGTGTACGGATCGAAGGCGATGTTGCGGTCGAGCTCGAGCTCGCACACGCCGATCTCGTTCAGCTCCAGCTTCTCGGCCGCGAGGTGCTCGAGCGTATTGACGCTGACCTGGTACTTCACGGGGGCGATCGTGGCGGTGACGGTCTTCGGTCCGACCTTCATGAGGTAGCTGCGGCCGCGCAGCATGGGCTGCTCGTCCATCCAGACGATCGTCGCCTCGAACTGGTCCGCCACCTCTGCCGGCGAATTCGCGGCGCAGAGCACGTCGCCGCGCGAGATATCGATCTCGTCGGCAAGCGCAAGGGTCACCGCCTGCCCGGCTACGGCCTGCGCCAGGTCGCCGCCCTGCGCGACGATCCGGGACACGGTCGTCTCCCGTCCGGAGGGCTGCACGCGCACGCGGTCTCCCGGCTTCACAAGGCCGCTCGCCACTGTTCCGCTGAAGCCGCGAAAATCCATGCTGGGCCGGTTGACCCACTGCACGGGAAATCGGAACGCGAGCTTGTGCAGCCGCGCTTCATCCACTTCCACGGTCTCCAGCCAGCCCATCAGCGTCGCGCCGCGGTGCCACGGCATGCGCTCGCTCGGGCCGAGAATGTTGTCGCCCCTCAGCGCCGACATGGGGATGCAGGTCACATCGGACAGCCCCAGCCCGCGGGCGAAGTCCCGGTATTGCGCCTCGATCTCGCGGTAGCGCGTCTCCGAGTAGTCCACCAGATCCATCTTGTTGACCGCGAGCGCGACGTGGCGGATGCCGATCAACGAGACCAGGTAGCTATGACGCCGCGTCTGGGTCAGTATGCCGTTGCGCGCATCGATGAGAATGACGGCCGCGTCCGCCGTCGATGCGCCGGTGACCATGTTGCGCGTGTATTGCTCGTGGCCGGGGGTGTCCGCGACGATGAATTTGCGGCGGTCCGTGGAGAAAAACCGGTACGCCACGTCGATCGTAATGCCCTGCTCGCGCTCCGCGGCGAGGCCGTCCACGAGAAGCGCGAAGTCGAGCTCGTCGCCCTGGGTGCCGAATTTTTTCGAGTCACCCGCCAGGGCGGCGAGCTGATCGTCGAACAGCATCTTCGACTCGTAGAGCAGCCGTCCTATGAGCGTGCTTTTTCCGTCGTCCACGCTGCCGCAGGTGATGAAGCGAAGCAGGCCCTTGTGCTCGTGCGACTTGAGATAACCTTCTATGTCCGCGGCGATCAGATCCGAGATGTGCGACATCAGAAATAGCCCTCCTGCTTCTTTTTCTCCATGGAACCCGCCGAGTCGTGGTCGATGACGCGCCCCTGGCGCTCGGAGGTCCGCGCCAGCAGCATTTCCTGGATGATTGCCGGCAACGTGTCCGCCTCGGATGCAATGGCGCCGGTAAGCGGATAGCATCCGAGCGTGCGGAATCGCACCTTGCGCATGAACGGCACTTCGCGCTCGCGCAAAGGCAGGCGCTCGTCGTCGACCAGGATCAGCGTCCCGTCGCGCTCGACCACTGGACGCTCCTTGGCGAAGTACAACGGAACTACCGGTATGCTTTCCAGGTAGATGTATTGCCACACGTCCAGCTCGGTCCAGTTTGAAAGCGGGAACACGCGCATCGATTCGCCTTTGTGGATGCGCATGTTGTAGAGGCTCCATAGCTCGGGCCGCTGGTTCTTGGGATCCCAGCGATGCTGGGCGGACCGAAACGAGCAGATGCGCTCCTTCGCGCGGGATTTTTCTTCGTCCCGCCTCGCGCCGCCGAACGCGGCATCGAAACCGTGCTGATCGAGCGCCTGCCTCAATCCCTGCGTCTTCATGATGTCGGTGTGGATCGCCGAGCCATGCACGAACGGGTTGATCCCCATGGCAAGACCCTCGGGATTCACGTGCACGATGAGCTGCATCCCCGATTCGGCGACCATGCGGCTGCGAAACGCATACATATCGCGGAACTTCCAGCCGGTATCGACGTGCATCAGCGGAAATGGCGGTTTTCCCGGATGGAAGGCCTTGCGTGCAAGGTGCAGCATGACGGAGCTGTCCTTGCCGATCGAGTAGAGCATCACCGGTCGGCTCGCTTCGGCGACCACCTCGCGCATGATGTGGATGCTCTCCGCTTCCAGACGCTGCAGGTGCGTAAGCGAGGCGAGCTTCGCGTAGCCGCGCGCCGAAACCGGCTTGGAGGGATCTGTTTCGGCTTCGGCGTGCGGCAGTGCCTTGCTCGCATCGTCGCCGGCCGTTCGCTTCTTTACCCCTCTGCCGCGCGGGCCCACCGGCACCGCGGCCCACCCGCCTTCTTGATATGCCTTGAGGACCCTGATGACGGTCGGTCGGCTAAGGCCGGTCTGCAGCGCGGTGTCGTGCACGGACAGGCCCGACAAGCGCAGCTTGACGGCGCTAAGCCGGCGCGCGTTGAGTTCCGGAACAGGGATCTTTCGTCCAGCTTGCGCGAGCATTTTATTGTCGTAAAAAAAGTAGCGCGCAGACTACCTTTTTTGAGAATTGTGATCAAGTTATTTCGTAAGCAATTGAATATACTTGATGATTAATTATCAACGGCAAGCGCCTAGAATTTCTTCTCGTACGTGAAGAAGAACGCGCCGTCCCCGAACAACGAGAGGGAAGCGCGCGTTTCGTCGCCACGCGGCTTGAATGAGTGGTAGAGCGGCAGATCGGCGATCACGAGGTCGCTGGCGGAGGGCCGCCTGTCGATGATCAATTCCTTGGGCAGCAAGATGGTTGCGCCCAAGAGCGCGGAGGCGAGCCTGCCCAATCCCACATCGCCGAGTGCGGTGCTTGCGACCTTGACGATCGCCGCGTGGCTCCAGCGATTCGCCATGTCTCCCTGCGTGTGCTTGGACGACCACACATTCCCGTAGGGGTCGGCGCTTGCCTCCAAGGCCTCGCGCTCGGTGAAACCGAACACGCGGAAGGGCTCGCCGGTTGCGGGATACCGCGTCGGTTCTCGAATGATCACCGCGGTCTCGCCCGGGCTCTGCCATGCCGAAGTGCTCTGCAGAAGGTCGCTTTCCGCCGCCGCGGGCAGAGCGAACAAGGGAGAAACGACCGCAGCCAGCGCTGCGAGTGTGCGACGCGACATGGCGTGACCGACACGGTTGCTAGGCCGGCTTTGATGCTATGGCCCGCTGCAACACGCCGAAATCGCGCCGCCCGCCGCACGTCTAGACCGTCCGGGCTGTTCGATCAGAACGACACATCGTTGGGCCTAAGGGCTCGGCTTCTTGAACCCGTCCCAGACCTTGTCGTAGTCGCTTTGCAGCTCCGGCGCCGACATGGCGAGCTTCGTCGGCCGGAACACGTAGCGCGACTCCCACATGAAGGCAAGCGTGTTCTCGATCTTGTGCGGCTTCAATTCCGCGGCGCTCGCTTTTTCGAAGGTGGCGAGGTCCGGCCCGTGCGCCGACATGCAGTTGTGGATCGACACGCCGCCGGGGAGAAAGCCCCCGGCCTTGGCGTCGTACACGCCACGCACCAGGCCCATCAACTCGCTCATCGCGTTGCGGTGGAACCATGGCGGGCGGAACGTGTCCTCTGCCACCATCCAGCGCGGCGGGAAGATGACGAAGTCGCAGTTCGCGACGCCCGGCTGCCAGGAAGGGGAAGTCAGCACGGTGAAGAGCGACGGATCGGGGTGATCGAAGCTCACCGTATTGATCACCATGAAGCGCGCGAGGTCGTACTTGTAAGGCACGTAGTCGCCGTGCCAGGCGACGACGTCGAGCGGTGAGTGGTCAAGCTCGGTCGCCCACAGCCTGCCCATGAACTTCGCGACCACCTGGCACGCCGCCTCGCGATCCTCGAACGCCGCCACCGGCGCCAGGAAATCGCGCTCCTGCGCGAGGCCTTGCGAGCCGATCGGTCCAAGCTCCGGAAGCCGGAACGGTGCGCCGTAGTTCTCGCACAGGTAGCCGCGCGCCTCTTTTTCGAGCAGCTCGACCTTGAAGCGCATGCCGCGCGGCAGCACGGCGATCTCGCCCGGCAGGATCCGCAAGCGACCCAACTCGGTGAAGATTTCGAGAGATCCGATCTGCGGCACGAGCATCAGCTCGCCGTCGGCGTTCCAGAAGTAGCGTCCGCTCATCGAGCGGTTCGCGCAATAGAGGTGCACCGCTATTCCCGCCTGCGTCGCCGGATCGCCGGAGCCTGCGAGTGTGGCGAGGCCGTCGACGAAATCCGTTGCTTTCGCAGGCATGGGAAACGGGTTCCAGCGCAGGCGGTTGGGCGGCGCCTCGACTTCGTCGAACGGCCCCGAGCGCACGAGCCCATCCGGGATGCGCGCGTAGGCGCCATGCGCTGCCGACGGTCGCCGGCGGTAGAGCCAGGTACTCTTGTTTTCCCGCCGCGGCGCGGTAAACGCCGTGCCGGAAAGCACCTCGGCGTAAAGCCCTTTCGGCGGACGCTGGGGAGAGTTGCGCCCGACTGGCAGCGCCCCTTCTTCAGCCTCTGAGGCGAACGAATTGCCGAAACCGCTCAAATACTTTAGCTCCAGTCTGGCGGCCGGCGCGCTCATGTGAGGAATTCAGACTGAAGAAGCATGAAGATCATATTGGCATTGTCCGCGCTTCTCGCGTGGAACGCAGTCTTCGCGCAAGGGCAACGCGCTTAGGGTGGTCTCCCTGTTTTGTTGTTTTCGCATTCTTCTGACCACAATTTACAAAGCGCCATAAGTCTTCAACGGTCCCCTTCAATCACTGCTCGACGCCCTTGATCGGCCGGCCGGAAGCGGCGGCATGTCCTTCACCGGACGCAGCCAACCGGGGTTGACGCCGGGAGGCGACGCTCGCCAGACTCGCCGCAAGCGGTCCGGGGGGACTGCAAGAAGCACAACAAACGGGGAGAGCGGGTGCTGTTCTTGGGGGCGTCGCACGGGGCGGCGAACAGGAACCTGTTCGCCGCCCTGGTGCTTGGGGTGTTCTTGTTGTTGGGCGTCGCGGCTTCACCTGCGCACGCCGCGAATCCGGATCTGGGTAAAGCCCAAGCGCTGCTGAAGGCGGGCCGCGCGGCCGAAGCCTTCGCCTATCTCGAGCCCTTCGAGGACGCGCAGGCGGGGGATCCGAAGTTCGACTATCTCTTCGGGATCGCGGCGCTCGATAGCGGAAAAGCCGACCGCGCGACGCTCGCGCTCGAGCGGGTGCTCGCGGTGGAGCCGAACTTCGCCGGCGCGCGCATCGACATGGCGCGCGCCTATTTCTCGCTCGGCGACTTCACGCGCTCGCGCGACGAGTTCCAGGCGGTGCTCGCGCAGAACCCGCCGCCCGCAGCGCGCGCGGTGATCGAGCGCTACCTGCAGGCGATCGAGGAGCGCCAGGCGGCGCGGCGCACCGTGCTCACAGGCTTTCTCGAAGCCACGCTCGGGCACGACAGCAACGTCAACAACTCCACCTCGCAGGCCGAGGTGGCGGTGCCGGCGCTCGGCAACCTGGTGTTCACGCTCGACCCGACCAACGTGAAGCGCTCGGACAGCTACTGGTCGCTCGCCGGCGGCGCCGAGATCGCCCACGAGCTGACCCCGGGCGTGTCGCTCTTCGCCGGCGCCGACGCGCGCTACCGCAACAACTTCACCGAGGACCGCTTCGACACCGACAGCCTCGGCGGGCGCGTCGGCGTCGCGTTTCCCGGGGCGCGCACGCTCTTCCGCGCGATGCTGCAGGGCGAGCGCTTCTACCTCGACCACGACGCGAACCGCACCACGGGCGGCATCGCGGCCGACGTGCGCTACAGCCTCGACCCGGCCACGTTCCTCTCGGGCTTCGTCGCGAACACCGCCTACCGCTTCCAGGCGCAGGGCCTGAACGTGAACGACTTCGACCAGGCGCTCGGCGGCGTCGGGCTGATCCGCCTGTTCCACGAGGGCAGGAGCGCCCTCGCGGCGACGCTGCTCGCCGGCAAGGAAAACGAGCTCAACGGCCGCGCCGACGGCGACAAGGACATCACCGGGCTGCGCCTGGGCGGGCAGCTCGGCCTGCGCGAATCGCTCGATCTCATCGCCTCGGTGGGCGTGCAGCGCGGCGGCTATTCGCGCGAGAACGCCGCCTTCCAGCGCACCCGCAAGGACGAGCAGCTCGACGCCACGCTCGGGTTCGTGTGGCGCTTCAGCGGCGCCTGGAGCCTGCGCCCGCAGCTTCTGTACGTGCGCAACGACTCCAACATCCCGATCTACGAATACCAGAGAACCGACGCGTCGGTCACGTTGCGCTACGACTTCAAGTAGGGGATCGCCATGACCTCCACCCGCAAGATCCGCGCCTTGTTCCTCCTCGCCTTGCTCGCCTGCTTCCCGGCGCAGGCTCTAGCCGCGGCCGGCACGGTGCAGTTCGCTTTCGGCGAGGTGCAGGTCCGCGACGCCGCCGGGAAGCTGCGGCCGCTCAGGAAGGGCGAGACGGTCAACGAGGGCGAGGCGATCGTCACCGGCGCCGCCGGCTCGGCGCAGCTGAAGATGATCGACGGCGGCATCCTCGCTATCCGGCCCGACACCGAGCTCAAGCTCGACACCTATCGCTACGCCGGGCGCAACGACGGCACCGAAAGCGCCCTCATGTCGCTCGTCAGGGGCGGCTTTCGCACCATCACCGGGTTCATCGGCCGGGTGAACAAGTCGCGCTACACCATCCACACGCCGACCGCGACCGTCGGCATCCGCGGCACCGACCACGAGCCGTTCTTCATCCCGCCGGGCACGACGCGAAGCGGCGCCGCGCCAGGCACCTACGACAAGGTGAACGACGGCATTGCATTCATCGCGAGCGCCGGGATCGAGCAGAACATCGGCAAGAACCAGATGGGCTACGCCGCGCCCGACCAGCGGCCGGTGCTGCTGCCGGTGCTGCCGGAGCTCTTCAAGGCCACCCCGCCGGTGCAGAAGCCCGCGGCGCAGAAGCCCGCCGCGACGGCCGAGGAAAAGCAGGCCGAGAAACCGGCGCCGAAGGCCGAAGAGAAGCCGGTCGAAACGCCTCCGCCTCCGCCCCCGGCGCCGCAGGCGCCGACCGCCGATATCATCGCGCCGCCGCCCGCGACGATCCTGCAGCCGCAGGAGGCGAGCGGCCAGTGCACCGACGCGAACGGCGGCGCGATCGAATGCCAACTCGACTTCACGACGCAGACCGCGAGCTCCGGCGGCGTCATCGTGCCGATCAGCACGCCCCTGCCCGCGCAGCAGCAGCCGAACAACTTCGACCATATCGTGATCGCGCCGGTCGCTCCGGCGGGAAGCGGCTCCCTCATGGAAATTGCCACCGGGGCGCAGTCCGCGAGCTACGTGACCGACGCCGAAGGCAACGTCGGCTCGTTCGCGAACAGCGGCAGCGGCACGACGCTCGCGTTCGCGAGCACGCCGGTGGACTCGTTCGTTTCGCCGGACGTGCGCCTCGGCCGTTGGCGGGGCGGCAGCTACACCGTCACCGGCGCAGGCGGCACGACGCAGACCGTGCCGCTCGGCGCGGCGAGCGCGCACTGGATTTTGGGGCTGGAGCCGCCGCTCGGGCTGGTGCAGCGCTACTCCGGCGTGGTCAGCGACTACAGCGTGCTCGCCGCGACTTCGCCGACCGACCGGCTGGGCAACGCCGGCACGCTGGTGAGCTCGAGCTTCGTGGTGGACTTCAGCGCCCAGAAGGTGGACTCGGTCATCAACGTCAACGTCGCCGGCCGCGATCTCGGCGCCTCCCGGGCGGGCATGCCGATCGTCGGCAATTACTTCTCCGGCAGCGCCACGGCGAGCTGCACCGGCACCGGCTGCGACAGCGGCTACAGCGCGAGCTTCGAAGGCGCGTTCGCCGGCGCCGCGGCGAAGAAGGCGACGCTCGCCTACGAGTTCGCGGGCAGCAGCGCCGACGTCGTCCAGGGCGTAGTGGCGTTCCAGGCGGGCTCGATCCCCGACATCGCGGCCGCCAATTCGGCGCTGCTCGCGGCGCAGGGCGCGGCAAGCGCCGCGACTGAAATCGCGACCACGCTCGCCGCGGCCGGCAGGAGCACCGAGGCGGCGCAGGCGCAGGCGTGGGCGAGCCAAGCCGGCGCGGCGGGGGCCGCGGTCAACGCGGCGGTCTCGGGCGTATTCGCGGCGACGAGCACGAGCGGCGCGCAGCAGGCGCTCGATGCCCTCGACGTGGCGACCGCCAACGCCATCACCGTGACCTCGCAGGCGATTGCCGCGGCGCAGAGCCTCCTCAGCGTCGCCGGGCCGGCGCCGCTCGCGCAAAGTGCGGCCGACGCGGCGCTCGCCTCCGCGACCGCGGCGTTCGATGCGTTCAGCGCCGCGCAGGGATTCGAGGCCAATACGAACACGGCGATCGGGACGCTCGACAGCATCGCGACCGTGAGCCCGGTGACGCCCCAGACCGACATCGGTTCGGCGTCGAGCGCGGTCGCAACGGCAACGAGCGCGGTCGGCTCGGCCGCCGCGCTCGCGCCGGTGGATCTCATCGCGGCGAGCTCGGCCATCGGCACGGCGACGAGCGCGCGCGACGCGGCCCAGACGGCGTTCGACGCACTCGGCTCGCCGGTCGACACTGCGCCTGCAAGCACGGCCATCGCCAACGCCACCAGTGCGTTCAACAACACGCAGCCACTGCTCGACGCCCTCAATGTCACGAGCGCGGTGAGCCTCGCGAGCGCCACCGGCGCGCGCGACAGCGCCGCCTCGGCGGTCGCGCTCGCGCAGATCGAGCTCGACGGCGCCAACGCCCTTGCCGCGCCTAACGTCGCCCTGGCCACCTCGAATTCGACCGCGGCGGCCGCGATCCACGCGGACGTGGAAACGAAGGCGACGGCGGCGCAGGCTGCGTTCACCGCCAACGGAGCGTTCAGGGATCCGATCTACGCGACTCCGGCTAACGCCGCGACGCAAAACGCGGCGTCGATCGTGCACAACGCCGACCTCGCCGCGCAGGCGGCTGCCGCTGACGCTGCGAGTTTTGGCGCCGCGTTCACGACTGCGAAGACGAACGCGAACAACTCGTTTGCCGGCGCCAACGCCTCGCTTGGGGCGGCAAACGCTGCGCTCGCGACCGCGGGCGCCGAGAACACCAACTACGCCAATGCGAGGAGCCTCGCCAACAGCGCGCAGAGCCAGGCGAGCAGCGACCTCGCCGCCGCGAACAGCGCGCTCGGCGCCGCGATCTCGTCGAACAGCGCCTTCACGAGCGACAAGTCGGCCGCGCAGTTTTTCCTCGCCTCGGCTGCGAACGGCCTCACGAGCGCCAATACCGAGCTTGCCAACGCGCAGGCGGCGAACGCCGCCTTCAGCGCCGCGATTGCAGCGGCGCAGAGCGCGTTGAACAGCGCCAACGCTTCGCTCGCCACGGCGAACACTCAGCTTACCGCCCTTCAGAACAACAACACGGCGATCGACGCCGCGAAGTCGGCGGCTTCGGGGCTTCCGGCACAGGTCTCAGCGGAGGTCTCGGCCGCGTCGAGCGCCGCGACCCTCGCCCAGACCGCGGCCGTCAATGCGCAGAGCGCCGCGACGCAGGCGGCGACGCTGCAGGCGGCAGGCGACCTCGCCGGCGCGCAGGCGCAGCTCAACATTGCGCTCGGCGAGCTTTCCACCGCGACCACGCAGCTCACCGCGGCGCAGAGCGCGCGCACGAACGCCCAATCGATTGCCGGCAACGCGTCGAGCCAGCTTACCGCCGCGCAGAACGCGCTGGCGGCCGCCGAAAGCGCGTTCAGCGCGGCGATCGTCGCGGCCGGCAACGCGCTGACGCAGGCGAACACGGCGCAGACGCAGGCCGGCATCGCCTCCACGAGCCAGACCGCGGCGCTCGGCGCGGCGGCCAACGCGCTGAGCTCCGCGACCGGCGCCGGCGCCGACGCTTCGAGCGCGCAGAACCAGACCACGAACGCAGGCATGAACAAGGCGAGCGCGCAGCTGAGCGTGGACGGCGCGCTGAGCTCGGCGGGCTCCGCCCAGACCAACGCCAGTGCCGCCGCCGGCCACGTGACGAGCGCGAACGCCGCGCTCACCGCGGCCACCACCGCCGCCGGCGACGCCGCGTCGCAGGCAGGCCTCGCGCAGTCGCAGGCCGGCACGGCGCAGACCGAGGCGAATGCCGCGACGAGCGCGCACGCCGCGGCCACCGCCGCCGTCAGCTCCACGACCAGCGAGCTCGCAGCCGCCCAATCGGCGGCCGACATCGTGGAGGCGAACTACAAGCAGGCGCAGTACAGCAATCCGGCGGTGGCCTCGCTGACGAACTTCCTGCACCTCGCGCAAACGGTGCTGCCGATAACCGGCGGGGTCGAGCGCAACTGGGCCGACACGCCGGGCGAGACGGGGATATACCCCAACACGAACTACGTGCTCGACGAGAACAAGAACCTGATCGAGATGCGCAGCACCACCTTCAACACCGAGATCTGGAATCAGCAGGGCGCGCCGATCCCCGACGCGACCGTGAAATTCAGCGGCGGCACCGCGCAGGACCATTACCACGCGGCCGACGGCACGGTCTACCTCGGGCGCTGGCGGGGCGGGCAGATGGACGTGACCGACAACGCCGCACTGGTTGCACCATTCAGCCTGGGGCTCGGTTCCCAGAGCGCGCACTGGATTGTCGGGCTCTCGCCCGCGCCCTCGAGCGTGCAGAACGTGGTCGGCTCGCGCGCGTATGCGCTCACCGCAGCGACGCTGCCGACCGACGGGTTCGGCAACGTCGGCACGCTGAACAACGCTACGTTCAGCGCTAACTTCACCTCGCTCACCGCGGATGCCACGGTCGACGTCGGTTTCCCGACCCGCGGCATCAGCTCGCTCAGCGGCTCGGCGACGAACATCCCGATTACGCAAAACGGTTTCGAGGCCAAGACGCCGACGGTGGTCTGCTCCGGCGCCGGCTGCGCCACGATCGCCCCGAGCGGCTGGGGGGGCAACATCGGCGGCGAATTCCTCGGAGCCGCCACGGGCGGCACGACTACCGGCGCCGTGGGCACCGGCGTCGGGCTCGGCTACGAGTTCCTGCCGATCGTGCCTTCCGCGTCGCCGGCCCCGTTCGCCGACTTCATCCACGGGCTCGCGGTGTTCCACACGACGACCGCGCCGGACCCGGGCGTAACGGCGAGCTTCGCGAACAATTCGAGCGTGCGCCACGAGCTGGCTTATGTGACCGCCAGGAGCGCCAATCCGAACGAGTTCTACATCCTGACGGGAAGAAACGCCGCGCCGGGCGACGCGAACACCAATTACTTGTTCGACGCCAGCGGCCGCCTGGTGCGCGTGTTCGACACGCCAAACGCGATCCACGATCGCAGCGGGCAGCTCACGAGCACGACGGACTTCGCGGTGCCGACGCCGCTCGCGAGCGCGCAGGTCTCTTTCGGCGGCGGCCTGGCCTCGGCAGAAGAGGCGTATTTCGATGCCGGGACCGGCATCCGCCTCGGCCGCTGGCAGGGCGGCTTCGTCAACGTGACCGACCTCCTGAACGACGTGGGCTACGTGGACGCGCTGGCCGGGCGCAGCGCGCACTGGATCGTCTACCAGGCGCCGACGGCATTGCCGGCGAGCGGCACCTTCTACTACACGCGGCTCGTCGACGGGTCGGGCAATCCGTCGTTTGCGACCGCGCCAACCGACAGCTACGGCAACGTCGGCACGCTCGAGGGCGCGAGCCTCGCGGTCGACTTCTCGCGCCTCACCACGAGCGGCGGCGTGCGGGTGAGCATGCCGCAGGGTCCCTCGGGAAGCCTCGGCACGGCGCGCATCTCGGCGCGCTATTCCGATGCGCCGCTGCAAAGCGGCGAGATCGACGTGGCGAGCAGCACTACCCCGACTCTGGAGAGCCTGTTCGTCGGCTGCGCCGGCAACGGCTGCGCTCCCAATCAGAATTACGGCGGGCGCATCCGCGGCGGCTTCACCGGCACGAACGCCGAAGGGGCGTGGCTGCGCTATGCCTTCCACACGAACTATCAGGATCCGGCCACGGCTGCGGCGAGCGGCCGCACCTACCAGGAGTACACCACCGGCGTGGCCGCGTTCGGGAAAGGACCGGAGATCGTCGCGCCCTCGGCGAACGTCAGCTTGCCGGCGCTGAACCCGCCCGGGGATGCCTCGATCCTGTCCGCGTATGCGTACACCGGGACGTGTGGCGCCAGTCCGTGCACGCAGAATCAGACCGCCCACTACGAGGCGGCCGGCAGCGCCAATGCGTGGGTCGCAACTCCCGGCTATGCCGTCGACGGCAGCGGCAATCTCACGTTTTTGAGCGAAAACCTCTGGCCGGACAACGGCTCGAGCCTCGCGATCACCGGTGGCACCGGCGCGACCAACGCGAGCGCCAACGGCATTTCGCACGGCTACTACCTGCAAGGGGGCGCAAGTCCGTTGACGCTCAACGGAACCGACTGGAACGGCCCGGTGGCGAATCGCGAGCCGATCGGCGCGTTCCACTGGCTGCGCGGCCCGGTGACGCATCCGTTCTTCCTCGCCGACGCGGCGGTCATGCCGTTCAACGCGGTGCCAGGCTCGTCGGTCGGCTATGCGCAGATCGGCGGCTTCGTCACCGATCAGGACGGCAACCCGGGTAACGTTACCGCGTCGCTCGGGGTCAACTTCAACACCCAGTCGGTCGATACGAGCGTCATCGCCACCTTGCCTCGCGGCACATTCAATGCCGCCGCCAACGGCATTTCCCTCGAAGAAGGCAGCTTCTGGGCCTCGAACGGCAACGACCCCAGGCACTCGTTCAGCTCGCTTACCTTCAACGGCGTGCCGACGAACGTGTTCGGCACGCTGAACGGCGCGCTGATGGGCCAGAGGCTCGAGGGCGCGGGTCTTGCGTTCGCGTTCCAGTCCCAGGGCTCGGATCTAGCGACCGGCACCGTGGTCTTCGGCAACCCGACCTACGACAACGGCGCGACGAACGTTCCGTTCGTGGCGAGCAACCTCATGAATTACCGGCTCGGCATCGGCACGATCGGCATGTCCGCCGCCGGCGCTGTGACGCCGGACGGGACGGCATATACCCCGGGCGCGCAGCTGGTCGACGAGGAGGAAAATTACCGCGTCAACATCGTCGGCCTTTCGAGCAGCCGGACTCAGATGGTCGCGCGGGACACCGCGTCGAATCCGGCGGGAGCCCTGGTGAAGTTCGACGGCTCGATCCCGCTGGTCTGGAACTCATGCGCGCCCCAGGGTGTATGCATGAACGTCAATAGCGCTCCGGCGGTGTTTGCGATTGCGGATTCGTCCGGGCCCGGGCCCACGGTCACGAACGGTGCGATCGCGCCGACGGCGAGAAACCTCGAGTTCGGCTTCGACCCCGCCACCGGGATAAGCTGGGGACGCTGGGGCGGCGGCACGATGAACGTCGGCGATCGCACCAGCGCCAACCACGCCGCGCCGCTCGCCGACATCACCGGCCCCGTGAGCCAGATCGATCTCACGGCGCGCAACCTGCACTACCTCCTCACCGCGAGCCAGACCGGGCCGGTGGTGCTGCCCGCCAGCGGCACGTTCAACTACACCCTGGCTGGCGGTACGAGCCCCACGGCGTTCACGCCGGGGCAGACGACACTCGACGTCGGCACGCTCAGCAGCGCCGCGCTGACGGCGAATTTCAGCACGCAAACGGTGAACGTCTCGGTCGCGGCGAGCACGCCGGGGAGCGGCAACTGGGCCGCGAGCGCGACCAACCTGCCGATCCTCGCCGGCGCCGCCTTCTTCGCTCAGAAGGCGCTCGACGGCACGGGCAATCTCACGGTGACTCGCAACGGCTCTCCGGCCAACACCGCGGGCGAGATCGTCGGCGGCTTCGCCGCACCGACCGGCAAAGGCGCGGGCTTCGCCTACTCGCTCAACCACAACGGTCCGATCGGCTCGACGATCAGCGGCGTTGCGGTCTTCAAGCGCCCGTAACAAATCAGGGACGGACCACGATTTCCCTGAAATGGGGTCTGTCCCCATTTCAGCGGAAATAGGGTCTGTCCCTATTTCTTGAGGAACGCCTCGTAGGTGCTGCGCAGGCCCTCGGTGAGGGAGAGCCGCGGCTGCCAGCCAAGCGAGCGGATAAGGCCGATGTCGAGGAGCTTCTGCGGTGTGCCGTCGGGCTTGGAGCGGTCGTAGACGATCCGCACGCTGGTGCCGACCGCCTCGCGGATCTTTTCTGCAAGCTCGGCGATGGTCTGGTCTTCGCCGCAGCCGATGTTAACGAGAGGAGGTCGGTTTACACCAATCGCCTTTTCGAGTTTCTCCTCGGATATCTCTAACAGATGAACGCACGCATCGGCCATGTCGTCGGCGTGGAGGAACTCGCGCCGCGGGGTGCCGGTGCCCCAGACAGTCACGGTCGCTTCGTTCTTTTCCTTTGCTTCATGAAACTTGCGGATGAGCGCGGGCAGGACGTGGCTCGTCTGCAGGTCAAAGTTGTCGCCCGGACCGTAGAGGTTGGTCGGCATCGCGCACAGGTAGCGCGTGCCGTATTGCCGGTTGTACGACCAGCACATCTCGATGCCGGCGATTTTCGCGACCGCGTAGGGGCGATTGGTCGGCTCGAGCGGCCCGGTGAGGAGGTAGTCCTCCTTCATCGGCTGCGGGCAGTCGCGCGGGTAGATGCACGAGGAGCCGAGAAAAAGCAGCCTCTTCACTCCGGCGCGCCACGCCTGGTGGATGACGTTCGTCTGGATGGCGAGGTTCGAGTGGATGAACTCGGCGGGGTAGGTGTTGTTCGCCATGATTCCGCCCACCTTCGCCGCGGCGAGGATCACCACCTCGGGGCGCTCCTCCCTGAACAGCCGCTCGACCGGGGCGCCGTCGACGAGGTCGAGCTCGGCGTGCGTCCTGCCGAAGACGTTGCGGTAGCCCTTCGCCTTCAGCCGGCGCACGAGCGCGGAGCCGGCAAGGCCGCGGTGGCCGGCGACGTAGATCTTCGAGTCGGGGGTCATGCGCGCTCTGTAATGGGGTCTGTCCCTATTTCAGGTTTTATTCGTGTCGGTCGTGGATCTTGTGGCCGTGGCGCCGGGCGAGCTGGTCGCGCTCGGCGAGCTTGAGGTCCTCGCGCACCATTTCGGAGACGAGCTCGACAAAGCTGATCTTCGGCTTCCAGCCGAGCTTCGCCTGAGCCTTGCTGGCATCGCCGAGGAGGGTATCGACCTCGGCCGGCCGGAAGTAGCGCGCGTCGATGCGCACGATGGTCTGGCCCTCTTTCAGCGCCGGCCAGCGCGCGGCGCGGCGCTCGACGTAGCCGACTTCGCCGGCGCCGGCTCCTTTCCACGCCACCTGGATCTCGAGCTCGCGCGCCGCCGCCTCGATGAAATCCCGCACGCTCCTCTGCTCGCCGCTCGCGATGACGAAGTCCTCGGGCTCGCGCTGCTGCAGCATCAGCCACTGCGCCTCGACGTAGTCCCTGGCATGACCCCAGTCGCGCCGGGCGTTAAGATTGCCGATGTAGAGGCATTCCTGGTCGCCCAGGGCGATCCGCGCGAGGGCGCGCGTGATCTTGCGCGTGACGAAGGTTTCGCCGCGCACCGGCGACTCGTGGTTGAAGAGGATGCCGTTGCAGGCGAACATGCCGTACGCCTCGCGGTAGTTCACCGTGATCCAGTAGGCGTAGAGCTTGGCGACGCCGTAGGGCGAGCGCGGATAGAACGCCGTGGTCTCCTTCTGCGGCGTCTCGCGCACCAGGCCGTAGAGCTCCGAGGTGGACGCCTGGTAGTAGCGGGTCTTCTTCTGCATGCCGAGGATGCGCAGCGCTTCAAGGAGACGCAGCGCGCCGAGCGCGTCGGAGTTGGCGGTGTACTCGGGCTCCTCGAACGACACCGCGACGTGGCTTTGCGCGCCGAGGTTGTAGAGCTCGTCGGGCTGCGCCTGCTGGATGACCCGCACCAGGCTCGAGCCGTCGGTGAGATCGCCGTAATGCAGGATGAAATTGCGCCCTTGGATGTGTGGATCCTGGTAGAGGTGGTCGATCCGGTCGGTGTTGAAGAGCGAGCTGCGCCGCTTGATGCCGTGGACGGTGTAGCCCTTGTCGAGCAGCAATTCGGCGAGGTAGGCGCCGTCCTGGCCGGTGACGCCGGTGATCAGTGCGACTTTCTGGGTCATTTGGCTTTGTCCATGCCTTTCATTTCGTTTTGCGCCGCCGCGACCATCTCGCGCACGACGTCGCGCATCCTGAGCTTCGCTTCCCATCCCAGCTTCTCGCGCGCCTTCGCCGGGTTGGCGCGGCCGACGGCGAGATCGGTGGGGCGCAGCAGCCCGGGATCGGTTTCGACGTGCTTGCGCCAGTCGAGGCCCACCAGGCGGAACGCTTCGGCGACGAAGTCCTCCAGGCGGTTGGTCTCGCCGGTGGCGATGACGAAGTCGTCGGGCTTTCCCTCCTGGAGGATGCGCCACATCGCCTCGACATATTCGGGCGCCCAGCCCCAGTCTCGCTGCACCGACAGATTGCCGAGCTTGAGTACCTTCTGCATCCCCGCGGCGATGCGGCAGGCGCCGTGCACGATTTTCTGGGTGACGAAGTGCTCCGGGCGCAGCGGCGATTCGTGGTTGAAGAGGATCCCCGAACAGGCGTAGAGCCCGTAGGCCTCGCGGTAATTCGCCACCTGCCAGAAGGCTGCGGCCTTCGCGAGCGCGTACGGGCTGCGCGGGCGAAATGGCGTATTCTCGTCGGCCGCCCGGCCGGCGGTATCGCCGAACGACTCGCTCGAGCCGGCGTTGTACAGGCGCACGTCCTTCTTCAGGAACCGGATTGCCTCAAGGAGATTGAGGACCGCGACGCTGATGCTCTCCAGGGTTTCCACCGGCTGCTCGAAGGAGAGCGCCACCGAGCTTTGCCCCGCGAGGTTGTACACCTCATCGGGCTCGGTGGCGCTCAGGACGCTGATCACGCTGCGGAAATCGTTGGGCGCCACCGACATGATGCGCACGCGGTCGCGGATACCGAGCTTCTCCAGGTTCTCGAAGCTCGGGCGCTGCGCATCGCGCGAGGCGCCGATGACCGTGTAGCCGCGCCCGAGCAGCAGCCGCGCGAGGTACGAGCCGTCCTGGCCGGAGATGCCGCAGATGAGCGCCGTCTTCATGGAGGGCAGAGTGTAATGGGGACAGACCCCATTTCAGCTGAAATGGGGTCTGTCCCCATTTCTGTCCCCATTTCTGAGTTCGTAACCGTCGGGGTTGCCGGATTGCCAGCGCCAGACGTCGCGGCACATCTGGTCGATGCCGAAGCGGGTTTTCCAGCTGAGCTCGGCTGCCGCGAGCGAAGCGTTGGCGAAGCAGGACGCGACGTCGCCCGTCCGGCGCGAGGCGAATTCGACCGGTATGCGCTTGCCCGACGCGCGCTCGAAGGCGTGCACCGCCTCGAGCACCGAATAGCCGCGCCCGGTCCCGAGGTTGACCGTAATGGAACGATCCTTCTTGTCGAGATACTGCAACGCGGCCAGGTGCCCCTCGGCGAGGTCGACCACGTGGATGTAGTCGCGCACGCCGGTGCCGTCGACGGTGGCGTAGTCCTTGCCCCACACCCGCAGCGCTGGATGGCGGCCGACCGCCACCTGCGCGATATACGGAAAGAGGTTGTTCGGGATCCCGCTCGGGTCTTCGCCGATGCGTCCGGAAGCGTGCGCGCCGGTCGGGTTGAAGTAGCGCAGCGCGGCGTAGCGGAATTTCGGGTCCGACGCCGCGTAATCAGCGAGCAGGTGCTCGACGATGAGCTTGGTCTTGCCGTAAGGGTTCTGCGGGCGCAGCGGGTGCGACTCGGGAATCGGCAGCGTCTCGGGCTCGCCATAGACGGTCGCAGAGGAGCTGAACACGATGCGCCGCACGCCGTGCTTCGCCATCGCGCCGAGCAGCGCCACCGTGCCGCCGACGTTGTTCTCGTAGTAGAGCAGCGGTTTTTCGACCGACTCGCCCACCGCTTTGAGGCCTGCGAAGTGGATAACTGCTTCAATCTTCTTGTCGGAAAAAATCTTCTCCAGGGCGACCGCGTCGCGCACATCGGCCTTGTGGAAATCCATCTTCGCGGCGGGCGCGATCTCGCGCAGGCGATCGAGCACCAGCGCCTTGGAGTTCGACAGGTTGTCGACGATGACGAGCGGATGGGCCGCTTCGGCGAGCGCGACGCAGGTGTGCGAGCCGATGTAGCCCAGGCCCCCGGTGACCAGGATGCTCATCACCAGAAGCCTACTACGGGGTCAGAGCAAATGCTCTGACCCCAACGCGCGCCCCGACGCGCGGATGCGGGCGTAGAGCGGCGCAAAGTCGACCGTGGTCTCGTGCATCAGGTGGCCGAACGAGTCGATGACGAAGTAGGTGTCCTGGTAGGTGTCGATGCGGTACTCGGTGCGCATCACTCGTTCGAGCTCGAAGGGCAGGCGCCGCGGCCTGGGGTCCTCGACGCTATAGGGCAGCTCGCCGCCGGAGGACATGAGGCCCGCGCCGTACGCGCGAATGCCCTGCGGCGTCGTCATCAGCCCGAAC
This sequence comes from Burkholderiales bacterium, assembly GCA_035550695.1. Taxonomy (GTDB): domain Bacteria; phylum Pseudomonadota; class Gammaproteobacteria; order Burkholderiales; family SG8-39; genus SCGC-AG-212-J23. The sequence continues at coordinate 18,421 of DASZOS010000027.1, read as the reverse complement.
TCGATCGTGTACCAGTAAAGCCGCGCGAGCATTTTCACCGCGTCAAGGCGCATCGCCTTGAGGCCGCCTTTGCCGTATTCGCACAGGTAGTCGGCATAGCTCGGCTCGAACAGGAGCGGCACGTGGCCGAAGAAGTCGTGGAAGATGTCGGGCTCGACGATGTAGTCGAACTCCTCTGGCCGGCGCAGCCACACGGTCACCGGGAAGCGGCGCTCGGCGAGGTGCGTGAAGAACGCCTCGTCGGGAATGAGGCCCGGCACCGCGACGATCTCCCAGCCTGTCTTTTTTCTTAATTGACTTGAAATCGTGTCAAAGCGCGGGATTTCGTTCGCCGCATCGAGCTGCGAAATCGCCTCGATCCAGTCGACGCAGGCGTAGCGCGGCACGAGCCTCGACTGCCGCTCGAAGAGCCGCCGGTACAGCGCGTGCTCCTCGGGCGTGTAGCGTTCCCAGCGCTGCTCGACCGAGTAGTCGGCCGCCGCCTCGGCGTAGTTGCCCCGCAACCCTGAAATGGGGACAGACCCCATTTCAAGCCTGCAGCACGCCGCGGCGCACCTGGTCGAGCTCCATCGACTCGAAGAGCGCCTTGAAATTGCCCTCGCCGAAGCCCTCGTCGCCCTTCCTCTGGATGATCTCGAAGAAGATCGGGCCGATCATAGTCTTGGTGAAGATCTGCAGGAGCAGCCCGCCGCCGGGACTGCCGTCGAGAAGGATCTTCCGCTTCTTCAGCTCTTCCAGCGGCTCGCCGTGCCCCGGGAGGCGGCCACTCAATAGCTCGTAATACGCGTCGGGCGTGTCGAGGAGCTCGACGCCGTTCGCGCGCAGCGCGTCGACCGTCCGATAGATGTCTGGGGTATCCAGAGCAATGTGCTGGATGCCCTCGCCGTGGTAGGCGTCGAGGTATTCCTGCACCTGCGAGCGATCGTCCGAGGATTCGTTGATCGGGATGCGGATCTTGCCGCAGGGGCTGGTCATCGCCTTGGACTTCAGGCCCGTGAGCTTTCCCTCGATGTCGAAGTAGCGGATCTCGCGGAAATTGAAGAGGCGCTCGTAGAACTCCGCCCACTCGGCCATGCGGCCGCGGTGCACGTTGTGCGTGAGGTGGTCCACGCCGGCAAGCCCGGCGCCCGCAGGCGAGGGCGCCTCGCGCCGCCAGAAGGCTTCGAAGCCGGCAAGCGGCTTGAAGTCCACGTCGTAGATGGTGTTGCCGTAGGCGTTCTCGGGGTAGCGGTCGACGAGATAAATGAGCGAGTCGCCGATGCCCTTCACCGCCGGGATGTTGAGCTCGCCCGGGCCAGGGCGCGCCTCGACACCCCACGCGCCGCGCTCGACGAGCTTGTCGTAGGCGCGCGCCGCGTCCTTGACCCGCCAGGCCATGGCGCACACGCTGGGGCCGTGGCGGCGCGCGAAGTTCTGCGCGAACGAGAGCGGCTCGGCGTTGACGATAAAGTTCACGCCGCCCTGCTTGAAGAGCAGCACGTCCTTGTGCCGGTGCTTCGCCACCGCCTGGAAGCCCATGCGCTCGAAGAGCGCCCCGAGCGCCTTCGGGTCGGGGGCGGCGTACTCGACGAACTCGAAGCCGTCGGTGTCGATAGGGTTTTCCCAGGGGCTGTTCATAGCGCGATCTTAGGCCTGTAAGATGGCGTCAAATCGATCAGGCTGGGAGGAGACTTGATCCAGATTGTCCTCGCGGTAATCGCGGCAGCGCTTCTCGCCGCGGGCTGTGCGCAAAGGGGCACCGCAAATATCGAGCCGGCCTACCGGCCAGGCGGCGCAGGGCTGCTCGTCGCCTCGGTGACCGCCTCGGGCCACAACCCCGGCACGCTGTCGTTCCAGATCGTGCGCGTCTCCGCGCCCACCGAGACGGTCGTCACCATCCCGGTGAACGACGAAGCGCTCGGCCTGGACTGGCGGCTCGGCGACCCGGACGTGCAAAACGGCGGCCACGGCCGCCTCGCGGTCGTCGAGCTCGAGCCCGGCGAGTACGAGGTGCGGCGCGGCTTCATCCACGTCTCCGCCCAGGAGACCTACACGTCGGTGCGCCGCTACGGCTTTCGCTTCACCATCATTCCGGGAAAGGCGACCTACCTCGGCAATGTGCACGTGGACATGCGGCACTCGCCGGAGGGGAGGCTCCTCGCCGTCACCAACCTGGTGGATCGGCGCCGCCGCGACCTGGCGCTGCTGCACAAGAAGTACAGCGGCGTGAGGCCCGAGCAGGTCGTCTTTCCGGACGACATCGAGCACGAGGCAGTGCTCAAGCGCTCGGCCGAGGGCAAGCCGGCGAAGCTCGAAGATCTCGAGCGCCTGCTGCCGCGCAAATAGCGCCATGAGGACCGTCATGAGAAAAGCAATGTCCGCCGCTTGCGCGCTGCTTGCGGTGGCCGCCACGCCCGCCGCGGCGCTGACTCCGGAGGAGCTCTTCGAGAAGCTCTCGCCGAGCATTTTCGTGATCCATACCTGGGATCACCAGGGCAAGTGGCTCGCGCTGGGAAGCGGTGTGGTCGTCGGGCGCGAGCAGGTGATCACCAACTGCCACGTCCTGCGCCAAGCCTCCGCGATCGCGATCAGGCGCGGCAACGTGAGCTACGGGGCCGAGCTGGAATTCCCGGACCCCGAACGCGACCTGTGCCAGCTCAAGGTGAAGGAGCTCGCCGCGCCGCCGGTGACGCTCGGCGACATGGCCGCGGTGCGCATCGGGCAGCGCGTGTATGCCGTCGGCTCGCCGCGCGGGCTGGAATTGACGCTGACCGAAGGCCTGGTGTCCTCGCTGCGCGGCGGCGACGACGACAATCAGCCGATCATCCAGACCAGCGCGGCGATTTCTCCCGGGTCGAGCGGCGGGGGACTCTTCGACGCCGCGGGACGGCTCATCGGCATCACCACGTTCCAGCGGCGCGACGGCCAGCAATTGAACTTCGCCCATCCCGTCGATTGGGTGCGCGAGGTGCCGAGCCGCGGCAAGGAGGCGCTCGCCAAGCGCAAGGCGCTGGAGGAGGCGCGCGCCGCCGCGTCCAACTCCGGCGCGCCGGGCGTGGCGCTCGCGCCTTACGATCCCACGCTGCCGCGCGAAATGCCGCAGCCGGGCGACAGCTGGACGTACGTCGCGCTCGATCTCATGTACAGGCCGAACGATCGCAGCCGCAAGTTCGTGCACACCGTGCGCAGCGTCAACCGCAGCGCCATCGTGGAGGTCGTGATGCGCGACGGCGCGCAGGTGGCGCAGGAGGCCTTCTCGCCCGACCTGAACGCGGTTTACCACGCGAGCGCCGAGGTGCTCGAGGTGGCGCCTTTCGTCACGGCGTTCCGAACGCTGCAGGCGGGTGAACGATGGGGACCGCTCAAAGTGCGCGGCATCGAGGCGATCGGCACGGCCGTGAGCACCGGCGAAGTGCCCTATGCCTTCGAGAGCGCTCGCGTCGTCGGCTCGGAGCAAGTCAGCGTGGCCGCCGGCAGCTTCGATGCAATGCGCGTGGAGCTCGACGGCCGCGTGTCGAACGTCCTGCTGGGCGGCAGCGCCGTCATCCGCGGCTATACATCGTTCCGACAGACCGTGTGGTATGCGCCCAAGGTGAAGCGCGTGGTGAAGCTCGTCATGGAAACCCCGCGCTTCGCTACGGCCTACGAGCTGGAGTCTTATTCCGTGCGCTGACGCGAAATGGGGACAGACCCCATTTCAGCGGAAATGGGGACAGACCCTATTTCAGTGACGCGGGCGGCGGCCGCGACGCTTCGCCGGCGTGCCGAGGCGCTTGCCGCCGCGCGTGGCCTTGCGAATTTCCTCGACTACGGCGCTCTCCAAGGGGACGTCGAACAACGACCGGTAGTCGCTCCCTACGACCTCGAGCGCGGCATGGCGCGTGATCAGCGCGTCCTCGGTCCTATCCGCGTTTACGCCGTAGCTCGACCAGGCATACCGCTCGGGCGCGGACACCATGCCGGCGCGCACGGGATTGAGCTCGATGTATCGGTAGCACGCGAGCACGTAGCCTTCAGTCGGTACCAGACAGGAATTGAAGCGGCCCTCCCACAATGTGCCGCTGCGGCCATGCGCCATATTGAAGGTCTGCACATAGCACTGCCCGACGTGCTTCATCAGTTGTGCGCAAGCGCGTGCGGACGCGGGCGTGAGAAGCAGGTGCACATGGTTGGTCATCAGGCAGTAGGCATGGACTGCGCAGCCGAACTCGAAGGCGTAGTCGCGCAAGTACCGCAAGTACGTCCGGTAGTCGGACCCCACCACGAAACAGGCCGCGCGGTTGTTGCCCCGTTGAATGACATGGAGCGCTACATCCGGCACGACTACCCGGGCTGTTCTGGGCATAACGCGGCAACGCGCTTCGCGCCTGCTCGGTTGACGCCGCGCGTCCTGAAATGGGGTCTGTCCCCATTTCAGGGCATGTATCATTGCGCGCCATGCAACGGGTCCCGCTGGCGGATTTCGAGCCCGCCTTGAAGAAACGCCTCGAAGAGCTCTGGGGCACGCCGCCGAACCTGTACCGCGCGCTCGCCAACCATCCGAACATCATCGCCGCCTGGGCGGAATTCGCGAACGCGCTGCGCAACGGCACGCGCACGCCGCGCGCGCTGCGCGAGCTCGTGATTCTGCGCGGCGCGCAGCTTTCCGGCTCGCAATACGAGTGGGCGCACCACCTGCGCATGGCACGCAAGGCGGGCGTGCGCGAGGCGCAGATCGCGGCGCTCGACGCCTGGCGCACGTCTGCCGATTTCGATTCCCGGGAGAAAGCGGCGCTGGCGCTCGCGGAAGCGGTGACCGAGGGTCGCCTCGGCGACGAGGTCTACCGCGCCGTCATGGAGCACTTCGACCATCACGATTTCGTGGAGCTCGCGGTCACCGCCGGCTTCTACGCGATGGTGGCGCGGGTGCTCGACGCGATGGGCGTGCAGCTCGAGCCCGAACTGAAACAGGGACAGACCCCATTTCCGCTGAAATAGGGTCTGTCCCCATTTCCGTGCGCACCTACCGCTATTACGACTTCGTGATGGCGGCGTTCGTCACGGTGCTCATCTGCTCGAACCTGATCGGGCCGGCGAAGATCGTGCAGTTCGACGCCGCGCCGGCGTTCGGCGCCGGGGTGCTGTTCTTCCCGATCTCGTACGTCTTCGGCGACATCCTCACCGAGGTCTATGGCTTTTCGCGCGCGCGGCGCGTGATCTGGGCGGGCTTCGCCGGGCTCGCCTTTGCCTCGCTCATGGCGGCGGTGGTGGTGGCGCTGCCGCCGGCGCCGTTCTGGGAGAACCAGAAAGCCTACGAGATCGCTTTCGGCCAGGCTCCGCGCATCGCCGCCGCCTCGATGATCGCGTACTTCTGCGGGGAGTTCGTCAACTCCTTCGTGCTGGCGAAGATGAAGATCCTGACGGCCGGGCGCTGGCTATGGACGCGCACCATCGGCTCCACCATCGTCGGCGAGGCGGTGGACTCGGCTCTTTTCTACCCGCTCGCCTTCTACGACTCCGGCATGATCCCGAACGACAAGCTCGCCGCGATCATGGCCGCGCAGTTCGTCCTCAAGGTCGGCGTCGAGGTGGTCTTCACGCCGGTGACCTACAAGATCGTCGGCCTGCTCAAGCGCGCCGAACAGGAGGATTACTACGACCGCGACACCAACTTCACGCCGTTCAGCCTGAAGACCTAGATCGGCGGCCGGGATCGCGTGACCTTCCGTACCGAGCAGGAAGCTTTCTGGGCCGGCCAGTTCGGGACCGACTACATCGCCCGCAACGGGGATGAGCTGCTGCCGTTTCGCATCCGCCATCTGGCGAGGATCATGGAAGCGACGAGCGGCATACGCTCCATGATCGAGCTCGGTGCGAACATCGGCCTCAACATCCGCGCCCTGCAAGCTGTCGCGCCCGGGATCGAATGCTTCGCTGTCGAGGTCAACGCCGCTGCCTGCGAGCGGCTGCGCGCGATCGGCGGCGTGGAGGTGCTCCAGCGTTCGATCCTCGATTTCCAGCCTGCGCGCACCTGGGACCTGGTCCTCGTCAAAGGCGTGCTGATCCACATCGACCCGGTGGAGCTGCCGCGCGTGTACGATCTGATCTACCGCAGCGCCGGGCGCTACATCGTGCTCGACGAGTACTTCAACCCTTCGCCGGTCGAAGTGCTTTACCGTGGGCACAAAGGCAAGCTCTTCAAGCGCGACTTCGCGGGCGAGCTCATGGACGCGCATCCCGATCTTCGCCTGGTCGACTACGGCTTCGCATGGCGCCGCGACCCCGAGCTGCGCGAGGACGATACGACCTGGTTCCTGCTCGAGAAGCGATAGGAACCGCTAACGGCTGATTTGCCGGCGCAATTCCTCGAGCAGGCGCGTGAGCCGCGCGCGCTCCGCGTTCGGCTCGTCGTCGAGCAGGAATTTGCCGTCGACCTCGACGTAGTGCTGGCCCGCGAGATGATTGCCGGCTTCGCCCAGATCCCAGACGAGGAGGCGGCGCCGGCCGATCGAGGCTTCCACGACCAGCCGGTTACCGGGCGCGAAATAACGGCCGAAGGCGCGCTTGAATTCTTCTTCTCCGACCATGTCGCGGTAATCGCGCAGCACCTCGTAGCGGCGCATCGGCGCGTTAGACAAGGCGGCGGCGGCCGCGATGTCGCCCGCCGCGAGATGGCGCAGAAGCTGGGTTGCGGTCTCGCGCGCGCTCTCGGCGGGGTCGGTGATGACGCGGTAGTGGAGCTCCTCGCCGTTCGGGAGCTGCAGTACGCGCTCTTCGGCGAGCGCCGGCGCCGAAAAAAACAAAGCCAAAATCAGGGACGGACCCCATTTTCCGAGAAGCCGGAAAATGGGATCCGTCCCTAGGCGGCGGCGCGGGCCGGGGCCGGCGCGGCGCCGAAGCCCGCGAGCAGCTCGTCGCGCTTCTTGCGCGCCGCGGCGACGCTGCGCATCTTGATGTGGCCGAAGCCGCGCATCTCCTCGGGAATAGAGGCGATCTGCACGGCGAGAGCGTGGTTTTGCGCCTTGAGCCCGGCGAGCAGTCGCTCGACCGATTGCTCGTACTCTTCGATGAGCGCGCGCTCGGTGCGCCGTTCCTCGGTGTAGCCGAAGGGGTCGAGCGGCGTGCCTCTCAAGCCCTTGAGGGACTTGAGCACTTTGAAAACCGGCAAGATCCAGGGCCCGAAGCGCATCTTGCGCGGCTCGCCGCTGACCGGGTCGAGCCTGGCGAAGGCTGGCGGCGAAAGGTGAAATGCGACCTTGTAGTCGCCCTCGAACATGTCTTCGATCTTCCGCCGAAAGCCCGCGTCGGCGTGCAGCCGCGCGACTTCGTATTCGTCCTTGTAGGCGAGGAGCTTCGCGTAGTAGCGCGCCACCGCTTCGGTGAGTTTGGATGAACTGGCGCGCTCGAGTTCGACGCGGCGGACCTTGTTTACCAAGGCTCGATACTTGTCGGCATAGGCGGCGTTCTGGTACTCGGCGAGAAACCTCGCGCGCCGCTCGATGAGCTCGTCGAGATTGCGCGACAAATGCTGGTCGATCGGGATCACGCCGGCCGGCTGGGCGATGCGCCTGACGCGCTCCGGATCGACCGCCGCGCGCCGGCCCCAGGCGAAGCTCTTCTTGTTGAACTCGACCGCGACGCCGTTCAGCTCGATCGCGCGCTCGAGCGACGCCCGCGCGAGTGGCACCCAGCCTTTCTGGTAGGCATAGCCGAGCATGAACATGTTGGTCGCGATCGTGTCGCCCATGAGACCGGTGGCAAGCTCCGTCGCCGCGACGAAGTCAGCGTCTTTTGCAGAATCGACGATATCCCGCTGCAGGTCGGAGCCCGGTAGCTGCCAGTTGGGGTTCTTCACGAACTCGGCGGTCGGCGTGACGGTGGCGTTGACCACCGCGCGCGTGCGGCTCGGGGCCAGCTTGGCGATCGACTCGGTGCTCGCGCTGACCACGAGATCGCAGCCGAGCAGCAGGTGCGCGCCGCCGGTGTCCAGGCGCGTCGCGTGGATGTCCTCGGCGCGCGCGGCGATCTGCACGTGCGAGGTCACCGCGCCGTACTTCTGCGCGAGGCCCGACATGTCGAGCACCGACACGCCCTTGCCCTCGAGATGCGCCGCCATGCCGACGATCTGGCCGATGGTGATGACCCCGGTGCCGCCGATGCCGGTGACGAGGATCCCGTAAGGGTTTTTCAGCTCGGCGAGCTTCGGGTCTTCCATGGGAAAGTCGTCATCCGCGGCAACCGTGGAGGACTTGCCTTTCTTCAGCCGGCCGCCTTCGACCGTGACGAAGCTCGGGCAGAAGCCCTTGAGGCAGGAATAGTCCTTGTTGCACGAGGACTGGTTGATCGCGCGCTTGCGCCCGAACTCGGTCTCGAGCGGCTCGACCGACAGGCAGTTCGACTTGACGCTGCAGTCGCCGCAGCCTTCGCACACCATCTCGTTGATCAGCACGCGCTTCGCGGGATCCGGGTACTCGTTCCTCTTGCGCCGGCGGCGCTTCTCGGAGGCGCAGGTCTGGTCGTAGATGATCGCCGAGACGCCCGGGGTCTCGCGCAGCTCGCGCTGGACGCGGTCGAGCTCGTCGCGGTGGCGCACCGTGACCCCCGGCGCCCACGCGGTGCCGTGCGGATATTTCTGCGGCTCGTCGGTCACCACCACGATCGGCGTCACGCCCTCGGCCGCGATCTGGCGCGAGATCATCGCCGGATCGAGCGGGCCGTCGTGGCGCTGCCCGCCGGTCATCGCCACCGCGTCGTTGTAGAGGATCTTGTAGGTCATGCTGACCTTCGCCGCCACCGCGGCGCGGATCGCGAGCAGCCCCGAGTGGAAGTAGGTGCCGTCGCCCAGGTTGGCGAAGATGTGCTTTTCGTCGGTGAACGGCGCCTGGCCGATCCAGGGCGCGCCCTCGGCCCCCATGTGGGTGAAGGTCGCGGTGTTGCGGTTCATCCACACCGCCATGAAGTGGCAGCCGATGCCGGCGGTGGCGCGGCTGCCTTCGGGCACGCGGGTAGAGGTGTTGTGCGGGCAGCCCGAGCAGAAGTAGGGCTGGCGGATCGCCGTGACGCGCGGTTTCGCCAGCAGCTTTTCCTTGAAGTCGAGGAACGCAAGCCTTTCGCGAAACTGGGAACCTAGCTTTTCAGTCAAACCCAGCTTCGTAAGGCGCTGTGCGATCGCGCGCGCGACCATCGCGGGCGAATGCTCGTAGTGCGCGGGCAGCAGCCAGGTGCCGGCGGGCTGTCCGCCGCTGCGGCTCCACTCGCCGCTGTCGTCGAACTTGCCGACCACGCGCGGCGCGCGCACGCCTTCCTTCCAGTTGTAAAGCTCTTCCTTGATCTGGTACTCGATGAGCTGGCGCTTTTCCTCGACCACCAGGATCTCTTCCAGCCCTTCGGCGAAGCGGCGCGCGCCCTGCGGCTCGAGCGGCCAGGACATCGCCACCTTGTAGACCCGCAGTCCGATGTGCCTTGCGATTTCCTGGTCGATTCCCAGGTCGGCAAGCGCCTGCATGACGTCGCCGAACGATTTTCCGGTGGTGATGATCCCCAGGCGGGCTTTCGGCGAATCGAAAATGACCTTGTCCAGGCCATTTTCCCGCGCGTAGGCGAGGGCAGCGTAGACCTTGTAGTCGAGGATGCGCGCTTCCTGCTCGAGGATGCCGTCGGGCCAGCGGATGTTGAGGCCGCCGGCAGGCAGAACGAAATCCGCCGGGATCCTCGCCTGGATTCTCGACGGATCGACGACGACCGAAGCACCCGATTCGACGATGTCGGTAACGCACTTGAAGGCCACCCAGAGCCCGGAATAGCGGCTCATCGCATAGCCGTGCAGCCCGAGGTCGAGATAGTCCTGCACGTGCGACGGATTGAGCACCGGGATCAGGCAGGCCTTGAAGATGTGCTCGGACTGGTGCGGCAGCGTCGAGGACTTCGCCGCATGGTCGTCGCCGGCGAGCACGAGCACGCCGCCGTGCCTGGAAGTGCCCGCGGCGTTGGCGTGCTTGAAGACGTCGCCGCAGCGGTCGACGCCTGGCCCCTTGCCGTACCACATGCCGAACACGCCGTCGTACTTCGCCTTCTGGAACATCGTCACCTGCTGCGAGCCCCAGATCGCGGTGGCGGCGAGATCCTCGTTCACGCCGGGCTGGAAGCGGATGTGGTGCGCCTCGAGGTGCGCTCGCGCGCGGGCGAGCGACTGGTCGAGCGCGCCGAGCGGCGAGCCGCGATAGCCGGATACGAAGCCGGCGGTGTCCAGGCCCGCCTGCTGGTCGCGCACGCGCTGCAGCATGAGCAGGCGGATCAGCGCCTGCGTGCCGGTGAGGAAGACGCGGCCGCGCTCGACGGTGTACTTGTCGTCGAGGCTGGCGGCTGCGAGATCGGCCTTCGTCGTCATGGGGTCATTGTAGGCTCGGCGCTGGGACGGGCCTTGATCCTCGGTTTGACCGATCTGACGGCGGGTTGATCCCAGAACGGCTCGGGGCCGAACGATTCGACAAGAAACTCGATGAACACGCGCGTCTTCGCCGGCAGGTGACGCCGATGAGGATAGACCGCGTAGATTGCCACGTCGGTGTGGAACGTATAGCCCGGAAGTAGCGGCACCAGCGCGCCGCTTTCGAGGTGGCGGCGCACGTCCCACGTGGATTTGAGCGCGACGCCCATGCCGCTGAGCGCCCATTGACGCAGCACTTCCCAGTTGTCGCACACGTAGCGGCCGGTGACGCGCACCACGCCCGGTCTTCCGTCGGGGTCTTTGTATTCCCAGCTCGAGCTGAAGTCTCTCGCGAGAAGGCAGTTGTGCTGCGCGAGATCGGCGGGCGTGCGCGGCTCGCCGTGGCGCCGCAGGTACTCGGGGGTGGCGCACACCACGCGGCGGTTGGGCGCGAGCTTGCGCGCCGCGAGCGAGGAATCGGCGAGGTGCGCGATGCGGATCGCGAGATCGAAGCCCTCTTCCACCACGTTGACATCGCGGTCCGAAAGGCTGAGCAGGACCTGCACCGCCGGGTAGCGCGCCGCGAACTGCGGAATGAGGGGCGCGACGTACTGGTTGCCGAAGGCGGCGGGGAGCGCCACCCGCAGCGCGCCCTGCGCCGCCTCGCTGCCGGCCGACACCGCGGCGTTGGCTTCCTCGATTTCGGCGAGCACCCGGCTGCAGCTCTCGTAGTAGCCCGCCCCCTCCTCGGTCAGGCGCAGGCTCCGGGTGGTGCGGTTCACCAGGCGCACTCCCAGCCGGGACTCGAGCGCTGCAAGGCGCCGGCTCACCATCGCCGGCGAGAGCCCGAGCTCGCGGGCGGCCGCCGACAGGCCCCCGGTCCCGACCACCCGGGCAAACACCAGCATTTCGGTGAAGACGTCTGCCATTTGTGAAGTATATGCAAAGGTGTTTTGTGATTCGAGCCTATTTGCAACGGCAAAGTGAAAGGCGTATAGTTGTTGCAACGCAGCACCCGTCGCCTCCTCCTCCTCCTCTGGCGCCGGGTCGCTCAGGGGCAGCCCTCTTAAGGGTTGCCCCGTTTTTTTTCTAAAGTCTCACCTCATGCCTTCGTACTCCCGCGCCCACCCGAGCGAGCGCTATTCGGCGCTGCTCGAGCAGTACGCCCGCATGCACGTCGAAGGCGAGACCCGGCTCGGCATTGCCGCCGAGCAGACCTTCCCCGGCTCGAGCCTGGGCGCGCACATCGTTCGCATCAAGCGCCTGATCGAGTCGACCGGCGCAAGGACCATCCTCGACTATGGCGCCGGCAAGGGCATGCAGTACCGGCCGCGGAAAATCGTGGTCGACGGCCGGCACGTCGCCGACGGCATCGCCGAGTACTGGGATGTCGACGAGGTGCGGCTCTTCGATCCGGGCTACGCGCCGCACAGCGCGCTGCCGCAGGAGCGCTTCGACGGCGTGGTCTGCACCGATGTCCTCGAGCATTGCCCGGCGGAGGATCTGCCGTGGATCCTCGACGAGATCTTCGGCTACGCGAAGCTCTTCGTGTATCTCAACGTCGCCTGCTTCCCGGCGCGCAAGCACCTGCCGAGCGGCGAGAACGCGCACGTCACGGTGCGCCCGCCGCAATGGTGGCGTGAACTCGTGGGTGCGCACGCCACCGTGCAGTGGGAGCTCAACGCGGCAGCCGCGCCTTGACGTCTTCCAGCACCTGGTCCCAGGCGCCGTAGCGCGCCTGACGGAAGACCCGCGCCGCGGGGTACCAGACCATGCGCTCGCCGCGCATGCCATAGCGCCACTCGGGAACGAAGGGCGCCATGACGAGCACTTCCTTGCCGAGCGCGCCCGCCACATGCACCGTGGTGTTGCACACGCTCACCACGAGGTCGAGCGCGGCGACGAGGCTCGCGAGATCGTCCATGTCCGCGGTGGCGCCCGGGAACTCGGCGATGCGCGGCCCGCCGGCGGCGGCGAGCGCCGCGATCTCGTCGGCGCAGGACGTGTACTGCAGCGAGACCCACGCTATCCCGGGTGGCTCGAGGACCGGCCGCAGCTGTGCGAGCGAGAGCGAGCGGCGGCTGCGGCCGGTCTTCTGCATGCCGCCGATCCAGGAGAGGCCGACTTTCGCTCCCGGGCCGAGCGCCGCGAGCTTCTCCTTCCACGCCGCAACCTTCAGCGGGTCGGGCGTCAGATAGCCGCTGTGATTCGGAAAGTCTTCGCGCCGGCGCCGGAAAAGCCGGCCGAGGCTGCCGGCGGCGATCGCGCAGTCGATCTGCGGCAGGCTGCGCGCGCGCTCGCCCTGCGAGTCGCGCGGCTCGGGGATCACTTCGAGGCCTGGAAACGAGCGCCGAAAGAGCGCGCCTACGCGCGGCTCGCAGAGCAGCGTCACGCGCGGCACACGCGCAACGAGCTCGCCGAACATGGAGGCGAACATGATCTCGTCGCCCAGACCCTGCTCGCCGTACACGAGGAGGCGGCGCTCGGGCGGCGCATCGCCGCGCCACTGCGGGATCGAGGCGAACATCGCGTGCTGGTGGCGCTGGTCGGGGACGTGCTTCCGCGCTTCGTAGTTCTCCCACGCGGTTTCGAATCGCCCATCGAGCAGGTCGATGAGCGCCTCGGAGAGAAAGGCGCGCGGCTCGCCGGCAAGCTCGCGCGCCTTGCGGTACCACGCGCGGGCGGCTTCCAGGTCGCCCTCGCATTCGGTGGCGAGCGTGCCCAGGTCGAGCGCGAGCTTCGGGTGATCGGGCGCCTCGGCGAGCAGGCCGCGATACAGCTCGTGCGCCTCGTCGAGGCGTCCCTGGTCCTTGCAGATGAGCGCGAGGTTCGCGCGGTAGCTGATCTGCCCGGGCTTCAGGCGCACGGCTTCGCGCCCGGGTCGTTCCGCCTCGTCCAGCCGGCCGAGGCCCCAGAGCGCCGCGGCGAGATTGCCGTGCCCGGCATGCGAGGCGGGGTCAAGCTCCACCGCGCGGCGCGCCGCCTCCGCGGCGAGATCCTCGCGCCAAGGATGGTAGACGCCGGCGATGGTCGCGTAGACCTCGGCCGAGCCGGGCTCGAGCCTTAGCGCCTGCATCGCCGCGTCGAGCGCCGCCGCCTGGTCGCCGGATTTCACGAGCAGCCGGGCGGCGGTGATGTGGTACTCGGCGCGATCGGGCTTGCGCGCGATGGCGGCGCGCGCGCGCTCGAGCGCGGGGGAGAGGTCCTTCGCCTCTTCGAAGGCGAGCGCCGCGACCTGCAGCACGTCGGCCTCCTCCGGATAGCGGCTTTCGGCCGCGCGGGCGAGCGCGAGCGCCTTGTCGATGTCCTTCGCGCCGAGCGCGGCCGCGATCGCTTTCAGCTCATCGCGGTAGTTCTTGTCGGCCGGCGCGCGCAGCGGCGGCTGCTCCACGCGCCAGCGCAGGAACGCCGGCAGCATGCCGCGGATGCGCAGCGCGAGCGCGCGCTGATAGGCCCGCCGGCTTTCCGAGAGGCGCGCCTGCGCGCGCAGCGCCGCGCCCAGGTTGGCGTGCGCGATCGCATGCTCGGGCTTGAGCGCGATCGCCTTGCGGAAGCAGCCTTCCGCCTCGGCGTGCCATCCCTTCTGGAAGTAAGCCGTGCCGAGGTCGTTGTGCGCTTCGGCGATGGCATCGTCCACGCGCAGCGCGCGGCGAAAGGCGCTGATCGCGCGGTCGATCTTGCCGGCGTCGAGCAGCTCGAGCCCCTGGTTGTGCCAAGCCTTGGCGTCGGGGGTTTCAGAGGGCTGCGCAGCGGGCATGCGAAAGCGGTCTATGCAGGCGCGCAGTATACTGGAGGCGGTCTTGCACTCTCATAAGGAAGCTCGCATGAGCGAGCCGGCGCGCGCGATCAAGATTCGCCTCGGCGACGTCGTCGTGGCCCAGAAGGTCGTCAGCTCCGAGCAGCTCGCGCAGGCGCTCGAGCAGCAAAAGCGGAGCGGGCGCAGGCTCGGCCGCATCCTCGTCGAAAGCGGGCTTTGCACCGAGGAGCAGCTCGCCGAGGCGATCGCGCGGCAGCTCGGCGTGCCGCACGTCGACCTGAAGTTCTTCAACCTCAACAACGAGCTGGTCCGCCGCCTGCCCGAATCGCAGGCGCGTCGCTTCCGCGCCGTAGTGCTGGAAGACCGCCGCTCGAGCTACCTCGTCGGCATGGCGGACCCCTCGGACCTTTTCGCGCACGACGAGCTGCAGCGCGTGCTCAAGCGCCCGGTGGAGGCCGCCGCCGTAAGCGAAGACAAGCTGCTGCAAAGCATCGACCGGGTCTACCGGCGCACCGAGGAAATCAGCGGGCTCGCCAAGGAGCTCGAGCAGGATCTCGGCGACAGCTACGTGGATTTCGGCGCGCTCGGCGCCGCGGTCGGCGCGGAGGACGCGCCGGTGGTGCGGCTGCTGCAGACGGTGTTCGAAGACGCGATCCAGGTGAATGCCTCGGACGTGCACATCGAGCCGCAGGAGCGCAACGTGCGCATCCGCTTCCGCATCGACGGGGTGCTGCAGAAGCAGGCCGAAGCCGACACCCGGATCGGCCCGGCGCTGGTGCTGCGGCTGAAGCTGATGGCCGGGCTCGACATCTCCGAGAAGCGCCATCCGCAGGACGGGCGCATCAACATCCGCGTGCGCGAGCAGCCGGTGGACGTGCGGCTTTCCACCATGCCGGTGCAGTACTGCGAATCGGTGGTCATGCGGCTTCTCAACCGCAAGGCGGGCCTGCTCTCGCTCGACAGCCTCGGCATGCCGGCCGAGATGCTCGTGCGCTTCCGCCACACCCTGAAGCGCAGCAACGGCATGGTGCTCGTCACCGGGCCCACCGGCAGCGGCAAGACCACGACGCTGTACGCGGCGCTCGCCGAGATCAATTCGGTCGAGAAGAAGATCATCACGGTCGAGGATCCGGTCGAGTACCGTCTTGCCGGCGTGAACCAGGTGCAGGTGAACGAGAAGATCGACTTGAGCTTCTCCGCCGTGCTGCGCTCGGCCCTGCGGCAGGACCCGGACGTCATCCTGATCGGCGAGATGCGCGACGAGGAAACCGCGCAGATCGGCCTGCGCGCCGCGCTCACCGGGCACCTGGTGCTCTCGACGCTGCACACGAAGGACGCGGCGACCACGCCGATCCGCCTGATCGACATGGGCGCGCCTTACTACATGGTCGGCACCTCGGTGCACGCGGTCATCGCGCAGCGCCTGGTTCGCCTCAACTGCGAAAGCTGCGCCGAGCCGTACGCGCCGCCGGCCGGGGAGCTCGGCTGGCTCGCCACCGAATTCGGCATCAAGCCGGGCAGCCACAAGTTCATGCGCGGGCGCGGCTGCTCGCACTGCAACGGCATGGGGCTTCTCGGCCGCAGCGGGATCTACGAGATGCTCGAGTTGTCGCCCGAGATGGTGGCGGCGCTCAACCGCAATCAGACCAGCGAGTTCGCCGCGCTCGCCGAGGCGGCGACACGCAACCAGTCGCTCAAGCACTACGCGCTGCAGCTCGCAGCCGCCGGACGCGCGCCGGTTTCCGAGGTCGTCCGGGTGGCGAGCGAGCTCGGCGATTGATGCCGGTTTTTGCCTACACCGGACGCAACCTCCGCGGCGAGCTGATCAAGGGCAGCATGGAAGGCGCCGACAGCGGCGCGGTGGCCGACCAGCTGCTGAACACCGGCGTCACTCCCGTCGACATCCGCCAGAGCCCGGCGGGCGCCCCCGCTGTGGCCGCGGTGTCCGGGGTGCTGAGCAAGCGCTTCTTCGGACAGCCGGTCACGCTGGTCGACCTGATGCTCTTTTCGCGCCAGATGTACACGCTGCTCAAGGCGGGAGTGCCGATCATGCGCGCGCTCGCCGGGCTCGAGGAGTCGATGGCGAACCCGAGCCTGAAGAGCGTGGTCGCCGACCTGCGCAAGAGCCTCGACAGCGGCCGCGAGCTTTCCGCCGCGATGCGCCGCCACCCGGAGGTGTTCTCGAGCTTCTACGTCGGCCTGGTGCGCGTGGGCGAGAGCACCGGCATGCTGGAAGACGTATTCCTGCGCCTCTACGAGCACCTGGAGTTCGAAAAGGAGATCCGCGAGCGCATCAAGTCGGCGATGCGCTACCCGCTGTTCGTCGTCGCGGCGATGCTGGTCGCCCTCGCCGTCATCAACGTCGTGGTGATCCCGGCGTTCGCCAAGCTCTTTCATGGCTTCAACGCGCCGCTGCCGCTCATGACGCGCATCCTCATCGGCGCCTCCGACTTCACGCTGCAGTTCTGGCCGCTGATCGTCGCGGCCGCGGCGTTGGGCGCGGTGGGCTTCCGGCTGTGGAAGAACACCCCGCGCGGCAAGTACGCCTGGGACAGGCTGAAGCTCAGGCTGCCGATCGCGGGAAAGATCATTAACAAGGCGACGCTTGCGCGCTTCGCGCGCAGTCTCGCGCTTTCGCTGCGCAGCGGCGTGCCGGTGGTGCAGGCGCTGACGAGCGTCGCCGGCGTGGCGGACAACGACTACCTCGCCGCGCGCATCGAGGGCATGCGCGAGAGCGTCGAGCGCGGCGAAAGCGTGCTGCGCACCGCGGCGAACGCCGGCATCTTCACGCCGGTCGTGCTGCAGATGATCGCGGTGGGCGCCGAGACCGGCGAGCTCGACGACCTGCTGCTCGAGGTGGCGCAGCTCTACGAGCGCGAAGTCGACTACGAGGTGAAGACGCTTGCAGCGCAGATCGAGCCGGTGCTGATCGTGTTCCTCGGCGTCATCGTCCTCATCCTCGCCCTCGGCGTCTTCCTCCCGATATGGGACCTCTCGAGAGTCGCGCTCAGGCGCTAGATTTGCGGCGCGGCTTCACGCTCGTCGAGCTCGCGGTCATCATCTGCCTGGTGGCGGTGTTCATCGGCATCGCGCTCGATCGGCTGCTGCGCTACCAGGAGCTCGGCGAGCAGGCCGCCATGGAGCAGAACCTCGCCGCCATCAACACCGCGCTCACGATGCGCTTCGCCACGCTGGTGATCGCCGGACGCGGCCGGGAAATCGAAAAGGAGGCGGGCGCGAATCCGATCCATCTCCTGACGCGGCCGCCTCGGAACTACCTGGGCGCGCTGTATGCGCCACCGCCCGAAACGCTCGAGCCGCGCAGCTGGTACTACGACCGCGCCTCCGGCGATCTCGTGTACATGCCGGGGCGCACGCGCTATCTGAGCGAGCCCGCGGATGCCGAGAACGGCCTTCGGTTCCGCGTCGAGCTCGCGGAGCCGGCGAGCTCCGAGCTGCGCCACCCTTTCATACGCGCGCGCAAAACCTATCGGTGGGTGATGGATTGAAAACTCGGCTGCATGCTGCATTGCACCACGGAGACGCGACTTGCAAGCACGTTCGCAAGTGAATACCATGCGCATGGGGAACCTGAGCTTTCGGCTCTAAACAGGGGATTTCATGAGAAAAGTTTCCGGCTTCACAATAATCGAGCTGGTCGTGGTGATCACCATTCTGGGCATTCTCGCTGCGGTGGCCCTGCCCAGGTTCTTCGATATCCAGAACGACGCGCGGCGCGCCGCTGCCCAGGGAGTTGCCGGTGCGGTCGCTTCCGGCGCGGCGATCAACTACGGCGCGCGGCTCGCCCAGGGCAACATCGCGGGCGCCGCGACCGTGGTCAATCAGTGCACGACTGCGATCCTGGGACGCGTGATGACGGGAGGATTTCCGAACGACATCATCGTCAGCGTCGCCGCAGCGGGCGGGCTGACCACCACGCTCCCGAACGGCTCAGTAGGCAATTGCGACTTCTACCACAGCGCCGGCGGCACCACGACGACGATCGGCATCATCGCCGTGTCGAGCTGATCCGCCGAGGAGCCCTGTTTTCCGGAAAAAAGGAGCCGCGAGGCTCCTTTTTTTATGGCGCCGGGTTCTCGTTGCCCGAGCTCGTGGCGGTGCTCGTCATCGTCGGCATTCTCTCGGCGGTGGCGATCGCGCGCATGTCGAGCGGGTTCGCGACGACGCGCGGCGTCTTCGACCAGCTCCTTGCCCAGGTGCAGTACGCGC
This sequence comes from Burkholderiales bacterium, assembly GCA_035550695.1. Taxonomy (GTDB): domain Bacteria; phylum Pseudomonadota; class Gammaproteobacteria; order Burkholderiales; family SG8-39; genus SCGC-AG-212-J23. Next base: position 50 of record DASZOS010000027.1, on the reverse strand, counting down.
GCAAGGTGGCGATCGCGCAGCGCCGCCCGGTGTTCGTGCGCATCGGGGCG
>DASZOS010000026.1:0-10546 GCA_035550695.1 Burkholderiales bacterium | reverse complement strand
GCGCGATCGGCGAGCCGCGGCGCGAGCAGCTGGCCTTCTGAAGAGGGCGCGCCGATGGCAGGCCTTGCGGGATGGATAGCGAAGCCGGGCGGTGCGCCGGAGGATCGGGCAATGGGGGCGATGCTCCACGCGCTCGCGCATCGCGGGGCCGCGCGAGAGGGCAGCTGCTCTTTCGAGAACCACCATGGCGGCGGCTATCGCGTGATGCTCGGCGTGCGGGGGAGCGAGCCGCTCTACGATCCCGCAGCGGGCGTTGCGGTCCTGCTGGACGGCGAGATCGTCAACCGCGCGCAGCTGGGAGAAGAGCTCCGGCTGCACGGCTACGCGTTTCACGGCGGTTCCGATGCGCAGTTGTTGGCGCGCGCCTACCAGTATTGGGACAAGGAGGTCGTCGGCCACTTGCGCGGGCCCTTCGCCGCCGCGATCTGGGACGCGCGCAAGGAGCGGCTGCTGATCGCGCGCGATCGCTTCGGCGAGCGGCCGCTGTACCTGCACGAGCAGGCCGGCGGCTTGTACTTCGCATCGGAAATCAAGGCGCTGCTCAAGCTGCCGGGCCTCGAGCCCAAGGTCGACTTGCGGGCCGTTTGGGATGTGCTCGCTTTCGGGTATGCGCTGTCTCCGAAGACCCTGTTCGCCGGGATACGCAAGCTCATGCCGGGAACCTACGGCGTGTGGCAGTTCGGCAAGCTGCGGGAAGCGCGTTACTGGATCCCTCCGGACCGCGTACCCAGGGTGCAGCGGCGCGTCGCGGGCGATCCGGTGGAGGCGTTCCTCTCGGCCCTGGACGAAGTGGTGAAGCTGCACATGACCGGCGAGCAGGGTGCGCCGGGCCTCTTTCTTTCAGGCGGCGTGGATTCCGCGGTGTTGCTCGCGCTCATGAGCCGGCACGGAACGCCCGTCAGGACTTTCTGCGTCGGCGCGGAGGGCGGGCGCGCGAGCGAGCTGCGGCGCGCGGCGCGCGTAGCGAAGCATTTCGGCGCTTTGCACCACGAGCTGGTGCCCACGCATCAGGAGCTCGCCTCGAGTCTGGCGGCGCTGGTCGCGCAGCGCGACGCTCCGGTGCCCGACCCGGGCGATCTCGCGATCCATGCGCTGGGACGCGAGGCGGCGCGAAGCGTGCAATGCGTACTCACGGGCACGGGCGGCGACGAGCTGCTCGGCGGCTACCCGCGGCACCTTGCCGCGCGGCTCGGCTGGGGCACGCCCGGGCTTCACGGCAGCGTGCGCCGCGCGCGCGCCGAGCGCGAGCGCCTTTCGATTCTGAACCTCAACGGCGAGGACGTCCTGAACGGCAGGCCGCCCTTCGACGCCGACCCGCGCGACAGCGGCCTGCGGCGCAGCCTCTATTTCGACCAGACGAGCCCGCTGCCGGACACGCTGCTCGAGCGCGATGATCGCCTGACGCTCGGGACGCGCGCGCCGTTCCTGGACCACCGGCTCGCCGAGCAGGTTTCGGCGCTGCCGGACAGTGCGCGCGTGCGCGGCCTGTCCACCAAGTGGATTCTGCGGCGCGCCGCTCGCCGGCTTGCGCCCGGGTCCCTGGCAGGGCGCTCGCGCCGCCTGAGCGTGCCGTCAGGCGCGTGGCTGCGCGGCGACATGCGGGATCTCCTACTGGACCACCTGCGCGGCGCGGGTTCGCTGACCCGTGCGTATTACCGCGCGCCGGTGCTCGACCGCATGCTGGATGAGCACCTGAGCGGCAAGCAGAACCATGAAAAATCGCTGTGGACGCTGCTGAACATCGAAATCTGGCACCGGACCTACCGCGTATCGGCGTAGCGCACCCTTGTGGATAACCAGTGGGGCGTGTGGATAAGCGTCAAAGATACGGGCCGCCCCCCATTGACGGGCCGCGCTTTACATGCTTGCGGTAGCAACCCTCGCGCAGGTAGCGCTGGAGTCGCAGCCATGCCGGGCAAGCGCTAGTCCATCCGGCGCTCTCCCATCGGACCAAAACGCGGCGCGTGCGGGCCGCAAACCGCACAACGATCGTCGCGCATTCTCCGAAGATGAAGATCAGCGTGCTCGGCCTCGGATGCGTCGGCACCGTATCCGCGGCTTGCCTCGCGAGGGACGGCCACGAAGTGATCGGCGTCGACCCCGAGCGCGCCAAGGTCGACCTCATCAACGCCGGCAAATCGCCGATCATCGAGAAGGACATCGGTCAGATCATCGCGGAGCAGGTCGCCGCCGGGCGGCTGCGGGCCGCGACCGAGGTGTCCGGCGCGGTGCGCCATGCCGACATGGTGCTGGTGTGCGTGGACACGCCGAGCCAGAGGAATGGCGGCATCGATCTCAGATCCGTGCGGCGCGCGTGCGAGCAGATCGGCCGCACGCTCGCCGCGCACCATGGCGCGCCGGTGATCGTCATGCGCAGCACCATGCTGCCCGGGACGATGCGCGGGGTGGTGATCCCGACCCTCGAGAGGTCCTCGGGCAAGCGTGCCGGCGAAGAGTTCGGCGTGTGCGTCAATCCCGAGTTTCTGCGCGAGGGCAGCGCGGTGCACGACTACGCCCACCCGCCCAAGACCGTGATCGGCGAAGTGAACCGCGCGAGCGGCGATCTGCTCGCCGCGCTCTACGCGCGCATGCCCGGGCCGCTGGTGCGCACCGACATCGAGACCGCCGAAATGGTGAAGTACGCCGACAACGCCTGGCATGCCCTCAAGGCCGGCTTCGCCAACGAGATCGGCAATCTCTGCAAGGGGCACGATGTCGACGCGCACGAGGTGATGGACATCTTCTGCCAGGACCAGGAGCTCAACCTCTCGTCCTGCTACCTCAAGCCCGGTTTCGCCTTTGGCGGCCCGAGCCTGCCGAAGGACGTGCGCGCGCTTCTGTACAAAGCGAAGACGCTGGACCTCTCGTTGCCGATCCTTTCTTCCATCCTCCCGTCGAACCAGCTGCAGATCGAGCGCGGCGTGCAGGCGGTGGTCGAGAAGGGGAACAGGAAGGTCGGCATCCTCGGCTTCTCGTTCAAGGCCGGCACCGACGAGCTGCGCGAGAGCCCGATGGTGGAGCTCACCGAGCGCCTCATCGGCAAGGGCTACGACCTGCGCCTCTACGACCGCAACGTGAGCCTCGGCGCGATCCACGGCGCGAACCGCGACTACATCCTGAACCGCATCCCGCACATCTCGCGCCTCATGGTGCCGACGATCGACGAGGTGCTCGCGCATGCCCGGACGGTCGTCATCGGCAACGGCGCGCCCGAGTTCGCCGACGTGCCGCGGCGCATCGGCGACGGCCAGACCATCCTCGACCTGGTGCGGGTGTGCGATGCGCGCACCGTCCTCGGTGTTTACGAAGGCATCTGCTGGTAGCCCGGCGCCGGTCGCGCCCGAATTCTTCGCGCGGCGCGAAGCGGAAATCGCGCGCCGCCTCGAGTTCCTGCTGCGCTTCTTCACGCCGCGCACGGTGTTCGTCGAGCTCGGCACCCGCGACTGCGAGCTCGCGCTGCGCGCCGCGGCCTACGTCGAGCGCGTCTGGTCGGTCGACGCGCCGCACGGCATCGCGCGCGGCGTGCGCCCGCCGACCAACCTGCGGATGCTGCGCACGGGCGGCCTGGCGGCGATCCCGCCCGAGAGCGTCGATGTCGCGTTCAGCGAAGGGCCGATGGACCCCGGGCGCGTGCACCGGGTGCTCGTGCCGGGCGGCGTCTGGGTCGTCGCCGGGCTCGTGCCGGCGCGGCTTTTCCGCGAGGCCGGGTTCTCGCGCGTCGTCTACTACGCCGGGGGCGCACGCGTGCCCGCTTCGCTTGCCAAGCTCTCTCGCGTCAACACCGTGGCGGCATACAAGTAGCGAATACTCTTGCCCGGCCGTTGTCCGCGAGCAGCGCGAGCCACGCGGGCGCGGAACCGCCCGCCAGGGCGCTGAGAAACGCCGATGAACGTGTCGACGCCTCTGCCTCGTCCGACCCTTCGTACACGAGCAGGTAGCGCGCGCCAAATCGGTTCATCGCCTCGCGCACCGCCTCTTCGGTCCAGAGTTGATCGCTGTACTGCGGCGACACGAGCGACAGGACGCGGCGCTCCAGGACGTAGCCTGTTGCCTGGCCGTCGCTTGCCACCACCAGCGTGGCTTGCGGCGCAACTTCGCTTTCGAGCCACTCGCGCAGCGGCTTGCCGCCCGCCACGGGCGCGGCGAGCCGCGCCTGCACCCTTTCGTGAGGCATGAGCCCGGGCGGCTCCAGCAGCGAGCGCATATTGATGGCCGCATAGGCTGCGACGAACACCCAGGCGAGGACATGCAGCGCCCGGCTCGCCTGCGGCCGATGGGCCATGGAAGGCGCGGCGTTGCAGCACAGGCCGCCGAGGAAGAGCAGAAGCACCGGCAGCAGCGGCACGAACATCCGCGGTCCGAACGAGATGACCGAACGGGCGCCCAAGTAGAGCATCGCGCACGCATAAACCGCGGCGCACGCCGCCAGCAACTGCATGCGCGGATCGGAAAGCGGCGCCGCGCGGCTGCGCCACACGGCGCGCAGGCCCGTGGCGACGATTGCGGCGAGCGCGAGCGCCAGGACGCCTTCCGCAACGCCGAGCTCGGCCGGACGCTGACCGAGGAACAGCTGATACAGGGTCTGCGCGAACCGGTACAGCAGGTCGGGGATATCGTTTTCGACCTGCTTGGTGTTGCCGCCTTTCCAGCTGCCGACGAGAACGTGGTTGCGCCACAGCGCCGCACCGATCAATGCGGCGGAAACGGACATGGCGGCGATCGCGTACAGCCCGCGCCGCGTGCGGGTCGCGAGCCACCGCAAGCCGTGGAACGCGGCTGTTGCCGCGAAAAAGAAAAGCCCCGCATAGCGCACCCAGAATGCGCCGGCGAGCAGCAGGTTCGCGGCGAGCTGCAGCAGCACATAGTCGCGATCCGAGCGCTCCCCGCTTTCCGCGGCAACCAGCATGAGCAGCGCCGCGAACGCCATGGCGGTGAACAGCGCCTCGGAGGCGACATGGTTCCCCGTGGCGAGCCAGCTCGAGCTGGCGACGAGGAGCGCAATCAGGATGCGCGCCAGACTCGCCGATATGCCGAGCAGCCGGGCGGCCGAGCCGAACAGTGCGATGAGGGCAAGCCCCGCGAGCGTGGACACGAGGGCGCCGGCCTGCTGGTACGAAAGTCCCCCTGCCGAGATCAGCGCCATGAGCGCCGGGTAACCCGCCGGAAAGGTCGTCAAGGGGGCGGGAATCCGGCCGTGCGAGCGCTCGGCGTCGAAGTGCACGATCGAGGTGGCGGCCGGCTCGCCGCGACGGAAGTTTTCCGCCGTAACGAGGTATTGATAGCTGTCGTTCGACAGGCGCGGACCGCCGACGATCTCCGAGCGCACGAGTAGCGCGAGCGCCGCCAGCAGGCACCACAGCAACAGCTCACGCGGCCGGACCGGGGAGAGAGCGGCTCTTCCGTTCACAGCCGGCACAGTCTGCCGCGCGAGCGCGGCTTTGCGCCTGCGCGGCCGCTTTGCGCGCCTGGTCCGTCCGGCGCAGGCCGTCCCGGGTTCGTCGTCAAGTCATTTCTTCATGCTTGGCTCTCCTCTTCGGGAGCAAAGCGATGCGCGTATCAACGGCGGCGCCTGAGTTTTCGGTCATCGTGCCGACTTTCAACGAGGGCGACAACGTCATGGAGGTCGTGTCGCGGCTGGACCGATGCCTTGCGGGCCGCGCGTGGGAGGTGATCTTCGTCGACGACGACTCCCCGGACGGCACCGCCGCCTTGGTGCGGCGCCTCGCGCGTCAAGATCCCCGCGTGCGCTGCATCGAGCGCATCGGGCGGCGCGGCCTTTCGTCGGCTTGCGTCGAGGGGATGCTGGCGAGCGCGGCGCCGTTCCTCGCGGTGATGGACGGGGACCTGCAGCACGATGAAGCGTTGCTGCCGCGCATGCTGGACGCGCTGAAAGAGGGCAGCACCGACGTGGTGGTCGGTACGCGCTACTCCAACGGTGGCGGCATCGGCGATTGGGAGCGCTCGCGCGCGCGGATGAGCCGGGTCGCCACGCGCCTGAGCCGCCTGGTGGTGCCGATCGAGCTGTCCGATCCGATGAGCGGGTTCTTCGCGCTGCGCCGCGAAGTGCTGGAGGACTCGGTGCGCGACCTGTCGAGCATCGGCTTCAAGATCCTGCTCGACATTCTGGCTTCGTCCCGCGGGCCCTTGCGCATTCGAGAGCTGCCTTACCAGTTCCGCACGCGGCGCGCGGGGGAAAGCAAGCTCGACAGCCAGGCGATCTGGGAGTACCTCATGCTCCTCGCCGACAAGCTTTTCGGGCGCTACGTGCCGGTGCGCTTCCTCGCCTTCGCCGCCATCGGCGGCCTCGGCGTGCTGGTCCACTTCCTGGTGCTCGCCGTGATGTTCAGAGGATTGAGCGCGGATTTCACGGCGAGCCAGACGGTCGCTTCGCTGGTGGCCATGACCAGCAACTACGCCCTCAACAATACGCTCACGTACCGCGACCGGCGCCTGCGCGGGTGGGGGTGGCTGAAGGGATGGCTGTCCTTCACCGTGGTCTGCTCGGTCGGGATGCTGGCGAACGTCGGCGTGGCGTCGTACCTCTTCGCGAACGCGACCGGCTGGGCGGCTGCCGCCCTGGCCGGGATCGCCGTCGGCGCCGTATGGAACTACGCGATGAGCGCGACGTACACCTGGCGCAGCGCGGCGCGCGCCGCCGCCCGGCGCCGGCAAGCGGTGCGCGCGGCGCACCGCGCCGTCGACGCCGTGTCGTGAATCGGATTTACCCCTTGATCGGGGTGGCGGTGGCCTTGACGGCGATCATCCTGTTTTTCGCCGTACCGGCCCTGGAGCGAAGCGCCTCGTCGCACTACACGCTTGGCTTTGCCGACGACTACGATCTGCTCGGCCGGAACCTCGCGAGCGGGCAAGGGTACCGTTTCGGCAGGGAGCTGGGCGAAACGATGATGCGCGAGCCGGGCTATCCGCTGCTCCTTGCCGGGCTGTTCAAGGTTTTCGGCTTCGGCATCGGGGCGGCGCGGCTCGCCAATCTGCTTCTCGCGGCCGCCACCGCGCTGCTCCTGTGGCATCTCGCGCGCCGCGTTACCCGAAACGAAGCGGCGGGTCTCGTCGCGGCCGCCGTGTTCCTGCTCTATCCGGGGACGCTCGCCGCGCAGGCGCGCGGCGGCGTGGAGATTCTGTTCATGTTCGCGCTCGTGGGCTTCATGCTGCTTCTGTATCGCGCCATTGAAGCGGACAGCGCGAAGCACTACTTGCTTGCCGGCCTTGCCCTCGGCGGCGTGGTGTTGATTCGCAGCACGCCGTTGCTGTTTCCTCTCGTTCTGCTGCCCTGCCTCGTGTGGGCCGCGCCGCCGGGTGCGCGCTTGCGGCGCGTGGCGTTGGGTGGCCTTCTCGTCGGCGTCATGGGGCTGGCGATGTCGCCTTGGGTGCTGCGCAACTATGCCCTGTCGGGCGAGTTCGTTCCCACCGCTTCGGTGCAGGGAGTGGCGGCGCAGGAGGGGCAGTACACGTGCGAGCGCTTGTCCTTCGACAGCGACTTCCTGGCCCTGCAGCTGCAGGCCGCGCGGGAGCGAAACCGCCTGGCGTCGGAAGCAGGCCTGCGCTTCAAGGGCGGCTACTACCAGTATTTCTACACGGTCGCCGACGAGGTGACCTTCAATCGCGCTCTGCTGCACCGGGCGTTCGCGCGGTATCGTGAAGATCCGGCCTTTCTCGCGCGATGCGCCGGCTCGAACCTGCTGAATTTCTGGTTTCTCGGCAAGAACGGGCTTGCGACGGCGGTGAACGCAGGCATGCAGCTTCCGCTGCTCGCGCTTGCGCTCGCCGGGCTCTACATGGTCGCGCGGCGCAGCGCGCCCATGGCGTGGGCGCCGATCGCGCTTTTCGCCGCCTATCTGGTCGCGATCCACCTGCCGATCATCGCCCATGCGCGCCACAGCATCGCGCTCGTTCCTTTCCTCGCGATCTTTGCCGGCACGGCGCTCGTTGCCGCGTGGCGCCGCCTCGCGGGCGGCAGTATGCGCCTGCGCGCTGCGTAGAAACGCTCGGCGAGCGGCGGGATGCGGTAGCCGAAGACCGCGGCCTTCGCCTCGGTTGCGGCGCAATCGTAAGGCACGCGCCAGAGCTCCAGCCGCGAAGCCTCGGTGTCGAGCACCGCGAACTCCGCGAGCTTGTGCTCCCGCTTTCTCGAAGCGTCGACCGAGCCGGGGTTGATGAAGTACACGCGGTCCTGCGCGAGCGGCATGCTCGGCGCAATCGGCACGTCGAGGACGCTGTCTTCGTCAACCCGGTACACCTTCTGCTCGTGGCTGTGCCCGAAGAAGCACAGGCGCGCCTGCGGAAAGTCTGCGCGCAGGTACTGGGCGTTGTGCCGGATGTGCTCGGCTCCGATCATGTACTGCTCGACGTCGCGCACGCCGCCGTGCACGAGCACGATGCGCTCGTCGATCACGCGGTAGCCGGGAAGGGCGGCGAGGTAGGCGACGCTCGCGGCCGCGAGGTCGCGGCGCGTGCGCTTGAGCGAGTACATCGCCTTGTTCGAGCAGCGCGCGAAATCAAGCCGGCGCACGCCGATAAGGTCGTGGTTGCCGGCGATCGCCAGCGCGCCGCGGCTGCGCACCATCTCCACGCATGCGTCGGGGTCGGCGTTGTAGCCGACGATGTCCCCGAGGCACAGCAGGCGGCTGACCTGGCGCAGATCGAGCGCGGCGAGGGCCGCGGCCAGGGCCTCGCGATTGCCGTGGATGTCGGCTATGACGCCGTAGAGAGCCATCGGCGCAGCAGGGCGGTGAGGCGCGGCAGCCGCGACTTCACGCTGTGGTAAAGCTTGTTGATGAACGGCAGCGGGTCGGTCCATGCGAAGAGCTGGCACACCTTCGGCGCCGCCCCGAGCGACGCGAGCCATGCCGGCAGGCTGAGCTCCCCGCGCGCCGCAAGCTCCCGATACGCACGCCAGTCGTAGCGCAGATAGATCCAGCGACAGGTGGCGCCGTAGCGCCCGGCGACGGCAGGGCGCGTGCCGTACAGGAGGTACTCGTACGCTGTGCGCGTGAGATTGACGCCGTTTGCCGCCCCGAGGTAATGCCACAGGTTGTAGCGGGCATTGACCTCCAGGAGACGCAGCCGTCCGGTAACCCGATCGCGCTTCAGGTCTATCTTGAACACCCCCTTCAGCGGCAGCCGGGAAACGATATGGCGGCCGAGGTGCACGACCTCGTCGTCGTGCGCGAGCTCGATGTAAGTGCTGATGCCGGTCAGCGCGGGATAGGTGCGGATCTTGCGGCCGATGAACCAGTCGAGCAGCCGGCCGTTCTCGTCCGAGAAGCCATGGAAGGACCACAGCTCGCGGTCGTCCCCGGTCACGTACTCCTGGATCAGGAGCTCGTCGCGCAGTCGCTGCGCGGCCGCATCGGCGAGGAGCGCCCGGCCGTTCGGGAAGATGCGCGCCTTGCCCTGGCGTTCGAAGAGCCGCAGATGCACCGAGGACACGTCCCAGGCGAACTTGGTCTTGGGCTTGATGAGGACCGGACGGTTGAAGCGCTCGAGCTCATTCCATGCGAGCGTTTGCGGGATCGGCAGGCCGCGGCTTGCGGCGAATGGCTGGAAGAGATCCTTTTCGATGACCGCCCGCGCCACCTCCGCGCCGTTGAGCAGCAGCGCGTAGTGCCGCGCCAGCTCGGCGCGGTAGTCCTGCACGAGCCGTTGCCAATCGTCGTTACTGTAGAACAGGGGCAGACGGCGGCCCAGACCGGCGGCGAGGCGTTCTCCCACGCGCAGCAAGGCGTCGGCGGCCGCGGCGCGATTCTCGAGCGAAGGCAGCAGCAGCCGTCCCCTGCAGTATCGAGAAGCGAACGCGGCTTGGTGCGCCTCCGTCGAAGCGACGATGACCGGGATGCCCGCCAGGCCGAGCGCACGGGCAATGTTCAGGCCGCCGAGCAGCATGACCGGCGGCCGCGCGGAGCTGAAGCGGCGCGGGTCCAGCTCGCCTGGGGAATTCATCGTTGCTAGCCTACTTGCCGGCCTACGCCGCCCAGCGCTGGCGCGCCGTGCGCCGTTCGGCTCAAGCGCGGCGGTCGAATGACGCAGCGGCGCTTGCCACCATCGGCATTGTGAGAATTCTCTTTGTAGTGAGCGGGCTCGCGCTGGGCGGGGCCGAGCGCCAGCTTGTCCTGCTTTCCAGGGAGCTTGTTCGCCTCGGGCACGAGGTGAGCATCTACACGCTCACCCGCCAGACGCTTCGCATCGACGAGCTCGCGGGCGTCGATGTCGATGTGGTCGTCGACCAGAAACGGCTGCGTCTCGATATCGGCGTTCTTGGGCGCCTGCGCCGTCACATCCGCAATTGGCAGCCCGACATCCTGCACGGCTTCCTGTACGACGGGGACGTCTATTGCCGGCTGGCCGGCTGGGACGCCGGAGTGCCGGTACTGAACTCGGAACGGAACGACAGCTACACGCTATCGCTGCTGCAACGCATCGGCTATCGCCTGACTTCGATGCTGTGCGATGGCGTCGTGGCCAACTCACATGCGGGCGCCGAGTTCGCGCGCCGCCTGCACCGCATGGCCGCCGACCGGGTCCATGTGGT
>DASZOS010000025.1:0-32974 GCA_035550695.1 Burkholderiales bacterium | reverse complement strand
GGCGCGCTCGCTGCGGCTCATGCCGGGCAGCGCCTGGTCCCACAGCACCCGGCCCTCGACGCAGTCCATGACGTAGAACGCCGTGCCGATCACCGCCTCGTCCTCGCACAGCGCGAGCGGCCGCGCCACCGGGAAGCCGGTCCGGTGCAGCGCCCGGATGACGCGGTACTCGCGCTCGACCGCGTGCGCGGAAGGCAGGAGCTTGCCCGGCGGTTTTCGCCTGAGAACGTACGTTTTTCCGCCCGCCGCGGTGATCCGATAGGTGGGATTGGATTGGCCGCCCTTGAACTGCTCGACGCCGCTTATCGGGAAATCGAGAAACTTCTCGAGCGCCGCGACATCGATGCGGTGCCTTTCCTCGACGGGCTTGGTGCCGATAAACTCCTCGAACATGCGCGCCGAAGCTTACCGCATTCCGCTTTCAGGACCCGGGCGGAACCTGCAGCCAGAAAGTCACCGGCCCGTCGTTCACGAGGCTGACGCGCATATGCGCGCCGAAGCGCCCGCGCGCTTTTGCTTTCGAAAGTTCGACGAACTTTTCGAACAGCCGCTCGCCGTCTTCGGGCGAGGCGCCGCTGGAGAAGCTCGGCCGGGCCCCGCTGTTGGTGTCGGCCACGAGCGTGAACTGCGGCACCGCGAGCAGCTCTGCGCCGATGTCCTGCAGGGAAAGGTTCATCCTGCCTGCCGGGTCGGGAAAGATGCGGTAAGAGAGCACTTTCTGCGCGAGCCGTGCGGCCTGCGCTTCGCCGTCGCCGCGCTCTACGCCGACAAGGGCGAGCACCCCTTTGCCGATCGAGCCAACGGTCTCGCCGCCGACCGACACGCTCGCCTCGGCGACGCGCTGTATCAGCGCGATCACGCGATAATGTCGGGAATGAGGCGCGTGCGCAGCTTCGCGATCTGGTCCTTCAGCAGGAGCTTGCGTTTCTTGAGGCGCTGCAGCTGCAGCCGATCCTGCCCCGGGGTGCCGTCGAGCCTGTGAATCACCTCGTCAAGATCGTGGTGCTCGATCTCGAGCAGCTGAAGACGCTGCCGGATCTGCACCTTCTCGTCTTCGGTCAGAGGAAGGTCCGTCACGCTGTGACAAAGTTCCACTCGAGCCCGGAATCCTATCCCTATACTCGCTCACGCGAAAGACCTGAAAAGCTGCAAGGATAATGCGGCGCAACGACTACGACGTCACCGATTCAGTCCGAACCACCGACCCCGCGGCGGTCGCCGCCGAGGTCATCCGCCTCTACCAATCGCTCTACGACGACCCGGCAGCCGCGCAGCTCGGGCAGGCCTTCCGCTACGCGGCCGACCTCTACCGCGGCAAGCATCCCGAGTATTGTCCCTGCGACACGGAGTACCACGACGTGCAGCACGTGCTCGACGTGACGCTCGCCATGGCCCGGATGCTGCATGGCTACGTGCGCGGCCGCCGCGCCAGCGAGCCGGCGCTCGCGAGCGAAGTGTTCCGGGTCGGCGTGCTTGCGGCGCTGTTTCACGACTTCGGCTACCTGCGCCGCCGCAACGACCGCAAGCACCGCTACGGTGCGGAATACACGCTCACCCACGTCTCGCGTAGCGCCGCGTTCCTGCGCCGCTACGTATGCGAGCTGGGCATGGAAGACAGATACGCGCGCGCCGCCGCGGCGCTTGTGCATTACACCGGCTACGAGCGGCCGGCCGAGACCATCCGCATCGGCGACACGCTGCTGCGCCGCGTGGGCCAGATGCTCGGCACGGCCGACATCATCGCGCAGATGTCCGACCGCTGTTACCTGGAGAAATGCCGCGACCGGCTGTACCCGGAGTTCGTGCTCGGCGGCCTCGCGTGGCGGCGACGCCCCGGCATGCGGCGCCTGCCGGTATTCGCTTCGGCCGAGGACCTGGTGCACAAGACGCCGACCTTCTACGTGGGAGCCGCGCGGCGCCTCGAGCTGCCGCTCGCCCGCGCCTACGAATACGCCACCCGGCACTTCGGCGGCGCGAATCTCTATCTCGAGGAAATGCAGAAGAACGTGCGCTACGCCCAGGCCGTGGCGCGCGGCTCGAGCGCGGCGCTCCTGCGCCGGCAGCCGCCGAGCACGCTTTCCCCGGAGGTGATGCCCTACCCGAAAGACCTAATGGGTCTTTGAGCCCTCGAAGTACCGCGCGCGGTCGATCGAGCGCACGGTGAGCTCCCTCACCTGCGCGCCGCGCAGAATCTTGAGCGGCACCTCGACGCCCGCCGCCCCGCGGCTCCAGACCTTGCGGTAGAACTCCGCGAGCGTCGTCACCTCCTCGCCGCCCACGGCGAGAACGATGTCGTTCGCCTGCAGGCCGGCCCGTTCCGCGGGACCGTCGGCCGACAAGCGCGACACGAAGAGCCGGCCGCGAACCTCGTCGGCGTTGACGCCGAGCCACGGACGCGAAGGACCGCTGCGCCGCCCCTGATCGATGAGATCGCGCAGGATCGGCTTGAGCAGATCGATCGGCACGAACATGTTGCCCGGCGCCTGCATCCCCGGGGCGCCGGCGTCGGCGACGATGAGCGAGCCGACGCCGACGAGCTCGCCCTTCGCGCTGATGAGCGGCGCCCCCGACCACTCGGGCACCGCGGGATAGGTGAAGATCGCCGAGTCGAGGTGGTATTCCCAGCTGCCCGAGAAGGGCCTGCGCGACACCACGTAGACGATGGTGGCGCCTTCGCGGCCCGGCGCGCTCACCACCATTGCCGGCTCGCGCTCGGCAAGCGCCGCCGAATCGCCGAGCGCGAGCGGCGTGCCCTCCAGTGGGGCCAGAAGCCTGAGCAGGCCGAAACCGGAGGCATGATCGTAGCCTGCAAGCCTTGCGGGCACCGTGCGCCCGCCCGCACCCACCACTTCGATCGCTTCGGACTCGATGACGAGATAGCCGATGGTGAGCACGTAGCCTTGGCCGATCAGCGCGCCGCTGCCGCGGCGCTGCATCCCGAGCGTCGCCGCGCTGCGCGCGCCCTGCGATATCTTCGCGTTTACAGCGACAACCGCCGACAGCGTCTGTTCAGGGGTAGGTTGCGCAATTGCGGCCGACGCGGCCAGTGCGAGAATTGCGGCGATTGCACGCATGATTTCCTCCTCGGCGCGCAAATGATGCGCCTGCGGTACGCTTCGGTTCAATAGGGATATGGAACGCGTCGCGTTCATCGGCTTCGGCGAGGCCGGGCAGACGATCAGCCGCGGGCTGCTGTCGGCGAAGGCCGCGCGCATCCGCGCCTACGACATTCTTTTCCCCGGGCAGCTCGTCGAGGCGGCGCGTTCGCTCGGCGTCGAAGTCGCGCCGGATCACGTCGATGCGGTGCGCGAGGCGGACATCGTGTTCCTCGCCGTGACCGCAGCCTCGAGCCTGCAGGCCACGCTCTCGTGCCTGCCGGGGTTGCACAAGGGGCAGCTCTTTCTCGACATCAATTCGGTCTCACCGCAGCGCAAGATCGAGACCGCGGCCCGCGTCGCGCCCACCGGAGCCTCGTATGTGGACGTCGCGGTGATGGCGCCGGTCGCCCCTTATCAGCACAAGGTGCCCTGCCTCGTCGGCGGTCCGGGCGCGGCGGAGCTCCTGCCGCGGGCGCGCGCCATGGGCATGAACATGGAGGCGGTGTCGGGCGAGGTCGGCCAGGCCTCGGCGATCAAGATGTTCCGCTCGATCATGATCAAAGGGCTCGAGGCGCTGGTGCTCGAGTCGATGCTCGCGGCAAGCGAGTACCGGGTCGAAGAGCGCGTGCTCGCTTCGCTCAAGGAGACGTTCCCGACGCTCGACTGGGAAAAGATCTCGGGCTACATGCTCGAGCGCGTAGTGAGCCACGGCAAGCGCCGGGCCGCGGAAATGCGCGAGGTCGCCGAGACGCTCCGAGGCATCGGCATCGAGCCGCTGATGGCGGCGGCCACCGCGGCGCGCCAGCAGTGGCTCGCCGATCTCGGCGTCAAGGGCGGGCTCGGCGGCCGCAAGACCGAGAACCGCGCCGAGCTGATCGGCGCCATCCGCACGGCGCTGGGAAAAAAGCCGTGAACGTTTCCGAAGTGATGGCGCAATACCTGAAGGCGGCGGGAATCGGGCATATCTTCGGCTATCCGGGCGATCCGAACATCGACTTCATGGAAGCCGCGCGGCGCGCCGGCATGCAATTCGTGCTCGGCCGGCGCGAGGGAACCGCGGGGCTGATGGCCGAGGCCTATGGCTTCCTGACCGCCCGCCCCGGCGTGTGCATGTCCACGCTCGGCCCGGGCTCGTCGAACATGCTGAACGCGGTGGCCGGAGCCACGCTCGATCGTGTTCCCCTCATCGCCATCTCGGGGCAGATCGAGCGCAGGCGCGAGCAGACGTTCACGCACCAGGTGCTGAACCACAACCTGATTTTCTCCCCGGTGAGCAAATGGGCGACGCATGTTTCGCCCGATACCGTGGGTGGCGTGATGCGCAAGGCGCTGCGCATGGCGATGGCCGAGCGCCCCGGCGCCGTGCACATCACGACCCATGCGGACGTCGTAGGCGCCGAAGCCTCGGACGAGCGCATCGTGCTGCCGCCGCTCGAGAGCCGGCAATCGACGCAAGTCTTCGGCGATGGCGACGCGGTCAAGCGCCTCAGGAGCGCCCGGCGCCCCATGGTGCTCGCCGGCATCTCGGCGCAGCGCGCCGGCGCGAGCGCCGCCTTGGTGCATTTTGCCGAGACGATCGGCTGCCCGGTCGTGGTATCGCCGATGGCGAAAGGGGTAATGGCGGAGGACCACGCGTTCTATGCGGGCACGCTCGACATGGCGTGCAACCGGTATGTATGGGGATTCCTGGCGGGCGCGGACCTCTTGCTGTGCGTGGGCTTCGATGCGGTCGAGCTCATCAAGCCCTGGACGCTCGCCGCGCCGACCATCCACATCGACAGCACCCCGAACACCGATCAGATCTATCCGGCCGAGATCGAGCTGGTCGGGCCCATCCCCGGCATTCTCGATGCGCTTGCCTCGGCGTGCGGGAGCCTCGAGCGCTGGAGCCGGGCGCAACTCGCCACGCACCGCGAGGGCCTGAAGAAGGCCTACTACGCGGGACGCGTGCCCGGCAGGCTGAATCCCACGGATGTCATCGACGTGGTGCGCGCCGCCATGCCACGCGATACCATCGCGGCCACCGACGTCGGCTCGCACAAGCTGCTCGTCGGCCAGGGCTGGGCGACCTACGAGCCGCGCGCGATGCTGATGACCAACGGGCTTTCCTCCATGGGGTATTCACTGCCCGCCGGCATGGCGGCGAAGCTGCTATATCCCGGGCGAGCGGTAGTGAGCTTCGTCGGCGACGGCGGCTTCGCCATGGTGCAAGGCGAGCTCGGCCTCGCCGCGTCGCTCAAGCTCGGCCTCGTAGTGGTCGTGTTCTGCGACGGGAGCCTGAACCGCATCGAGCTCAAGCAGGCGCAACGCAACTACCCGAGCTGGGGCACGCTGCTCGAGCCCGTCGACATCGAGCGCCTTGCGCCCGCAATGGGCTGCGACGGGGTCATGGCGAGCGACGAAAAGACGCTGCAAGAGGCGTTCGGCCGGCGCTCGCCCGAGCGTCCGCTCGTCATCGGCGCCGTCATCGACCCGTCGCAGTACGCAGCGCAATTCTGAAGGGAGAAAAATCGCATGATTCGGTTTCTCGTTCTCGTACTCGCGATGGCCGCGCCGCTGCTCGGGCAGGCGCAGGCCTGGCCCTCCAAGCCGCTGCGCCTGGTCGTGCCGTTCGCGCCCGGCGGCAGCTCGTCCATCGTCGCGCGCGCCGTGGCGGCCGAGATGGAAAAGGGACTCGGCCAGGCGATCGTCATCGACAACAGGCCGGGCGGCGGCGGCAACGTCGCCATGCAGGACGTCGCGCGCGCGGAGCCCGACGGCTACACGCTGATCATCGGCCACATCGGCACGCTCGCGGTCAATCCGTTCATGTTCGAGAGCCTGCCCTTCGACACCAACCGCGATTTCGCCGCGGTTTCGCTCCTCGCCAAGGTCCCGAACATCTTCGTGGTGCACGCCGACGTCCCGGTGAAGGATATGCGCGAGTTCGTCGCGCTGGCGAAAAAGCGGCCGGGCAAGCTCTATTACGGCTCGGCGGGCAACGGCAGCGCCGGGCACCTGGCGATGGAATACCTGAAGCTCGTGGCCGGCATCGACATCGTGCACGTGCCCTATAAAGGCACCGGACCCAACCTGATCGATCTCGTCGCCGGCCGCACGCAGGCGAGCTCGGCCGGCACGCCCCCGCTGCTGCCGCACGTGAAGGCCGGTAAGCTGCGCGTCATCGCGGTCGGCTCGACGCAGCGCCTGTCGATCCTTCCGGACGTCGCGACCGTGGCCGAGCAGGGCTACCCGGGCTTCGAAACCACGCAGTGGTACGGCCTGAATGCGCCGGGCAAGACGCCCGCACCGATCATCAAGCGCCTTGCGGACGAGGCCGCGAAAGCGGCCAGGCGTCCCGCGGTGGCAGAGCGCTTCGCGGTGGACAGCGCCGAGGCCGTCGGCTCGACGCCCCAGGAATACGCCGCGTTCATCGCCAGGGAGCAGGCGCGCTGGGGCGACGTGGTGCGCAAAGCCCGCATCCAGGTGAACTAGGCGAGGCTATCCCCGGGCGCGCACGATCTGGTAGGCGCGGGCCAGGTAACCGACGCTGGCGAAGCCGCTCCAGACGTGCACCAGGCGCGAGAACGGCGATACGACGAAGAGGGTCAGGCCGAGGGCAATGTGCGCCTTGAACACCCAGGGGACGTCGGCGAGGTAGCTCGCCGCGTCGGGCCGCAAGGTGGCGATGCCCTGCGCCCAGTTGACGAGCTTGAGCATGACGGCGCCCTCCAGGTGGCCCAGCGATACGCTGATGCTGTACAGGCCGAGAAGCACCTGCGCGAGGATCAGGTACAGCACGGCAAGATCCATGGTGCGCGAATGCGCGCGCACGCGCGGCTCGGTGAGCCTGCGGTACAGGAGGATCAGCAGCCCGGCCAGGCAAGCCGCCCCGGCGATGCCGCCGCCGACGATGGCGATCATCTGCTTGCCCGCTGTCGACAGGCCGACCGCGTGCCAGAACGCGAGCGGCATCAGCAGGCCGAACAGGTGGCCGAAGAAGATACCGAGTATTCCCAGATGGAAAAGGTTGGAGCCCCAGCGCAGCCGGCCGGTGCGCAGCAGCTGGCTCGAATCGCTCTTCCAGGTGTACTGGTCGCGATCGAAGCGGATCAGGCTTGCGAGGAGCAGGATCGCCACGGCGACGTACGGGTAGATGCCGAAGAGGAACTGGTTCATGCGGGAACGCCCTTGCGATAGAAGCGGACCGGCTGCGGACCGCCGAAGCTGACCTCTGGATCCATCCATTCCCTGTCGAGCGAGGCGAGGTTCTCGCCCGCTTGTGCTCCCGCGCGGAGCGGCTGCGCGAGCCCGGCTTCGCCCGCAAGCGCGAGAAGCGCGGCGAACACTTCGGCGTAGCGGCTGCCGCGCTCGGCGAGCCGGCCGCCGACGGCGCGCAGGATATGGCCGGTTTCGCTCAAGAGCGTCTTCGCCTCACTGGCCGGAACAAGCGAAAGGAACTCGAGGAACGCGGGCAAGTAGTCGGGGAGCTCGTGGTCCGCGATGCGCATTCCGCGGCCGGCGTACATCGCTTGCAGGTCGACCATCGCCTGGCCGCGGTCGCGCGACTCGCCGTGCACGTGCTCGAAGAGATGCAGCGAGAGCGCGCGCGAGCGGTCGAAGAGGGAAACGTAGCGTTCCTGGAGCGCATACAACGGATCGCGCCCCAACTCTTCCAGCAGGCCGCCCAGTCCGTCGACCCCGTCGCGCCGCAGGACCGCGGCGATTTCGGGCAGCGCCCCGACGAGCGCCGGCTCGGGATAGGACAGCAGCGCTGAAAGCGCCCGGTAGCTCTTCATTCGGAGATCGCCTTCAGGGGGATGACGCGCTTCTCGCCGCCGAACAGGCTCGCCCGGCTTTCCCCGTCCGAGCAGCCGTTACCGAGCGAGAAGCCGCACGACCCGCGCAGGTCGTAGGCGTCCTCGGCGTGCTCGCGGTGCGTCGTCGGGATGACGAAGCGGTCCTCGTAATTGGCGATCGCCATGTAGCGGTACATCTCGTCGACCTGCGAACGGGACAGGCCCACCTGGTCGAGCACTTTCGTGTCTTCGCGCTTGTCGACGTTCAGCATCCTGAAGAAGGCGCGCATGGCGAGCATCCGCTCCAAGGCGAGCTGCACCGGCGCCTCGTCGCCCGCGGTGAGCAGGTTGGCGAGATACTTGAGCGGGATGCGCAGCTGCGCGACGTCCGGGATATAGCCGTTCAGCCCGATATGCCCGCTCTCGGCCGCGGCGCTGAGCGGCGAGAGCGGCGGCACGTACCACACCATGGGCAGCGTGCGGTATTCCGGATGCAGCGGAAAGGCGACCTTCCACTCCATGGCCATCCTGTACACCGGAGAGGCATTCGCCGCTTCGATCCAGGGATCGGGCACGCCGTCCCGGCGCGCCTGCGCGATCACCTCGGGATCCGCAGGGTCGAGAAACAGGCCGAGCTGCGCCTCGTAGAGGCTGCGCGGCTCGCCGACGCTCGCCGCCTGCTCGATGCGGTCGGCGTCGTAGAGCAGCACGCCGAGATAGCGGATGCGCCCGACGCAGGTCTCGGAGCACACCGTCGGCTGCCCGGACTCGATCCTCGGGTAGCAGAAGATGCATTTCTCGGCCTTGCCGCTGTTCCAGTTGTAGTAGATCTTCTTGTAGGGGCAGCCCGAGACGCACATCCGCCAGCCGCGGCACTTGTCCTGGTCGATCAGCACGATGCCGTCCTCCTCGCGCTTGTAGATCGAGCCCGAGGGACAGCTCGCGACGCAGGTCGGGTTCAGGCAGTGCTCGCACAGCCGCGGCAGGTACATGAGGAAGGTGTTCTCGAACTGCCCGTAGATCTCGCGCTGGATTTCCTCGAAGTTGTAGTCTTTTTTTCTTTTCTCGAATTCGCCGCCGAGGATCTCTTCCCAGTTCGGGCCGCTCTCGATTTTTTCCATGCGGCTGCCGGTGATCAGCGAGCGCGGGCGCGCCACCGGCGCGGCCTGCATCGTCGGCGCGTGATGCAGGTGCTCGTAGTCGAAGGTGAACGGCTCGTAGTAGTCGTCGAGCTGCGGCAGGTTCGGGTTGGCGAAGATCTTGGAGAGCACGCCGAGCTTGCCGCCCTGCTTCGGCTTGATCTTGCCGCCGCCGTTGCGTATCCAGCCGCCGTTCCAGCGCTCCTGGCTCTCCCAGTCCCTGGGATAGCCGACGCCGGGCTTGCTCTCGACGTTGTTGAACCAGGCGTATTCCATGCCCGGCCGGTTGGTCCAGACGTTCTTGCAGGTCACCGAGCAGGTGTGGCAGCCGATGCACTTGTCGAGATTCAGCACCATCCCGATTTGCGCTCTGATCTTCATGCGTCTTCCTTCGTGGATCCGTCCATCCAGTCCACAGTGCTCATTTTCCGCACGATCACGAACTCGTCGCGGTTCGAGCCGACCGTGCCGTAGTAGTTGAAGCCGTAGCTCAGCTGCGCATAGCCACCGATCATGTGCGTGGGCTTCGGGCAGGTGCGCGTCACGGAGTTGTGGATGCCGCCGCGGGTGCCCATGATCTCGGAGCCCGGGGTGTTCACGATCTTCTCCTGGGCGTGGTACATCATCACCATGCCCTCGGGCACGCGCTGGCTCACCACGGCGCGGGCCGTCAGTGCGCCGTTCACGTTGAACGCCTCGATCCAGTCGTTGTCGACGATGCCGGCCTTGCGCGCGTCGATTTCGGACATCCATACGATCGGCCCGCCGCGCGACAGCGTCAGCATCAGCAGGTTGTCGGTGTAGGTGGAGTGGATGCCCCACTTCTGGTGCGGGGTGATGAAATTCAGCACCACCTCGGGATTGCCGTTGTCGCGCCTGCCGAGCATCGGCTGCACGGTCTTGGTGTCCACCGGCGGCCGGTAGGAGACCAGGCCTTCGCCGAAGTCGCGCATCCAGGGGTGGTCCTGGTAGAGCTGCTGCCGCCCGGTCAGAGTGCGCCAGGGAATCAGCTCGTGCACGTTGGTGTAGCCGGCGTTGTACGAGACGCGCTCGGACTCCAGGCCGGACCAGGTCGGCGAGGAGATGATCTTGCGCGGCTGGGCCTGCACGTCACGGAAGCGGATCTTGTCGTCCTCGCGCGGCTGGGCGAGGTGCGTGTGGTCGCGCCCGGTGATCTCGGACAGCGCCTTCCACGCCTTCACCGCCACTTCGCCGTTGGTTTCCGGCGCGAGGCTCAGGATCACCTCGCAGGCGTCGATGTCGGACTCGATCCTTGCCAGTCCTTCGCTTTCCCCCGAGAGCTTCTTGAGGAAGGCCACTTCATGCTCGGTATTCCAGGAGATGCCTTTGCCGCCATTGCCGATTTTCGCCATCAGCGGCCCGAGCGCGGTGAAGCGCTTGTAGGTGTTCGGATAGTCGCGCTCGACCACGGTGATCGCGGGCATGGTCTTGCCCGGCACCGGCTCGCATTCGCCTTTCTTCCAGTCCTTGACTTCGAAGGGCTGGCCGAGCTCGCCCGGCGTGTCGTGCATGAGCGGCGTCAGCACCACGTCCTTCTCGACGCCGAGGTGCTGCCCGGCGATCTCGGAAAACTTGCGGGCGATCCCCTTGTAGATGTCCCAGTCGCTGCGCGCCTGCCACGAAGGGTCGACCGCCTGCGACAGCGGATGGATGAAGGGGTGCATGTCCGAGGTGTTGAGGTCGTTCTTCTCGTACCAGGTGGCCGTGGGCAGCACGATGTCGGAGTACAGGCACGTGGTGCTCATGCGGAAGTCGAGCGTGACCAGCAGGTCGAGCTTTCCTTCCGGCGCCTGGTCGCGCCACGCCACTTCCTGGTTGGCATTCTCTTCTTCGACGCCCTGCACGCCGTTCACCGTGCCGAGCAGGTGCCTGAGGAAGTATTCGTGGCCCTTGCCCGACGAGCCCAGGAGGTTCGATCTCCAGACGAACATGTTTCTGGGAAAGTTGTCCGGGTGGTCGGGATCCTCGCAGCTCATGCGCAGCTTGCCGCTCTTGAGCTGCTTGACGACGTAGTCCTTGACGTCGAGATTTTCCGCTTTTGCTCTTTCACTTATCTTTATCGGGTTTTCCTGGAGCTGCGGAGCCGAAGGTAGCCAGCCCATGCGCTCGGCGCGGATGTTGAAGTCGATCAGGCTGCCCGAGTAGCGCTGGGGATCGGCGAGCGGCGAAAGGATCTCGGCGACCGAGAGCTTCTCGTAGCGCCACTGGTCGGTGTGGGCATAGAAGAAGCTGGTCGAGTTCATCTGCCGCGGCGGCCGCGCCCAGTCGAGGGCGAAGGCGAGCGGCGCCCAGCCGGTCTGCGGGCGCAGCTTCTCCTGGCCGACGTAGTGTGCCCAGCCGCCGCCCGAGCGCCCCACGCAGCCGCATATCACCAGCAGGTTGATGATCGAGCGGTAGTTCATGTCCATGTGGTACCAGTGGTTCATCGCCGCGCCGATGATCACCATGGACTTGCCGTGCGTCTTGTCGGCGTTGTCGGCGAACTGCCGCGCCACCGTGACCACCTGCGCGCGCGGCACGCCGGTGATGCGCTCCTGCCAGGCCGGGGTGTAAGGGACGTCGTCGTCGAACGATGCGGCCGCGCCCACGCCGTAATTGGCGAGCAGGAGATCGTAGACGCTCGCCACCAGATGTCCGCCTACGCGCTTCACCGGCACCTGCCGCTCGAGAATCTCGCTCTGCGGGTTCGAGGCGAAGTGCTGGTGCGCGATGCCGCCGAAATACGGGAAAGCCACCGTCGCCTTCTCGTCGGCCGCATCGCTCAGCGAAAGCCGGGGCTTGATGCCGTTGGCATCGAGGTTCCACTTGCCTTTCTCACCCCAGCGGAAGCCGATCGAGCCGGTGGGCACGGCGGGCTTGCCCGTCGCTTCGTCGAGGCAGACGGTCTTCCACTCGGGGTTGTTCTTTTCATTCAGCTCGAGATCGGAAGCGCGCAGGAAGCGCTCGGGCACGTAGCGCCCGCCCTGCTTCGCCAGGCGCACCAGCATCGGCATGTCGGTGTACCGGCGGCAGTACTCGCGGAAATACTCGCTTTTCCCGCTGGCGTGGAACTCAGTGAGGATCACGTGGCCCATCGCCATGGCGAGGGCCGCGTCGGTCCCCTGCTTGGGATGCAGCCAGAGATCGCCGAACTTGGAGCCCTCGGCGTAATCCGGGAACACCGAGACGATCTTCGCGCCCTTGTAGCGCACCTCGCTCATGAAGTGCGCGTCGGGCGTGCGCGTCTGCGGCACGTTCGAGCCCCACATCATGATGAAGCTCGCGTTGTACCAGTCGGCCGACTCGGGCACGTCGGTCTGCTCCCCCCAGGTCATCGGCGATGCGGGCGGCAGGTCGCAATACCAGTCGTAGAAGCTCATGCACACGCCGCCGATCAGCGACAGATACCTGCTGCCGGCCGCGTACGAGATCATCGACATCGCGGGGATCGGCGAGAAGCCGATGATCCGGTCGGGCCCGTATTTCTGGATGGTGTAGACGTTGGCCGCGGCGATGATCTCGTTCACTTCCTCCCAGGACGAGCGCAGGAAGCCGCCCAGGCCGCGCTGCTGCTTGTAGGAAACATCGTTTTCGACGATCGCTTTCCACGCCGCCACCGGGTCACAGCGTTTTCTCAGGTTCCTGTACGAGGCAAGCAGGGAGCTGCGCACCATCGGGTACTTCAGCCGGTTCCCGGAGTACAGGTACCAGGAGTACGACGCGCCGCGCGAGCAGCCGCGCGGCTCGTGGTTGGGCATGTCGGGGCGCGTGCGCGGGTAGTCCGTCTGCTGCGTCTCCCAGGTGACGATGCCGCCCTTGACGTAGATCTTCCAGCTGCACGAGCCGGTGCAGTTGGTGCCGTGCGTCGAGCGCACGATCTTGTCGTGGCTCCAGCGGCTGCGATAGCCGTCCTCCCAGCTGCGGTCTTCGCGGCGCACCTCGCCGTGGCCCTGCGAGAACTTCTCGGCGGAGCGGGTGAGGAACTTGAGGCGGTCGAGAAAATGACTCATTGATCTCTTTCAGCAGGGCTTCTCGGCCCCCTTGCGGCTGTAGTACCACCAGGTGAGCGCGATGCAGGTGAGGTAGAAGACGATGAACATGTACAGCGCGGCCTCGGGCCCGCCGGTCATGGCGAGCGAGGTGCCGTAGCTCTTGGGAATGAAGAAGCCGCCGTAGGCGGCGATTGCCGCCGAGAAGCCGAGCACCGGCGAGGCTTCCTTCGCCGGGAAAATCACCGGGATCATGCGGAAGGTCGAGCCGTTGCCGATGCCGGTGGTGAGGAACAGCAGCATGAAGCAGGCGAAGAAGCCGGCGAAGCTGCCGCCCGAGCCGCCCGATGGCAGGAACCAGAGCACGCCCACCACGGCGAGCGCCATCACCACGAAGTTCCAGAAGGTGACCACCGCGCCGCCCAGCTTGTCGGCGAGCCAGCCGCCGAAGGGCCGGATCACCGCGCCGACCAGCGGGCCCATCCAGGCATAGGTCAGCGCGCTCACTTCGGGAAACTGGCTCTTGATGAGCAGCGGGAATCCCGCCGAATAGCCGATGAACGAACCGAAGGTTCCGAGATACAGCCAGCACATCAGCCAGTTGTGCTTGCGCCTGAAGATCACCGCCTGCTCGCGGAACGAGGCCTTCGCCGGCGCGAGGTCGTTCATGCCGACCCAGGCGGCGATGGTCGCGACCACGATGAACGGCACCCACACGAAGGCGGCGTTCTGCGCCCAGATCTGCATCGTGCGGCCGGCCGCGCTGACGACCGTCTGCGGCTCGCCGGCGAAGGGGCCGTAAACGCCCGCGGCGATCACCAGCGGCGCCATGAACTGGACGGCCGAGACGCCGAGGTTGCCCAGGCCGGCGTTGACGCCGAGCGCGGAGCCCTTCCTTTCCCTCGGAAAGAAGAAATTGATGTTCGCCATCGACGAGGAGAAGTTGCCGCCGCCGAAGCCGCAGAACAGCGCGAGCACCAGGAACGTGGCATAGCTGGTGGTCGGGTCCTGGATGGCGACGCCGATGCCGAGCGTGGGAACCAGCAGCGACGCGGTCGAGAGCGCGGTCCAGCGCCGGCCGCCGAACACCGGCACCATGAACGAATAGAAGATGCGCAGCGTCGCGCCCGAGAGCGCCGGCGCCGCGGCGAGCCAGAACAGCTCGTTCTGCGTGAACTTGAAGCCGAGCAGCGGCAGGTTCACCGCGACCACGCTCCACAGCTGCCATACCGCGAAGGCGAGGAACAGCGCCGGCACCGAGATCCACAGGTTGATGGTGGCGATTGCCTGGCCCTCGCGCACCCAGAAGCTGCGGTCCTCCGGAGTCCATATTTCCAGCGTCTTGCCGATTTGCGAGCGGATGCTGATGCTTTCGGTTGCCATGGTTTGTCCTTATGCCGAGACGAGCTCGCCCGAGGCGCGCTGGCGCGCGCGCAGCGGCACGATTTCGGTCCAGTACATCCAGACCAGCGACACCAGCGTGATGCCCCAGAGCAGCATGAACACCACCGAGTTGACGCCGGTGACGTCGACCAGCACGCCGAACATGATCGGCAGCAGGAACCCGCCGAGGCCGCCCGCCAGGCCGACGATCCCCGAGATGACGCCGATGTCGTGCGAGTACTCGTCCGAGATGTACTTGAACACCGAGGCCTTGCCGATCGCCCAGGCGATGCCCATGACGAACATGAGCGCGGTGAACGCCCACGGGCCGAGCCCGACGTGGAAGCTAAGATCGCCGTGTATCGTCTTCACCACGAGGTCGGTCTGCGGGTAGGAAAGGAAAAACAGGCACACGAACGAGATCAGCATCACCCACCAGGTCACCGGGTGGGCACCGTAGCGGTCGGACATCCAGCCGCCGATCGCGCGCAGCACACCGCCGGGCAGCGAGAAGCACGCGGCAAGCAGCGCAGCGACACGGATGTCGAACCCGTATTCCGTGATGTAGTACTTGGTCATCCACAGCGACAGGCCGACATAGCCGCCGAAGACGATCGAGTAGTACTGGCACAGCTTCCAGACCTTGGGGTCCTTCAGGGCCTTCAGCTGCTCGCGCACCGTGACTGCGTTTCCCTTGACGTGCCCGGGATCGGTGTAGGTGAAGACCCAGAATCCGAGCGCCGTCAGCAGCATCGCCACCGCGTATACCTTGGGCACCATCGGCCAGCCGAAGGCGACCAGGAGCGCCGGCGCGACGAACTTCGTCACCGCCGCCCCGGAATTGCCCGCGCCGAAGATGCCCATGGCGAAGCCCTGGTTCCTGGCTTCGAACCAGCGGGCGCAGTAAGCGATGCCCACGGTGAACGAGCCGCCGGCGAGGCCGACGAACAGGCCGAGCACCAGGAAGTGCCAGAACTCGGTCGCCTCGCCGATCAGCCAGATCGGCACCACCGTCGACAGCATGAGCAGGAAGTAGACGATGCGCCCGCCGTACTTGTCCGTCCACATGCCGAGCGGCAGGCGGATGAGCGAGCCGGTGAGCACCGGCGTCGCCGTGAGCAGGCCGAACTGGGTGTCGTTGAGGCCGAGCTGCTGCTTGATCGGGATGCCGATCACCGCGAACATCATCCACACGGCAAAGCACACCGTGAACGCAAAGGTGCTCGCGCTGACAACGGAAATCTGCTTCGTCCGTTTCGTTGTCATCGGAAAGAACTCTAAGGCGTTGCGTGCTTTGCCTCTTGATTCGCGTCAAGCGGGCGCGCAATCGCCGCGCGCTTTCTTCGCAACCCGCACTTGACGTGCGTCAACGTGCCATTGCCGGATTGCGCTAGAGTTTTCCCGGCACTGGAGATGAGAAAAGCGGCCTGCGAGATTCTCTTATTCCTCGCCTTGTCCATCGGGATGGCGGCGGCGTACGCCGGCGCCGATCAGGTCGACGAGCGCGAGGTCATCCCCGGCGCCGAGCTCATGAACGCGGCCGAGCGCGAAGACTATCGGCAGCGCATGGAAGCGGCCGCTACTCCGGAAGAGAAAGCGACAGTCCGCGCCGAGCACATCAAGGCGATGCAAGCGAAGCGGTCCTCCGGGCCGCTGGTGGGCGACCCGGCCCGGGGCGCGAAGCTGCACAAGGTCTGTTTCGGCTGCCACGGCATCGAGCGCTATGTCGCGCCGGTGACGCGCGCCTCGGCGAGCTTCATGGATTCGGTGCTCAGAGCGAGCGGGCTGTCGGACCGGCCGCCGTCGGAGCCGAAGCGGTTCAAGGGGCGGGTCAAGTCGCTTGCCGAGCTGCGCGATGCCGTCAGCCGCCGCAACGACTTCCTCAACCCGCAGATGACGCCGCAGGAAATCGAGGACGTGGTCGCCTATCTCAACGCGACCTATTACAAGTTTCCCAGGCAGTAACCGCAGTACTAGCGTTCGATGAGCGCGCGCAGCCGTTCCACGCGCTTGCGGTTCGCGCCGAAGTCGCGCCGGCCCAGGCGCGAGCACGAGCGCACGTGCACGAGCGCGCCGTCGAAGAAGAACTCGACATCGTCCACGTAGCGCATCAGCGGCGTGCGGAATTCCGCGTACAAGTAATCAGGTGTTTGGCGGATGATTTTCGTGCGCGGGAACGAAGTGACCGCCTGACGCACCGCCTCCATCGTACCGTGGAGCGGCGCAGTGTAGTGCTCGAGGTCCGAGGGATTCGCCTGCGAGGACACGCAGTTCGGCGAGCGCTTGCACGGCGCGAGCCGCCCGTCGCGCACGCCCAGGTTGTCGGGGCGCCTCCAGGAGAACATGCGCCGGGATGCTAACATCGCCCTGTCAATCGAAGGGGGCACGCATGGAGATCTCGGCGCAGCATCTCGCGGAGTTGCTGATCGGCATCGCGCGCGCCCAGGCGGCGATCGTGCAGGGCATTGAAAGCGAGATGGCCGGCTTTCGCAGCTCGCGCGCCATTCCCGCGCTGCAGAGCGTCGGGCACCTGCGCGACCACCCGCAGCCGACGCTCACCGACCTTCCGATCCGCGTCCTGCTCACGACGATGAGCGGGCGCACCGGCGCGGACCCGGCGGCGGTCGCGAAGGACCTGGAGCGCCTGTGCGCCGGCCCCGCGCCGCGCACGCCCGACGGCGGCCCGGGATCGGACCTCGACTTCGGTGCGCCGCCGCCGTAACACCTGAATGGTGACCTACGACGACATCGCCGCCGCCCACGAGCGGCTCAAGCCGTGCGCGCGCCGCACGCCGGTGCTGACCTCCGCCACCGTCGACGCCCTCGCCGGCGCGCGCGTGTTCTTCAAGTGCGAGAACTTCCAGCGCATGGGCGCGTTCAAGTTCCGCGGCGCCTACAACGCGCTTTCGCAGTTGAGCGACGAGGAAAAGAGGCGCGGCGTGCTCGCCTTCTCCTCCGGCAATCACGCGCAGGCCGTCGCGCTCGCGGGCTCGATCCTGGGCATCCGTACCACCATCGTGATGCCGGCGGACGCGCCCAAGGTGAAGCTCGACGCCACGCGCGGCTACGGCGGCGAGGTCTTCCTGTACCGCAAGGGCGAGAACCGCGAAGAGGTCGCGAAAAGATTGTGCGAAGAGCGCGATCTCACCCTGATTCCGCCCTTCGACCATCCGCGCATCATCGCCGGCCAGGGCACGGCGGCGAAGGAGCTGATCGAGGACGCCGGGCCGCTCGACGCGCTTCTCGTGCCCTGCGGCGGCGGCGGGCTCATTTCCGGCTGCGCCGTGGCCGCGCGGCGGCTCCTGCCCGATTGCCGCGTGATCGGCGTCGAGCCTGCCGCGGGCGACGATGCCACGCGCTCCTTCAAGCAGAAGAAGCTCGTGACGATCGAGGTGCCGGACACCATCGCCGACGGTGCGCGCACCACCTCGCTCGGCAAGCTGACGTTTCCGCTGGTGCTGAAATACGTCTCCGACATGCTCACGGTGACCGACGAGGAGCTGCTGCGCTCGATGTTTTTCCTCTGGGAGCGCATGAAGATCGTGGTCGAGCCCACCGGAGCGCTCGCAGCTTGTGCCGTTCTTGAAAAGAAATTGAATCTCGAGAAGCTGCGCGTCGGGGTAATCGTGTCAGGCGGAAACGTCGACCTTCTCTGGGCGGCCGCGCAGCTGCACAAGGGCTAGGACCAGCGTGCCCAGCACCACCGCGCCGAGCGTGACGTCGAAGCGCGGCGAGACGGTGGCCACGCCGCAGGCGAAAAGCAGCACGCGCGCCGGCCAGGGAATCGATCGCAGCCCGAGGTGGCCCTGCATCGCGAGCGATGCGAAGGTGACCATGGCCACCGCGAAGAACGTGCACTCGAGGATGTAGCCGATGCCGCCCTCCATGTTCAATCCCGGATTGAAGATGAAGTAGAACGGCAGGATGAAGCCGCCGATGGCGAGCTTCACGGCGTAGGGGCCGAGCGCCATCGGGTTGACGCCGGCGATGGCGCCGGCGGCGAAGTTGGCCACCGCGACCGGCGGCGTGATCGCCGACAGGCAGGAGAAGTACAGCATGAAGAGGTGCACCTGCATCTCCGGCAGGTTGAACACGCCGCGCAGCACCGGCGCGAGCAGCGCCGCGCCCATGATGTAGACCGCCGGCGTGGGCATGCCCATGCCGAGCAGGATGAGGAACAGCGCCGAGAGCAGCAGCGTCGGAATGAGCAGCCCGCCGGAGATCATGTTGATGAGCAGGGTGAACTTGCCGGCGAGCGCGCTGATCTCGATCGCGCCGATCACCACCCCGGCGGCCGCCACGGCGCCGACCAGCGGCACGAGCTGGGTGATGGTCGCGGTGCAGCACTCGACGAAGCGCCGC
The DNA here is from genome assembly GCA_035550695.1 of Burkholderiales bacterium. Lineage (GTDB taxonomy): Bacteria > Pseudomonadota > Gammaproteobacteria > Burkholderiales > SG8-39 > SCGC-AG-212-J23. The sequence goes on along the minus strand of DASZOS010000025.1, from coordinate 14,225 downwards.
GGCCCGATGGCGGTCGGCCGGTGGAACCACGACAGCACGATCACCGCCGCCGTCGCGCCGGCCGCCACGTACACCGGCGTGTAGCCGGCGACGAGCAGGCCGATCAGCGCGCCGAGCGGCAGCAAGTGGCGCCAGCCGCCGGCAAGCGCCCTGTGCAGCGGCACGATCTGGTCCTCGGGCAGCCGGGGCTCGTCGTGGCGCACCGCCTCGTTGTGCACCAGGAGGTAGATCGAGTAGTAGTAGAGCAGCGCCGGCAGCACCGAGGCCCAGGCGATGCTCGCATAGGCGATGCCGGTGAGGTCGGACATGATGAACGCCACCGCGCCCATCACCGGCGGCAGCATCGCGCCGCCGCTGGAGGCGGTGGCTTCGATGGCGCCTGCCCGCGCCGGCGGGATGCCCATCTTCGTCATGATCGGGATGGTGAGCGGGCCCGTGGTGGCGACGTCGGCCGTCGGACTGCCGGAGACCGAGCCGTAAAGACCGCTCGCCGTCACGCAAGCCTTCGCCGCGCCGCCGCGCATGCGTCCGGTCACGGCGCCGGCCAGATCGAAGAACAGCTGCCCGCCGCCGGATTTCTCGTAGAAGCTGCCGAACAGCACGAACAGGAACGCGTAGGTCGCCGCCACCTCGAGCGGCGCACCGTAGATGCCGTTCTCGGTGATCGTCATCATCTCGGTGAAGTAGACGATGCCGAAGTTGTCGTGGCGCAGCGCGCCGGGCATCCACTGCCCGAACACCGTAAAAAGCAGCAGCACCACCACCAGGGTGGTGAGCCCCCAGCCGGTGCTGCGGCGGCACAGCTCGATCACCAGGCCGAGCAGCAGCAGCCCGACCGCGATGTCCGCGTTGGTCGGCTGCGAGAAGCCGCGGCTCCAGTTGAGGAACTTGTCGTCCAGCACGACGTAATAGAGCGCCGCGGCGAGCGACAGTGCGGCGAGCACGACATCGGTCCAGGCGAGGCCGGCGCGGCCGCGGCGCGCGGTGGTGGTGAGGAACGCGATCGGAAAGGTGATCGCGATGAAGATCGAGATGTCGAGGTGCCAGTTGGCGGTGTACGACCGCGCCCAGGCCGCGAAGGTCGGCAGAAAACCGAGCGGGACATGGGAAGCAAGCCAGAGCGCGGCATTGCCGCTGATCTGCGCGAGCGCCCCGATCCACAGGACGTAGATCGTGGCGATGACCGAGCCGACGCGAATCAGCACCGCCCAGGCGCCGCCCGGGCGATGCCGCCTTCCCTCCCAGTTGAGGAAACTCAAACTACTTGACCAGCCCCTTTTCCTTGTAATAGCGCAACGCGCCCGGGTGGTAGGGCAGATTGGCGGGATTGGTCGCCATCTTCTTCGTAGCGAACGCGGTCTTCAGCGAGCCGCCGATCGCCTGCACGCGCGCTTCGTTCTCGGCGATCGCTTTCACATACTTGTAGACCACCTCGTCGGGCACGTGGCTGCCTGCGAGCAGCGCCACCCACTGGCGCACCGCGGGATAGGGCTTCTGCATGAAGGGGTAAGTACCCGCCGGCACCATGTCGGCCTTGTTGCTGAAAGTGTCCGCCGCCTTCTGCACCGTCGCCTGATCGCCGTCGATCCACAGCAGCGCCCGCTTGCTCGCGATATCCTTGATGAGGGAATCGCCGAGATTGCGCGCGTTCATGAAGACATCGGCCTTGCCGTCGGTAATCGCGGCGAGGCCGATGGCGCTGTTGCCGAGCACGTAGCTGCCGCCCCACTTTTCGATGTCGTTGATGGTGAAGCCGTGGGCCTTCATCACCTCGTAGGGCGCGCCGATCGTCGTCTGCGGGTTGTCCGGGCGGTTGATCGCCAGGCGCATGCGCGGCTTCTTCGATGCGATGTCGGCCCAGGACTTGATGCCGTTCGCGTCAGCCCACTCCTTGGTCATGATGAAGTGGATGAACTGGTTGTCGTAGAGCTGCATCACATAGCTGAAGCGGCCCTTGAGAGACTCCTTGAACGGGAAGGCGCCGTCGTTGGCGAGCTTCACCTCGGTGCCGGTAGCGGTGGCGGTGAAATCCGCCTGCTTGGTCGCGATCGCCTGCACCCCGCCGCCGGGAGAGTTGGGCTTGAACGAGACCGCCGAGCCGGGATAGACCTCGCGCACTACCGCGTTCAGACCCTCCACCATGGTCCGCGGATAGCCGCTGGGCGTTGCGCCGGTGACCGTGGCCGTGATCGGCTGCTTGTCGTTGAAGTCCGCCATCGCCGGCATCGCGGCCAGCAGGCAGGCGCTAAGAGCTACTCGTGCAAGTGCCATGGGACTATCTCCTCCTTTTGCTCGTCTGTTTGCGCTTCGCCTTCCTGGCCTTCGCAGGCTTCTTTCTCGCTCTTTTCGGCTTTTTCGGGAACGAGAGGACCGCGTTCTTGAACAGCTGCACGACGCCGAGCACCGCGGCCTCCTGCGACGGGTACAGCGCCTCGGTGCGCGCCAGCAGCTCGCTGTCGCGGTCCGGGTGATAGAGCTCGGCGAGATACTTCCCGGTCGCCCGGTCGAGCACGAATTCAACGCGAAATTGAGCCACGCGGGCCTCCGCTCCCCCGGGATCGAGCGGCTATCATGGCACAGATGACAGTGCCGAAAAACATGAAGGCGGTGCAGATAAGCCGGCCGGGCGGGCCGGAGGTGCTCGAGCCGACCGAGCGAGCGGTGCCGGCGCCGAAGCCGGAGGAGATCCTGATCAAGGTGGCGGCCGCGGGCGTGAACCGGCCCGATGTCCTCCAGCGCACCGGCCACTACCCGGTGCCGCCCGATGCCTCGGATCTTCCCGGCCTGGAAGTCGCGGGCGAAGTGATCGCCTTGGGCTCGTCCGCAAAGGCCTTCAAGACGGGCGACAAGGTGTGCGCGCTGGTGCACGGCGGCGGCTACGCCGAGTATTGCGTGGCGCCCGAGGTGCAGGCGCTGCCGGTACCGAAGGGCCTTTCGCTCGCCGAGGCCGCCTCGCTGCCGGAAACTTTCTTTACGGTGTGGGGCAACGTCTACGACCGCGGCCGGCTCGCGCCGGGCGAATCGCTGCTCGTGCAGGGCGGCACCTCGGGCATCGGCGTCACCGCGATCCAGATGGCGACGGCCACCGGAAACCGGGTGTTCGCCACCGCCGGTTCGGACGAAAAGTGCGCCGCCTGCCTGCGCTTGGGCGCAGAGAAGGCCATCAACTACCGCACCCAGGACTTTGCCGCCGAGATCAAGGCGGCGACCGGCGGCAAGGGCGTCAACGTCATCCTCGACATGGTCGGCGGTGACTACGTTCCGAGGGAGCTGAAGTGCCTCGCCGACGAAGGCCGCCTGGTGTTCATCGCGTTCCTGCGCGGCCCGAAGACCGAGCTCGACATCAACGAGGTGATGCGCAGGCGCCTCACCATTACCGGCTCCACGCTGCGCCCGCGCCCGGTGCAGTTCAAGGGCTACCTCGCGCGCAACCTGCGCGAGAAGATCTGGCCGCTGATCGAAGCCGGCCGCATCAAGCCGCAGGTCTACAAGACGTTCGCGCTCGAGCAGGCCGCCGAGGCGCACCGCCTCATGGAAAGCTCGCAGCACATCGGCAAGATCGTGCTCACGATTTGATTGCGCCGAGCAGGCCGATCGCCAGCTTGAAAAAGATGATCGAGCTGCGAACCGTGCCGAGATTGCGAACATCGTGCGGGGTGCCGACGTGGACATGGACCATCGTGCCCGCGTCGAACGCCTGCTCCGTGCCGCCGATGCACATGTTCACGCGCCCTTCCACGACGTAGAAGATCTCGTCCTGGCGCGGATGCGCGTGCATCGGCGTCGACTGCCCCGGCTCGTAGCAGGCCATCTCGACGTCGATCTGCCCGCCCTTCACGAGCGCCTTGCGCACGCGCTTGTCGGCGGCGAATTCCTGAGCCGCCTTAAGGTCGAAAACCTGCAAAACGGGCGCGGCACTCGCGGCCGATGTGTCGTTCATGTCTCCCTCCTTTGTCAGCCGGCTCCATCGGTCGCGCAGGAGCCCGTGCGAAGACCCTACCGGCCTTTCTCGGGCGGGTAAACGAGAGCTTGAAAAGTCATTAACCTGTGGCCGCCTTTCCGGCGCTAGTGCGAGTCCTGCTTCGCCGCCTCGCGCAGCCAGGCGACGAATTCGCCGACCTCGGGCCGGGCGGCGGCGTTCTTCGACACGATGACGAAGTAGGCGCGTGCGGGATCGGCGCTGCTCTCGAAAGGGGCCACCAGGTCGCCCGAGGCGAGCAGGTCCTTCACCAGCGGGGTTCGCCCCAGCGCGACGCCGTGGCCGGCAAGCGCCGCGGGAATGATCTGCTCGTAGCCCGAGAAGAACAGCGTGCCCGCCGGCCGCAGCTCCGCGATGCCTGCAACCTCGAGCCAGGTCTTCCAGTGGAGCCACGGATGGCGTGTGTCCGGATCGTCGTACTGCAGCAGCACGTGACGGGAGAGGTCCGACGGCTTTTCCAGCGGATGATTTTTCAGTAGCTTCGGGCTGCACACGGGAAACACGCGCTCGCCGAAGAGCCGCATCGCGTGCGAGCCGGCGAGCGAAGCCGGCCCGTGGCGGATGGCGACGTCCAGGCCGTCGCGCTCGAGGTCCTGGACGCGGGTGTCCGCCGTGATGCGCACGTCCACGCCCGGATGCGTGCGCGTGAAGCCCGCCAGGCGCGGAATCAGCCACAGCGCGGCAAAGGAGTGCGTGGTGGTGACTGAAAGCGCTCTTTTCCCGGCTTGGCTGCGCAGGCGGCCGGTGGCCGAGCGCATGGTGGTGAGCACCTGCGCCGTCACGGCGTAGAACTGCTTGCCCGCCTCGGTGAGCGCGAGCGCCCGGTGCCGCCGCTGGAACAGCGCCACGCCGAGCTCCTCCTCCAACTCCTTGATCTGCCGGCTCACCGCGGACTGGGTGAGATAGAGCTCCTCGCCGGCTTTGGTGAACGACAGGTGGCGCGCCGCGGCCTCGAAGCCGACCAGCAGGTCCATCGGCGGCAATGCATTCCTATTTCTCATGTATTACTTGAGAATTTACCGTTTGAATGCGGCGCAACACGGATGCATCCTTCTCATACCAGACAAGGAGTATGGTATGCAAATCGAATTCAAATCCGGGGCCGTCAGGCTCAGTCCCAACCAGACCCTCAAGGTGGTCGATGCGCCCGGCAGCACCGTGTCCGCGGTCGAGGGATGCGTGTGGATCACCGAAGAGAACGACCCGAACGACATCATCCTCGAGGAAGGCCACAGCTATCGGCTCAAGCGCCATGGTATGGCCGTGGTCAATCCGCTTGCCGGCGAGGCCTCGGTTTTGTTGTCGTGAAGCCGCTGACCTGCGAGGCACTGTACAGGGACCCCGAGTTGCTCGAGGCCCTGATACGTCAGGCGCACCGCGAGCGCGCCGTGGCGGTGCACCGTCTGCTTATCGCGCCGCTCGCGAAGCTGCTCGCCCCCTTAGAATCGGGGGATGTTCAAAGACGGGCTGTTCAAGGGTAAGCGCATACTCATCACCGGCGGCGGAACCGGACTCGGCAAGGAAATCGCCGCCAGGTACCTGCAGCTCGGCGCCGAGCTTTGGCTCGCCGGCCGGCGAGGCGGCGTGGTCGAAGATGCGGCAAAGGAGCTCACCGGCCGGTACGGCGGGATAGTCAGGACCCATTCCGTCGACATCCGCGACGCGGCCGCCGTCGACGCCATGGTGCAGCGGATCTGGGACGAAGCCGGCCCGCTCACAGGCCTGGTGAACAACGCCGCCGGCAACTTCATCAGCCCCACGAAGGACCTTTCGCCGAACGGCTTCAACGCCATCGCCAACACGGTGTTTCACGGCACGTTCTACGTGACGCATGCGGTGGGCAAGCGCTGGATCGCCGGCGGGCACAAAGGCTCGGTGGTGAGCATCCTCGTCACCTGGGTGCACACCGGCTCGCCCTACGTGGTGCCCTCGGCGATGTCGAAGGCAGGCCTGCACGTGATGACAAAATCGCTCGCGGTAGAGTGGGGCCGCCACGGCATCCGCCTCAACGCGATCGCGCCCGGCCCGTTTCCTACCGAGGGCGCAACCAAGCGCCTGCGGCCCGGCGGAGGCTTCGAGGACTCCATCGCCCTGAACCCGATGCACCGCCTCGGGCACATGGAAGAGCTGCAGAACCTCGCCACTTTCCTCATGGCCGAGGGCTGCGAGTGGCTCACCGGCGAGTGCGTCGCGATCGACGGCGCCGGCTACCTCGCGAGCGGCTCGGGCGCCTACTTCACCCAGCTCGACAAGCTCTCGGACGCCGACTGGGAAAAGATGCGCGCCATGATCAAGGCGCAGAACGACAGGGACCGCGCCGGCCGCAGCGCATGATGATGGCCGTTGCCGCGCCACGCCCTGCAGCCACCCTGATCCTGCTGCGCTCCGGTGCAGTGAGCCTGGAAGCGCTGCTCCTGCAGCGGTCCAAGAACGCCGTATTCCTCGGCGGGGCGTACGTTTTCCCAGGCGGAGCGGTGGACGCCTCGGACGACGAAGCGCGGCGCGTTCTCGGGCTCACCGACGCGCAGGCGAGCGAGCGGCTGGGACTCGGCTCCGGGGCGCTCGCGTACTACGTCGCCGCGGTGCGCGAGTGCTTCGAGGAGGCAGGGGTGCTCCTCGCGTGCGATGCGAGCGGCAAGCAGATTCCCGCCGAGCGGGCGCAGAGCCTCATGGCCTACCGGCATCGCCCCTTCCTCGAATTGCTCGAGGCCGAGGACCTTTATGTCCCGGCAGGCGCCCTCGCCTACTACGGGCACTGGATCACCGCGCCGGGCCGGACGCGGCGCTTCGACACGCGCTTTTTCGTCGCGCTAGCGCCCGAAGGGCAGCAGGGCGCGCACGACGCCAACGAGACCGTGCACGACGTGTGGATCGGCCCGCGCGAGGCGCTGGAGCGCGGCAAGCGCGGCGAAATCGAGCTGGTGTTCGCCACCAAGCACACGCTCGTCGATCTGGCGCGGTTCTCCGAGCCGCGCGCCGCGTTCGAGCATGTCAGGAGCCTGCCCGAGATTCCGACCAATCGCGCCTGCTGGGCGCAGGGCGCCGAAGGACCGCGCCTGTTCCGCCGCGCCGATCCGCAATACTTCGAGATTCACTGGAGCGATCCGGAGGAAACCGGCCAGAGCTCGTACGACCTGGCGCCCGGGGTGCCCAAGCGCCTCGACCGCTACGTCACGCGGATCACCGCGCCCAACCCCGGGATGATGACCGGTCCCGGCACCAACACCTACCTCGTCGGCGAAGACGAGCTCGCGCTTATCGATCCGGGTCCCGCCGTCGATTCGCACATCGAGCGCATCCTTTCGCTCGGCAAGATCCGGTGGATCCTGTGCACGCATACCCACCTGGACCATTCCCCGGCCGCGGCGGCGATCAAGGCGGCCAGCGGCGCCACGGTGTTCGGGCGTCCGGCGCCGGCGGGTCAGGACGGCAGCTTTTCCCCCGATGAGATTCTTTCCCACAACGACCGCGTTCAGCTCGGATCCGTGTCTCTGAGGGCCATTCATACGCCGGGGCACGCATCGAACCACCTGTGCTACCTGCTCGAGCAGACGCGCATGCTCTTCACCGGCGATCACGTCATGCAGGGCTCCACCGTGGTGATCAATCCGCCGGACGGGGACATGCGCGCCTACCTGCGCTCCCTGGAGATGCTGCTGCACGAGGACCTCGCCATTCTCGCGCCGGGACACGGCTACCTGATCGGCGATCCGCACAAGGAGCTGCGGCGCCTCGCCGCGCACCGCCTCATGCGCGAGGCGAAAGTCCGCGCTGCGATCGGCAAGCTCGGCGCGCCGCGGCTCGAGGAGATGCTGCCGCTCGTATACGACGACGTGCCGGCGCGCCTGCACCACGTGGCGGCGCGCTCGCTGACCGCGCATCTCGACAAGCTGGTGGCCGAAGGCGTGGCGCGTGCCAAGGGCGGCCGCTACAGCCTGGTATGAGCTTCGACTTCGATCTCTTCACGATCGGCGGAGGCTCGGGCGGCGTGCGCGCAAGCCGCGTCTCCGCGACCTACGGCGCCAGGGTCGCGATCGCCGAATCGCACCGCTTCGGCGGCACCTGCGTCAACGTCGGCTGCATTCCGAAGAAGCTCTTCTCCTACGCGGCGCATTTCCGCGAGGAGTTCGAGGTCGCGGCCGGCTTCGGCTGGACGGTGGACGCGCCGCGCTTCGACTGGCCGACGCTGCGTGCGAACAAGGACCGCGAGATCGCGCGCCTGAACACGGTGTACGAGCGCGTGCTCTCGCTTGCCGGGGTGGAGATCCTGCGCGGGCGTGCGACGCTTGCCGGCCCCCACGCGGTGAGAATCGGCGGGAAAACGTACTCCGCGAAGCACGTCCTGATCGCGACGGGCTCGCGGCCGGTGGTGCCGGGGATTCCCGGACGCGAGCACGCCATCACGTCCGACCAGGTGTTCGCGCTCGAGCGCCTGCCGGTGCGTGCCATCGTGGTCGGCGGCGGTTACATCGCGGTCGAGTTCGCGTCCATCTTCAACGGCCTGGGCGTCGATACGACGCTCGCCTACCGGCGCAAGCGCCTGCTGCGCGGCTTCGACGCGGAGCTCGGCGAGCGCCTCGGCGAGGAAATGGCCGGCAAAGGGGTCAACATTCGCTATGGAACCGAGCCGGTCGCGATCGCCAGGCGGTCGAACGGCGCGCTCGAAGTGACTTGCGGCGACGGATCCAGGCAGGAAGCGGACCTCGTTTTGTTTGCCACCGGGCGGCGTCCGAACAGCGCGGACCTCGGCCTCGAGGCAGCCGGCGTGAAGCTCGCCGAGGACGGCGCCGTCATCGTCGACAAGTATTCCAACAGCTCGGTGGATTGGATCCACGCGATCGGCGACGTCACCAACCGGATCAACCTGACGCCGGTGGCCACCGCCGAGGGGATGTGGCTCGCGCGCACGCTGTTCCATGACGAGCCGACGCCGGTGGACCACGAAAACGTGCCGACCGCGGTGTTCGGCGACCCGAACCTCGCCACCGTCGGCCTCGCCGAAGGCGAGGCGCGCAGCCGCTTCGGCGCGGTCGACGTCTACAAGACCACGTTTCGCGCGCTCAAGCTCACGCTTACCGGGAAGACCGAGCGCACCTTCATGAAGCTGGTGGTCGATCGCGCGAGCCAGAAAGTGGTCGGCGCGCACATGATCGGCCCGGACGCGGGCGAAATCATCCAGGGTGTCGCCATCGCGGTGAAGCTGGGCGCGACCAAGGCGCAGTTCGACGCCACGATCGGCATCCATCCCACGGCCGCGGAAGAGTTCGTCACGCTTCGGGAAAAGGTTTCCGTTTGATGCAGCACCGGGTTCTGTTCGTGTGCACCGGCAACATCTTCCGCAGCCTGGCCGCGGAGCACGCGCTGCGGCGCATGCTGAGCGGCCGTACGGACATCCATGTTTCCTCGGCCGGCATTGCGGACTATCCGTACGTCGTGCGGCCCAGCGTGCGTGAGTACCTGCGCGCCAAGGGCTTCGATGTCAGCGCCCACCAGCGGCGCACCCTCACGCGCGAGATTCTGGAGCAGTCGCACCTCGCGATCGCCATGAGCACCGATCACCACGCACACATCCTGGAGCGCTATGGCCGCGCCGTGCCGCTTTTCCTTGAAGCCTGCGGCGAGGCTGCCGGGGCGCTGCCGGACATCGAGGAAGTGGTGCGCGACTACGAGACCAACCCGGCGAGCGTCGATGCGCATGTGCGCGCCACGATCGACCGCATTGTCGCGCTCGCGCCCAAGCTCGCCGCGCGCCTCGATGCGCTGATTGCCGTCGGATCGACCTCGGCGTAGCTTATCGCCCCCGAGGAGGCGATATGGGGGCGCACACCAATTTCGGCGGCAACCAGACCTGGCGCTCGCGCACCCACCGGCCGGGGAGCGACCAGGAAGTGCTGGAAATCCTGCAGCGCCACGCGCACGAGCAGATCCGGCCGATGGGCAGCGCTCACTCGTGGAGCAATATCGCCGCCTGCGCCGGGGTGTCGCTCGACATGGCAGCGTTCGACGAAGTCCACGCCCACGAGACGGGCGGCGAAAAACGGGTAAGGGTGGGCGCCGGTTGCACGCTGCAGAGGCTCCTCGAGCGGCTGCATGCGGCCGGCGATCAGACGCTTCCGACGCTCGGCGTGATCAAGCGCCAGACCATTGCCGGCGCGATCTCGACCGGCACGCACGGCTCGGGCAGGCAGAGCTTGTCGCATTTCGTGGCGGGGGCGCGCGTGGCGGCCTACGACGGCGCGGGGCAGCCGCAGATCTTCGAGTATCGGGACGGCGACGCACTAAGGGCGGTCCGCTGCGGCCTGGCTTGCACCGGCATCATCCTGTCGGTCGACCTGCGCACCGTGCCGAAATACCGCGTCGAAGAAAAGCTCGTGCTGCACAAGACGCTCGGCGAGGTGCTCGGCCGTTACGCGGATTGGCCGCTCACGCAGTTCTCGCTGCTGCCGTACGGCTGGGACTATTTGGTGTTCGAGCGCAGGCAACTCCACGCCGGCCCGATCGGCTACAAGGCGCTGCTCTTCAGGTGGTACAACGCCGTTTGGGTCGACCGCTTCATCCACCAATGCATTCGCCTGAGCGCGTGGCTCGGCAGCCGGGCGGTCAAGGCGCTGCTCAGGACTGCCCCCTGGTTTCTCATCAAGGGGGTGAGCAGGATAGACGACGCCGAGCAGGTATTGACGATGGGGCACGACCTCTTCCGCCACGAGGAAATGGAGCTCTTCGTGCCCGAATCGCGGCTGACCGACGTCGTGGAGATCCTGAGGGTCGCGATCGAGGTATTCGCCGGCGGCGACGCGCCGGTTTCCGCACCGATCGAAGCAAAGCTGCGCGCGCTCGGGTTGTATGACGAGCTGCTCCGCCTTAGAGGCAGCTACACATTGCACTACCCGCTGTTCTTCCGCCGGGTGCTTGCCGACGACACCCTGATCTCGATGACGGCTTCGACGACCGAGCCGTATTATTCGGTCGGCGTTTTTAGCTACTTCCCGCCGCAGAAGCGAAACGCGTACTACGCGTTCTGCGGCTGGCTCGCGCGCTGCATGTTTGCGCTAGCCGGCGCGAGGCTCCATTGGGGCAAGAATTTCCCTCTGGGGTTCGCCGAAACGGCGCGCATGTATCCCCGGATGGAAGCTTTCCGGCAGTTCTGCGTGCAACGCGATCCGGCAGGCGTATTCAGAAACACCTATACCGAGCGCGTGCTGGGCCTCGCGCCCGGGCGAGTGCAGTATATTGCCCGCCAGGCATGAACATCACCATCACCTACTGCGCAGCCTGAAACTACTTGCCACGCGCCGTCAGTTTGGCGGCCGAGATCAGGCAGGCACTGGGGATCGAGCCCGAGCTCCTCAAAGGCGCGGGTGGCATCTTCGACGTCGCCGCGGACGGCAAGCTCGTATTCTCCAAGCACCGCGCCGGGCGTTACCCGGGCAGCGATGAAATCCTCCAGGAGCTGCGCAAGCTGAAGTGACGCGCCGGCACCGTCTCTGGTGGCTTGCCGTCCTGCTCGCCGGCTGCGCTGCCGATGCGCCCTCGCATGCCGGCAAAGGCTACAGCGTGACCGGCAGAGACCCTTTCGTGTTCGAAGTCGATCGGCAAAAGCTCAGGGAATGGGGCGGGGCGAACAGCACGGAGTTCAACCGCGTGCTCGAGGAAGAGCTCCAGCGCAGAAGAATCTGCCGCGAGGGCTATACCTTGCGCAACGAGCAGCTGCGCGAGGACACTTTCAGCGTGATCGGCCGCTGCCGCCCCTGAGCGGCGCGACGGGCACGAGCGTTGCTTCCGACGGTGCATGAGCCGGCATCAATCCTTGTGGCAGGCGACGGCGCAAACGCCATTGGGCGCGCCGCTCGCCGAGGACGTCCATGTGCACGCGTGCGTGGTCGGCGGCGGCATCGCGGGCCTCACCACCGCGTACCTCCTTGCGCAGGCGGGGCGCAGCGTGGCGCTCGTCGACGACGGGCCTCTCGGCGGCGGGATGACGCAGATGACCTCGGCGCATCTCACGAACATGATCGACGATCGCTATTTCGAGCTCGAGCGACTGCACGGCGCGACCGGCGCCCGGCTCGCCGCGGAAAGCCATGCCGCGGCCATCGAGCGCATCGAGCACATCGTGCGCGCCGAAGGCATCGACTGCGACTTTGCGCGGGTCGACGGCTACCTTTTCCTCGCCGAGGGCGACAGGCTCGAGACGCTCGACAAGGAGATCGAGGCGGCGCACCGCGCCGGGCTTCGGGACGTGGTGAAGCTCGCGCGCGCGCCGTTCACCTCGTTCGACACCGGTCCCTGCCTGTGCATCCCGCGCCAGGGGCAGTTCCACCCGCTCAAGTACCTGACGGGCCTCGCGCGCGCGCTGCAGCGCCTCGGCGGCAGGATCTACACCGGCTCGCACGCCGAGCGCATCGAAGGCGGCGCGCCGGCGCTCGTGCATGTGGGCTCCCATATCGTCACCGCGGATGCGATCGTGGTCGCGACCAATGTCCCGGTCAACGACCGCGTGGCGATCCACACCAAGCAGGCGCCTTACATGACCTACGTCATCGGCGCGCGCGTGCCGCGCGGCTCGGTGCCGAGCGTGCTCTGCTGGGACACGGGCGACCCGTACCACTACATCCGCGTGGCGGCGGGCACCGAGGGCGACATCCTCATCGTCGGCGGCGAGGACCACAAGAGCGGCCAGGCGGACGATACCCAGGATCGGCACGCCAGGCTCGAAGCGTGGACGCGCGCGCGCTTCCCCATGGCGGGAGAGATCGCGTTCCGCTGGGGCGGCCTCATCATGGAAACGGTGGATTACCTCGCGTTCATCGGCAGGAACCCGATGGACAAGGACAACGTGTACATCCATACCGGCGATTCGGGCATGGGACTCACCCACGGCACCATCGGCGGCATGCTGCTTTGCGATCTCATCCTCGGCCGCAGCAACCCGTGGGCCGCGCTCTACGATCCGTCCCGGAAGACGGTGGGCGCGGCGCGCGAGTACACCTCCGAGAACCTCAACGTGGCGCGCCAGTACGCCGATTGGCTGACGGGCGGCGAGGTGAAATCGGCCGGCGAGATCGCGAAGGGCAGCGGCGCGCTCATGCGCCGCGGGCTGCAGAAGATCGCCGCGTACCGGGACGAAGAGGGCGTGCTGCACGAGTGCTCGGCCGCCTGTCCGCACCTCGGCTGCATCGTGCACTGGAACCGCTCGGAGAGCACCTGGGACTGCCCCTGCCACGGCTCGCGCTTCGACTGCCGCGGCAAGGTGCTCAACGGCCCCGCGAACCGCGACCTCGCCTCAGCCGAGCGCGCGCACAACAAGCGCGCCGCCTGAAGCGAGCAGCATCAGGCTCACGATCTTCAGCAGCGCATCGCGCGAGATGCGGTTGAACGCCAGGCGCGCGGCCGCGATGCCCACCAGCGCGGCCGGGATCACCGCCAGGGCGGCCGTCCACACGTCCGCCTCCAGGAGAAGGCCCGTGAGGAGGAAGGCCACGACCCGCAGCGAAATGCTGGTCATGGTGGCGAAGCCCATGGTGGCGCGGAACTGCTCCTTGGTGAGCCCCCGCTGCGAGAGGTAGATCGCGTACGGCGGCCCGCCGGCGCCGAACAGCGTGCTGGTGATGCCGCCGGCGAGGCCCGCCAGCCACGCCCAGCCCGCCGCGACGACGCGCCGCGACTCGTGGCGGAACAGGCTATAGAGCGCGTAGCCGAAGACGAAGGCGCCGAGCGCCGCCATGCCCGCGGCGCGCGGCAGGCTGACGAGCACCGTGGCGCCGAGCGCGGTGCCGGCGAGGATCATCGGCACCAGCCGCGTCCATTCCGCCTTGACCGCGTTGCGCGGATTCTCGAAGCCCACGCGCAGCGCGCTCGACAGGTCGCACAGCGCGTACAGCGCCAGCGCGAACTGCAGCGGCACGAAGTGCGTGGCGAGCGGCATGGTCACCAGCGCCGAGCCGAACCCGGTCAGCCCGAACACCAGGGCGCCCGCGAACGCAATCGGGATGAGGACGAGCAGCTCCCACTGCCCGCCCAGGAGCTCGCTCAGGCCTTCACCGCCGGGTTGAGCGAGTACGTGCCGGTGAGCCTGGCGCTCGCGAGCACGTGCGGCTTGATGGCCGCGAGCAGCTCCGGCCCGCGGAACGCGCCGTCCACGGGGCACTGCGCCACGCCGAGCGCGTACAGGGTGAACACGTAGCGGTGCACGATGGAGTCGTTCCAGGGCGGGCACGGCCCGTCGTAGCCGAAGTAGTCGCCCGCC
>DASZOS010000024.1:0-30683 GCA_035550695.1 Burkholderiales bacterium | reverse complement strand
AGCACCGCGAGCGCCTCGGCGAGCTCGCGCCCCGGCACTCGGCGCCCCTCCGCGAGGCGGTAGGAGGGCAGCGTCGCGGTCAGCGTGGCGCCCGCCAGCACCACCACCCAGGACAGGTACAGCCACACGAGAAAGATGGGGATAGTGGCGAAAGCACCGTAGATGAGCGCGTAGGTCGGAAACCGGGTCAGGTAAACGGCGAAGGCGCGCTTGGCGAGCTCGAACAGAATGCCCGCCAGAATCCCGCTCAGCAACGCGTGGCGAAATTCGACGTAGCGGTAGGGCACGACGGCGTAGAGGAGCGTCAAAGCGGCGCAGGTGAAGACAAAGGGCAGCACGCGCAGCACCGCGTCGGCGACGATGTCGAGGTGCAGCATGCCCAGCGATGCGCCGACGGCGAACGAGGTCATCGACAGGCTGCCGCCGATCAAGACCGGACCGAGGGTGATCACCGCCCAGTAGATGAGAACCTGCTGCAGCAGCGGCCGGCGCCGCTGCACGCGGAAGATGCGGTTAAGCGCCTCGTCTATGGTGAGCATCAGCATGACCGCGGTCGCCGCGAAGAAGCCGATGCCGATCGCGGTCAGGCGGCCGGCATTCTCGGTGAAGGACTGGACCTGCTCGGCGATGGTCTCGATGCCGCGCGCATCCGGCAGGAAGTTCTCGAGGAGAAATTGCCGAAGCACGCCGATCGTCCGGTCGAACACCGGAAATGCCGTGGAGACCGCGAGCGCCACGGTGAACAGCGGGACGAGCGAGAGCAGCGTGGTGTAGCTGAGGCTGCCCGCGGCCTGCAAGGCGCGCTCCTCGTAGAACCGGCGCGCCACATCGACCAGGAACCCGCCCGTCGCGCGCCATGCGTTCTTCTCCACCATTATGCTTTTATGATAGCCGCTGCCGATGCGGTTGCCGATCCATTGCGTGTGCTTCGCCTAGTCGCTGCGGGCAGCCTGCTTGCGCTCTTCGCGCTGTGCCTTGCGTGGGAGCTGTGGCTGGCGCCGCTTCGTCCCGGCGGCTCGCTCGTCGCGCTGAAGGCTCTGCCCCTGCTGCTGCCGTTTCGCGGCATCGCCGCGGGCAGGCGCTACACCTACCAGTGGTCGAGCATGCTCATCCTCGCCTACTTCGCCGAAGGCGTGACGCGCGCCTGGAGCGAATCGGGCCTCTCGCGAGTAATGGCCTGCGCGGAAATTGCGCTCGCTCTGGTTTTCTTCGTGGCTGCGATCAGCTACGCCAGGCTGACCCGGTAGAGCTCGTCAGGGACATCCGCGCAAGGCCTCGCGCACCTGCACGAGCCGCTGGTCGCGCGTCTCGTCCGGAACGTAGACGCGATCGCCGCGGGCGTTGATCTGCGCCAGCGGGCGGCCGCTCGAGAGCCGCGCCTGCTCCTGCCGCAGCGCCTTGCAGCGCGCCTGCAGCTCGGCGCGCTCCTTGGCGGCGGCGCGCTCGCGCTCGCTCTGCCGGCGCTTGAAATCCGCATCGTCGCGCGCGAAGTCCTCGCTGCGCCCGGTCACGCTTCCGGAAATCGACGGGATCGGCCGGATGTCGACCGGACCGCCGCGGCATCCCGGACGCGGCTTGTCGGAATACTGCGTGACGCCGTGCTCGTCGACGCACTTGTACATCTGCGCTTGGGCGGCCGCGGACGCGCCGAGAAGCGCGGCGAGCAGCAGTGCTCTCATCGCTCGACGGCCGGGCCCGCCGACGGGAATCTCGACGAGCCATAGCGGATCACCAGGGTCGCGAGCGCGAGCAGCAGAATGGCGCCCGAGGCGAGCACGATGCCGATGTCCGGGGGATGGTGTGCCTGGATGTCGGAGATGAGCATCCGGGTGAGTGCCGTCATGGCGACGTAGATCAGGTAGCGGACCGGCATGTGGTTGGTCTTGAAGTAGATGCCGACCATGGCGCCGAGCTCGAGATAGATGAACAGCAGCAGGATATCCTCGATCGCGGCGTGGCCCTTCAGCGCCATGCCGGCGAACGCGAACACCGCCGACCATACGATCGCGCCGCCGATCGCGAATAGCGCCAGGTAGTGGAAGAAGTCGACCAGCAGGCTGCCGACCGTTTCCGAAGCGCTGTTGAGGCGCTGGTGGAGCGTCACTGCCTTCCCGATTGGCATCTAATCCCTCCCTCGGCGTCTATCTTATAGCTGGTGCTGGGGATTCACCCGCTCCATCTTGCTTTCGAGCCTGTTCAGGGCGCTGATGTAGGCCTTCGCCGAGGCCACGACGATATCGGTGTCGGCGCCCACGCCGTTCACGATGCGCCCGCCCCGCGCGAGCCGCACGGTGACCTCGCCCTGCGACTCGGTGCCGGTGGTCACCGCGTTCACCGAGTAAAGCAGGAGCTGGGCGCCGCTTTTCGCGAGGCTCTCGATCGCCTTGAAGGTGGCGTCCACCGGGCCGTCGCCCTCCGCGTCGGCGCGCCGTTCGACCGTGTCTTTCAGGACCACGGAGGCATGCGGGCGCTCGCCCATGCCGCTCGCCTGGCTCATCCACACGAGCTTCCAGTGCTCCTCCTGCGAGGCGCCCGCCTCCTGCGCCACCAGCGCCAGCAGATCCTCGTCGAAGATCTCGGCCTTCTTGTCGGCGAGGTCCTTGAAGCGCTGGAACGCCTTGTTGTAGGCGTCCTCGCTCTCGAGCTCGATGCCGAGCTCCTTCATGCGCAGCTTGAACGCGTTGCGCCCGGAGAGCTTGCCGAGCACGATCTTGTTGGTGCTCCAGCCCACGTCCTCGGCGCGCATGATCTCGTAGGTCTGGCGCGCCTTCAGCACGCCGTCCTGGTGGATGCCCGAGGCGTGCGCGAAGGCGTTGGCGCCGACGACCGCCTTGTTCGGCTGCACGACGAAGCCGGTGATCTGCGACACCAGGCGCGACGTGGGCACGATTTGCGTCGTGTCGATGCGGGTCTGCAAATCGAAGAAATCCCCCCTGGTCCTCACGGCCATCACGATTTCCTCGAGCGAGGTGTTGCCCGCGCGCTCGCCCAGGCCGTTGATGGTGCACTCGATCTGGCGCGCGCCGCCGATCATGACCGCGGCGAGCGAGTTGGCCACTGCCATGCCGAGATCGTTGTGGCAATGCACCGACCAGACCGCCTTGTCCGAGTTGGGGACCCTTTCTCTCAGTTTCCTGATGAAATCGCCGAACTGCTGCGGCACCGCGTAGCCCACGGTATCCGGGATGTTGATCGTGGTCGCGCCCTCCTCGATCACCGCTTCCAGGACGCGGCAGAGGAAATCGAGCTCCGAGCGCGAGCCGTCCTCGGGCGAGAACTCGACGTCCGGGCACGCGTTTTTCGCGAAGCGCACCGCGAGCTTGGCCTGCTCGAGCACCTGCTCCGGGCTCATGCGCAGCTTCTTCTCCATGTGCAGGGGGCTGGTGGCGATGAAGGTATGCACCCGCCAGGATTTCGCTCCCTTGAGCGCGTCGATGCCGCGCTGGATGTCGCGGTCGTTGGCGCGGCACAGGCCGCATACGGTCGAGTCCTTCACCGCGTTGGCGATGGCGCGCACCGCCTCGAAATCGCCGTTCGACGACGCCGGGAACCCGGCCTCGATCACGTCGACGCGCATGCGCTCCAGCGCGCGCGCGATGCGCAGCTTCTCGTCCTTGGTCATGGAGGCGCCGGGGCTCTGCTCGCCGTCGCGCATCGTGGTGTCGAAAATGATCAGTTTCTGCTTGCTCATGGAGTGGTCCCTTGGCCCGGGTCGGGCCAGTTCAGCTTCTCGGATTGTGGGCAGGAGTATTTAGCGCGCGGGGCGCAGCAGCAGGCCGACCAGCGCGAGGAGCGCCAGGGAAAGGAGACCGCGGAGGGCCTTGGCCTGTTGCACCGGCCGACTATAGCTTTACTCTAGGAACATGACAAGGGAAGCGCTCAAGCGGGTCGAGCCCGGGCTGCCGGCGCACTGGTATCACGACCCGCAGCACTACCGGCGCGAGCTCGACGCCTTCTGGTATGCGCGCTGGATCGCCGCGGCGCGCGAGGAGGAGGTTGCGGGCGCCGGCGACTGGCGCGTCGCGCGCATCGGCACGCAGTCGATCGTCATCCTGAGAGACGAAGGCGGAACGCTGCGCGGCTTTCACAACACCTGCCGCCACCGGGGCTCGGTGCTGTGCCTGGACGAGAGCGGCAGCCTGCCGCGCGGCCGCATCGTCTGCCCCTACCACGCCTGGACCTACGACCTCGCGGGCCGGCTCGTCGCCACGCCGCGGCGCATGGAAACGCCCGACTTCAGGATGGAGGATTACCGGCTCTACGAGGTCGCCGTGGCGACTTGGGGCGGGTTCGTGTTCGTCAACTTGGCCAAGGACCCCGCGCCGCTCGGCGATGCGCTCGCCCATCGCCCGGCCCGATACGAAAACTATTCTTTTGAAAATCTGAGGATCGGCAAGCGCATCGTCGCCGAGGTGAGCGCCAACTGGAAGCTCATCGCGGAGAACTTCTGCGAGTGCTTCCATTGCCCGCCGGTGCACCCGGAGCTGTGCGCGGTGGTCACCGCCTACCAGGAGGCCGGCGCCTGGGGTTTGCGCGGCCGGCCGGAACCCAGGCCCGAATACCAGCCCGGCGCGGCGACGCTTACCCTCGACGGGTCCGCGCGCCTGCCGCCCTTCGAGGGATTGAGCGACGCCGAAAGGCGCACGCTTTACATCGCGGACATGGTGCTGCCGAACCTGTTCCTCAATATCCAGCCCGATTACGTGAACTCGCACCTCGTGTTTCCGACCGGGCCGCAGAGCGTGCGCATCGTGTACGACTGGCTCTTCGAGCCGCGGCATCTGCCGCTGCCCGAGGCGGACCTGCAGCACTACGTGGCGCTATGGGAGCTCACCAACCGCCAGGACGCGCGCAACTGCGAATGGCAGCAGCAGGGGCTGCAGTCGCGCGAATTCGCGCATGGCGTGTACGTACCGCAGGAATTCGATGCGCACCGCTTCGCGCAGTGGGTGCGAGCTACTCTTCGGGCAGCACCGGCCGGGCGCGGTGGCCCATCCCCCACATGACGTAGCCGGAGATGCCGTAGGACATGAAGAGCGCCCAGAGCACGAGGGACGGGCGCCAGGCCACCACCGAGATGGCGATCACACAGGCGAGAATCACCCAGAGGGGCACGCGCTTCTTCCAGTTCACTTCCTTGAAGCTCCAGAACGGCACGTTCGACACCATCGTTATGCCGGCGAACACCGCCACCACCCAGACCAGGCCCGCCGACCAGCCGCTGGGCCGGAACTCGAAGTCGACCAGGACCCAGATGAGCCCGGTGAGCACCGCGGCGCCCGAGGGGCTCGGCAGCCCCTGGAAGTAGCGCTTGTCGACCACCGCGATGTTGGCGTTGAAGCGCGCGAGCCTGATTCCGGCGCCGGCGCAGTAGATGAAAGCCCCGATCCAGCCGAGCGTGCCGAGGTCCTTCAGCACCCAGATGTAGGCGACGAGCGCGGGCGCCGCGCCGAACGCGACCATGTCGGCGATGCTGTCGAACTGCGCGCCGAATTCGCTCTGCGTGTTGGTCCAGCGCGCGACGCGCCCGTCCATGCCGTCGAGCACCATGGCGACGAAGATGGCGATCGCGCCGATCTCGAAGCGAGCGTTCATCGCCTGGACGATGGCGAAGAAGCCGCAGAACAGCACGCCCGTGGTGAACAGATTCGGCAGCAGGTAGATGCCGCGGCGGCGCAGCCCGCCGAGCCGTCCGGGCGGCGCGGCTACTTGCGGCTCGAACTCGGGATCGTCGTCAGCCATGCGAGCACGCTCTGCGCTGCATACACCTTCTCTCCGATCGCCGCCTTCACCTGCGCGTCGATCGGCAAATAGACGTCGACGCGCGAGCCGAAGCGGATGAAGCCGAAGCGCTGGCCACGGGTCAGCTCGGCGCCTGCGCCAACATAGCACAGGATGCGCCGCGCGATGAGCCCGGCCACCTGCACGCAGGTGACGTCGGCGCCCTCGCGCGTGCGCAGCCAGAGCGCGTTGCGCTCATTGGAGAGCGACGCCTTGTCGAGCGCGGCGTTGACGAACGCACCCGGGAAGTACCAGCGCTCCTTGACGACGCCGTCCACGGGAGAGCGGTTGGAGTGCACGTTGAACACATTCATGAACACCGACACCTTCAGCGCCTGGCGCCGCAGGTACGGGTCCTCCGCGCGGCTCACTTCGACGATGCGCCCGTCGGCGGGCGCGACCACCGCGCGCGGATCGTCCGGCACCTCGCGCGCAGGATCCCGGAAGAACTGCAGGATGAACAGCGTGACGAGCCACAGCGGGATCGACCACCAACCCAGGAAATATGCGGCCAGGAACGAAACCCCAGCGGCAATGGCGAGGAAAAGCCAGCCCTCGCGCGCGATCACCGGGTGCGGCCAGGGCGCCTTCACGCGCTACTTCTTCTCCTCGGCTGCGCGCAGGCGCTCGGCTTCCTGCTGCATCGCCCTGTTCACGTCCGCGCTGGCCTTGTCGAGCGTCTGCTTCGGCGCGGCGCCGACGCTCTTCGATTGCTCCTCAGTGCAAGCGGTCAGGGCGAGGGCCAGGCAGAAGATGACGAACCTCATGTCAGTTCTTGGAAGTATCGACAAGGCGATTCTTCCTGATCCAGGGCATCATCTCGCGCAGGCGGCTGCCCACCTTCTCGATCTGCAGCTCGGCGGTCATGCGCCTTTGCGAGAGCAGCTGCGGCGCGCCGGCACGGTTCTCGAGCACGAACTCCTTGGCGTATTCGCCGGTCTGGATGCGGCGCAGCGCTTCCTTCATGCGCTGGCGCACGCCCTCGTCGATGATCTTCGGCCCGGTGGCGTACTCGCCGTATTCGGCGTTGTTGGAAATCGAGTAGTTCATGGTGCCGATGCCGCCCTCGTACATGAGGTCGACGATGAGCTTGAGCTCGTGCAGGCACTCGAAGTACGCCATCTCGGGCGCGTAGCCCGCGTCGACCAGCGTGTCGAAGCCCGCCTTCACCAGCTCCACGCAGCCGCCGCAGAGCACCGTCTGCTCGCCGAAGAGATCGGTCTCGGTCTCCTCCTTGAAGCTGGTCTCGATGATGCCCGCCTTGCCGCCGCCGATCGCCGCCGCGTAGGAGAGCGCCACCTCGCGGGCCTTCTTGGACGGATTGCGGTGAACGGCGATCAGCATCGGCACGCCGCCGCCCGCGGCGTAGGTGGAGCGCACGGTGTGGCCCGGCGCCTTGGGCGCGACCATCCATACGTCGAGATCGGCGCGCGGCTGGATCAAACCGTAGTGGATGTTGAACCCATGGGCGAAGGCGAGCGAGGCACCCTTCTTCACGTTGGGCTCGACGAACTCCTTGTAGACCTGCGCATGGTGCTCGTCGGGCAGCAGGATCATGACGATGTCCGCGCCCTTGATCGCCTCGGCGAGCTCGGCCACCTTGATGCCGCCCTTCTTCGCCTTGTCCCAGGAGGCGCCTCCCTTGCGCAGCCCCACGGTGACCTTGATTCCCGACTCCTGCAGGTTCTGCGCGTGCGCATGGCCTTGCGAGCCGTAGCCGATGATGGTGACCTTCTTGCCCTTGACGAGCGAAAGGTCGGCGTCCTTGTCGTAGTAGACCTTCATATCTCCCCCAGCAAAAAAGCTCTTTGGATTAAACCCGAAGGACCCGGTTGCCGCGCCCGATGCCGCTCGCGCCGGTGCGCACGGTCTCCAGTATGCTGCCCGGCTCGAGCGCCTGGATGAAGGCGTCGAGCTTGCGGGTGTCGCCGGTGAGCTCGATGGTGTAGGTGTTGTCGGAAACGTCGATCACGCGGCCGCGGAAGATGTCGGCCATGCGCTTCATGTCCTCGCGCTCCTTCAGCCCGGCGCGCACCTTGATGAGCATCAGCTCGCGCTCGATGTGCTCGGCCTCCGAGAGGTCGATCACCTTCACCACCTCGATCAGCTTGTTCAACTGCTTGGTGATCTGCTCGATCACGTCCTCGGAGCCGCTGGTGACGATGGTCATGCGCGACATCGAGGCGTCCTCGGTTGGCGCGACGGTCAGCGTCTCGATGTTGTAGCCGCGGGCGGAAAACAGGCCGGAGATGCGGGAAAGCGCGCCCGCCTCGTTCTCGACGAGCACCGAAATGATGTGACGGCTCACAGCTCTTCGGACAGAATCATCTCGGTCATGCCCTTTCCGCCCGGGATCATCGGATAGACGTTTTCGGTCTGGTCGGTGATGAAATCGAGGAATACCAGCTCTTTCTTGCCGGCGAACGCTTCGCGCAGCGCGGGCTCCACGTCCGCGGGCTTCTCGACCAGCACGCCGCGGTGGCCGTAGCCCTCGGCGAGCTTGACGAAGTCCGGCAGCGCGTTCATGTACGACTCGGAGTAGCGGTTGCCGTGGAAGAACTGCTGCCACTGGCGCACCATGCCCATGTACTTGTTGTTGAGGTTCACGATCTTGATCGGCAGGCGGTACTGCTTGCAGGTGGAAAGCTCCTGCAGGCACATCTGGATCGAGGACTCGCCCGTCACGCAGACGACCGTCGCCCCCGGGTTGGCGAGCTGCACGCCCATCGCCGCCGGCAGGCCGAAGCCCATGGTGCCCAGCCCCCCCGAGTTGATCCAGCGGCGCGGCTCGTCGAACTTGTAGAACTGCGCGGCCCACATCTGGTGCTGGCCGACGTCGGAGGTGACGAAGGCCTCGCCCTTCGTCACCTCGTAGAGCTTCTCGAGCACGAACTGCGGCTTGATGATCTTCGAGTTGCGGTCGTAGCGCAGGCAATCCTTCGCGCGCCACTCGTCGATCTGCTTCCACCAGGGCCGCAGGTCCTTCTGGGCGCCTTTCACGAGCTTCAGCAGATCCTCGATGACGTCGGGGATGTTTCCGACGATCGGCACGTCGACCTTCACGCGCTTGGATATCGACGACGGGTCGATGTCGATGTGGATGATCTTGCGCGGGTTCTGCGCGAAGTGGGCTGGGTTGCCGATGACGCGGTCGTCGAAGCGCGCGCCGATGGCAAGCAGCACGTCGCAGTGCTGCATGGCCATGTTGGCTTCGTAGGTGCCGTGCATGCCGAGCATGCCGAGAAACTGCCGGTCGGTGGCCGGATAGCCGCCCAGGCCCATCAGCGTATTTGTGCAGGGGAAGCCGAGCAGCTTCACGAGCTCGCGAAGCTGCGGCGCGGCATTGGAAAGCACCACGCCGCCGCCGGTGTAGACCATCGGGCGCTCGGCCTCGAGGAGAAGCTGCGCCGCCTTCTTGATCTGCCCCGCGTGCCCCTTGCGCACCGGGTTGTAGGAGCGCATCGACACGCTGTCCGGGTAGTGGAATTCCGCGACCGCGGCAGTCACGTCCTTCGGAATGTCGACGACGACGGGCCCCGGGCGGCCCGTGGCGGCAATGTGAAACGCTTTCTTGATGGCCGATGCGAGGTCCTTGGCGTCCTTCACCAGCATGTTGTGCTTGACGACCGGACGCGTAATGCCGACCGCGTCGCACTCCTGGAAAGCGTCGAGCCCGATGGCGTGGGTGGGCACCTGTCCGGTGAGCACGACGAGCGGAATGGAATCCATGTACGCCGTGGCAATGCCGGTCACCGCATTGGTGACGCCGGGCCCCGAGGTGACGAGCGCAACGCCGACCTTTTTCGACGAGCGCGAATAGCCGTCGGCGGCGTGCACTGCACCCTGCTCGTGCCGCACGAGGACGTGCTTCACCTTGTCCTGCTTGAAGAGCTCGTCGTAGATGAAGAGCACCGCGCCGCCGGGATAGCCGAACACGTACTCGACCCCCTCCTCCTGGAGGCAGCGCACCACGATCTCGGCGCCGGTGAGCTGGCTGGTCTTCGCTCGGTCCATATCCCCAGAGGTGAAGCGGCGGAAAAGCTTTGGACAATAATGGCTTGGTGCGGTGCGGTCAAGCCGCGCGGCGGATTCTTCGGAGAGCGTTTTTGGTACCATCGGGCGCAAACAAACACCGCCCCGGCAGGGGGTCACCTGGCATCCCGCAGTGAACTTTCAACGTTCCTGCAGGGCATCGAGCGGCGAGCATTCAAACAAGCCGTCTTCGCGGTCCGAGAGGAAGAAGCGGCGCTCGACATCGTGCAGGACGCGATGCTGCGGCTGGCGGAGAAGTATGGCGATCGGCCGGCGCTCGAGCTGCCGCGGCTGTTCCACCGCATCATGCAGAACGCGATCCGCGACTGGTTCCGCCGCCAGAAGGTGCGCTCGCTGTGGACCACGCTGCTCTCGTCGCTCTCGCCGGGGCGCGAGGAGGATGAGCAGGATCCGCTGGAAACCATGGAGCCGGATTCCGACTCCAACGTCGAGGAGCCGCCAGGGGTGCAATTGGAGCGCGCTCAAGTGCTTGAAATAATTGAACAAGAGCTCTCGCGCTTGCCGGAGCGTCAACGCGAAGCCTTCATCAAGCGTTACTGGGATGAATTGGACGTCGCGGAAACCGCCCGGGTCATGGGCTGCTCGGAGGGCAGCGTGAAAACGCATTGCTCCCGGGCGGCGCATACTTTGGCGGCTGCGCTTAAGGCGCGCGGCATAACGCTCTGAACGGCGGCAGTCCACGAAAACGATGAACGAAATGCAGTTCGGAAACAAGGTTCGCCAGGTCCTCAACCAGGGGCTGAATGTAGATGCCAGGATCGCTGAGCGGCTCAAGGCCGCGCGCGAGTTGGCGCTTGCCCGGCAGCGCCCGGAACCGGCACCGGCGCTCGCCTGGGCCGACAACGTCGCGGGGCGTTTCGGCGGCTGGAGCGGATTGCTGCTCTACGTCGCCATGCCGCTTGGCTTGCTGCTCGCTGGCATCGCGGCCGCGTACCACTGGCAGCAGAACACGATCGTCGCCGAGATCGAGGAGGTCGACGCGCAGCTGCTTACCGACGACCTGCCGATCGATGCGTACCTGGATCGCGGATTTCAGAACTGGCTGAAAAAGCACGCCGCGGAGCAGTAATGGTGCGCGCCGCGCTTTCCATCCTCGCGCTGTGCGTCGCGGCCAGCGCCGGTGCTCAGCAATCGCCCGCCAAGCCGCCGCCGGTCAAGCCCGCGGCAGCCGCCAAGGCGCAGAACCGGCCGGCCTGGGCCGCGCTCACGGCCGAGCAGCAGATGATCCTCGCTCCGCTCAAGGCCGACTGGGAGAACCTGGCACCCGAGCGCCGCCGCAAGTGGATCGGCATCGCCAAGCGCTATCCCGGCATGAAGCCGGAGGAACAGGCGCGCGTGCAGCGCCGCATGCAGGCATGGGTCAAGCTCACCCCTGAGCAGCGCCGTATCGCGCGCGAGAACTACAAGCGCATCGCCAAGCAGCGTGCCGAGAAGCGGCAGCAGCTCGCCGAGCGCTGGGCCGAGTACCAGGCGCTTCCGCCTCACGAGCGCTACAGCCACGTGCCGCCTCCGGGCCGCCCCCCCAAAGACGCGAAATAGCGTCGTGCCCACCGCCGGCTTGCCGCGGCGCCTCGCGGCGATGGGGTACGAGGCGGTGCTGCTTTTCGCGGTAGCGTTCTTCGCGGCGTGGCTGTTCTTCTTCGCAAGCGGCGGGCGCGACGCCACCGCCGGCTGGCCCCGGTACCTGCTGCAGCTTTTCATCGGCCTGGTGTTTGCCGGCTACTTCCTGTGGAGCTGGCTGCGCGGCGGCCAGACGCTCGCCATGAAAACCTGGCGCGTGCGCCTGGTCGGCGTGACGCCCGGCAAGGCGCTGCTGCGCTTTCTGCTCGCCGTGGTCCTCGTGCCCACCGGGATCTCGATCGTCTGGGCGCTGTTCGACCGCGACCGGCAGTTTCTCCACGACCGCCTTGCCGGCACGCGCCTGGTACGCGTCCAAACCCTCAAATGGTGACTGTCACCATTTTCAGGAATGGCGGGCTCCATTACCTTCGCTCCACCCACCACATCATGAGCAGGGCTGCGCCGAGGAAGGCGGCGCTCGGGACTGCGGCGGCGGAGAACGGCGGCCAGTTCTGCAGCAGGCCGATGTGCGAGAACAGGCTGTTCAGCATGTGGAAGAAGATGCCGAGCATGATGCCGAGGAAGACCTTCACCCCGACCGCCCCGGCGCGCGCCGTCATGTAGGCGAAGGGCAGCGCCAGGGCCATCATCACCAGCGCGGCGAGCGGGTAGAGCAGCTTCTTCCACAGGGCGATTTCATAGCGCTCGGTCTTCTGCCGGTTGCCGGCGAGGTGCTGGGTGTACTTGTGCAGCGCCCAGGCCGACATGCGCTCGGGCCGCACGATGAGCGCATCGAGCATCTCCGGATTCACCGCCGAGCGCCATTCCTGCTCGGGCAGGCGCGCGGTGCGCGGCCCGTCCCGCGTGAACTCGGTCTGCACGACATCGACCAGCCGCCAGCGTCCGCCGCTTTGATATTCGGCTCGCTGCGCCACGGTCATGCGCCGCAGGCGGTAATCGGCATCGAAGTCGAAGATGCGCACCCCGGTGAGCGAGTTGGCCTGGCGCGCCTCGCGTACGTTGATGAAGGCACCCTCGTCCTTGAACCAGAGGCCGGACTGCAGGTCCTGGCCGATGACCGAGCTCATCGCGCGCAACTTCACCTTCTGCGCCTGCTCCTCCGCGTGCGGTGCCACCCACTCGCCGATCACGAAGGTGAGCACCACGAACGCCAGGCCGATCTTCGCGAGCGCGAGCGCCGCCCGCCCCGGCGAAAGCCCCGAGCCGCGCATCACCGTGTACTCGGAGTTGTTCGCGAGGTGCGCGAGGACGTACAGGGTGCCGATCAGCACGGCCACCGGCAGCAGCTCGTAGGCGTTCGTCGGCACGGAAAGCAGCACGAATGTGAACACCTGGCCGAGGTTGTACTCGCCGGTGCCGAGATCGGCGAGCTCCTTGATGAGATCGAAGAACGCGAACAGCGCGAGGAAGCTGAGCAGGACGAAGCCCACCGTGCCGTAGATCTGGCGCGCGAAGTAGCGCTCGAGGGTCGGAATCTGCCTCACTGCCATGCGCACGCCCTCATCGAGCCACGCGCAGGCGTATGAGCTGCATGCGGCTGGCGAACATCACGACGAGCAGCACCACCATGCCGGCGTGCACCAGCCACCAGCCGACGCCGAAGTCGAGGCGGCCCTGCGCGACCCTGGCCTGGCTCACGCTGAGGAGGTTCGAGTACACGATGTAGGTCAGCAGCGCGAACAGCAGGTTCACCGAGCGCCCCGCGCGCGGGTTCACGAAGCTCATCGGGATGGCGAGCAGCACCAGCACGATGGCCGAGATCGGCACGCCGATGCGCCACAGCAGCTCGCCCAGGTTCGCGTCGCTCGGGTTCGCGATCAGCGCCCAGGTCGTGAGGTTCTTGTGGCTGGGCGGCGGCGCCGCGCTTTCCTGCGTCTCGATGCGCGCCGCGTAGCGCTCGAACTCCATGACGCGGTACTGCTCGTCGCCGGGCGAACCCTCATAGCGCCTGCCCTGCCCCAGCACGATGAAGCGATCGCCGTTGGCCGCCGTCTCCGTGCGCCCGGTACGGCTCATGCTCACGCCGCTCTTCTGCTGGTGCACCGAGCTCACGAACACGTTCTGCACCGCGGAGGAGTTGCCGGAAATCGACTCGACGAAGAACACGCGCTCCCTGTTCGAGGTCTCGCCGAACACGCCGGGGCTGATGCGCGAAACGTCGTCGCGCGCCTCCAGGCGCGTGCTGTACTGCTCGCCCATCTGCGCCGCCCAGGGCGCGATGAACAGCGACAGTGCCAAGATGACCGCGATGAGCGGAGCGGCGAACAGCATCACGGGCTTGAGCCACGCGGTGAGCGAAAGTCCCGAGCCGAACCAGATCACCATCTCCGAGTCGCGCCAGCCGCGCGTGAGCGTGAGCAGCACCGAAATGAACATCGTCAGCGACAGCAGCACCGGGAGCGCGTTGAGCGCGAAGAACCCGAGGAACGCGACGACCGCGTCGGACGGAATCTTGCCGCCCGCGGCCTGGCCGAGCAGGCGGATGAGCCGCGTCGTGAGCGCGATGGCGAACAGCGTCATGAACACTGCGCCCGCGAGACCTGCGAATTCCCTGAGGAGCGCCCGGTGGAAGATCATGCGATACTTTCGCCATGGAATTTAGCATAAAGGCTCTCGCTCCCGAGACGACAAAAACAGGCTGCGTGGTGCTCGGGATTCACTCGGGAAAGGAGCTCACTGCGGCGGCCAAGCGCGTCGACCAGGCGGCGCGCGGCGCGTTGCGCAAGGCGCTCGCAGACCTGTCGGGCAAGACCGGATCGACGCTGCTCCTGCGCGCATTGCCCGGCGTGGCGGCCGAGCGGGTGCTCCTCGTCGGGCTGGGCGAGCGCAGCGAGTTCGGCGAAACCGCGTATCGCGATGCGCTGCGCGCCGCCGCCAATGCGCTGCGCGAGCTCGGCGCGAAGGACGCGGCGCTCTACCTCGTCGACACGAAAATCGGCTCGCGGCCGGTGAGCTGGAACCTGCGCCACGCGGTGCTCGGCGTGCGCGAGGCCTTCTATCGCTTCGATGAGCTCAAGACGCAGAAAAAGCAGGCCGCGCCCGCGCTCGCGCACATCGTGCTGCCGCTGAGCCCGAACGCCCAGCTTGCGGGCGCGCTCGCGGAGGCGAGCGCGACCGCCGACGGCGCCGCGCTCGCTCGCACGCTCGGCAACCTGCCGGCGAATATCTGCACGCCGAGCCGTCTCGCCGACGAGGCGAAAAAGCTCGCCAGCCGGCACAAGCTCGCGCTCGAGGTGCTCAAGCGCCGCGACATGGAAAAGCTCGGCATGGGCGCGTTCCTTTCGGTGGCGCGCGCCTCGCAGCAGCCGCCCAAGCTCATCGTGCTGCGCTACTCCGGCGGCGCGAAAGGCAAGAAGCCCCTCGCCCTGGTCGGCAAGGGCATCACCTTCGACACCGGCGGCATCTCTCTCAAGCCCGCCGGCGAGATGGACGAGATGAAGTTCGACATGTCCGGGGCGGCGAGCGTGCTCGGCGCGATCAGCGCCCTCGCCGCCATGCGCGCGCCCGTCAACGTGGTGGGCATCATCCCGGCCTGCGAGAACATGCCGGGCGGCTCGGCCTCCAGGCCCGGTGACGTGGTCACCACGCTCTCGGGTCAGACGGTCGAGATCCTGAACACCGACGCCGAAGGCCGATTGATCCTGTGCGATGCCCTCACCTACGCGGCGCGCTTCCAGCCCGAAGCGGTGCTCGACATCGCCACGCTCACCGGCGCCTGCGTCGTCTCCCTCGGGCACGTGGCCACCGGCCTTTTCGCCAATGACCAGGAGCTCGCCGACGAGCTGCGCGCCGCCGCCGACGACGCCTGGGACCGCGTGTGGCAGATGCCGCTGTGGGAGGACTACCAGGAGCAGCTGCGCTCCAATTTCGCCGATTTCGCGAATATCGGCGGCCGCCCTGCCGGCAGCATCACGGCGGCATGCTTTCTCGCCCGCTTCACGCGCGGGATGCGCTGGGCGCATCTCGACATCGCCGGTACCGCCTGGAAAAGCGGCCGCGAAAAGGGCTCGACCGGCAGGCCGGTGCCGCTCCTTGTGCGCTTCGCGTTGCGACATGCGGGCGGGAAGTGACGAGCATTGACTTCTATTTCAACGCCCAAGACCGCCTGCAGGTAGCATGCCGGCTCGCCGGCAAGGCGCTCGCCCAACGCAAGCGCATGCTCATCTACGCACCCGAGCCCGAGATCGCGAGCCGCATCGACCGGCTGCTGTGGACCTGGCCGGCGATCGGCTTCGTGCCCCACTGCGCGGCGCACGACCCGCTCGCCGCCGAGACCCCGGTGCTCATCGCTTCGGACGCGCAGGCGCCTTCCGGCTGGGAGGTGCTGCTCAATCTCGCCGCCGGCTGCCCGCCCCATTTCGAGCGCTTCGAGCGCCTGCTGGAAGTGGTGTCCGGCGACGAGTCGGAGCGCCAGGCGGGACGCAGTCGCTACCGCTTTTACCAGGACCGCGGGTACAGGATCGCGAACCATGACCTCGGCAAGGAGGATGGCGGTGGATGACCCCCCACGCCCGGAACACGACGCGCTGGTGCCGGTGCTCACCGAGATCGTCGATGCCGAAGCCGGCATGCGCTCGCCCGGGGTCAGCGCCGCGGCCCTCGAGTCCCTGGCGCGCGAGCTGGAACGCGCCGTGCTCGAGCGCCTCGGGCCGGAGGTCGACCGCGTGATCGAGGAGCGCCTGGCGCGCACGCTCTCCACGGTCCTCGGGCTGGCGCTCGATACGGTGCGCGCGGAGCTCACGGTCAGCGTCACCCAGATGGTGCGCGAGGCGGTGGCCGCCTCGGTCGCGCACGCGCTCGCGCTGCCGCCGAAGGGCTGAAGTGCTGGACAAGAGCTTCAGCCCGGCCGCGGTCGAGCAGGCCTGGTACCAGCGATGGGAATCCGCCGGCTATTTCGCCCACCAGGACCATCGGCAGCCGGCCTACTGCATCCAGCTGCCGCCGCCGAACGTCACCGGCACGCTGCACATGGGCCACGCGTTCCAGCAGACGCTGATGGACGCGCTCATCCGCTACCACCGCATGCGCGGCTTCAACACCAGCTGGGTGGTGGGCACCGACCACGCCGGCATCGCCACGCAAATCGTCGTCGAGCGCCAGCTCGAGGACGAAGGCAAGAACCGCCACGATCTCGGGCGCGACAAGTTCGTCGAGCGCGTGTGGCAGTGGAAGCAGCAGTCGGGATCGACGATCACGCGGCAGATGCGCCGCCTCGGCACCTCGGCGAACTGGGCGTACGCCGATGCCCAGGGGCAGAACGCCGGCTACTTCACCATGGACGCCCGCATGTCGCGCGCCGTGGTGGAAGTGTTCGTGAGGCTCTACGAGGAAGGCCTCATCTATCGCGGCAAGAGGCTGGTGAACTGGGACCCGAAGCTGGGCACCGCAGTTTCGGATCTCGAGGTGGACAGCGAAGAAGAAGACGGCCGAATCTGGGAGATCCGCTACCCGTTCGAAGACGGCGGCGGCTCGCTCGTCGTGGCCACGACGCGGCCGGAAACGATGCTCGGCGACGTCGCCGTCGCCGTCCATCCCAAGGACGAGAGATACAAGGCTCTCCTGGGCAGGCGCGTCGCGCTGCCGCTTACGGGGAAAACCATCCCCGTCATCGCCGACGAGTACGTCGATCCGGCGTTCGGCACCGGGTGCGTAAAGATCACGCCCGGGCACGACTTCAACGATTACCAGGTCGGCAGGCGCCACGGCCTCGAGCCGATCAGCATCCTCACGCTGGACGCGCGTCTCAACGATCAAGCACCCGCGCAATACCGCGGACTCGAGCGCTTCGAGGCCCGCAGGCGGATCATCGAAGACCTGAAGCGGGAGAATCTTCTCGTTTCCGAGAAGCCCTACAGGCTGCGCGTGCCGCGCTCGGGGAGGACCAACGAAATCGTCGAGCCGATGCTCACCGATCAGTGGTTCGTGGCCATGGAAAGCCTGGCGCGCGACGGGCTAGAAGTCGTGGCGCGCGGCGAGGTGCGGTTCTTTCCGGAGCACTGGACGATCACCTACAACCAGTGGCTCGAGAACATCCAGGACTGGTGCATCTCGCGCCAGCTGTGGTGGGGCCACCAGATCCCGGCGTGGTACGACGAGAAGGGCAAGGTCTTTGTGGGCCGCACCGAGGAAGAAGTCAGGCAGAAGCATCAGCTCTCTTCTTCCTTGCGGCGGGATGCGGACGTGCTCGACACCTGGTTCTCGTCGGCGCTGGTGCCCTTCTCCTCGCTCGGCTGGCCGGAGAAGACCCGGGACCTCGAGGCCTTCCTGCCCTCGGCGGTGCTCGTCACCGGCTTCGACATCATCTTCTTCTGGGTGGCGCGCATGGTGATGATGACCCGCCACTTCACCGGCAAAGTGCCGTTCCGCCACGTGTACATCCACGCCATCGTGCGCGACGCCGAGGGCGAGAAGATGTCGAAGTCCAAGGGCAATACGCTCGATCCGCTCGATCTCATCGACGGCATCGGTTTCGAAGACCTGCTGAGAAAATCGACGGTGGGACTGCTGAGAGCCGAGCACCGGGAGAAGATCGAGGGCTACGTGCGCGCGCACTTCCCGAAGGGCATACCGGCGTTCGGCACCGACGCCCTGCGCTTCACCTTCGCCTCGCTCGCGAGCTTCTCGCGCACGCTCAACTTCGACCTCGAGCGCTGCGAGGGCTACCGCAACTTCTGCAACAAGCTGTGGAACGCGACGCGCTTCGTGCTCATGAACACCGAGGAAAGGGACTGCGGGCTCGACGCAGGCCTGCCGGTCAGGCTCAGCTTCGTCGACCGCTGGATCGTCAGCCGGCTGCAGCGCGTGGAGGCCGAAGTCGAGCAGGGCTTCGCCGAGTACCGCTTCGACAACGTCGCGGGCGCGATCTACCGTTTCGTGTGGGACGAGTACTGCGACTGGTACGTGGAGCTCGCGAAGCTGCAGCTTCAGGACCACGATCCCGAAGTCCAAAGGGGTACCCGCCGCACTCTGGTACGCGTGCTTGAAACCGCGTTGCGCCTCGCGCATCCGATCATCCCGTTCATCACCGAGGAGCTCTGGCAAAAGGTCGCGCCGCTTGCCGGAAAGCAGGGCGACACGGTGATGCTGCAGCCCTACCCGAAATCGCAGCCCGAAAAGCTCGACGAGCCGGCCGAGCGCGACATGGCGGTGCTCAAGGAGTGGACAATCGTGGCGCGTAACCTGCGAGCCGAGGCGAAGCTGGCTCCAGCGGAGAAGGTACTGCTGCTGAGAACCGCCGACCCGGCACTCTCGGATCAGGCCGGCGCAGCGAAGGCCATTTCCTCGCTCGCCCGCCTGAGCGGCTTCGAAAAGCGCGCGCAGCTGCCCGATTCAACCGCGCCCGTGGCGGTAGTCGGGAACGCGCGCATCATGCTGTACAAGGAGGTCGATCCCGCGGTCGAGGGCGAGCGCATCTCGAAAGAGCTCGCGCGGCTCGCAGGAGAGATCGCGAAATCGAAAGCCAAGCTTGCCAACCCGTCCTTCGTAGACCGTGCCCCGGCGCAGGTAGTGGAGCAGGAGCGCCGGCGTCTCGCCGATCGCGAAGAAGAGCGCTCGAAGCTCGAAGACCAGCTGCGTAAGCTTCGCGGCCGCAAGTGAGGCTGCCGCACGGCCTGCGGGCGCTCGCGCACCGCGACTTTCGCCTGTTCTTCGCCGGCCAGGGCGTATCGCAGATCGGCACCTGGCTGCAGCTCATCGCCACGAGCTGGCTCGTGTACCGCTTGTCGGGCTCGGCTTTCCTGCTGGGGCTCGCCGCCTTCGCGATGCAGATCCCGTTCCTGGTGCTCGCGCCGCTCGCCGGCGTGTTCGTCGACCGGCTCGACCGGCGCCGCGTGCTGCTCGCAACCAACAGCGTGGCCGCGGCGCAGGCGCTCGCCATGTTCTCCGTGGTGGCGCTCGGCGTGGTCGAGCCCTGGCACCTTGTCGCCGGGAACCTGGTGCTCGGCGTCGTCAATGCCTGCGACTCGCCCGCGCGCCAGGCGCTGCTCATCCAGCTGGTCCGCGGTCGCGCCGACCTGGCAAGCGCGATCGCGCTCAATTCGATCATGATGAATCTCGCGCGCTTCGTCGGACCGATGCTCGGCGGCGCGCTCATCGCGGCGCTCGACGAGCGCTGGGGTTTCGCCGCCAATGCCGCGTCGTATCTGGCAATGCTGCTCGCGCTGTCGCGCATCCCGAGCGGCGCCGGCGCCTTCCGGCCGGACGAGCGGGGCCTGCTGCGCGAGCTCGCGGCCGGCGCGCGCTATGCGTTCGGCTTTCTGCCCGCGCGCAGCGCCCTGCTGCTGCTCGCGGCGACCAGCGTCACCGCCGGGTCCTATGCCGCCCTGATGCCGTGGTTCGCGCGCGAAGCCTTCGACGGCGACTCACGCACGCTCGGCTGGCTGATCTCCTGCGCCGGCCTGGGCGCGATGACCGGCATGTTCTACCTCGCGATGCGCCCGGGAATTCGCGGCCTGTTCAGGCTGATCGCATGGACCGCGGCGACCGCGGGCGCAGCGCTGTGCGTGTTCTCGCTTTCGAGCTCCTTGTGGCTCGCGCTGCCCGCGCTTTACGCGGTCGGGCTGGGCCTCATGCTGACCGCCGCCTCCACGAATACCCTGCTGCAAAGCATCGTGCCCGACGAGCTGCGCGGCCGCGTCGCTTCCCTTTACATCATGTCTTTCATCGGCATGTCGCCGCTGGGCGCGCTCGCCGCGGGCTGGGCCGCCGAGCGCGCAGGGCCGCCGCTTACCTTGGCGGTGTGCGGAGTGCTCGCGATCGCGGCCGCCGCGCTCTACCGCACGCAGCTGGCCGCCATCCGGCGCGCGATCCGCCCGGTCTACGAAAAGCTCGGGGCGTAGGCGAGGGCCTTCTCGGGCTCGGTCGGCCAGGAATGGTCGAACTGCCAGCCGTGCTGCGCCTCGAGGCGAATGCGAAAGGCGTCCTCGAGGTCGCGCGAGGGCACCGTGACGCAGTTCGCCGGGAACTGCAGGAGAAAGCTCGAAGCCACCACGGCGCATTCGCCGATCGAGCGCACGCTGCTGTCGGCGATCCTGCGCCCGTGCAGCGATATGCCGTCGCCTTCCAGGTAGGCCGCGAGGCCGAATTGCCGGTAAGTGGCGATCGCCGGCGCGAGGGCCCACGAGAACCAGCGCGTGACGCGGCCGGGCGCGAGCTTGCGCGGCGCGATGAGGGCGAAGAGATACTGGGTTTGCGACTGCGCCCACAGCAGCACCGGCCGAGCGCCCGCCGCTTGCGCGGCGGCAAGCCGGGAGTACACGCAGTCGAAGGGGTACGGCTCGACGGCGCCGAGCCGGATCCAGCGCGCCATCATGGACCGATTATTTCACAGCTCGATGTCTTCGCGGATCGCGGCGATGCCCGCTTCGGCGCACGCGTCGTCCTCGCGAGCGCCGGGTGCGCCCGACACGCCGATCGCGCCAAGAAGCGAGCCTCCCGCTTCGATCATCATGCCGCCGCCGACCGCCGCGACGCCGGGCCGGCTGCGGATGCCGCTTTGCGCTCGCCCGGACTGCGTGGCTTCGGCGAGCTCGGTGGTGTTGGTGCGAAAGCTCACCGCGGTATACGCCTTGGCGCTCGCCATGTCGGGCGTATGCGGGCCCGCGAAGCGGTCGCGCAGCAGGACTTGCACCACGCCCATGCGGTCCACCACGGCAACGGCCGTCTGGTAGCCGCGGTCGCGGCATTTCTTGAGCGCCGCCTGGGCGGCCTTGAGCGCGGTTTCCGGCGTGAGCACGCGCACGGTGAAGGTCGATTGCGCGGCCGCGGCCGGGATCAGGAGCAGCGAGGCAGCCAGGGCCGCAAGCCGAGTGGTCTTCATCCTTGCAGTATAAGATGTCGGCCGATGGAGTCCTGGCTCGCCACGGTCACGCAGCTCTCCACCGAAGATCCGGCCGCACGCATGCGCGTGCTGCGCACCCTGGAGTCGCTGGGCGCCGCGGTCGTGCGCGAGGGCGTCTATCTGCTGCCCGATACGCCGGCCAACCGGCAATCGCTCGAGGCGCTGACCGACTACGTCGGCAGGGGAGCCGGAATCGCCCAGGTGCTGCAGGTGAAGCCGACCTCGGCCGCGCAGGACGAGGCGTTCAAGCGTTTGTTCGACCGCTCGGCGCGCTACGAGGATCTCATCAAGACCGTGGAGAGCCTCAGCATCGGCTACGGGCATGCCGACCCCAGCGCCATTTCCCGCGTGCTGCACAAGCAGCGCCGCGACTTGAACGCGATCGCCGCGCTCGACTTCTTCCCGACGCCGGCGCGCACCCGGGCGCAGCAGGCCATCGCCACGGCGGAAGCGGAGGTCAAGAAGCTGCTCTACGCCCGGTCGCAGGCCGACATCGCGCCCAGCGAGACTCTCCAGGGGCGCACCTGGGCGACGCGCAAGCCCTTGTGGGCCGACCGGCTCGCAGCCGCCTGGCTGCTGCGCCGCTTCGTCGATCCGGACGCCCGCATCGTCTGGCTGGAGAAAAGCGACCCGCCGCCCTCAGGCGCGATCGGCTTCGGCTTCGACGGCGCGCGCTTCGCGGCGAGCGAGGCCCGCGTCGGCTTCGAGGAGATCCTCGCGCAGCTCGGGCTCGCCGACAATGCCGCGCTGGTGAAGATCGGGACCATCGTGCACTTCCTGGAAGTGGGCGGCACGCCCGTGCCGGAGGCCGCCGGCGTGCAGACGCTGCTGCTGGGCGCCGCGCGCCGCGCGCGCGGCGAGGACGCGCTGCTCGACGAAGCCGAAAAGACGTTCGATCTGCTCTACGAGGCTTACTGCGAGCCGTCGAAGCGCGAGCCACCGCCCAAGGGTTAGCGCTTCGCTTCCTGCGCGTGAAGCGTGCGCAGCTCCTTGAGCCGCGCGTCGACCACCGAGAGCTGGTAGAAGTCGCCGTCGCCGGCGCTGCGCGCGAGCTGCAGCTGCTCGATCGCGGCCGGGAGGCTGCCTTGCAGGGCGTAATACTCCGCCTGCGCCTGGTGCTGCAGCAGCCGCTTGCCGAGCGCCGCGTACGACCGGGACTGCAGCTCGCGCAGCCGCGGGTCGCTCGGATAGGAGCGCACCGCGTCCACGAGCCCTGCGGCTGCTTCCGCCTGCCGTCCCGCATCGAGGAGCGTGCCGATATGCGCATACAGCAGCGGCCGCGAGTGCGGGTAGCGCGCGCGCGCCTGCGCGAGCAGCTTCTCGGCGCCCGGGGTGTCGCCGAGGCCCTGCCTCACGCGGCCGGCGAGCGTCTCGATCATCGGTCCCGAAGCACCGCTCGCGCGCAGCTGCGCGAGCTCCTTGTCGGCTTCCTTGGCGCGCCGCGCGCGCAGCAAAGCGCTCACCAGCCCGTAGCGCGCCGCGGCCTCGCTCGCATAGCGCTTCTCGCGAACCGAACGCTCGAAGTGCGACACCGCGTCGCTTGCGTCGCCGGCCTCGGCGCGCAGCTTCGCGCGCACCAGCTGGAACTCGGCGCTGTCGAGATGCTGCTTGTACGGCAGCGCCGCGATCCTGTTCTGCACGTCGGCGATGCGCTCGGTGCTGAGCGGGTGCGTGCGCAGGTAGCCCGGAACCATGTTGTCGTCGCTCACGCGGTGCGTGCGTTGCATCTTCTCGAAGAACATCGCCATCGCGCGCGCCTCGAAGCCTCCCGCGGCGAGCGCCTGCAGGCCGACGCGGTCCGCGTCGCGCTCGAATTCGCGCGAGTACGAGAGCTGGGCCGACACCGCGCCCCCCTGGGCGGCGGCGGCGGCGCCCGCGGCGAGGTCGGGTCGCGAGCGGCCGAGCAGGATCGCGGCCGCGATGGCCGCCATGACGGGCAGCTGCATCTGCTGCTGCTGGCCGAGCATGCGCGCGATATGCCGCTGGCTCACGTGCGCCATCTCGTGTGCCAGTACCGACGCGAGCTCGGATTCGGTTTCCGCGGTGTTGATGAGGCCGGTGTGCACGCCCACGAAGCCGCCCGGCAAGGCGAAGGCGTTGATCGACGCGTCGCGCACGGCGAAGAACTCGAAATCCTGGCGCGCGCCGGGTATCACCTGGGCGAGGCGCGCGCCGAGCACGCCCAGGTACTCGGAGATCTCCGGATCGTCGATGAACGCCGGGTCGCGCCGCATGTCGCGCACGATGCTCTCGCCCAGGCGCCGCTCCACCTGCGGCGAGAGCGCCGCCTCGCCGGTGCCGCCGAGATCGGGCAGAGCCTGCGCCCAGGCGCGCGGCGCCAGCGCGATGGCCGCGGCGGCAAGAATTGCAAGCACACGCATGTGTTTATGATAACGCTCCCTATGGCGCGAAAAACGACCCGCGCCCTAAGCCACTTCGATGCGCAAGGGGCGGCGCACATGGTGGACGTGGGCGCGAAGGACAGCACGCACCGGATGGCGATCGCCTCCGGGCGCATCCGCATGAGCCCGGCGACCTTCCGGCTGGTGGCCTCGGGTCGCGCGAAAAAGGGCGACGTGCTCGGCGTGGCGCGAATCGCCGCGATCCAGGCCGCGAAGCGCACGCCCGAGCTGATTCCCCTCGCGCATCCCCTGCCCATCACGCGCGTCGCGGTGGATTTCGAGCTGCAGGCAAGAGCTTCTTGCGTCGCGATCCGGGCGCAGGTCGAGTGCCGCGGGCAGACCGGCGTGGAGATGGAAGCCTTGACCGCCGCGGCGGTCGGCCTGCTCACCATCTATGACATGCTGAAGGCGGTGGACCGCGGCATGCGGCTCATCGAGCTCAGGCTCGAAGAAAAGCGCGGCGGCAAGTCGGGGACCTACGTGCGCGGGCGCAGGTAAGGGCGCGGGCGATCGTCTCAGGCGTGCGCGCGCCGCTGCGGGTCGACGATCTTCTCCAGGCGTCCGAGCGTGCGCATGCAGGGCAGAAGCTGCGCGAGGCTCGCGTTCGGCTCGCGCTTCTCCCGGATCGCGGCGATGAACTCGCGGTCCTCGAGCTCGATGCCGTCCATCGACACGTCCACTTTCGAGACGTCGATCGGGTTCTTCTTGCCGTCGGCGAGCTCGTCGTAGTAGGCCTGGTAGGTGCCGTTGTCGCAGATGTAGCGGAAGAACGAGCCGAGCGGCCCGTCGTTGTTGAACGAGAGCGAGAGCGTAAGGATCGCCCCCGAAGGCACTCTCGCGACGATGCCCATGTCCATGGCGATCTTGAGCTCGGGGTGCGGCGGGCCCTGCACCGCGTAGCAGTCGGAGATCGTCTCGCCCGCCTGGTACTGGAAAAGATCGATGGTGTGCGCCGCGTGGTGCCAGAGCAGGTGGTCGGTCCAGCTCCGCGGGTTGCCCGCGGCGTTGATGTTCCGGCGCCGGAAGAAGTAGGTCTGCACGTCCATCTGCTGGACCTTGAGATCGCCCTTCGCGATGCGCTTGTGCACCCACTGGTGGCTCGGGTTGAAGCGGCGCACGTGGCCGCCCATGGCGGTGACGCGGGTCTCGGCCGCGATCTTCACCAGCCGCTCGGCTTCCTCGACGCTGTCGGTGACCGGAATCTCGACCAGCACGTGCTTGCCCGCGCGCATGACCTGCTCGGCCTGCCGGAAGTGCATCTTGGTCGGCGTGGCGAGGATGACCGCGTCGGCGCGCTTGATGCCCTCGGCGAGCTCCTGCGTGTGGTGCGCGATGCCGTACTTCTTCGCCACCTCGGCGGTCGAGGCGGCGCTGCCGCCGACGAGCGAGGTCACTTCCACGCCCTGCACGCGCTTCAGCGCGTCGAGGTGCTTCTGTCCGAAGGCGCCCTGGCCGGCGACGCAGATCTTCATTTCGCTCTCCTGTTCTCGAGAATGATGTGCCCGACCGCGGTATTCGACGCGGGGACGGTATAGAAGCGGTAGACCTCGTCGACCCTGTCGTCGAGCGCGCCGCGCATGATGAGCCACATGACGAGCTCGATGGCCTCGGCGCCGGCCTCGCGCACGTACTCGAGGTGCGGGATGCGGGCGAGCTTCTTCGGGTCGCGGGTCAGCTTGTCGAGGAAAGCCTTGTCGAACTTGCTGTTGATGAGCCCGGCGCGCGGCCCGGAGATCTGATGCGACATTCCGCCGGTGCCGAGCACCACGACGCGCAGGTCCTCCGGGTAGGCGCGGATCGCCTTGCGCAGCGCGCGCCCGAGCATGAAGCAGCGGTGGCCGGTCGGCGGCGGGTAGAGCACCACGTTGACGGCGAGCGGAATCACCGGGCAGGGCCACTGCCTCGGCGAGCCGAAGAGGAGGTTGAGCGGCACGGTCAGGCCGTGATCGACCTCCATCTTGTTGACGACGGTCAGGTCGAATTCGTCGAGGATCACCGACTGGGCGATGTGCGCGGCGAGCTCGGGATGGCCCTTCACCACCGGCACCGGACGCGGCCCCCAGCCCTCGTCGGCGGGCGGAAACTCCGTGGCGCAGCCGAGCGCGAACGTCGGCACGAGCTCGACCGAGAACGCGGACGCATGGTCGTTGTAGATGCCGATGATGACGTCCGGCCTCGCCCTTGCCATCCATTCCTTCGATTTCTCGAAGCCGGAAAAGACGCGCTTCCAGTACGGCTGCTCTGTCTTGCCGTTGTCGATCGCCGCGCCGATCGCCGGCACGTGCGAGGTGGTCACGCCGGCGATGATCCTAGCCACGCTTCGCCCCTCGGCTGCGGCGCCTGACGCCTGCGGACTTGGTGCGGTTGCCCTCGATCGAGCGGCCGCCGGCGAGCATCATCGCCGCGTAGTCCTCCTGCGTCATGCCGGTCATGAGCGCGGCGAGGTGCTGGAACGAATGGCCGTCGGTGGCGCCGAGCTTGGCGGTGAAATAGATGTTGCCGCCGAGCTCGAGCATCCGGTTGTAGTCGCGGCCGAGGATCGCCTGCGTCTGCTCGGGCGCGAGGGGAAAGCGCTTCAGGTACTCGGCCTCGTTCGCCCGGAAGGCCCTGCGGTTCTCGTCCTTCATCAGCGACATGCAGAACATGTTGATGCCGTAGCCCTGGCGCGAGCGCTCGGCGTCGAATACGAAGGTTCCCGGAATGTCGTCGTAGTCCTGTTCCTTGCGGGGCACTTTGCTCTCCAAGGGGATGGCGCGCCGCAGCTGGCGCGTCGCTGGCGATTGTAGCTCCGCCGCTACGGCTTCAGATACGCATAGCCCTCGCGCCCCTGCAGGCGCGCGATCTCGGCGACGCCCGAAGGCACGAACCTCGCTTCCGGCAGGAACTGCTCGCGCCTGAGGTTGCGCTCGCGCAGCGTGATCTCGCACACGCGGAACTGCACGCCCTGCAAGTCGAGATCCTCGACCATCGAGCGGTACTCGTTGCCCTTCGCCGTTTTCGCGCCCTTCATGAGGAAATCGACGCCGGCGGCATGCGCGACGACGACGATTTCGGCCTTCGGATCGGCTTCGAGATGGTTGCGGATGTACTGCAGCCCGCGCGAGGCCTGCTCAAGCCCGTCGCTGAAATGGTAGGCCGAGCGCACCGCGGGCTGCTGCGCATGCGCGGGGGCGGATAACGCGAGAAACAGCGCCAAGGCTGCCGCCCTCATTCGCGCGACAGCCTCCAGTACTGGTACTTCATCGTCGCCGCCGAGCCGGCGACGATGGCGAGGAAGGTGAGAATCGAGCCGAGCGCGAGCGTGGAGAAGCCCGAGATCGCCTGCCCGATGGTGCAGCCCAGCGCGGTGATGCCGCCGAAGCCCATGAGCAGCCCGCCGACGACGTGGTTCGCGGTGTCCTCGGCGTCGCGGAAGCCTTCCCAGCGGAAGGTGCGCGTCGCCACCGCGTACGCGGCGGAGCCGGCGATGACGCCGAGCGCCGAGGCGATGCCGTAGGTCACGATCTTCGACTTGTCGGTCCAGAGCATCAGGTACTCGAGCGTGTAGGCCATCGGCGAGACGAACGAGAAGGACTCCATGCGCCCGGTGTTCGTGGCGACGAACGCTTCCTGCAAGGTGCTCGGGTCCTCGGCGACGTGTCCCACCACGCCGCTCACGTACCAGCCGCCCACCACGACCAGGCCCGTCACCACGCCGCCCAGGGTGTAGTCGAAGCTCGCGCGGAAATCCCGGCTCTTGTAGATGAACGCGAGCAGCCCGCCTCCGAGCACGATGGCAAGAATAGCCGTCCAGGTCGCCTTCGCCATTCCGGTGAATGAAGCGAGAAGCGAAGGCAAGTCCTGCCCCATCGGCAGCGTGAGCGACGCTTTCTCCAGCACGCCGACGCGGAAGGCGCCGAAAAGCCCGCGCAGCGTCATATAGGCGGCGATGCCCAGGAACACGTAGACGATGAGCGACTTCAGGTTGCCGGCGCCGACACGGATGAGGGTCTTCGAGCCGCAGCCCGAGCCGAGCGTCATGCCGACGCCGAAGAGCAAGCCGCCCGCGAGATACGAGAGCCAGGTGAAGTTCGCGCCCGTATAGATCGACTTGGACAGATCGACGAGCCCCGCGAGCTGCAGCGCGCTCGAGCCGAGCAGCGCGACCGCCATGGCGAGCAGCCACATGCGCAGGCGGCTCGTGTCGCCCATGTTCACCCAGTCGGAGACCGCGCCCATGGTGCAGAAATTCGTCTTGTTGCCCACGGCGCCGAAGACGAAGGCGAGCAGGAATGCCCCCCCGGTCACGTAGGGCACGAGCTGGGCGGGGTTGACGTCGTTCACTCGTGGGAACTATAGCGCGGCGCAGCGCCAGGCAGGGTCCGGTTGTAGCCGTCGTACGGATCACCGATGTCCATCAGCGGCGCGCTCATGCGGTTTCCCTTGCCTCGAACCACTTCAGCTTCTCGCGCAGCCGCACCACTTCGCCGATGATGATCAAGGTCGGCGCCTTGACCTCGCTACGCCGCACGATGCCGGGCAGCGTCTCCAGGGTTCCGGTGAGCACCCGCTGCCGCGGCGTCGTGCCCGCCTGGATCAGCGCGGCCGGCGTCCCGGCAGGCAGGCCGTGCGCGGCGAGGCTGCGGCACAGGACTTCGACGCCGAGCAGCCCCATGTAGAACACGATGGTCTGGCGCGGCTGCGCGAGCGCGCGCCAGTTCAGGTCCATGCTGCCGTCCTGCATGTGGCCGGTGACGAACACCACCGACTGCGCGTAATCGCGGTGCGTGAGCGGAATGCCGGCGTAGGAGGCGCAGCCGGCCGCGGCGGTGATGCCGGGCACCACCTGGAAGGCGATGCCTTCGGCGGCAAGCGTCTCGATCTCCTCGCCGCCGCGCCCGAAGATGAACGGATCGCCGCCCTTGAGGCGCACCACGCGCTTGCCCTCCTTCGCCAGGCGCACCAGCAGGTGATTGATGTCCTCCTGCGGCAGCGCGTGGCTCGCGCGCTCCTTGCCGGCATAGATGCGCTCGGCCTCGAGCCGCACCAGATCGAGGACCGGCTGCGACACCAGCCGGTCGTACACCACGACATCGGCCTGCTGCATGAGGCGCAGCGCCCGGAAGGTGAGCAAATCCGGGTCGCCCGGGCCGGCACCGATCAGCGATACCTCGCCGCCGCCCAGCGTAAGGCGCGTGTCGGCGAGCGTCGCCTGCAGCGCCTCGCGCGCCTGCGCGTCGCGGCCGCTGAATACCAGCTCGGCGATCGGCCCCTGCAGCACGCGCTCCCAGAAGCGCCGCCGCTCCGAGGGCTTCAGGCGCGCCTTCACCCGCTCGCGGAACTCCCCCGCCAGCGCCGCGAGACGCCCATAGCCCGCGGGGATCAGGCTCTCCAGGCGAGCGCGCAGCAGCCGCGCCAGCACCGGCGAGGCGCCGCCGCTCGACACCGCGACTATGAGCGGCGCGCGCTCGACGATCGAGGGCAGCACGAACGAGCACAGCGCGGGCTGGTCGACCACGTTCACCGGGATGCGCCGCGCCCTGGCGGCAGCGGCCACGGCCCGGTTGACTTCCTGGTCGCTCGTGGCGGCGATCGCCAGCGCATAGCGCTCCAGCTCTTCCTCGCGAAATTGCGTCGTCATCGTGACCTGCGCGCCCGCGCGCGCGAGCAGCGCGGCTTTGCGCGACGCGACCTGGCCGGCGCCGACCACCAGGCAGGGCGCGCCGCGAACGTCGAGGAAGATCGGCAGGAACTGCATCGGCCTATGATAGATTCAATCGGGATCGTGCATGCCCCGGTATCTCACACTGTCGCGCGCGGCGCGCCTGGTCGGCGTGCGGCGCGGGGCATTGCAGTCGAAGATCCGCTCGGGCGAGCTTGCCGCCTTCGAGGGCACGGTCTCGGAGGAGGAGCTCTTGCGCGCCTACCCGCAGGCGCGCCTGGAGGACAACGCCGTCCTGGAGCGGCTCGAGGCGATCAAGGAGGCGGCTTTTGCGCGCCGCGTGCGCGAGCGGGTGCTGCCGAGCGCCGAAGTGCTGATGGCGCGCCTGGCGGAACTCGAGCGCTACCGGGCCATCCTGGAGGAGCTGCAGGCCCGGCTGCGCGGCCCGGCAGGCGCCACGGGGCTCGCCGCCTGGCTCGAGGAGCGGCTCGCGGACGCGGCCCGCGGCGCACGGCCGCTCCTTGCGCACCAGAGCCTGCTTAGGATCGTGTCCGCGCACGTCCAGGTGCGGCCGAGCGGCCACGAGTTTTTCGTCGACGGCAACGACAGCCTGCTCGAGGCGGCGCTGCGCGCGGGGCTCGCGCTCGACTACGGCTGCAGCGTCGGCAACTGCGGCAAGTGCAAGGCGCGCGTGCTCTCCGGGCAGGTGCACCGCATCCGCCATTCCGACTACGCGCCCACCGCGGCCGAGAAGGCCGCCGGCGTGCTGCTCATGTGCTGCCACACGGCGCTCGGCGATCTGGTCATCGAGGCGCGCGAGGCGCACGGCGCGGCCGACATGCCGCTGCAGACGCTGGATGCGCGCGTCAAGTCCGTGAGCCCGATGGGCGAGGACATGCGCCTGCTGCACCTGCAGACGCCGCGCAGCCAGCGCCTGCGCTTCCTCGCCGGCCAGTCGGTGCGGCTCTCGCTCGGCGAGGACGCCGGCGCTTGCCTCCCGGTGGCGAGCTGCCCCTGCGACGAGCGCAACCTCCAGTTCCACGTGCGCCGGCGTGCGGGGGACGCTTTCGCCGAGCGCATCTTCGCCGGCCTGAAGGACGTGGACACGGTGCGCGTCGAAGGGCCGCGCGGCAAGTTCGTGCTGGACGAGGATTCGACCCGGCCGCTCGTCTTCATCGCCTTCGACACGGGCTTCGCGCCCGTCAAGAGCCTCATCGAGCACGCGATGGCGCTCGATGCGTCGGAATCGCTGCACCTTTACTGGATCGCCGGCGAAGGCGGGCACTACCTGGACAATC
The DNA here is from genome assembly GCA_035550695.1 of Burkholderiales bacterium. Classification (GTDB taxonomy): domain Bacteria; phylum Pseudomonadota; class Gammaproteobacteria; order Burkholderiales; family SG8-39; genus SCGC-AG-212-J23. The sequence goes on along the minus strand of DASZOS010000024.1, from coordinate 89 downwards.
TCTGCCGCTCCTGGAACGACGCGCTGGACAACTTCCACTATGTGCCGGTGAAGGCGGCCGGCGGCCTCGCCGATGAATCCCTCCTGCGA
>DASZOS010000023.1:0-11407 GCA_035550695.1 Burkholderiales bacterium | reverse complement strand
AACGTCATCGCGGTGGCGGCGGCGGCTGGCGGCAGCCTGACGCTGCTCATCCTCGGCCTGGCGATTTCGATCCCGCTGGTCATCTTCGGCGCGACGCTGCTTCTCAAGCTGATGGAGCGATTCCCGGTCATCATCACCATCGGCGGCGCGCTGATCGGCTGGGTGGCCGGCGAGATGCTCGTCGCCGACCAGGCGCTGCAGGGCGGGCTGGGCGGGCTGGGCGTTCAGTACGTCAACGACAAGCCCATGCTCGGGGGCTGGAGCCTCGAGCTGCTCGGCGGCGTGGCCGGCGTTGTCATCGTCGTCGTCGCCGGAACGTTACTCGCAAAGCGCAAGGGCGTGGCGGTGGAACCCGCGGCGAACCGACCCGAGTCTTGATAGTGGTCAAAGTAGCGAAATGCCCGCTCTTGACATGGAGATTGAGTATGATCTACGCCTTCAAGGAAGGGCGCCCGCAACGCTGAGTCAGCTATGGAGGATTCGACAATGAAGCGCTTTGCCCCTGCTGCGGCGGTATTCGCTGCAGCGCTTGCCGCAGCTCCCGCGGTGCATGCCTGGGAGCCGACCAAGAACGTGGAGTTCATCATCCCCGCCGGTACGGGGGGCGGCGCCGATCAAATGGCGCGCGCCATCCAGGGGATCGTTGCCAAGCACGGCCTGATGAAGCAGGCGCTGCTGCCGATCAACAGGGCGGGCGGCGCCGGCGCCGAGGGCTTCCTCGACGTGAAGAACGCGAAGGGCGAGCCGCACAAGATCATCATCACGCTGTCCAACCTGTTCACCACGCCGCTCGCCACGGGGGTGCCGTTCAACTGGCGCGATCTCACGCCGGTGCAGATGCTGGCGCTCGACAACTTCGTGCTGTGGGTCAACGCCAAGACTCCCTACAAGTCGCCCAAGGAGTACATCGAAGCGGCCCAGAAAGCCGGCCCGGGCAAGATGAAGATGGGCGGCACCGGGGCAAAGCAGGAAGACCAGATCATCACCGCCGCGGTCGAGCAGCGTACCGGCGTCAAGTTCACCTATATTCCGTTCAAGGGCGGCGGCGCGGTGGCGACGCAGCTCGTCGGCGGCCACGTCGATTCCACGGTGAATAACCCCATCGAGGCGGTGGCGCAGTGGCGCGGCGGCAATCTGCGGCCGCTGTGCGTGTTCGAGCAGAAGCGCCTGCCCTACAAGACCAAGGTCACCAAGGACATGGCGTGGGGCGACATTCCCATCTGCAAGGAAGCCGGCCTCGACGTCGACTACATGATGTTGCGCGGCATCTTCATGCCGCCGGGCGTCTCGCAGGAGCATGTCCAGTACTACATCGAGCTGTTCAAGAAGGTCCGCGCGACTCCCGAGTGGAAAAAGCTCATGGAAGAAGGCGCGTTCAACACGACCGCCCTCACCGGCAAGGAGTACGCCGACTGGGTCGCCAAGGAAGAGGCCCGGCACGTGCAGCTCATGAAAGCGGCGGGGTTCATCGCCGGCAGCAAGTAAGCAGCCGCGCGGCAGGGGGAAGGGGATGAGCGAGGCCCGCCAAGAGGCCGACCGCGTCGCGTTCCGAAGGAAGAGCGCCGAGATCGCCATCGCGGCGCTCTTCTTCGCGTTCGGAGCGATCGTGATCTTCGACAGCGTGCGCCTGGGCAGCGGCTGGCAGGAGGTGCACGGCCCGCAGCCCGGGTACTTCCCTTTCTACATCGGCCTGCTCATTTGCATCGCGTCGCTGATAAACGTGGCCTACGCGCTGCTGATCAAGCCGGATGCCAACAAGGCGTTCGTGCGGGTCGGGCAACTGAAGATGGTGCTCACGGTCCTCATCCCGACCGCGATCTACGCCGGCCTGGTCACCTGGATCGGCATTTACGCCTCCTCGGTGCTGTTCATCGGCTTCTTCATGCGCTGGCTGGGCAAGTACCAGTGGTGGAGGGTGGTGCTCGTGAGCGTCGTCACCGTGGTGATCTTCTACCTGATCTTCGAGAAATGGTTCCTGGTGCCGCTGCCGAAGGGGCCCATCGAATCGCTGATCGGGCTGAACTAGATGGACGAGATCCAATCGCTGTTCCACGGCTTCCAGGTCGCGCTGACGCTGACCAACGTGGCGCTGATGTTCACCGGCGTGCTTCTCGGCGTGATCATCGGCGTGCTGCCCGGCCTGGGCGGGGCGAACGGTGTCGCGATCCTGCTGCCGCTCACCTTCGGCATGGCGCAGACTCCGGGCGGGGCGACCTCGGCCATCATCCTGCTTTCCTGCATCTACTGGGGGGCGCTCTTCGGCGGCGCCATCACCTCGATCCTGTTCAACATTCCCGGCGAGCCCTGGTCGGTGGCAACCACGTTCGACGGCTACCCGCTCGCGCAGAACGGGCGCGCCGGCACCGCGCTCACAGCCGCCTTCACATCCTCCTTCGTCGGCGCGTTCGTCGCGGTGGTCGTGATCACGTTCCTGTCGCCGCTGGTGGCCGGCTTCGCCCTCGAGTTCGGGCCGCCTGAATTCTTCGGCGTCTACCTGCTCACCTTCTGCGCATTCGTCGGCACGAGCAAGGAGCCGCCGTTCAAGACCATCGCCGCCATGATGCTGGGGTTCGCGCTCGCCGCGGTGGGCACCGACACGGTAACCGGGACGCTGCGGCTCACGTTCGGCTCCACGCACCTGCTCACCGGCTTCGATTTCCTGGTGGCGGTGATCGGGCTGTTCGGCATCGGCGAGATCCTGCTCACGCTGGAGGAAGGGCTCGCGTTCCGCGGCGCCTCGGCGCGCATCAACATGCACGTCGTGCTCGACACCTGGAAGGAGCTGCAGCGCTACTGGATGACCTCGATCCGCTCCTCGGCGGTCGGCTGCTTCATGGGCATCGTGCCCGGCGGCGCGACGCCCGCGTCGTTCATGAGCTACGGCGTCGCGCGCCGCTTCTCGCCCGACGGCGACAAGTTCGGCACGGGCAAGGTCGAGGGCGTGGTGGCGCCCGAGACCGCGGCCCACGCCGCCGGCACTTCGGCGCTGCTGCCGATGATCACGCTCGGCGTGCCGGGCTCGCCCACGGCGGCGGTGCTGCTCGGCGGGCTGATGATCTGGGGCCTGCAACCGGGGCCGCTGCTGTTCGTCGAGCAGAAGGACTTCGTCTGGGGCCTCATCGCCTCGATGTACCTCGGCAACATCGCCGGCCTGATCGTCGTGCTCACCTGCGTGCCGCTGTTCGCCGCGATCCTGCGCGTTCCTTTCTCGGTGATCGCGCCGATCATCATGGTGATCTGCGCCATCGGTTCCTTCACCGTCAAGAACGCCATCTTCGACGTCTGGATGATGGTGGTGTTCGGGATGCTGGGCTATTTCTTCAAGAAGCTGCAATACCCGCTCGCGCCGCTGGTGCTCGCCATCGTGCTCGGGGACAACGCCGAGTCTTCCTTCCGGCAGGCGATGCTGATGTCGCAGGGCGACCTGTCGATTCTCTTCTCCGGGAAGCTGGTCGGCTTCATGACCACGCTCGCGCTGCTGCTGCTGTTCTGGCCGGTGCTCGCCTGGCTGATCGCTAGAATTCGCCGAACTTTTGCTTGAGGCGCGAAAGCGTCTCGGGGGTGAGGTTCAGGTAGGCGGCGAGTTCCTTCTTCGGGATCCTGCCGGCGAGCTCCGGGTGCTTCCTCTGGAAGCGCGACAGGCGCCCCGGCGCGTCGAGCAGGTGCAGCGTGATGGTGTGCGCCATCACCTCCGACATGAGCTTCATCACCTCGTGCTCGAAGCGCTGCTTGATCTCCGGGTGGCGCTCGATGAACTCCACCCACAGCGTCATCGGCAGCTCGGCGGTGCGCACCCTGGTGACCGCGACGATGGAATAGGGCACCGGCGTCCTGAGCCGCCAGGCCGCGTAGGAGGTGTCCATCTCGGTTTCGGCGGCGAAGCGCAGGATCATCTCTCGCCCCTCCGGGTTGGACACCACGCGCTTGAGCATCCCCTCGAGAATGAAGAATTGCTCCATTTCCTCGTCGCCCTGCCGCGCCAGCGGATCGCCTTTGCGGTAATCCGCGATCTCGAGCAGCGGCTCGAGATCCGCCCACTGCGCCGAATTCATGCCCCGCAACAACAGGTTCTGGCGCAGCTGCAGGCGGATGCTGTTGCGCTGCGGATGGGTCGGGAGCTTGGTCATGCGAGCGCGGGATTCTAGACCCTTGACGGCGGTCAAGGCCCGTCCCGGCGCCGGGTTCTTACCATAGGCCCATCTCAGGAGATACATCATGGGCACGGTCGAACCCCAAGTCGCTACCGATCCGCAAACGCAGGTGACCGACGGCTTTCACCTGGTCATCGATGCCCTCATGCTCAACGGCATCGACACGATCTTCGGTCTGCCCGGTATTCCGATCACCGACTTCACCCGCATGGCACAGGCCGCAGGCATGCGCGTGATTTCGTTCCGCCATGAGCAGAACGCCGGCAACGCCGCCGCCATTGCCGGGTTCATGACGCAAAAGCCGGGCATCTGCCTGACGGTGTCCGCTCCCGGCTTCCTCAACGGCCTCACGGCGCTAGCGAATGCCACCACCAATTGCTTTCCGATGATCCTTATCAGCGGCTCGAGCGAGCGCGAGATTGTCGACCTGCAGCAGGGCGACTACGAGGAGATGGATCAGTTGGCCGTCGCCAAGCCGCTGTGCAAGGCCGCCTGGCGTGTCCTGCACGCCGAGGACATCGGCGTAGGCATCGCGCGCGCCATCCGCGCCGCCGTCTCCGGCCGACCGGGCGGCGTCTACCTCGACCTGCCGGCGAAGCTGTTCGCCCAGACCATGGATGCCGAGGCCGGCAAGAAGTCCCTTATCAAGGTGGTCGATCCCGCGCCGAGGCAGATTCCCGGTGCCGACGCCGTCAAGCGCGCCCTCGAGCTGCTCAAGGGCGCGAAGAAGCCGCTGATCGTGCTCGGCAAGGGCGCCGCGTACGCGCAGGCCGATGCCGAGATCCGCTCTTTCATCGAGAAGACCGGCATCCCCTATCTGCCGATGTCGATGGCCAAGGGCCTGCTGCCCGACACGCACGGGCAATCCGCTTCGGCCGCCCGCTCCCATGTGCTGCCCGAGGCCGATGTGGTGATGCTGGTCGGCGCCCGCCTCAACTGGCTGCTCTCGCATGGCAAGGGCAAGACCTGGGGCGGCAAGGACCACAAGGCGTGGGGCGGCCAGAAGTTCATCCAGATCGACATCTCGCCGCAGGAGGCCGACAGCAACGTCCGTATCGACGCCCCGGTGGTCGGCGACATCGGCTCCTGCGTCTCGGCGCTGCTCGCCGGCATCGGCTCCAACTGGGCCAAGCCGCCGGCGGAGTGGCTCGCCGCGATCGCCGAGCGCAAGGAGAAGAACATCGCCAAGATGGCCGAGACGCTGGCGAAGAATCCCTCGCCGATGAACTTCCACAGCGCGCTCAACGTGGTGCGCGACATCATCAAGGCCAACCCGGACGCGTGCCTCGTCAACGAAGGCGCCAATGCGCTCGACTTCACCCGCAGCGTCGTCGACATGTACAAGCCGCGCAAGCGCCTGGACGTCGGCACCTGGGGCGTGATGGGCATCGGCATGGGCTTCGCCGTGGCAGCCGCCGTGGTCAGCGGCGAGCAGGTGATCGCGATCGAGGGCGACAGCGCCTTCGGCTTCTCCGGCATGGAAGTCGAGACCATCTGCCGCTACAACCTGCCGGTGTGCGTGGTGGTCTTCAACAACAACGGCGTCTACCGCGGCACCGACGTCAATCCCACCGGCGGCCCGGATGTGGCGCCCACCGTGTTCGTCAAGGGCGCGCGCTACGACAAGCTGATCGAGGCCTTCGGTGGCGTGGGCGTGCACGCCACGACGCCGGCGGAGCTGCGAAGCGCAATGGAAGAAGCCATCCGCTCGCGCAGGCCCACGCTCATCAATGCCGTCATCGATGAAACCGCCGGCACCGAAAGCGGTCGCATCACCAGCCTGAACCCGAGCGCGAAAAAGAAATAACCTGGGATTTTTGGAGACCAGAATGGAAGCTCTAAAAGACGTACGCATCCTCGACATGACCCACGTGCAGGCGGGGCCGACGTGCTCGCAGCTGCTCGCCTGGATGGGCGCCGACGTGATCAAGCTCGAGCCGCCGCAGGGGGATGCGACGCGCGGCCAGCTGCGCGACGTTCCCAACGCGGATTCGCTCTACTTCACGATGCTCAACTGCAACAAGCGCTCGATCACGGTCAACATGAAGACCGCGGAGGGCAAGCAGGTGTTCGTGGACCTGCTGAAGAAGTGCGACATCATCATGGAGAACTTCGGGCCCGGAGTGCTCGACCGCTTCGGCTTCACCTGGGAGAAGATTCACGAGCTCAATCCGCGCATCGTCATGGGCTCGATCAAGGGCTTCGGCTCGAGCGGCCCCTACGCCGAGTTCAAGGCGTACGAGAATGTCGCCCAGGCCATGGGCGGCTCGATGAGCACCACCGGCGTGCCGAACGGGCGGCCGTTCGTCACGGGTGCGCAGATCGGCGATTCCGGCACCGGGCTGCACCTCGCGATCGGCCTGCTCGCCGCGCTGCACCAGCGCGATCGCACCGGGCAGGGGCAATACGTCGAGGTCGCGATGATGGACGGCATCATGAACCTGTGCCGGGTCAAGTTTCGCGACCATCAGCGCCTGCAGCGCGGGTCGCTGCCGGAGTACTCGGTGCCGACGCACAAGGGCCTGGGCGCGGTGCCGCGCGCCGGCAACGACTCGGGCGGCGGCCAGCTCGGCAACGCCATCCGCTGCAACCCGGGCGGCACCAACGACTTCATCTATATCGTCGTCCAGGAAGCCGTGTGGGACGCGCTCGCGAAGCGCGTCGGGCCGGAGGTCGGCATGCCCAACCTGGCGACCGACCCCAAGTTCGCCACCATCGAGAACCGCCGCCGCTATCAGGGCGACATGTGGGAGATCCTCGGCGAGTTCGCGCTGAAGCACGACAAGCGCGAGCTGATGCGCATCCTGAACGAGCTCGACGTGCCCTGCGGCCCCATCATGTCCACGGAAGACCTCGCCAACGACGAGCACGTCAAGCTGCGCGAGATGTACGTCGAGCTCGACCACCCGCAGCGCGGCAAGTGGCACAACGTCGGCATGCCGATCAAGCTTTCCGCGTCTGCGGTCAGGATCGAGCGCTCGCCGCTGCTCGGAGAGCACACCGACGAGGTTCTCAAATCGGTCCTGGGCTATGAGGAGGCGAGGATCGCTTCCATGAGGCAGGCGGGCGCATTCTCGGCCGCGCCCAAGACTCCCAAGAAAGAGATCGCCTGATGCGCATTGCCATCATCGGACAGCAGGACTTCGGAAGAGCGGTGCTCGAGGCGTTCCTTGCGCGCGCAGACCAGGTCGCCGGGGTGTTCTGCGCGCCGGAAAAGCCGGGCACGCGCCCCGACGCGCTCAAGGTCGCGGCGCAGGAGAAGGGCGTGCCGGTTTTCCAGTTTCAGTCGCTGAAAGCCGACGACGCCAAATCAACGATGAAAAAGCTCGATGTCGAGCTCGGCATCATGGCGTTCGTGCTGCAGTTCGCGCCGCAGGACTTCGTCAATATCCCCAAGCGCGGCACGATCCAGTACCACCCGTCGCTGCTGCCGAAGTACCGCGGTCCGTCGTCGATCAACTGGCCGATCATCCGCGGCGATGCGAGGACCGGGCTCAGCATCTTCCGGCCGACCGACGGCCTGGACGAGGGCCCGGTGATCCTGCAGAAGGAAATCGAGATCGGGCCCGACGACACGCTCGGCACGGTCTACTTCGATCGCCTGTTTCCGATGGGAGTGCAGGCGATGCTCGAGGCAGCGGACCTGGTGATGTCTTCGAAACATCGCGAAGTCGTGCAGGACGAGTCCAAAGCGACCTACGAGGGATGGTGTCGCAAGGCCGAAGCGCGCATCAACTGGGCGAACCACGTCGACTTCATCTACAACGTGATCCGCGGCTGCAACCCGGCGCCCGGCGCCTGGACGACCCTGGGTGGCAAGGAGCTGCAGCTCTTCGACGCCCGAAAGCATCCGGTGCGCACCTTTGGCGCAGTGAAGGGAAAGATCGGCGAAGTGGTCGAAGTCACGGACAAGAGCTTCCAGGTCAGCGCGCAGGGCGGGCGTATCGAGGTGCTGCGCGCGAAGCTCGGCGAGGGCAAGAAGGTTGCGGTCGGCGAGCTCGCCGCCAGCGGCCAGATCAAGGCCGGCGCGATCCTCGGGGCGTAGTCTCAGATCTTGTAAATATTGCGCGCGAGCGGCGCCCCTGCTCGCGCTAAATATTTGACGCAGCTTATATTTAACTGCAAAAATGCCAGTTAGAACGCTGTTTTGAAGCGGGTTGTCGCGCGCGGCGGGGGCGCCGTCGGGGAGGGGCAGGTGAAAACCGGGTTCTGGAAGGCGGATTGGTTTCTCGGCGCGATCGTGGTGATCGTCGTGCTCGCTTTCAGCCGCGCGAGCGACCTCATTCCCAGCCTGGAGCGCAAAGCCTACGACCTCGGCGTGGTCGCCACTTCGCGCCAGCCGCTGGAGCGCATCGCCGTCATCGCGATCGACGAAGCCTCCCTCGAGAACATCGGGCGCTGGCCGTGGTCGCGCGAGATACTCGCCAACATGACCGACAAGCTCGCCGCGGCCAAGGCGAAGGTCATCGGCAATACCGTGCTCTTCAGCGAGCCGCAGATCGACCCCGGCTACGGCTACGTCACCAAGCTGCTCGATATCGCTTCGAAAGCCGAACCCCCGTCTGCCGAGCTCATCGCGCTGCTCAAGGAAGCCGAGCAGAAGCTCAACACCGACCGCGCGCTCGCCGAGAGCTTCGCGAGGGCGGGAAACGTGCTGCAGCCGATGCTGTTCAACCTCGGGCTTCCGCTCGGCAAGCCCGACAAGCCGCTGCCCGACTACGTGAGCCGCAACGCGCTGGCGCTCGCTCCGGGCACTGACGAAGAGACGCTGCCGGCGCAGTCGGTCAGGTATCCGATCGACAGCATAGGCAGATCGGTGGCGGCGATCGGGCATCTCAACCAGCTGCGCGACGTGGACGGCGCGGTGCGCGCCGAGCCGCTCGCGGTGGCGTATTACGGCCAGCTGTATCCTTCGCTGTCGCTGATGATCGCGGCGCGCTACCTCAACCTCGCGCCCGCCGACATCAAGGTGATCCGGGGCGAAGGCGTGCAGCTGCAGCGGCTCAAAGTCGGCACCGACCCGAGCCTGCTCATGTACAGCTACTTCTACAAGGACCGTGACAATCGCCCGGCATTCGCGGTCGATTCGTTCTACGACGCATACCAGGGCAAGATCCCGCTGGACAAGTATCGCGACAAGATCGTGCTGATCGGCGCGACCGCCGCTGGGCTGGGCGATGCGCCGGCGACGCCGGTTTCGGCTTCGATGCCGCCGGTACTGACGCTCGCACATTCCGTGTCCTCCATCCTGGAGGAGCATTTCTTCGTCTCGCCGCCCTGGGCCTACTGGGCCGAGATGCTGGTGCTGCTGCTGATCGCCGCGTACGTGATCGCCTTGCTGCCGCGCCTGAACGCCGGAACCGGGCTGACGCTGTCGAGCGTGCTCTTTGTCGCGCTGCTCGCCGCGCACATGGCGCTGATGATTTCCGTGGGGATCTGGGTGCAGCTCATGCTTGCCGCGACGCTGCTTCTCGTCGGCCACGCCGCGCTGGTGTCCAAGCGCTTCATCGTCACCGAGCGCGCCAAGGTGAAGTCCGACGAAAGCTCCGCCGAATCCAACCGCATGCTCGGGCTCGCCTACCAGGGGCAGGGGCAGCTCGATCTCGCCTGGGACAAGTTCCGCCAGGTGCCGCTGTCCGAAGCGCTGCTCGAGAACCTCTACAACCTGGGGCTCGATTTCGAGCGCAAGCGCCAGTTCAACAAGGCCGAAAGCGTCTTCGGCTACATGCACGGCTTCAATCCCAAGTTCCGCGATCTCGCGGCGCGCCTGTCGCGCGCGAGGCAGCTTTCAGAGACGGTGATCCTCGGCGGCGCGTCGAGCCACCCGGGCGGCTCCCTGCAGCTCGGCGCCGGCGAGAAACCAAAGTTCGGACGCTTCGAGGTGCAGAAGGAGCTCGGCAAGGGCGCGATGGGCGTCGTGTACCTCGGCAAGGATCCGAAGATCGGCAGGGAGGTGGCGATCAAGACGCTCGGCCTGTCCCAGGAGTTCGAGGCCGACGAGCTTGCCGACGTGAAATCGCGCTTCTTCCGCGAGGCCGAAACCGCCGGGCGGCTGTCGCACCCGAACATCGTCACCATCTACGACACGGGCGAGGAGCACGACTTCTGCTACATCGCCATGGAGCTGCTCAAGGGCGGCGATCTCGCGCCGCGCGTGAAGCCGGGAAACCTGCTGCCCATGGACAAGGTGGTGTCGATCGTCGCGCGCGCCGCCGATGCGCTCGGCTACGCGCACCGGCAGGGCGTGGTGCACCGGGACATCAAGCCGGCGAACATGATGTACGACCCGGGCAGCGATGCGCTGAAGCTGACCGACTTCGGCATCGCGCGGCTCACCGACAGCTCCAAGACCAAGACCGGCATGGTTCTCGGCACGCCTTCGTACATGTCTCCCGAGCAGCTCGCCGGAAAGAAGATCGAGGGGCGCTCGGATCTGTTCTCGCTCGCGGTCAGCCTCTATCAGCTGCTGTGCGGCCACCTGCCGTTCGAGGGCGAGTCGATGGCGCAGCTCATGTTCAGGATCGCCAACGAGCCGCCGGCCGACATCCTCGCCTACAACCCCAAGGTGCCGCCGGGCCTGATCGCGTTCCTGCAGCGCGCGCTCGCCAAGAACCCCGACGAGCGCTTCCAGAGCGGCGAGGAGTTCGGCGGCGCGCTGCGCGCCGCGTTTGCCGCCCGCACCGCAGGCAGCGTGGACATCCAGCTCTAGGGCGCATGGACCTCACCCAGGTACTCGAGATCGCGAGCTGCACCGACCCGGGCATGGTGCGCTCGCACAACGAAGACTCGATCGCCGCCGACGCGACGAACGGGCTGGTGGTGCTTGCCGACGGCATGGGCGGCTACAACGCCGGAGAAGTGGCAAGCGGCATGGCGACGACCGTCATCATCACCGAGATGCAGCAGATCCTGACCGGCGTGAAGCCCTACCAGGTCGATGCGCGCACCAACCGGGAGATCGGTGCGCGGCTGGTGCGCGAGCAGGTGCTGAAGGCGAACACCTCGATCTACCAGGCGGCGCAGAGCCAGCCGCAGTACGCCGGCATGGGCACAACCCTGGTGGTGTGCCTGTTCTACGACAATCGCGTGCTCGTCGCGCACCTCGGCGACTCGCGGCTGTACCTCATGCGCGATGCGACCCTGAGGCAGGTGACGCGCGACCACTCGCTGCTGCAGGAGCAGATCGACGCCGGGCTCATCACGCCCGAGCAGGCGAAGAATGCACAGCACAAGAATCTGGTGACCAAGGCGCTGGG
>DASZOS010000022.1:0-14130 GCA_035550695.1 Burkholderiales bacterium | reverse complement strand
GGACGTGATCTACATTCCGCCCAACACGATCCACCAGCACTTCAACGCCGACCCGGAGCGGCCGGTGCGGCTGATTTCGGCGACCAACCGCATCTACAAGGCCTGCGGGCTGAACGACCTGGAGCAGCTCGAGGACGCGCCGGAATATGCTCCTGATACCGTCGTGACGCCCGATCTCGTGGAGAGGTTTTTGAAAAGCAAGGTTACCGCTTGAGCGCTGTTCTTCCCGCGCCGCGCGCCGGCGCCTGGCGCGAGCTGTGGCTGATCACCATCGGCCATGCGCTCACGCACTGGTACCCGGCCACGTTCTACCTGCTCCTGCCGCTCATCGGCAACGAGCTCGGCCTCACCTACAGCCAGATCGGCCTCGTCATCACCTGCCAGTACCTCGCCTCGGCGATCGCGAACGTTCCGGGCGGAGTGCTGGTAGACACCATTGGCCGCAAGGGGCTGCTGATGGCGGTGTCGCTGTTCTGGGTCGGCTTTCCGTATCTGCTGATCGGCTTCTCGCAGGGCTATCTCATGCTGCTCGCTTGCGTCGCGCTCGTCGGGTTGGGCAACAGCCTGTGGCATCCGACGGCAATCCCGACGCTCGGGCAGCGCTATCCGGAGCGCAAAGGCCTGGTGCTCTCGCTGCACGGCATGGGCGGAAATGTCGGTGACGCGATCGCGCCGGTGGTGATCGGCGCCGCGCTGGCGATGTTCACCTGGCGCGAAGTGGTGGTCATGAACGTGGTGCCGGGTCTGGTCGTCGCGCTCCTCGTGTTGGTGTTCCTCGGCACGCTGAAGCTGGGAAGCAAGCAGCCGCGAGAGGCCGAGTCGCAGTCGCTCGCCGACTACGCAAAGGGCCTGCGCCAGCTCTTCAGGAACCGCTCGCTGGTGCTGCTTTCGACCGGATCGACGTTCCGCACGATGACCCAGGCGGCGTTGCTCACCTTCCTTCCGGTGTACCTGGCGAATGCCATGGGCTACTCGCCGGCCGTGGTCGGGGCGTGCCTCTTCGCGCTGCAGGCGGCGGGCTTCGCCGCCGCGCCGGTCGCCGGCCATCTTTCCGACCGCATGGGTCGCAAGAGCATCATGGTGAGCAGCATGGCGACCAGCGCGGTCGTGCTCCTCATCATGGCGCTTGCCGGCGAGTCGGCGTTGTTCGTCGCCCTGGTCGCGGTGCTCGGCTTCTTCTTGTACGCGATCCGGCCGGTGATCCAGGCGTGGATGCTGGAGATGACGCCGAGGAACATGGGCGGCTCGAGCATCGGCATCCTGTTCGGCGCGCAGGCGCTCGGCGCCGCCGTGGGGCCGTTCCTCGCCGGCATGGTGGCCGACCGCTACGGCATCGGCACCGTCTTCTACTTCCTCGCGCTCACCATCGTGTTGGCGAATCTCTTCATCGTATTCATGCCGAAGACGTCCTCCCGCAGCATGTAAAGCCTTCCTGCTTGCCAGCCGGGCCATAACTGTATAAAAATACAGTATGAGCGCGGCGCTGGAAAGCATCCTGGAGCAGCATCCCGTATGGCGCGGCGGCGCGGTTGCCTGCGCGGCGCCGGCGGTCCCGAGCGGCTTTGCGAGCCTCGACCGGGAGCTGCCCGGCGGCGGCTGGCCCGCGGGCGCGCTTACCGAGATTCTCGGCGAGCGCGCAGGCATCGGCGAACTGCAGCTCCTGCTGCCGGGCCTGGCGGCGCTCTCGTGGGCAGGCAAGCGCATCGTCTGGCTCGCGCCCCCGCATCTTCCTTATGCGCCGGCACTGGCGGCGGCGGGTGTCGATCTCGCGCATGTCGCGGTGGTGCGCGCCCCGGGGCGCCGCGACGCGCTGTGGGCCGCCGAGCAGGTGCTGCGCGCGGCGAGCTGCCATGCGCTGCTCGCCTGGTTTCCCAGCGCACGCTACGAGGAGCTGCGCCGCCTTGCGGTAGCTGCCGAGGCCGGCCGGGCGTGGGTGGCGCTGTTTCGCCCGCTGCAGGCGGCGCAGGAGTCTTCTCCCGCCGCGCTGCGCATCGCCCTCGAGCCGGACGGCGACGCGCTTTGCCTGCGCATCCTCAAGCGGCGCGGCGCTCCGGCTGCCGCGCCGCTGCACCTGCCGGTGAAAAGGCCGGTCCATGCTTTGGGTCGCAATTCATTTCCCGCACCTGCCGCCGGGCACGCTCGAGACGATCGCCGCCTGGGCGTGCCAGTTCACGCCTAGGGTCTCGCTCGAGCCGCCGCAGGATCTGCTGCTCGAAGTGCAGGGCAGCCTGCGCTACTTCGGCGGGCGGGAGGCTTTTTTCGCCAGGCTCGCGCATGGATTGAGCGGACTTGGCTTCGAAGTCAAAACGGCAAGCGCAGCAACGCCGCGCGCCGCCTTATGGCTGGCCAGAGGGGAAAAGAAAATCCTGGAAGAGGTGCCGCTCCAGGCCGTGTGCGGCGGCGAGCCGCTCGCCTTACTGGAAAGCCTCGGCATGAAGGATTTCGGCGATCTCATGCGCCTGCCGCGCGAAGGCCTCGCGCGGCGCTGCGGCCGGCGGCTGCTCGACGATCTGGACCGCGCGCTCGGCGCGGCGCCCGAGCCGCGCGCGTATTTCTCGCCGCCGCCGAGCTTCGCCGCAAGACTCGAGCTGCCCGCGGCAGTGGCGCATGCCGAAGCCCTGCTGTTCGCGGCGCGGCGGTTGCTCGCGCAGCTCGAGGGCCTGCTCGCCGCGCGCCAGGCCGGGGTGCGCTGTTTCACGCTGACGCTGATTCACGAGGACGAAGAATCGAAGATCGAAGTCGGCCTCGCGTCGGCGGCCCGGCACGCGGAACGCCTCGCCCGGCTGCTTCAGGAGAAATTGTCGGCCTTGCAGCTTAGGCGACCGGTAGAAGCGATCCGCCTCGAAGCCCGGGATTTCGCGCCGCTCGCCGAGCGCAGCGCCGGCATGTTCGGCGATGCCGGCGCCGAGGCCGAGGACTGGGCGCGCCTCGTCGAGCGGTTGCGCGCGCGGCTGGGGCACGAGGCGGTGAGCGGCCTCGCCACGCATCCGGATCATCGTCCCGAGCATGCCTGGCGGCGTGTAGAGCCCGGAGAGTGGGATCCGCGCGAGTTCCGCCAGCCCGGCCCGCGGCCGCTGTGGCTGCTCGAGCCCCGGCCGGTTCCCGAAAACTCCTTCCGGCTGCTCGCCGGCCCGGAGCGCATCGAGTCGGGCTGGTGGGACGGCGACGAGGCGAGTCGCGATTACTTCGTGGCGCGATTGGCCGGCGACTCGCTCGCCTGGATCTACCGCGAAAGCGGCGAATGGTTCCTGCATGGCCTGTTTGCCTGAATACGCCGAGCTGCACTGCCTTTCGAATTTCAGCTTCCTGCGCGGCGCGTCGCATCCGGAGGAGCTCGTGGAGCGCGCCGCTGCGCTCGGCTACGCGGCGCTCGCGCTCACCGACGAATGCTCGTTCGCGGGCGCGGTGCGCGCGCACCAGGCGGCGAAGGAATGCGGCTTCAAGCTGATCCACGGCACCGAAGTCCTGATCGGCAAGGACCTGAAGCTGGTGCTGCTCGCCGCGGATCGAAAATCCTATGGCGCGATCTCCTCGCTCGTGACCACGGGCCGGCGCCGCAGCAAAAAGGGCAGCTACGCGCTTTCGCGCGCCGACGTCGAATCGCTCGCCGGCAGCGGGGCGCAGGTGCTGTGGGTGCCGGGCGAGGCGGACGAATCGCGCTGGCTCGCGCAGTGCTTTTCGGCAAGCGCCTGGATCGCCGCCGAGCTGCACTGTGGAGCCAACGATCGCGCGAAGCTTTCTTCCTTGAAAGAAATTTCAAGGAAAAGCGGTTTACCGCTCGTTGCCTCGGGAGATGTCCACATGCACCTACGCTCACGGCGCAGGCTGCAGGACGTGCTCACCGCGGTGCGGCTCGGGCGGCCGGTGGCGCAATGCGGGCAGGCGCTGTACCCGAATGCCGAGCGGCACTTGCGGCTGCGCATGCGCCTCGCGCAGCTCTATCCCCCCGAGCTCCTCGCCGAGACACTCGCGATCGCGGAGCGGTGCGATTTTTCCCTCGATTGTCTTAGGTACGAGTATCCGGCGGAGCTCGTTCCGGAAGGCCATACGCCGGCAAGCTGGCTGCGCCATCTGGCCGGGCAGGGCTTGAAATGGCGTTTCCCGGACGGCGTGCCGCAGAAGGTGGCCGAGCTCGTCGAGCACGAGCTCGCGCTCGTCGCCGAGCTCGGCTACGAGCCGTTCTTCCTCACCGTGCACGACGTGGTGCGCTTCGCGCGCGGCCGCAGCATTCTTTGCCAGGGCAGGGGCTCGGCCGCCAACTCGGTGGTGTGCTACGCGCTCGGCATCACCGAAGTCGACCCGGCACGCATGAATACGCTGTTCGAGCGCTTCGTTTCGCGCGAGCGCAACGAGCCGCCCGACATCGACGTCGACTTCGAGCACCAGCGGCGCGAGGAGGTCATCCAGTACGTCTACGGGAAGTACGGCCGCGACCGCGCCGCGCTCGCCGCCACCGTGATCTGCTACCGCCCGAAAAGCGCCGTGCGCGACGCCGGAAAGGCGCTCGGCGTGTCGCCTGAGGAGGTGGACCGCATGGCAAGCGCGTTCGCCTTCTGGGACGCGAAAGTGGAAGCGACGAACCCGGTGCTGGAGATCGCCGCCATGCTGGTGGGCTTTCCGCGCCACCTCTCGCAGCATGTCGGCGGCTTCGTCATCTCGCGCGGCCCGCTCGCCGAGCTGGTGCCGGTCGAGAACGCCGCCATGCCCGGGCGCACGGTGATCCAGTGGGACAAGGACGATCTCGATGCGCTCGGCCTGCTCAAGGTCGATGTACTCGCTTTAGGAATGTTGTCGGCAATCCGGCGCGCTCTTGACATGCTTGGTGTGAAGATGCACGAGATTCCGCCGGAAGACCCTGCCGTATACGAGATGATCCAGAAGGCCGACACCATCGGCGTGTTCCAGATCGAGTCGCGCGCGCAGATGAGCATGCTGCCGCGCCAGAAGCCCGCCACCTTCTATGACCTGGTGATCGAGGTGGCGATCGTGCGCCCCGGGCCGATCCAGGGCGGCATGGTGCATCCCTACCTGCGCCGCCGGCGCGAGCTCGAGCCGGTCGCCTATCCCAGCGCCGCGGTGAAGAGAGTCCTCGAAAGAACGCTCGGCGTGCCGATCTTCCAGGAGCAGGTGATGGAACTGGCGATGGTCGCCGCCGGCTTCACACCGGGCGAGGCCGACCGCCTGCGCCGCTCGATGGCGGCGTGGAGAAGGTCGGGCAGCATGGAGCAGTTCGAGCAGAAGCTGAAGCACGGCATGCGCGCGAACGGCTACCCGCCGGAATTCGCCGAGTCCATCTACCGCCAGATCCTCGGCTTCGGCGAATACGGCTTTCCCGAATCGCACTCGGCGAGCTTCGCGCTTCTCGTCTACGTGTCGGCCTGGCTGAAATGCCACCACCCGGCGGCCTTCTGCGCGGCGCTGCTCAACAGCCAGCCCATGGGCTTCTATGCCCCGGCGCAGCTGGTGCAGGACGCGCGCCGGCACGGCGTGGAAGTGCGCGCGCCGGACGTCAACGCCTCGGATTGGGATTGCACGCTCGAAGACGGCGCGCTGCGCCTCGGCCTGCGCATGGTCGGCGGGTTGTCGGAAGCCGAGGGTAAGCGTGTGACAGCGGAACGCCCATATGAGTCTGTACAAGAACTCAATTTGAATCGCAAAGACCTGCGCTGCCTGGCGGCGGCGGGCGCGCTGCGCTCGCTCGCCGGCCACCGGCGCCTCGCGCACTGGGCGGCGGCGGGCGCCGGACGGCGCGCGCCGCTCGATGTGCCGGCTGCGGAGCGGCTGCCCGCATTGCAGGCGCCGGGCGAGGGCGAGGAAATCGTCGCCGACTACGCGAGCCTGGGCCTCACTCTCGGCCGCCATCCGCTGGCGCTGCTGCGAACGCATCTGAAAAACCGGCGCCTGATCACGGCCCAGGAGTTGCTGGAAGTTCGCCACGGCGGCACGGCGCGCATCGCCGGACTGGTGACGTGCAGGCAGCGCCCCGATACGGCAAGCGGAGTGGTGTTCGTGACCCTGGAGGACGAGACCGGAAACGCCAACGTGGTGGTCTGGCGCAATGTGGTGCAGCGGCAGAAGGCCGAGCTCCTCGACGCCCGCCTGCTCGGCGTGCACGGCGTCGTCGAGCGCGACGGCGAGGTTGTACACCTGGTTGCGCGGCGTCTCCTGGATTACAGCGGCCTGCTCGGGCCCCTCGCTGCGCCTTCGCGCGATTTCCACTAAGATGGCCCGATTGACGAACCAGGTCGACATCCTCGGTCTGATCGCCGCGCGCAGGACCAGGCGGCCCGCCCGGGCCCTCGCGTTCCTCGATGAGCTTTTCCGCCGGCTCGCCCGCTGCGGCGGCGCCGACGCAACCGCGACCGAAGACCTGATCTGGAACGTCTGGATGGACCACCCCCACCGCGACGCCGCGCGCGCGCTCGATCTCGCAACGGGGGACATCGCCGCCCGCCGCTACGATATCGCCGAGACGCGGCTCACGCTGCTGCTGCGGCAGGCGCCCGGGTTTGCCGAGGCCTGGCACAAGCGCGCGGCGCTGTATTACCTGCTCGGGCGGGACGAGGAGTGCCTGCACGACATCCGCCGCACGCTCGAGCTCGAGCCGCGGCACTTCGCAGCCATGCTGCACTTCGCGGAGCTCCGGCTCGCGGCTGGCGCACCCGGCGAAGCGCGCTTCGCCTTCCACGCCGCGCTCACGGTGCATCCGCATCTGCGCCGCGCGCGCGAGGCGCTGTCTCACAAAGGCTGACGCCT
Source organism: Burkholderiales bacterium (assembly GCA_035550695.1). Taxonomy (GTDB): domain Bacteria; phylum Pseudomonadota; class Gammaproteobacteria; order Burkholderiales; family SG8-39; genus SCGC-AG-212-J23. Next base: position 7,374 of record DASZOS010000022.1, on the reverse strand, counting down.
TCGCACGCCAGTGCCGCGCCTATAATGGCCGCATGGGCGAAGATGTGTACAAAGTAAAGGTCGCGAAAGACCTCGAAGACCTGATTCCCACGTTCCTCGGCAACCGCCACAAGGAGATCGACGCGCTGCGCGTCGCACTGGCCGCCGCCGATTTCGAGCAGCTGCGCCAGCTCGGGCATCGCATGCGCGGAGTCGGCAATTCCTACGGCTTCGAGCGGATCTCGGTCATCGGCAAGCACATCGAGGATGGCGCGCGCGGCGGCGACAAGGCCGCTCTGGCGGCGCAAATCGCGGATTACAGCGACTACCTGTCCAAGGTTCAGATCACCTATGAGTAGTTTCCGGGTGCTCGTCGTTGACGACGACCCGGACATGGCCGCGTTCCTCGCGAAGATCATCACCGCGGAAGGCATGGTCGCGGACGCCGTCTATGACGGCGACAGCGCCCTGCTCAGCGTGCTCACGCAGGCGCCCGACCTGGTGCTGCTCGACGTCATGCTCCCGGGCAAGAGCGGCTTCGACATCTGCGAGCATTTGAAATCCGACCCGGCGACCGCGCTCATTCCGGTAGTGCTGGTCACCGCGCTGGAAGACCACGAAAGCCGCGTGCGCGGCATCCAGGCGGGCGCCGACGACTTTCTTTCCAAGCCGGTCAACCGCGAAGAGCTGATCGCGCGCGTCAAAACGCTGCGCCGGCTGCACGAGACCCGGCGCGAGCTCGAGGAGCGGCGGCTTGCCGCCGAGGTGCAGCGCAAGGAGGCGATCCGCAAGGCTTTCTCCCGCTATGTCTCGCCGCGGCTCGCCGACACCATCATCCGTGACGTCGGAACCGACGACGCCCCGTTCAAGGCGCATGCGCACCGCGCGGAAGTGGTCGCGCTGTTCGCCGATCTGCGCGGATTCACGCGCATCACCGAGAGCATCGCCGTGCACAACGTGGTCGAGATGCTGAACGAGTTCTTCTCGGTGCTCACCGAGGCCGCGTACCACCACGAGGGCACGATCTTCAACATGGCGGGCGACAGCCTGCTCGTCGGATTCAACGTTCCCTTTCCCCAGCCCGATGCGCCGGCGCGCGCCTGGCGCACCGCGGTCGACATGGTTTCGAGCTTCGGGCCGCTGTCGGTTGCCTGGCGCGGCCGCTACGGTGTGGAGACCGGCGTGGGCATAGGCATCTGCTCCGGCGAAGCGATCATCGGCAACGTGGGTTCGCCGCATTTCATGAGCTATACCGTGATCGGCAATCCCGTGAACACGGCGGCGCGGCTGGTGCAGATGGCGCAGGCCGACGAAGTGCTCGTGGCGGGCGCGTTCTACCAATCGATTCGCGACCTGGTGCCGGAGGCTCGGGTGCAGGCGCGCGGCGACATCGCCTTGCGCGGCATGTCGGAGGCGACCGCGGTCTACTCGATCAGGCTCTAGCCGTGCGCCTGCTGATCATCGACGACGACGAGGACCTGCGCGGCCTGATTGCGCATTACCTGAAGCAGGAATGGCCGCAAGCCGAGATCGAGCTGTTCGACCCGCTCGACCGCGACATGCCGGACGCGTCCTTTCCGCTGGGCTCGTACGACGTCGTCATCCTCGACTACATGCTCGGGCGCGGTGACGGCCTGCAATGGCTCGCGCATTTCAAGCGCCGCGCCGACTGCCCGAAGATCCTGTTCCTCACCGGGGCGGGCAACGAGATCATCGCCGTGCGCGCCATGAAGGCGGGCGCCGACGACTACCAGCGCAAGCAGGAGCTGACGCGCTCGCGGCTCATTGGCGCGATCCGCGACCTGTGCGCAGACAGGATCGAGAAAACACTTTCGCCGGAGCTCGCGGCGCGCATCGAGGGCCACAACCTCGGGGCGCGCATCCGCATCCCGGGCATCAAGGTGCTGCGCCTCATCGGCGAGGGCGGGACCTCCAGGGTCTACCTCGCGTCGCGCGAACGCGACGACGAGCCGCTCGTTGTCAAGATCCTGCGCAGCGAGATCACCGCGGACGGCAACGCGCTGACGCGCTTCATGGAGGAATACTCGCTGGTGGAGCGCATTCAGAGCCGGCACGTCGCGCGCATCTACGACCACGGCACCTCGGACGAGCACGCCTACCTCGTCATGGAGTTCTTCGAGGGCGGCGACCTCAACAAGCGCCTGGGCGGCAAGGCGCTGGCGCCCGCAGAAAGCCTGCGCCTGTTCCGCGAGCTGATGCTCGCCCTGGGCGACATCCACGAGAAAGGCATCCTGCACCGCGATCTCAAGCCGCAGAACCTCATGTTCCGCAACGACGGCAGCCTGGCAATCGTCGATTTCGGCATCGCCAAGCACATCGATGCGGCCGACATGACCGGGCACGGCGAGATCCTCGGCACGCCGCGCTACATGAGCCCGGAGCAGGTGCATGGCAGGGTGCTCGACCTGCGCACGGACATCTACAGCGCCGGCGTGCTTCTTTTCCAGATGCTGACCGGGCGCCATCTCTTCGAGGGCGACTCGGCCGTGGAGGTGGCGCTGCAGCATCTCAACACGCCGCCGCCGGGGCTGCCCGAGGAGCTCTCACGCTATCAACGGCTGCTCGACAAGCTGCTCGAGAAGGACCGGGACGCGCGCTTTCGCAACGCCGACGAAGTGCTCGGCTACCTTGCCCGCAAGTTCGAGCAGGCCGATCCCGACCTGACCCAGCGCCCGCCCTAAGGCAGCTTCTTCCCGCTGCCCTAGGGCAGCTTCTTCCAAATTTCGCGCAGCTGGTCCGGGAGATCCTTCGGCGAGAACGGCTTCGAGATGGTACCGACCGCGCCCATCGCCATGAGCTCGTCGAGGTCGCGCTGCGCCGCCTTGGCGGTGATGAACACCACCGGGAGCGACTTGAGCTCGGCGTGCGCCTGCATCTGGCGGAACAGCGCCGGCCCGTCCAGTTTCGGCATCATCCAGTCGAGCATCACCAGGTCGGGCTTGAAGGCGCTCATCGCCTCGATCGCCATGGTCGGATCGCCCACCACCTCCACTGTCATCTTGCCGACCCGCTCGAGCGACATGCGCACGATCCGCTGGATGTCCTCATCGTCCTCCACGTAGCAGATGCGGTTCAGTGTTCGGTCAGGCATAAGCTCTCCGTTTCTCAGGTCCGCGGCAGCTCGAACCAGAAAGTGGTCCCGCCGCCCGCGCGGTCTTCGAAGCCGATCTTGCCGTGCATCATCTCGATGAGCCGCTTGCAGATGGCGAGACCCAGCCCGGTGCCGCCCTTCTGTCGGGTCGCGGTCGAGTCGGCTTGCGCGAAGCGCCCGAAGATCCGGGTGCGGAATGATTCAGGGATCCCGGGACCGCGGTCCTGCACCGCGACGCGCACGCTGGAGCCGTCGTCGCGCAGGGCAATTTCCACCGCGTTGCCTTCCGGCGAAAACTTGGCGGCATTCGAGAGCAGGTTCGTCATCACCTGCAGCAGGCGCTTTCTGTCGGCCGTGACCTGGCGTCCCGGCAGGCCGGAGCCCATCTCGAAGCGAACCTTGAAGCGCTCGCCGAAGGCCTTGTTGAGGACCATCGCCTCGCGCACCACATCATCGATCGCCAGCACTTCGGGCGCCATGCTGAGCTTGCCCGACTCGATCTTCTCGATGTCGAGCAGATCGTTGATCAGGTCGAGCAGGCGCTGGCCGTTGCGCTCGGCGACGACGGTGAGCTCGGCCACGTCGGGCGGCACGTCGCCGACAATGCCGGTGTTGATGAGCTGCAGCGAGCCGATGATCGAGGTGAGGGGGGTGCGCAGCTCGTGGCTCAGGGTCGAGGTGAACTCCTTCTTAACGCGCTCGGCTTCGCGCTGCGCCGTGACATCCCGCCCCTGGGCGAGCACAGCGATGATCGTGCCTTCCGGGTTGACAAGCGGTGTCACCGTCCATTCGCACACCAGGTCGATGCCGTCGCGACGAGTGGTGCGGATGAGCCCCGCCTCGGAGGAGTGGGTGTCCACGAGCCGTGTCCACCTTCTGCCGAATTCCTCGTGGTGCTCCGGCCGCACCAGGAAGCGGAAATCGCTGCCTATCAGCTCGGTGCCGGCGTAGCCGAAAAGCAGCTCGGCGGCATGGTTAACCTCGGTAATGGCGCCCTGCGCATTCAGCTCGAGAACCGCGATCGGCGCGCGCTCGGCGAAGAGCTGCAGCTTGCGTCCGCTCGCCTCGACCTGGCGGCGCGCCTCTTCGAGCTCGACCAGCTGGCGCTCGAGGCGCTGGTTGAGCACGCTGTAGTCCTGCGTTAGGCGGCCGTACGCATGCCGCAACCGGTAGCCCGAAAGGAAAACCTGCGTCAGGCGATAGGCGATTGCCACATTGATGGCGTAGAACATCGGCACCAGCAGCGCGATCTCGGTGAAAAGGCGATTGCCGAACGTGGCGAGCACGTAGGTGAACGGCGCCAGGATCCCGGCGGCGTACAGCGCGAAGATCGGCCAGGATGCCGCGTACACCGGGATCCCGGCGGCGGTCATTCCGGTGAGGATGAAGGCGAGAAACACCTGCTGCTCGTCGGTGTGCGAAGGGAAGAACACCGCGCCGGCGAAGCCCCAGTTGGCGCCGGCCGCCAGCGCCGCGATGCCGAGCCAGCGCAGCCACTGCTCCGGATTCGCTTCCTTTTCCGGAGCGCTTCGGTAGGCGTACAGCAGCCCCGCGCTCGCCGCCGTGATGAGCAGAACCAGGCCCCACCAGAACAGCACCAGCTCGCGCAGCCGCAGCTCCCAGAGCTCGAACGTGGCGATGGCGCCGATGGCGAAAGTGGTCAGTATGCCGAGCCACATCTGGCCGTAGAGCTGGTCGACGCGGGCAGTGAGCACCGCGCGCGGGTCGGTTCGCTCTTCCATGCCGGGCGCAAGGCGATTTTCGGATACCGCCAGCGCGGCGCCGTTGGCGGTGCTCGAGTGATTCATCAGCGCAGGATTCTCCCGGCGCCATTCTAAGACGAAAAGGCAAAACTGCCGGGGGACTACAGGCTCTTGCTGTTGCGGATCACGCCGACCGCGATCCCCTCGATGGCGAGCGGCTCGCTTCGCAGATCGACTTCGATCGGCTCGAAATCCGGATTCTCGGGAAGCAGCTGCACCGCGTGCCCGCGGCGCCGGAAACGCTTCACTGTCACATCGTCCCCGAGGCGGGCGACGACGATCTGGCCGCTGCGCGCCTCCTCGGTCCGATGCACGGCGAGCAGATCGCCCTCGAGGATGCCGGCATCGCGCATCGACATGCCGCGCACCCGCAGCAGGTAGTCTGCGCGCGGCGTGAAAAGGTTGGGATCGACCTGGTAGCGGCCCTGCACATGCTCCTCGGCGAGCATCGGGCTGCCTGCAGCGACGCGTCCGATGACCGGCAGCTCGAGCAGGCGGCCGTGGCGCGCGGCCTGGCGGCCGTCGCGCACGCGGATGCCGCGCGAGGCGCCGGAGGAGATCTCGATGGCGCCCTTCTTTTCGAGAGCACGCAGGTGCTGCTCGGCGGCGTTGACCGACCGAAACCCCATGCGCTCGGCGATCTCCGCGCGCGTCGGCGGAAACCCCGAAACCTCGGTGAGCTCGCGGATCAGCTTCAAGATTTCGGACTGGCGTTCTGTAAGCGCATCCATTAGTGGCATTATATACAGTATATGCGCCGGATTGTCCACTTGGACATGGATGCCTTCTACGCCGCGGTCGAGCAGCGCGACGCTCCGGGGTTGCGCGGCCGGCCGGTGGCGGTCGGCGGCAGTCCCGAGAGCCGCGGCGTAGTCGCCGCGGCGAGCTACGAGGCGCGCGCCTTCGGCGTGCGTTCGGCCATGCCGATGGCGCGGGCCCTGCGGCTGTGTCCGGGGCTCGTCGTCGTGCGGCCGGACTTCGAGAAATACAAGGCGGTTTCGGAGCAAGTCATGGCGATCCTGCGCTCCTGCAGCGATCTCGTGGAGCCGCTCTCGCTCGACGAGGCTTACGTGGATGTCACCGCGAACCGCTGGGGCATGGCCTATGCGAGCCTGGTCGCCAAGGAGCTGAAGCGCCGGATCCACCGGGAAACGCGCTGCACGGCGTCGGCCGGGGTCGCGCCCAACAAGTTTCTCGCCAAGATCGCCTCGGGCTGGCGCAAGCCCGACGGCCTGACCGTCATCTCGCCCGAGCGCGTCGAGCAGTTCCTGCAGTGCCTGCCGGTGGACGCGCTCTGGGGGGTAGGGCCGGTCACCGCCGCCAAGCTGCGCAAGCTCGGAATCGAGCGGGTGGTCGATATCCGCAGCTTCGATCCGCAGATCCTGCACCGGGAGGTGGGAAGCCTTGCCGACTGGCTGCGGCGCCTGTCGTACGGCGAGGATCCGCGCCCCGTGGTCGCGCACCGTGCGGCCAAGTCGGCAAGCAGCGAAACCACCTATGCGCACGATCTAGAGGATCTCGAAGCCATCAAGGCCGAGCTCGAGCGCCTCGCGCGCGAGACGGCGCAATGGCTGGAGAAGAGGCGCCTGGCGGGGCGCACCGTGAGCATCAAGGTGCGCTACGCGGATTTCACCACCGTCACGCGCAGCCACACCTTGTCGCACCCGACCTCGGATGCCGACGTCATATCGTCCTGGGCCGCGGAGCTGCTTTACCGCACCCAGGCGGGCCGGCGGCCGGTGCGCCTGCTCGGCGCGCGGGTCAACGGCCTAGTCGAAGATGCTTTTCTGCGGCTCTGAGCGCAGCGGTGCGATGAGCGCCGGCGATTCGTTGGCCGCGCCGTTCACCGCCAGGCTCACCGGGTAGCAGCGGATCGCGCCCGCGGGAGGAGGGCGCAGCAGCCCTTCCTCGCCGTGCAACCAGCCCGCGTAGTGCTCGCGCGCGATGATGACCGGCATGCGATCGTGGACTGGGCGCAGCGTGGCGTTCGCCTCGGACGTGATGATGGTGCAGCTGTCCATGTCGCACCACGTGTCCCAAAGCCCGGCAAAGGCAAACAGCTCCCCGCCCGCGGGATGGACGTAGTACGGCTGCTTGAGCTCGCCCTCGCGCTTCCACTCGTAGAAGCCGTTTGCCGGGATCAGGCAGCGGCGGCGGTGGTAGGCGTTGCGAAACGAGGGCTTCCCGCCCAGCGTTTCGGCGCGCGCATTGATGAGCTTCGCGGCGACGGAGGCGTCGTTCGACCAGCGCGGCACCAGGCCCCAGCGCGCGAGCGCCGCGCCGTCGCGCTTGATGATCAGTACCGGCGTCATCGGCGCGATGTTGTAGCGGGGTGCGAAATCGGGCAGCGAGCCCAGTCCGAACTCGAGCCGCACCACTTCGGGATTGCTATGCAGGGCATAACGGCCGCACATGACCTAAGGTTACAATGCACGCCGCATGATCATCCAGTCGCTGCTGGACACCGACCTGTACAAATTCACGATGATGCAGGTCGTTTTGCACCACTTTCCAGGCGCG
>DASZOS010000021.1:0-5918 GCA_035550695.1 Burkholderiales bacterium | reverse complement strand
CGCCGGACAGCTGCTTCACGAGCCTGGCAAGCCGCGAGGCCGGCTCGCCGAGCCCAGGCAGATGCGTTCCATAGACGATGGGCATGACGAGGCGCACCGGCTCGGCCGCGACGCCATGTCCGGCGAGCGCGACCAAAAGCGAACCTGTCATGAGGCCGATGGCGGCCCGTCTCACCGGCACTACCCCCTCCTAGACCTGGTTTTGGCCGACTTCGGGCTTCTTCTTGAGAGCGCGCCGATGCTACATCCAAGGGTCCCTCTTCTGCCAGACACAGGGCCTTGAGCATCAACGACAAAACGACAACGGCAAAGGCGGCGGCGGCGGCTCGCGAGAGGCGCCCGTCGGTGGGCCTTTTCGTCACCTGCCTCGTCGATCTCTTCAGGCCGAGCGTCGGATTGGCTGCGCTCAAGCTGCTCGAGGACGCTGGCGCCGACGTCGACGTTCCGCGGAACCAGACCTGCTGCGGGCAACCGGCCTACAATTCAGGCGACCGCGAGAACGCAAAGGCGATCGCAAGGTCCGTCGTCGAAGCCTTCGAGCGCTTCGACTACGTGGTGGCACCGTCCGGCTCCTGCGCGGGCATGCTGAAGGTGCACTACCCGACGCTTCTCGCCGACGATCCGCGCTTTGCGGCAAGAGCGAGCGCGCTTGCCGCGAAGAGCTTCGAACTCACGAGCTTCCTTGTCGAGGTGCTCGGCGCCGAAAGCGTGAAGGCGCGGTTCGGCGCGAGCGTCACCTATCACGATTCCTGCTCGTCGCTGCGCGAGCTGAAGATCCGCGACGCCCCGCGCCGTCTGCTTGGGAGCGTCGAGGGCCTGACGCTGACCGAGATGGAAGAGACGGAAGTCTGCTGCGGCTTCGGCGGCGCCTTCGCGGTGAAATATCCGGCCATCTCCAGCGCCATCGGCGAGACGAAAGCACGCAACGCGATGAATTCGGGCGCCGACTGCCTGCTCGCGGGCGACCTCGGCTGCCTCCTGCACATCGCCGGCAGGCTGTCGCGCGACGGCTCGAAGGTCGAGTGCCGGCACGTCGCGGAGGTTCTCGCCGGCATGACCGAGAGCCCGGCCATCGGTCAAGAACGAAAATCCGGGTGAGCCGCCTTGAACGACGCCTCGCATCAAGACTTCAAGACGAGCGCCGGACGCGCGCTCGACGACGCGAAGCTTCAACGCGCGCTCGCCAACGTCAAACGCGGCTTTGTCATCAAGCGCGAGCGCGCGAGCTCGAATCTGCCTGAGTTCGCCGCCCTGCGTGAGGAGGCGCGCGCCATCAAGGATCACACGCTCGCGCATCTCGATCTCTATCTCGAAGCCTATGAGCGCGAGGTCACGGAGAGCGGTGGCAAGGTGCACTACGCCCCGAGCGCGGCGGACGCGCGGGACATCGTGCTCAAGCTCTGCCGGGAGGCAGGGGCACGCCTCGTCACCAAGGGCAAGTCCATGGTGTCGGAAGAGATCGCACTCAATGCCCATCTCGAAGGCGCCGGCATCGAGGTGGCGGAGACCGACCTCGGCGAGCACATCATCCAGATCAGGGACGACGCTCCCAGTCACATCGTCGCCCCCGTGATCCATCTCAACAAGGAGGAGATCGCCGAAGATTTCGTCCGTGCTCATCCGGGGCTGCCGAAGGATCGCCCGCTCGGCACCGTGTTGGACCTCGTGGCCGAGGCTCGCGCCGTGCTGCGCGCGAAATTCCTCGCCGCCGACGTGGGCATTACCGGCGCCAACCTGCTCATCGCCGAAACCGGGTCTTCGGTGATCGTCACCAATGAGGGAAACGGCGACCTCACCGAGACGCTGCCGCGCATGCATATCGTGGTCGCCTCGATCGAGAAGATCGTGCCGACGCTCGAAGACGCCTGCACCATCCTGCGCCTGCTTGCCCGGTCGGGGACGGGCCAGGACATCAGCACCTACACGACCTTCGCCACCGGTCCTGCCGCCGCCGACGATCCGGATGGGCCGCGCGCATATCATGTGGTGCTGCTCGACAACGGACGGAGCGAGATGCTCGGCGGCGATTTCCAGGACATGCTCCGCTGCATCCGCTGCGGGGCGTGCCTCAATCATTGCCCGGTCTATGGCGCGATCGGCGGCCATGCCTATGGTTCGCTCTATCCAGGGCCGATGGGAGCGGTGCTCACGCCGACGCTCTACGGCATCGACCACGCGCGGGACCTGCCCAACGCATCGAGTTTTTGCGGGCGCTGCGAACAGGTCTGCCCAATGGCCATCCCGCTGCCGGCGATGATGCGGAAATGGCGCGAACGCGACTTCGAGCGCGGCGATCCGCCTCTCCTCCAGCGGAGCGCGCTGCTTCTGTGGGCCTTTGCCGCGAAGCGGCCGCGGCTCTACCACGCGCTTGCGGGCACGATCGCGCCGCTGCTCGCCCGGCTCGCGGGGAAGAGGGGGAGGTTGACCACGCTGCCATTGGCCGGCGCATGGACGAGCACACGCGATCTGCCGGCACCAGAAGGCAAGACTTTCCACGCGCTCTACCGCGAGATGCAACGGAGCAAGGCACGGTGACCCCGACCGCTCAGGCTCGCGCCTTGATCCTGTCGCGCATCCGCGAGCGCCTGGGCGTGAGCGGCAACGACCGCGGGCGGAGGCAAGCGGTCGAAGAGCGATTGCGCCGTCACTCCCGCAACACGATCCCTGGCCGGGCGAAGGGAGAGCGCGACGCTCTGTTCGCGATGATGACCGAGATGCTTTCGGCACAGGGCGCGGAGGTGACCCGAGCGGCGACGCCAGAGGAAGCCATCCGCGCCATCGCCGAGGATCTGCGCGAGCATGCGCTTCCGTTGCGGCTCCGCATGGGTGACGACGCCGAGCTCGCGGCGCTTCCCTGGGATGTCGCGCCAGAGGTCGAGCGGGCGTTCGGCAAGGCGGAGGATGCAGACCGTGCCTCGCTGTCGCGCGCTTTTGCCGCCGCGGCGGAGACGGGCACGCTGTTCCTCGTCTCGGGCGGCGACAACCCGACGACGCTCGCCTTCCTTCCCGAGGTTCATTTCGTGCTGATCCGCGCGGGCGACGTGGCCGGCGCTTACGAGGAGGTTTTCGATCGCCTGCGCGCGATCTACGGCGAGGGCAAGTTGCCGCGGACGGTAAACCTGATCAGCGGGCCGTCGCGCACGGCCGACATCGAGCAGACCATCGTGCGCGGCGCGCACGGTCCCAAGCGGCTCCATGTCCTGATCCTTGGATAACGGCGCCAATTGGCGCTTTTTCGCCGGATTTCTCCTGTCATGGAGCGAGGTTGAGCGCTTCCGTTGGCGGACACCATCAGTTATGGTGCAGCGCACTCTGATTCAGAAGGCAATTTCAAACGGGGTACCGGCCGAAGGCGCCGGTTCGGGGTGGATTCTCGTATGCGCGCTGCCGTCTGGCTCATCGAGCGGCCTCGCTGGTTCAAGCGGACCCTCCTGATCCTCAACGACATTGCCATGCTCACCATCGCGCTGTGGGCGGCGTACTCGCTGCGCCTCAGCCGCTTCTACGTGCCGGAGACGTTCGGCATGGTGGTGCTGTTCGCCGCCGCGCCGATCATCGGCGTCATCACCTTCCACATGCGCGGGCTGTACAAGCTCGTCACCCGTTTCATCGGCCCCGAGGGGACGGCGCGCATCTATGTGGCGGTGGTCATCGCCGTGCTTGCCTGGGCGCTGCTCGTGCTGCTGTCGGGCATCAAGGGTCACCCGCGTTCGGTGGTGGTGATCTACGGGCTGATCGCCGCGGGCATGATCCGCCTGTCGCGGCAATGGGCCGGCGCCATGCTGCTTCGCGCCGCGCCACAGCACAAGCCGGTCAATTTCGAGGAGCGCAAGAACGTCATCATCTACGGCGCGGGCACGACCGGCATCCAGCTGCTTCGCGCGCTGAACGAGACCGGCGGCTACAACTTGGTCGCCTTCATCGACAACAACCCCTCGCTTGCGGGACAGGTGGTGCACGGCATCAAGGTGCTGCGCCCGGGCAAGATCGGCAAGGTGATCACCAGCGAAAACGTCAAAGAGGTGCTGCTCGCCATGCCGTCTGCGCTGCGCAGCGAGCGCCGCGCCGCGATTAAGGCGCTCGAGCCCTACCCCGTCGTGGTGAAGACGCTGCCGGCACTGGAGGAGATCGCCTCCGGACGCGTCGAGGTAAGCGATCTTCGCCCGATCGAAGTCGAGGATCTGCTCGGGCGCGATCCGGTGGCGCCTGAGCTCGAGCTCCTCACCGCGCACGTGAAGGACAAGGTGGTGATGATCACCGGCGCCGGCGGCTCGATCGGCTCGGAGCTGACGCGGCAACTGCTCGAGCTAGAACCGAAGGCGCTCGTGCTGTTCGAGCTGTCCGAAGTCGCGCTCTACGAGATCGAGATGGAGATCGAGGAGATGAAATGGCGGCGGGCGAAGGACCAAGACGCAACGCCGCTCGCCGACACCAAGATCATCCCGGTGCTCGGCTCGGTGCTCGACCGCAGGGTCGTCGGCCGCACCATCGCCAATTTCGGCGTCGAGGTGATCTACCACGCGGCAGCCTACAAGCATGTGCCGATCGTGGAGATGAACCCGTTCACCGGGCTGCAGAACAACACGTTCGGAACGCTGGCGCTGGCCGAAGCGGCGAAGGACGCGGGCGTGGAGCGCTTCGTGCTCGTGTCGAGCGACAAGGCGGTGCGCCCGACCAACGTGATGGGCGCGAGCAAGCGGCTTGCCGAATTGATCCTCCAGGCACTGGCCGAGCCGCGCGGCGCCGGCACCATCTTCACCATGGTGCGCTTCGGCAATGTGCTCGATTCGTCGGGCTCGGTGGTGCGGCGCTTCCGCAACCAGATCCAGGCGGGAGGGCCGGTCACCGTCACGCACCCAGAGATCATCCGCTATTTCATGTCGATCCCGGAAGCGGCGCAGCTCGTGATCCAGGCGGGAGCCATGGCGAGCGGCGGCGAAGTCTTCGTGCTCGACATGGGCACGCCGGTGAAGATCGACGACCTCGCCCGCACCATGATCCGCCTGTCCGGCCTCGAAGTGCGCGACGAGAACAACCCGGACGGCGACATCGCCGTCGAATATATCGGCCTGCGGCGCGGCGAGAAGCTCTACGAAGAGCTCCTGATCGGCGAGAACACCACCGGCACGAGCCATCCGCGCATCTTCAAGAACTCCGAGCCCGTGCTCGCCTATGCCGACCTCGTCGCGGCGCTCGAGCGGCTCGAGGACGCGATCCAGCGGCAGGACGAGGCGGAGCTTCAGGAGATGCTGCGCGCGACCGTGGAAGGCTACATGCCGGGCAGCGCCGGCCATCCTGCCTCGGTCAAGGACGAGTGGCAGCCGGTTTCGCGCACGCTGCATTGAGGCGATGGAGGCGGCCCGCTTCGTCCTCGCCGTGGCCGTGGCCGCATCAGCCGCGGCGCTGTCCAGCCTCCTGATTTACCTGCTGCGGCCGCTGTTGATCCGCTACCTGCTCGCTCACCCCAACGAGCGATCCTCGCATGTCCAAGCCACGCCGCAAGGCGCGGGCGTCGGGGTGATGCTGGCGCTGTTCCTCGTCGCGGCCGTGGGCTGGCTCTTGTGGGGCGCGCGGGGCGGCGGCATGACGCCGCTGTGGCCGACGCTCGCAGCTGCTGCGGGGTTGACCCTGCTCGGACTTGCCGACGATGCACGCGCGCTTCCCGTGTCGTGGCGCTTCATCGGCCAGGCGCTCGCCGCGCTCATCATGGTCGCGAGCCTGCCGGCCGAGCTGCGGCTCTTCCCCGATCTCCTCCCGCTCTGGCTCGAACGCGCGCTGCTCGTGCTCGGCACCGTATGGTTCGTCAACGCGGTGAACTTCCTCGACGGCATCGACTGGATCACCGTCGCGCAGGTGGTGCCGATGACGCTCGGCATCGCCGTGCTTTGCGCGCTAGACGCCGTGCCGGCAGGCATCGG
>DASZOS010000020.1:0-41277 GCA_035550695.1 Burkholderiales bacterium | reverse complement strand
GCCAGAACGCCGACGCCCCCAAAGTGCCGGCGCGCGTTCCGCGCAACCCGATCGAGGACGCGCCCGGCAGCTACGCCACGCTGCGGCTGCAGAAGAAATAGAAAATAGGGACAGACCCCATTTCAAGCTTGAAATGGGGTCTGTCCCTATTTCTAGTACGACTTCGGCAGGCCGAGAACCTTCTCGGCGATGAAGCAGAGCACGAGCTGCGGGCTCACCGGAGCGAGCCGTGGAATCCACGCCTCGCGCAGGTAACGCTCGACGTGGTATTCGCGCGCATAGCCCATGCCGCCGTGGGTGAGGATCGCCGTCTCGCAGGCACGGAAGCTCGCTTCCCCGGCGAGATATTTGGCCGCGTTCGCTTCGGCGCCGCAGGGCTTGCCGCAGTCGTAGAGCGTGGCGGCCTTGAACACCATGAGGTTCGCGGCTTCGAGCTCCATCCAGCGCTGGGCGAGCGGATGCTGGATCGCCTGGTTCTGGCCGATCGGGCGGTCGAAGACGACGCGCTCGTTCGCGTACGCCGCCGCGCGCGCGAGCGCGGCCTTGCCAAGGCCGACAGCTTCGGCGGCAATCAATATCCGCTCGGGGTTCATTCCGTGCAGGATGTATTCGAAGCCCTTGCCTTCTTCGCCGATGCGATCGGCCAGCGGCACGCGAAGCCCGTCGATGAAAACCTGGTTCGAGTCGACGCATTTGCGTCCCATCTTGTCGATCTCGCGCACCTCGACCGAGCGCCGATCGAGGTCGGTGTAGAACAGCGACAGGCCCTGCGTGCCCTTCGCTTCCTCGATCGGCGTAGTGCGTGCAAGCAGCAGCAGCTTGTTCGCGACCTGGGCAGTCGAGATCCACACCTTCTGCCCGGTGACCACATAGTGATCGCCCTGGCGCAGCGCCCGCGTCTTCAGCTTCAGCGTGTTGAGCCCGGTGCTAGGCTCCGTGACCGCGAAGCAGGCGCGGTCCTTGCCCGCGATGAGCGGCGGCAGCCAGCGGCGCTTCTGCTCCGGCGTGCCGAAGACCACCGCCGGATGCAGACCGAAGATATTCATGTGCACCGCCGAGGCCCCGGAGAGGCCGGCGCCGGATGCCGAGATGGTCTGCATCATGATCGCGGCTTCGGTCATTCCCAGGCCGGCGCCGCCATGCTCTTCGGGCATGGCAAGGCCGAGCCAGCCTGTTTCGGCGACCGCGCGATGGAAGTCATCCGGAAACCCGCCTTCGCGATCGCGTCGCAGCCAATAGTCGGAATCGAACGGCGCGCAAAGGCGTTCGATCGCCTCGCGAATCTGCTCCTGCTCGGGGGTAAACGAAAAGTCCAACGACGCCTTGTCGCCTAGGTACGGTACTTCCAGAAGTCGGGCTTGCGCTTCTCGAGGAATGCGTTCACGCCCTCCTGCGCCTCGGGGCTCGCCATGTACCAGCGCAGCGCCTGGCTGCCAAGATCCCAGTAGCCCTGGATGTGCTCGGAGTCGGCGCGGAAGTGCAGCTTCACCGCCTCGAGCGCGCTCGGGCTGAGGCTCAAGATCTCCTCGCACCACTGCTCGACCTCTTTCTCGAGCTGGTCGTCGGGCACCACCTTGTTCACCAGCCCCATCTCCAGGGCCTCCTTGGCGGTGTAGCGCCGGCACAGGAACCACATCTCGCGCGCCTTTTTCTCGCCGATGAGGCGCGCCATGTAGGCAAAGCCCCAGGGATTGTAGCTACCCATGCGCGGGCCGTTTTGCGCGAACATCGCCGTTTCCGAGGCGATCGTCAGGTCGCACTCCGCGGCAAGAACATTGGCGCCGCCGACGCACCAGCCGCGCACCATGGCGAGGGTGGGCTTCGCCACCTTGCGGATGGTCTCGTAAATGTTGGCGCCGAAGCCGGGCATGTTGCCGTCTCTGCCGCTCTTCACCTCGTAGCCGCGCACGTCGCCGCCCGAGCTGAACGCCCGCTTGCCGGCACCGGTGACCACCAGCACGCCGATGTTCGAGTCGGAGCTCGCATCGGCGCAGGCGGCGCAGAATTCCTCGTAGGTCTGATGGCGGAAGGCGTTCAGCACCTCGGGGCGGTTGATCGTGATGGTCGCCTTGTGCCCGCTCTTGTCGTAAAGGATGTCCTCGAAATGCGCCATGGCAGCGGCGCTCAGTGCGCCACCGCGCGCTTCTGGTTGATCATCTGGAAGTAGCTTTCCAGCCGGGTCCTGACGTTCGCCCCCGAGAAGTAGCGCGGATCGACCAGGTCGGTCTCGATGAAGGCCGCGGGCTTGCCGGTGCGCCTTTCCACCTCGCGCAGCATCAGGAGCTGGCCCGCCGAGTAGCTGTTGCAGCTTTTCACCGAGTTCACGAGCAGGCCGTCGGCCTGGTACTCGTCGATGTAGCCGCAGAGCATGTCGATGCGCTGCGCCATGCTCAGGTTCGACATGCACCCCATGCAGTACTCTGCGAGCGATTCGAGCGGCCGGTCGGGATCGTGGCGAAAGCCGTAGTCGTACACGCCGCCGACCTTGGTGTAGGTGGAAGCGACCACCACCGCGCCCTCGTCATAGAACATCTTCCAGAATTCGCGGAAACTGCTCCAGCAGGGCGTTCCCTCGACCACCAGGCGGTACTTCTCCTCGGTGAGCTCGCCCTCCGGCGTGATCGGGCCCTTCTTTTCGCGCACGCGCTGCTCGATTTCCTGGCGCAGCACGCGGTAGTACTCGGTCGCCTCCTTGGTGCCGCGGAACGCGGAGAAGATCGGCCCGATGTAGTACACCGCGCCGAAGAACCCGTCGATCGGCGAGGGGCGGTTCCTCGCCGAGGCGAACACCTTTACGAGATCCTCCTCGGCCTTCGCCGATTCCTTCATGTACTCGCGCAGCCGGTCGATGTCGAACTTCACGCCCGAAATTCGCTCGAGCGCCGGGATCACCTTTTCCTTCAGCTGGTTTACGACGTAGTCCACCATGTTCCTGGTGATCCGGCCGTCGCCCTGGTAGGGCACGTGCAGCATCACCGATTCGGAGCCGTACTTGTGACGCACCAGCTCGAACCACTTCATGAACGTGAAGCAGCCGGTGTAGGAGAGCAGCAGGACATCAGGCTTGGGCAGCGGTTCGCCGGTCGGGCCGGTATCGCCGTTCAGCAGCATGCCGAGATCGGCCTTCACGTAGGTGCACACGTCCTCGGAGTGCCCGTCGCGCTCGGCGTCCAGGATGAACTTCCCGGTCTTCTTGCGCATCCCGTTGTGCAGTGCGTTGGTCTCGGGGTAGTTGCGCGCGAGATCGAAGCACATCATCAGCTCGTTGAGATTTCCCGGGACGAAGGTCGCCGCGACCTTGCGGCCCTGCTCGTGCGCAATCGCGAGGTCGTGGTAGTTGCGGTTGATCATCTCCTTCTGCAGCCACATGGCGTCCTCTTTCTGGACGACGGGTTTCGTGGCGGGCGGCTTCTTTGGCGTGGCAGCGTTTGTCGTGCTCATGGGAACTGAACCACCAGTCATATCGGTTGAGGCGATAATAGACGGACCCTACGCGGCAGCGGGGTGGCTTTCTTTGATCTTGGACAAGGTTTCGGTGACCAACCGGTCATTTTTCTGCGGCTCGAGGTGACATGAATCTGAGGAACTGCTGGTACGTGGCGGCCTGGGATCACGAAGTCCAGCGCCTCAAGCTCATGCGCCGCATCCTTCTCGGCGAGCCGGTCGTGCTATACCGCAAGAACGACGGCGCGCCGGTCGCGCTGGAAGACCGCTGCTGTCACCGGCATGCTCCGCTCTCGCAGGGCCGGCTGCGCGGCGACAGGCTGGAATGCGGCTATCACGGGCTGCAATTCGATCCCAGCGGCGCCTGCGTGCACGTCCCGGCGCAGGAGAGCATCCCGAAATCCGCTCGCGTGCGTAGCTATCCGGTGGTCGAGAAATACCACTGGATCTGGATCTGGATGGGCGACCCGGCCCTTGCCGACGCGGCGCTCATCCCCGAGTTCGGCGTGATGAGCCACCCCGACTGGAGCTGGCGCGGCGAGCGCCTCGAGGTGGAAGGCAATTACATCCTCGTGATCGAGAACCTGATGGACCTCACCCACCTGCCGGCGCTGCACCTGACGACCCTCGCCGACACCGCGATTCCGCAGAACGACATCCCGGTCGATTACCGGATCGAGCCCGAGCGCATCCTCGTCGAGCGCTGGGTCCTCGACACGCCGGTGCCGCCGTATTTCCGGCTGCTCGCGAAGTTCGGCAAAGAGGAGCGCGTCGATCGCTGGATGAACACGGTCTTCACGCCGCCGAGCTTCGTGCGCATCGATATCGGCGCCGCGCGGGCGGCGACGGGCGCGCGCGATGGCGACCGCAGCCGCGGGGTCACGACCTGGAACCTGAACGCGATTACGCCCGAGACCGAGCGCAGCTCGCACTATTTCTGGGCGCAGGCGCAGAACTTCTCGCAGGGCGACCCCTCGATCACCGAGCTCGATTTCCAGCTCGTGCACAGCGCGTTCCAGGAAGATCTGAGGATGATCAAGGGCCAGCAGCAAAACATCGAGCTCGCGCCCGACGCGCCGCGCATCAATCTCGCCTCCGACCGCGCCGGGATTCAGGCCCGGCGCATGGTCGAGCGCCTGGTGCGCGAGGAGCGCAGCCGGGCGGCTAGCGCTTAGCCCGCTCGGCGACGAACGCGCGCAGCCGCTCGAGCGCCTCGGGATGCTCGTAGAGCTTGCGCGTCATCTCGACTTCGAGCTTCGCGCCTTGCGGGTCGCGTTCCTGCGCGGCGAGGATGCAGCGCTTGTTCGCTTCGAGCGTATGCCTGGGGAGCGAGCCGATCCGACGCGCGAGCTCGTCGGTGAACCCGGAGAGCTCGCCGGCGGGCAGCGCCCAGTGCACGACGCCGAGCCGGGCGGCTTCGCCCGCCTCGAGCAGCTCCGCGCCGAGGATCAGGCGGCGCGAGAGCGCCGCGCCGCACAGCTTGGTGAGCCGCTGCGAGCCGCCTGCCCCGGGAAGAAGCGAGAGCCGCGCTTCGGGCAAGCCGACCTTTGCCGATGCGGCGGCGACGCGCAAGTCGCAGGCGAGCGCGAGCTCGAAGCCCCCGCCGAGCGCCGCGCCGCCGATCTCGGCGATCGATACCAGCGGCGAGCGCTCGATGCGGTCGAAAACGCCCTGCATCTTGCGCACCGTTTCGAGCATCGCCTCGATGCCGGCCGGGGTCGACAGCCGCTCGATGAGGAAGCCGATGTCCGCGCCGGCGCTGAAGATCTTCAGCTTCGAGCGGAAGTGCAGCACGCGCGCCTCGGTTCCCGCCTCGTACCGATCGAGGACCGAGTGCAGCTGATCGATCCATGCCGCGTTGATCGCGTTGACCGGCGCCCGGTCGAGCGTGATGAGCAGCGTCGGCCCTTGCAGCGCAACTTGGAACATCTCCGCATCTTTCATAGTTGTGACCAGTGGGTCAGCTTCCATGGGGACCGTCGATCTAAAAATGATGCCGATCAAATTCTGCGGCTTATTTTCCGGATTACTGCTTGACAAAGCGCAGGCTTTACTAAAAATGAACCAACAGTCACTTTTTCCCGGATGGCAATGCCCAAGCGCTTCCTGAAATGGCCCTTTTTTGCCGACGAGCATCGGCAATTCGCCGAGCGCCTGCAAGCCTTCGTCGGCGAGCTGGGCGAGATCGCGCACGGCGATTCCGACGCCGCCCTCGATGCCGCCTGCATCCGGCTCGCGCGGCGGCTCGGCGAGGCAGGCTTTCTCGCCCCCTGCGTGCCCGAGAACCTCGACGGCGCGTTCGACGTGCGCCGCATCTGCCTCGGCCGCGAGATTCTCGCGGCGCACGACGGCCTCGCGGACTTCGTGTTCGCGATGCAGGGCCTGGGCAGCGGGCCGATCTCGCTTTTCGGCACGCCGGAGCAGCGCCGGCGCTACCTGCCCGGCGTCGCGCGCGGCGAGCGCATCGCCGCGTTTGCGCTTTCCGAGCCGCAAAGCGGCAGCGATGTCGCGTCGATGCGCGCAACCGCGACGCGCGACGGCGCGCATTACGTCCTGAACGGGGCCAAGACCTGGATCTCGAACGGCGGCATCGCCGCGCAGTACGTGGTGTTCGCGCGCACCGGCGAAGCGCCCGGCGCCAAGGGCTTGTCGGCCTTCATCGTGGATGCCGACAACCCGGGCCTGAAGGTGGCCGAGCGTGTCCGCGTCATCGCGCCGCATCCGCTCGCCACGCTCGCCTTGGAAGACTGCCGCGTGCCGAGTTCGGCCATGGTCGGCGCGCCCGGCGGTGGCTTCGCCGTCGCCATGGGAACGCTCGATGTCTTCCGCACCACGGTAGGCGCGGCGGCGCTCGGCTTCGCGCGCCGGGCGCTCGCCGAGGCGCTCGCGCGCGTGCGGGAGCGCGAGGCCTTCGGGCAAAAACTCGCCGCGTTCCAGCTCACGCAGGCGAAGATCGCCGACATGGCGCTCGGGGTCGACGCGGCAGCGCTGCTCGTGTACCGCGCCGCGTGGACGCGCGACATCGAGAAGCGACGCATCACGCGCGAAGCGTCGATGGCCAAGCTCTTCGCGACCGAAACCGCGCAACAGGTGATCGACATGGCGGTGCAGCTTTTCGGCGGCACCGGAGTGATCTCGGGCCGCCCGGTCGAAAAGCTGTACCGGGAAATCCGTGCGCTGCGCATCTACGAGGGCACGAGCGAGATCCAGCGGCTGGTGATCGCCAGCGAGGTCCTGCGCGAGAGCGGGGGATAGCGCGGATGGCGCACGCCGGGATTGCCGAGCTGCGGCGCCGGACGATCCCCGGCCAGCTCGCGCTGCGCGCGCGCGAGACGCCGCAGGCGGTGGCGTACCGGGCGAAGATCCGCGGCGTATACCGCAGCCGCACCTGGGCCGATTTTCGCGATCTCGTCGCGCGCTGCGCCTTCGGCCTGCGCCGGCTCGGGCTCGCGCGCGGCGAGCGCGTGGCCATCATGGGCGATTGCTGCGAGGGCTGGACGATCGCCGACCTTGCCGCGCAGTCGCTCGGGGCGATCAGCTACGGCATTTATCCGACCGCTTCGGCCTCCGAGGTCAAGTACCAGTGCGAGCACGGCGGGGCGAGCGTGTTCGTTGCCGAGGACCAGGAGTATGCCGACAAGGTGCTCGCGCTCGCGGACGACTTGCCGCGACTGCGATGGATCGTGGTGCTCGACACCACCGGCATGTTCGGCTACGACGATCCGCGGCTCGTCCGCTTCGATGAACTGCTCGAAAGAGGCGCCGCCGAGGCCGCGCCACCGGATGCGTTCGACGATCTCATCGCCGCCGTGCGCCCGGAGGACCCGGCCTTCATCATCTATACCTCGGGCACTACCGGCAATCCGAAGGGCGCACAGATCGGCCACGGCAAGCACCTCGCCGCCGCGCACGCCTTCATTTCGCACTACCCGACGCTTGGCGCCGATCCGCATCGCAACGTCGCCTTCCTGCCTCTCGGCCACGTGATCGGACGCATCTCCACCATCACGCTGCCGCTGCTCGGCCACATGGTGCCGCACTATGGCGAGAGCATCGACGAAGTGCCGAAGACCCTGTTCGAGGTGGCGCCGACTTTTCTCTTCACCGTGCCGCGCTATCTGCAGAAGTTCGCCGCCGGCGTGCTGGTGGGCATCGAGGGCACGACCCCGCTCAAGCGCGCGGTCTACCAGGCCGCGTTCTCCTGCGGCCGCCGCTATGCGGAGAAGCGCTGGACGGGCAGGCCGGGTGCATGGGAAACGCTCCTGTATCGGCTCGCCCGGCTGGTCGCTTTCCGGCCGATTCTCAACAAGCTCGGGCTCGACGAGCTCGAGCTGGTGATCACCGGCGGTGCCGCTACCGGCAAAGAGCTATCGGCGCTCTGGCAGATCTGGGGCCTCAACATGGTGGAGGTCTATGGCCAGACCGAGTCGAGCGGCGCGATGATCGCCGGCCAGAAGGGACCTTTCCCGGCACCGGGCAGCGTCGGGGTTGCCCCCGAGCACTGGGAGGTGCGGCTCGCCGCCGACGGCGAAATCCTCGCCCGCTCGCCCGAGGTGTTCGACGGCTACTGGTGCGACGAGGCGGCGACGCGCGAGGCCATCGACGCGGAAGGCTGGCTGCATACGGGCGACGTCGGCGCCTGGGAGGGCGGCGAGCTGTGCATCGTCGATCGCCTGCGCGACATCATCGTGACGAGCGGCGGCAAGTCGCTCAGCCCGACGTACATCGAGTCGCGCCTGCGCGCGAGCCCGTTCGTTGCCGAGGCGGTGGTGTTCGGCGACGACCGCAAGTACCTCACCGCGCTGATCGAAATCGAGCTCGACACGGTGTCCGACTGGGCGAGCCGCAACAACGTCGCCTACACCGGGTTCACGAGCCTGGCGCGCAACGCCGAGGTGATCCGGCTGATCGGGCGCGAGATCGACGCCGCGAACAAGAGCCTCTCCCGGGTCGAGCAGGTCAAGGCGTTCCGCATCATTCCGAAGATCCTCGATCCGGAGGAAGAGGGCGAGCCGATCACGCCGACGCGCAAAGTGAAGCGCCGGTTCATGTATCTCAAGTTCCGCGACCTCGTCGAATCGATGTACAGCCACGACGAGGAGGAAAGGCTGCACAAGGCTGTAGGGGAAGTGCTGGTCCACTGAACAAAGGAGGAAGCCGTGACGATGAAGAGAAACCAGGTAATGCTCGCCGTGGTGCTGGGGGCATTGGTGAGCGCGCCGCCCGCTGCGGCGCTTGCCGCTGATAGCTACGTGCTCGGGCTGACCGGGGACCTCACCGGGCGCGATTCGGCCAATTCCGGCGCCGTGGCCGACGGCATCCGCATTTATTTCGACCGCGTGAACCGCGCCGGCGGCATCAACGGCCACAAGGTCGAGGTCGTGGTGCGCGACAACCAGTCGGAGCCCTCGCGCGCGGCCACCGACGCGCAGACCTTCGTCAACAACGAAGACCTGCTGCTCATGATCACCGCCTCGCTCTCGAGCACGTACGCGCCGACCATTTCGGAGTCCAAGCGCAAGGGCGTGCCGGTGCTGTTCGCCGGCGGCGTGTGCCCGCGCGAGGTGTTTCCGCCTTCGCCCGACCCGCTGCTGTTCTGCACCAGCGGCTACGCCGCCGAGACCGACGTCAAGTTCGCGGTCGACTACATCCAGTCGGTCCAGGCGAACGCCACGCTCGGGCTGATCTCGATGGCCATCCCGATCTCGCGCGGCAGCCTCGATCAGGCCGCCGCATACGCCAAGGGTAAGGGCATGAAAGTCATCGGGCACGAGTCGGCACCGCCGCCGACCGCGAACTACACGCCGTACGCCACCAAGCTGAAGGAATCCGGCGCCGACTGGGTGCTGTCGTGGGCGCCGTGGGTGACGCAGGTCAAGACCTTCGAGGCGCTGCGCCAGCTCGGCTGGAAAGGCCGCTTCATCTCGTACGGGCACAACGTCGCCGAGGAGGAGCTCAAGCGCATCAAGGACCCGGGCTTTCTCGTGTTCACTACCAACGCGATGTTCAGCGACGGCCAGCCGGTGCACAAGGACGTGCTCGGCGCCGCCGAAGGCAAGACCAAGTTTCCGCCCACCTACCTGAATGAAGGCTGGGTTGCCGCCATGGTGCTGGAATCCGCGCTGAAAAAAGCAGGCTGGCCCGCCAATCGCGCCAAGCTCGCCTCGGCCATGAGCGAGCTGAGCGTCGACCTGCGCGGGCTGCGCGGCGGTCCGATCACCTGGAGCAAGGCGAATCATTACCGCCAGCAGCTCTTCTACCGCGTCTATGGCTGGGATGGGGCCGGCAACCGCATCAAGACGCTGCAGGACTGGACGAGCAGGGAAGTGAAGTAGCGCGGCCGGCGGCCCTGCCGTGCAGACGGTTGCCAACATCGTGGTGCTGGCGGCGATCTACGCGCTGATCGGCAGCGGGTACGTGCTCATCTATCGCGTGAGCCGCGTGCTCAACCTGGCGCAGGGCGAGCTGATGATGCTCGTCGCGTACCTGCTGTTTTCCCTCGCCACGCTGTTCGGCGGGCATCCGGCGTCCGCGCTCGCGGGCGCCGTGTTGCTGAGCCTGCTGGTCGGGTTCGTGCTCTACGTGGTGCTGATGCGGCGCATGACCGGCGAGCTGGTGATCGCGGCGGTGCTGGTCACCATCGCCCTGGGCATCCTGCTGCGCGGGCTGATGGTGCTCGTCTGGACCGGCCAGATGCAGCGGCCGCTCGAGAAGCTGGGCTGGCAGAATCCGCCGGTCGCGCTCGGGCAGGGCGTTGCGATGTCCTCGGTGGCGCTCGCCACCATCTTTTTCGCGATCGCGATCTACGTCGCGCTCTTCGTCTTCTTCCGCTACACCGCCTGGGGCGTGCGCATGCGCGCCGTGGGCGAGAACCCGCTGCTTGCCGCGCAGCGCGGAATCAAGCTCCATGTCGCATACGCGATGGCCTGGGCGCTCGCCACTTTCACCGGCGGCTGCGCCGGCATGCTGCTCGCGCTGGATTCGGGCCTCGACGGAACCATGGCCATCGTCGGTCTCAAGGCCTTCCCGGTGGTGCTGGTGGGCGGCCTGGACAGCCTGCGCGGCGCGGTCGTGGGCGCGATCGTCGTGGCCACCGCCGAGGTGCTCGCCATCCAGCTCATCGATCCGCTGGTGAGCGACGTGGTTCCGTTCGTCGTGCTGATTGCCATGCTCGCGGTGCGCCCGTGGGGATTGTTCGGAACCGAAGAAGAGATCCAGCGGGTCTAGCGCGCTCACCATGGCCTACGCAAGCGGCTACTTCAAGACCGATTACGCGATGGAGCTGCGGCTCATCGAGACGCGGTGGCAGAAGGTCTCGGCTGCGCTGTTCTTCCTCGCGCTCGCCGTATTCCCGCTCGCCGCCCCCCAGTTCGCCATCGGCATCGCCAACCAGGTTTTCATCGCGATCGTCGGCGCGGCGGCGCTGATGCTGCTTACCGGCTACGCGGGCCAGATATCGCTCGGCCACGCCGGCCTGCTGGCGGCCGGAGCGCTCACCACCGGGATTCTCTTCAAGGAGCTGGGCGCAACCTTTTGGATCAGCCTGCCGGCTTCGGCGGCGGTCGGCGCGGCTCTCGGCCTGCTGTTCGGCCTGCCGTCGCTGCGGCTCAAGGGCCTGTACCTCGCGATCACCACGCTGGCGCTGCATTTCGTGGTGGCCTTCATCGGCGGCGAATACGAGACGCGCAGGGGCTTTTCCACCGGCATCCTCGTCAACCCGCCCGCGCTCGGCGGATTCGCCCTGCAGGAGCAGCAGCACTGGTACTTCGTTCTGCTCGCGATCGCCGCGGCGGCGATGCTCTTTTGCATCAACCTGCTTCGCAGCCGCACCGGGCGCGCCCTCATGGCGATTCGCGACCACGACATCGTCGCCGAATCGCTCGGCATCCCGGTGAGGCGCTACAAGCTGCTGATCTTCGTCGTTTCCTCGACGATGACCTCGGTGGCCGGGTGCCTGCTCGCCTACTACCGCGGCTTCGTGTCGATCGAGGCGTTCAGCCTGTACCTCACCATCGACTATGTCGCGATGGTGATCATCGGCGGCCTGGGCTCGATGCTCGGCGTGGTGCTGGGCGCGCTTTTCGTGATCACGTTTCCCTACGTGATCGAGGGGCTGCTGCGCATCCTGCCGATTCCCGCCGGCATCGCGAATGAGATCTTCGCCATCAACTACGCGGCGTTCGGCCTGGTCATGATCCTGTTCCTCGTGTTCGAGCCGCTCGGGCTGGTGGGGATCTGGCGGCGGGTACGCAACTACTTCCTGCTGTGGCCGTACCGCCAGACCGCGGTAGGCGGAGGCGGCGGGTGACCACAGTCGCGGCGCTGCTGCGCCTGGAGCAGCTCGAGGTCGTATACCAGAAGGTGGTGACCGCGATCCAGGGCGTCTCTCTCGAAGTCGCCGAGGGCCAGATCGTGGCGCTCCTCGGCTCGAACGGCGCCGGCAAGACCACCACGCTGCGCGCGATCACGGGCTTCCTTGGCATAGACGACGCGCGAGTCACCGACGGCCGCGTCTGGTTCGAGGGGCGCTCGATCGAAAACCAGCCGCCGCAACTCGTCGCGCGTCAGGGCATCGCGATCGTGCCCGAACGCCAGAAGGTCTTCGAGACGCTCACCGTGACCGAGAACCTCGAGGCGACGGTACCCGGCGCGGCGGCGACGCGCGCCGAGCAGCGCCAGCGCGTCGAGCGCGTCTTCGAGCATTTCCCGCGGCTGCACGCGGCGCGCCGGCGTCTCGCCGGCTATCTCTCGGGCGGCGAGCGCCAGATGCTCTCCATCGGCGCAGCGCTCGCTTGCGCGCCGCGGCTGCTGCTGGTCGACGAGCTGAGCCAGGGACTCGCGCCGCGCATCGTGGACCACCTCCTGGAGCGGCTGGTCGCGCTGCGAAAGGAGCTCGGCCTCACGGTGCTGCTCGTCGAACAAAGCGCGCACGTGGCGCTCCAGGTGGCCGACCACGGCTACATCATGGAGAACGGCCGGGTGGTTCTCGACGGCACGCCGCAGCGGCTGCGCAGCCACAAGGACGTGCAGGAGTTCTACCTCGGCCAGGCGGGCGGCGGCGAGCGGCGCAGCTACCGCGACGTCAAGCAATACCGGCGCAGCCGGAGGTGGTATGGCTGAGGCAGCCCAAGAGCACGCCCTGCTCCAGCTCTCCGAGCTGCACCTGAATTTCGGCGGGCTGGTGGTCCTCAACGGCATCTCGCTCGAAGTGGGCCGCGGGGAGCTGCTCGCGCTGATCGGACCCAACGGGGCCGGCAAGACGAGCGTCCTGAACTGCATCAGCCTGCTCTATCGCCCGTCGCGCGGCAGCATGCTGTTCGAGGGCGAGGACCTCGCCGGCCTCTCTCCGCACCGCGTGGCGCGGCGCGGCATCGCGCGCACCTTCCAGCTGGGAGGCCTGTTCCCGCACCTCACCGTGCTGCAGAACCTGCTCGTCGGCCGCCACGCGCATTTCCGCTCGAACGTGGTGCTGGACGGCGTTTTCTGGGGCCGCTCGCGCGCCAACGAGATCGCGCAGCGCGCCGCCGCGGAAGAGATCATCGAGTTCTTCGAGCTCGAGCGCTATCGCGGCGAGCTGGTGTCGCGGCTGCCTTTCGGGGTGCAGAAGATCGTGGGCTTTGCGCGCGCGCTCGCCATGGAGCCGCGCCTGCTGCTGCTCGACGAGCCCTCGGCCGGGTTGAATCGCGAGGCGCGGGAGGATCTGTCGCGGTTCATTCTGCGCATCAAGCACGAGAAGGGCATTGGCATGATCTGGGTCGAGCACGACATGCAGATGGTGGCCGACCTCGCCGATCGCATCTACGTCATGGACTACGGTGCCTACATCGCCGACGGCGAGCCACGCGAGGTGCTCGCCGACCCGCGCGTGGTCGAGATCTACCTGGGGAGCAAGGGAAATTGAGCTCGCGATCGGCCAAGCGCAGCGAGAAACGCCGCGACCAGATCGTCCAGGCGGCGGTGCGCCTGTTCTCCGAGCAGGGCTACTACCAGACGACGATGGACGATATCGCCAAGGCGGCGGACGTCAGCAAGGGCCTCATCTACCTGTACTTCAAGGACAAGAACGACGTCCTCTTCTATACGCTGCGCTTCGTGCTGGAGATGTACGAGAGCGACGTTGCGCCGACGCTCGTGCGCAACGAGAACCCGCTCGCGACGCTGCGCCTGGCGCTGCACGGGCTGTGCCGCCTGGTGAACGAGCACGTGCAGGAAACCGTGCTCGCCTACCGCTCGAGCAAGGACCTGTCGAAGCGCCAGAGGCTCGAGATCAAGGTCGGCGAATCGAAGATCGGCCGCGTCTTCCGCGGCTGCCTCGAAGCCTGCATCCACGAGCGGCTGATGGTGCCGCTGAACCTCGACGTCATGGTCTACCAGTACATCATGTTCTGCCACACCTGGGCGCTCAAGAACTGGGCCTTCCGCGACAAGTACACGTTCGACGAATACCTCGCCGAAGGCGAGCGTATTCTCATCACCGCGTTCCTGACGGCGAAGGGACGCAAGCTTTTCGAAACGCTACACGAACCGGCGGTGACGGTATGAGCGACGAAGCAAAGGCGAAAATCATCGGCTACTGCCTGCGCAAGGGCGCGCTCGCCGCCGGGGTCGCCGACCTCGAGGCCATCGACCTGGTAGCCCCGCCGGGGCATCGGCCGCGCGACATAATGCCGAACGTGCGTTCGGTCATTTCGCTCGGCGTCGGCGGCCAGACGCAGGGCGCATGGAGCGTGCCGAGCAAGGCGTTCGCCTATTTCGGCAGCACCGAGGGCCGCGCGTATTCGGTCGCCTACGGCTGCGCCTTCTTCATCGAGAACGTCTTCCGCGCGCGCTCGGTGTACTGCCCGCCGGACATGGATCCCGAGGGCGGAGCGCGCATTCCGCTGCAGAGCCTGAAGCTGCACGCGGAGCTCGCCGGCATCGGGGCGCGCTCGCTCGCCGGGGACATCCTGCTGCACCCCGAGTTCGGCTACATGTACTACGCGTCGGTGTTCACGGAGCTGTGGCTCCCGCCCGACCGGCCGCTCGAGTCCAACCCGTGCCCGGCTCCCTCGTGCGTGGAGATGCACCGCAGGACCGGGCAGACGCCGTGCATGAAGTTCTGTCCGGTGCAATGCCTGTCGGGCGAGATCGACGAGCACGGCCAGCAGGCGCAGATGCGCTACGACATGGCGAAGTGCGCCGAGATGACCCAGCAGTACGAAGCGATGCCCGGCATGCTGGCCGAGGCGCTCGCGGCGCCCGATGCCGGCGCGCGCGAAGAGGCGCTTTTCGATCCGGACAACAGCCTGCTCTGGTACAAAATGTCGGTCGGCTCGGGAGGCCTGCTCGCGCAGTGCTTCGAGTGCATGCGGGTCTGCCCGATCGCGACGCGCGCACCGCTCGCCGACCCTATCCGGCGCGCCCGGGCCGGCGACAAGAAAGGGTAAGCCGTGCCGCGCGGGCTCAGGTTCAGCCAGGTCGGCGTCACCGAGGCGATGATCGCCACTTACGCCGACGCCATCTGGAAAATGAGCAACAACCTGCAGGTGCGCCGCGGCGACCCGGTACGCAAGCTCGAGTTTGGCCGCATCGAAGCCGAGCGCGCCGACCTGGGAATGAGCGACGCCCAGATCGCGCAGGCGATCGGGCTCACGCGCGACCAGGTCCTGCTCATCCGCCTGCTCACCGAGGTGCGCCGCTTCCGGCGCCGCAGCTATCAGCGACTCTATGAGCTCGGCCGCGGCCATCGGTTCAACCCGCAGCGCTACCTGCCGCACGAGGCGCGCGGCGGCTACAGCGCGCAGGCCCTCGCCCTGCGCGCTGCGCTGCGCTTCGATCCGGAGGCGGTCGGGCGCTTCATCGCCGGCGGCTTCTGGGCGCACGACACGTTGACCCGCTGGCTCGCGAGGCACGCCGCAGACACGCCCGTACGAGCGGCGCTCAGAGGGCCCGAGGCACAGCTCGGATACGAGGCGCTCCGGGCGCGCTCCGAGAGCTTCGCTGCCGGGCTGAGCGCGCTTGGCCTGGGCCGCGGCGACGTGGTATCGGTGCAGCTGCCGAATAGCGCCGAGTTCCTGATCGCCTACCTCGCCATCGCCCGTCTGGGCGCGGTGATGTCGACGATCCACATGCCCTATCGCAGCGCCGAGCTGAAGATGCTGCTCGGCCATTCGCAGGCGCGGGCGCTGATCTGTCTCAGCTCGGCGAAGGACTTCGCCCCCGCGGCCGCCGCGCTCGGACTGAAGCCGCAGCTCGCAGCGCTCGAGCACGTGATCGCCCTCGGCACGCGGGTCGACGGCGCCGCATCGTACGCGGAGCTGCTCGAGTCCGGCGGCGAGGTTGCCTCGGACAGCGCCCCGGCACCGGCCGATCCTTTCCTGCTGCTTTTCACTTCCGGGACCACCTCGAGCCCCAAGGCCGTGCCGCTCACCTATCAGGCGACGCTCGGCAACGCGCGCCTTTTTGCGGCGGAGATGCGCCTTTGCGCCTCGGATGTCGTGCTTTGCGCGGCACCGTTCACGCATCTTCTCGGGCTCTTCAGCCTGCACTTGGCACTGTGCGTCGGCGCATCGAGCGTCGTGCATGTCGCGTCGGGCCCTGCCGAGCTCGTGGCCGCGATCGAGAGTCATCGGCCGAGCGTGCTTTTCGCTGCGCCCGCACACCTCGCCGCCATGGCAACCGTCGGTTTGCTCCAGGCGGCCGACTTCTCCAGCTTGCGCCGGGTGGTCGTCTCGGGCAGCGCCGTACCCCCGGAGCTCGCCCGCCTCGTCGCCGCCAAGCTGCCGCCGGGCGCGTTTACGCAGCTCTGGGGCATGACCGAGCTGCAAGCGGGCATGTATACGCGACCCGACGATCCATTGGAGACCACGGTCTCGAGCACCGGACGGCCGGGCCCGGGCACCGAAGTGCGCACCTGCGACGTGGCGGACGTTCCTGTCGCTGCCGGCGAAGAGGGCGAGCTGCAGGTGCGAGGGGCTCTGCTTTTTCCGGGCTATTTCATGAACGAGGCGGCCAACCGCGGCGCTTTCACCCGAGACGGCTGGTTCCGTACCGGCGACCTCGCGGTGATCGATGCGCGCGGCTGCGTGCGCATCACCGGCCGCGTCAGCGAATTCATCAACCGCGGCGGCGTGAAATACCACCCCGGCGACGTCGAAGACCTGCTCGCCACGCACCCGAAGATCGCCCAGGTAGCGATCGTTCCCTGTCCGGACCCCATCCTCGGAGAAAGGGCCTGCTGCTTCGTCGTGCCGCAAGGCGCGCAAGGGCCGACGCTCGAGGAAATCTGCTGCTTCCTGCTGGAGCGCGGCATCGCCAAGCTGAAGCTTCCGGAGCGCCTGGAGCTCATCGACGAGATGCCGATGACCCCGACCCGCAAGATCATCAAGGGAAAGCTGCGCGAGCGGCTGGCGCGGTCCTAGAAGGGTACGTCGCGCGGCTTGCGCGGTGCGCGCGCGGCGAGCCGATCATAGAGCCAGCCCGGCATCGCTCTGAGCAGCACCGAGGCTGCGGCCATCTGCCAGGGAATCACGGCGAGGCGCCGGCGCGCGGCGATGGCGCGGGCAATGCGCCGCGCCGCCTCGTCCGGCGGCAGAAGGAAGGGCATATGAAAGCGGTTCACGCGCGTCATCGGCGTGTCGATGTAACCGGGGCAGACGCAAACCACGCACACGCCGCTTCCGTGCAGCTCGGCGCGCAGGCTTTCCATCCAGGTGATCGCCGCCGCCTTGGAAGCGCTGTACGCCCCGTTGCCCGCCAAGCCGCGGAACCCGGCAACGCTCGCAATGCCGGCGAGGGTGCCGCGACCGGCGCGCCGCATCGACGGCGCAAAGGCGGCCAGAGTCGCCGCCAGGCCTGCGACATTTACGTCGAGCACGCGGCGCAGCTTTTCGATGTCCGCGAGGTCCTCGCCGTGCGTGCCCACGCCGACGCCGGCGTTGGCGATCACGAGATCGGGCGCGCCGAAACGGCCGAGGAAATCCTGGGCGGCGCGCTCGAGCGCCGGCACGTCGGTGACATCCGCCTGATACGCGACGATCTCGCCGGCAAGCGGCGGTCTTGCGGCACGGCGTGAGATGAGGCCGAGGACCGTGCCCACCGACGCGTAATGCCGGGCGAGCGCCTCTCCGATGCCCGAAGAGGCGCCGGTAATGACGACGCGCACTAGGTCTTGCCCGAATTCTATTTCTGCTTGCGCGCCATCTCGATGAGGCCGTCCACCGCCTTCAGCATGCCCGGCTGGGTGCGCCCCTGCTCGGCGCTGACGGTGTAGCGGCCGTTGACCGCCATGGCGGGGGTGCCGTCGATCTTGTAGGCCACGGTAAGCTGAGTGGCGCGGCGGCTCTTGCTCTGGACGCCGAAGGATTTCATCGCGTCGTTGAATTTCTTCGGATCGACGCCGTGCTTCTGCAGCCACTCGCCCATCGCCTGGGGGTCGTCGGTGCGCAGGCGGTCCTTGTGGATCGCGTCGAAGAGCGGCCGATGCAGCTTGTCGAGCACGCCCAAGGCTTCGAAGGTGTAAAAGACCGCCGCGTCGTACCCCCAGCGCTGGTTGAACACCGCGGGCACGCGCCGGAATTCGACGTCGCCCGGCAGCTTCTTCAGCCAGGTCTCGATGTAGGGCTCGAGGTTGTAGCAGTGGATGCAGCCGTACCAGAAGAACTCGATGACCTCGATCTTGCCGCTCTTGGACTCGACCGGCTGGGGCGGCTTGACCTCGCTGTACGAGAACTGCTGCCCGGCCGCTGCGAGCGGCACCGCGAGCAATGCTGCAGTCAACAGCGCGAAGAGTTTTTTCATGTGCTACTGCGGCTCCTTGATCTTGACCAGGCTGGCGTCGATGCCGTTCTGCGCCAGCGCCTGGCGTATGCGGTTGATCTCGTCGAGCTTGCTGTACGGTCCCATCCGAACCCGGTACCACGTACCTTTGTCCGGCAGATTGGCCGGCTCGACGCTTGACTCGAACCCCAGGATCGCGAGCCTGGCCTTCTGGTTGTCGGCATCCGCCGGGTTCTGGAACGAGCCCGCCTGGATGAAATAAACGTCCTTGGCGACGTTTTGTTGACTGCGGGCAGCCTTCATCCGTTCCCGCAGCTCCTTCTCCGAGACCGTCTCCTCCTGGCCCGGCAGGATCTTGTAGAAATCGAACTTGGGCTTCTCCGCCGGCGCGGCCGGCGTGGCGTGCGGCAGCCCGGCAATCGCGCCGGGCTTTGCAGCCTCGCTCTTCTCGGCCTGTTTGGGCTTCGCGGTGAGGAACGGTACGGGCGTCTTGTTCAGGTAGAAGGCGATCGCGAGCGACACCCCGAGTCCGACGACCAGGCCGACGAACACGCCGAGCATGAAGCCGCCCGAGGAGCGCTTGCGCGTGGCGGGCGTGTTTCTCGGTCTGAAGCCACTCATTTACATCTTCTCCGGGGCGCTGACGCCGAGTAGCGACAGCCCGTTGGCGAGCGTTTGGCGCACCGCCGCGCACAGCGCAAGGCGCGCCGCGCGCAACGCCTCGTCCTCGACGAGGATACGCTCCGCATTATAGTAGCTGTGGAATTCGCCCGCGAGATCGCGCAGGTAAAAGGCGATCGAGTGTGGCGCGTGCTCCAGAGCGGCGGTGGCGAGCATCTCCGGGAATTCCGCCAGCCGCTGCGCAAGCGTGAGCTCGCGCGCGTTGTCGAGGCGATTCAGATCTGCCGCGCGAAGCGCGCCGGGATCTCCCCCCCATTGCGCGAACACACTGCAGACTCGAGCGTGCGCGTACTGCACGTAATACACCGGGTTTTCTTCGCTCTTTTCGAGCGCCAGGTCGACGTCGAAGGTAAACTCCGAATCCGCCTTGCGCGATGCGAGGAAGAACCGCACCGCGTCGCGCCCTACCCAGTCGATGAGGTCGCGCACCGTGACGTAGGAGCCGGCGCGCTTGGAAATCTTCACTTCCGCGCCGCCGCGCATGACCCTCACCATGCTGTGCAGCACGTAGCCGGGATAGCCCTCGGGGATGCCGAGGTTCAGCGCCTGCAGCCCGGCGCGCACGCGGGTGACAGTGCTGTGGTGATCGGTTCCCTGCACGTTGATCACCTGTTCGAAGCCGCGCTGCCACTTGGTGAGGTGATAGGCGACATCGGGCACGAAATACGTGTAGCTGCCGTCGGACTTGCGGACCACGCGGTTCTTGTCGTCGCCGTACTCGGTGGTGCGCAGCCACAGCGCGCCGTCCTGCTCGTAGGTCCTGCCGTTGTCCGACCACGCTTTCACTACGCCGGCGACTTTCCCTTCTGCGTACAGGCTGGATTCGAGGTAGTACACATCGAACTTGACGCCGAAGGCCTGGAGGTCGACATCCTGCTCCGAGCGCAGGTACGCGACCGCGAATTGCCGTATCGCCTCGAGGTTCGCCTTGTCGCCGTTCTTGGCGACGTAGTCGCGTGCGATGTCCTCGATGTACTCGCCGTTGTAGCCCTCTTCGGGCCAGCCGGGATCGCCCGGGCGCAGTCCGCGGGTGCGCGCCTGCACCGAAAGCGCGAGCTTCTCGATCTGCGCGCCGGCGTCGTTGTAGTAGAACTCGCGCGTCACCGCGTGGCCCTGCGATTCGAGCAGCGCCGCGATCGCATCGCCGAGCGCGGCCTGCCGCCCGTGGCCGACATGCAGCGGACCGGTGGGATTCGCCGAGACGAATTCGACTTGCATCTTTCGCGGCTGCGCCGGCCGCGCGCGGCCGTAGTTGCGCCCCCCCTCGAGCACGCGGCGGATGGCACCCGTCTTGGCGCCCGCCTTGAGCCTGAAATTGATGAACCCCGGCCCTGCGACCTCGGGCTTTTCGACGATATCGAGACTGATCCGGCTTACGAGCGCGTTGGCGAGCTCGCGGGGATTCTTCTTCAGCGACTTCGCGAGCTGCAGCGCGACGTTCGACGAGAAATCGCCATGGCCGGCCTGCTTGGGCCGCTCCAGAAGGATCGGCACGTCGGCGAATTGCGGCGCGTGCTGCCTGACTGCCGCGCGCAAGGCGTTCTCGATCGCCGATTTCGGGTCGGTTGCCATGAAAAGGGCGCCAATTCTAGTCGAACTCGATAGGGTCGACGTCCAGGTGCCAGCGCACGTCGCGCCTTGGCTGCGCGAAGAGCTTGTCGCTCAAGTCCGCGAGAAACACCTGCAATGCAGGCCGGGATGAAGACTGCACCAGCAATTGTGCGCGTTCCAGCCCGGCGCGCCGGGTGAGCGTGTTCGGCACGGGGTCGAAGACCTGGACCCCGTCCGGAACTGCAGCCGCGGTCACGGCTTCGCGCAGAAAGCGCATCGCGGTTTCGAGCTTGCGGGCTTCGGCCCGCAGCGCCGCCTCGAACACGTACGGCGGGAAGCCGGCAGCGCGTCGCTCGGCGAGTTGAGAGTCTGCGAAGCCGGCGAAGTCGTGGCGCGCGAGCGCGCCAAAGAGCGCGTGCCCCGGATAGCGCGTCTGCACCAGTACCTCGCCGGGGCGGCTGCGGCGTCCGGCGCGGCCGGCGACCTGGGCGAGCACGGCGAACAGGCGCTCGGCGGCGCGGTAATCGGTGGAAACGAGCGCCGTATCGGCGTTGAGGACGCCAACCAGCGTGAGTCCAGGAAAATCGTGGCCCTTCGCAAGGAGTTGCGTGCCGACCAGGATGTCGCCCTCGCCACGCCGTATGCCCTCCAGCGTGCGCGTAAGCTCGGCTCGCCTGCGCGCGCTGTCGCGGTCGATGCGCACGATGCGGGCAGCCGGGAACCGGGCTTGCAGCGCCTCCTCTATGCGCTGCGTTCCCCGCCCGAGCGGCTTGAGGTCCACGTTGCCGCAGGTCGGACAGGCGCGCGGGATCGAGCTTTCGGCGCCGCAGTGGTGGCAGCGCAGGCGCCGATCCGTGGCGTGCAGCACCATGCGCGCGCTGCAACGCGTGCAGCCGGCGGCCCACCCGCAACCCTCGCAGGCAAGTACGGGCGCATACCCGCGGCGGTTGATGAAGATCAGGCTCTGCTCGTTTCTTTGCAGCCGGGCGGCGAGCGCCGACCAGAGCGAGGGAGCAATGCCTTGCTCCGCGCTTTCGCGCCCGAGGTCGATGATGCGCACCGCCGGAAGCCGCGCCCCGGGCGCGGCGCGCTCGGGAAGCTCCAGTCGCTCATAGCGGCCGGCACGCCAGTTGTGCCAGCTCTCGAGCGAAGGGGTGGCGCTGCCGAGGATCACCGGACAGCCGGCGAGCTTCGCGCGGTACACGGCGGCATCGCGCGCGGAGTAACGCAGGCCTTCCTGCTGCTTGAAGGAGGAATCGTGCTCTTCGTCGACCACGATCAATGCGAGCTTCGGCAGCGGCGCCAGCACGCCGAGCCGCGTGCCGAGCACGATTCCCGCCTCGCCGCGGGCAGCTTCCAGCCAGGCGCTGGTGCGCGCGATATCTTCGAGCGCGCTGTGCATGACCGCGAGACGCGCTTCGGGAAACGCCTGCCGGAAGCGGCTTTCGAGCTGCGGTGTAAGGCTGATTTCCGGGACGAGGACGAGCGCCTGGCCGCCGCGCTCCAGAATTCGCGCGATGAGATTGAGATACACCTCGGTCTTGCCGCTACCGGTTACCCCGTGCAGCAGGAAGGCCTCGAATCGACCGCCGGCCTCCACGATGCGCTCGCATGCGCGCAGCTGGTCCGGCGTCAGCTCGTGCGTGGGGACGAACCGTGCGAGGCTCGTCGGCGCGGCGGCCGAAAGTGATTTGCGCGGCAAGGGGCGCACCGAGCGAAGCCGCGGCGGCAGCGCAGCGATCATCGTCTCGCCGAGCGGCCGCTGGTAATAGCCGGAGAGAAAGCGCATGAGCTCCAGCCAGTCGGAAGGCAGCCGCGGCGCATCGTCGCGTATGGCGGCGATTGCTTTCATCCGGCTTCCGGGCAGGTCGCTCGCCGCATCGGCTTCGACGACCACGCCGAGCCGCTGGCGCGCGCCGAAGGGAACAACGACGCGATCGCCGACGCGCGGTTCCACTCCGTCCGGCAGCGCATAGTCGAAGAGCTTTGCGAGCGGCACGTCGAGCGCCACCCGCACGCAGGAAATCCTGCGGCAGGATAAGCACTTAGGCTCTGTGGATAAAGCTGTGGGTAAGGGCTTCATCCTCACGTAACACGCGTTGCCGAAAGGCTTTTTCCCTCGGTGCCGGGGCGCGGCGTGGGCTTTTTGCCTTGTAACGTCAGGAACTTACGACCGACGAGGGTCGTCGCCACGCGCAAGCCCGGGAAATCCCCGCAGGGGACCAGATATGTGCATAAGTCAAGAGCTTTGCGCCGGACGAGACCGGCTGTAAGCGCGTACTTCGTCTACCAGCGCAGCAACCGAGTCAACAGGCGTGTTCTGCAAAATCCCGTGCCCCAGGTTGAAGACATGGCCGGGCGCGCGGCCGAATGCGTCGATCAGCCGGCGCGCGGCTTCACGCACACGCTCGGGCGGCGCGAATAGCGCGGCCGGATCGAGATTGCCCTGCAGCGCGATGCGCCCGCCGGCGAGCTTGCGCGCGGCACGCGGATCGCTGGTCCAGTCGAGGCCGATCGCCTCGGCGCCGCTCGCCATCATCTGCGCGAGCCACGGATTGCCGCCCTTGGTGAAAAGGATGCGCGGAACGCGGGTCACCGCGCTCAGGACCTTCTTCGAGTAAGCAAGCGAAAAGGGCTCGTAGTCGTCGTACGCCAGCGTGCCGCCCCAGGTGTCGAAGATCATGACTGCTTGCGCGCCCGCATCGATTTGCGCGTTGAGGTAATCGCTCACCGCCTGGGCGTTGACCTCGAGCACTCGATGCAGCAATTGCGGCCGCGAATACAGCATGGTCTTGAGGTTGCGCCAGTCGTCGCTGCCGCTGCCTTCGATCATGTAGCAGGCGAGCGTGAAGGGGCTGCCGGCAAAACCAATGAGCGGGACACGCTCGGCGAGCGCCTGGCGTGTCGCCCGCACCGCGTCGAGCACGTAGCGCAGTTCGACCGTCGGATCGGGGACAGCGAGCGCGCTGATCGCCGCCTCGTCGCGCAGCGGTCGCTCGAAGCGCGGGCCTTCGCCTTCGCCGAAGCTCAAGCCCAGCCCCATCGCGTCCGGAATCGTGAGAATGTCGGAAAACAGGATCGCGGCATCGAGCGCAAAGCGCTCGATCGGCTGCAACGCCACCTCCGCGCACAGTTCGGGCGTTTTTGCCAGGCCGAGGAAGCTGCCGGCGCGCGCCCGCGTCGCCTTGTACTCCGGCAGGTAACGACCCGCCTGGCGCATCAGCCAGAGCGGCGTGTACGCCGTCGGCTGGCGGGCGAGGGCGCGCAGAAACGTGTCGTTCTTCAAAGCAGCCTTCCGGTGATGTACTTCCATTCCAGCCCGGTCACCGGCGTGATCGAAAGCCGGTTGCCTGGCCGCAGAGCGATCATCTTCGCGAGCGGCTTGTGCGCCTTCAATTCCTGAAGCGACAACAACCGCGTTTTCTTGCGCGCGCGCACATCCACGTTGAACCAGCGCGGATTATCCTTGTGCGACTTGGGATCGTAGTAATCGCTCTTGGGGTCGAACTGCGTCCTGTCGGGATAGGCTTGCGAGGCCACTTCCGCGAGCCCGGCGATTCCCGGCTCGGCACAGCTCGAGTGGTAGAAGAGCACCCCGTCACCCACTCGCATTTCGTCGCGCATGAAATTGCGCGCCTGGTAATTGCGCACGCCGCTCCACGGCGTGAGGCGGCCGGGCGCGGCGAGCACATCGTCGATCGAGCACTCGTCGGGCTCGCTTTTCATCAACCAGTAATTCATAAAACAAGAAAGGGGTCAGAGCAAATGCTCTGACCCCATTATCGGGGTTCCCCGCCAGTGCCGGTGGGCTCGCTCCCGAACCCTGGCTAAACAGGGTGGTCGCTTACCGGTCACATCAGGTCCGTCCGCATGCCCAAGGCAAGGGACGATCACAACAGTGACAACTGGGGCCGCAACCTGAGGAAGCTATCGGTTCGGAAAATTTGAGCCCGGTCGCACACTGCAGGGAACAGGACCTTTTTAAAACAACTTTTCCTGCTTTGCAATCGCCGCATCGATCTTCGATTCGATCGCCGAGATGCGCCGTTTTGCCTGGCCGACATCGAAGCCCGGCCCCAAGCGCATGCCAAGCAATTCGTGCGCCACGTTGAGCGCCGCCATCACCGCGATGCGCTCGGCGCCTATGACCTTCCCCGCCTTGCGGATTTCGTTCATCTTGGCATCGAGATACGCGACCGCCTGCATCAGCGCTTCGCGCTCGCCTTCCTCGCAGGCGACGCGATAGGTGCGGCCCAGCAGGGTCACCTCCACGCTGTTCGTCGGCTCGGACATGCGGCTAGCCCGGAATCCTCGAGAGCAGGCCTTCAAGGCGCGCCTTGGCGCCGTCGATCTTGTCGTGAAGGCGCTTGGCGTCGTTACGCGCGGCGGCGAGTTGCTGCTTGAGCTCGAGGTTCTCCGCGCGCAGCCGCTCGCAGAGCGCTACGAACTGCACGACCTTCTCTTCCAGAGAATTGAACTCCCTTTCCACGGCGACAACTATCTGCCAAAACTCATGCTGGGTCAAGCAGTAACGCGCGGTTCTGCATGTGTTTCATGACCTTGCGCGTACTTCGTCGAGGATGCGGCAGAGGCGTTCCGCACCGTGCAGGATGCGCGGCGTATGGCGCTGGATGAGCTCGGGCGCGATGGCGTAGAGATTTCCATGCGCGGCGGCAGTCAGTCCCGGAAATGCTTTCCAGGCGTCCAACCATGCAGGACGCTCGCCATCCGGACCGCTCGCCACGATGACCTGAGGATCGGCGCGCAGCACCGCCTCGCGGTCTATTTCCGGCGCGATGAGCGGCAGGCGCTCGAACACGTTAACGCCGCCGCAAAGCCGCATCACTTTTGTGATGACGTGCTTGCCATTCACGGTGACGAGGGGCCGGTCCCAGACCTGGTAGAACACGCGCACCGGGGCGCGCTTCGAATAGCGGGCCCTCAGCTCGCGCACGCGTGCGCGAAAGTCGGCGGAGGCGCGCCCGGCCTCCTTCTGCGTGCCGGCAAGAGCACCGAGGCGCTCCAGCGTGCGCGCGATGTCGTCGAGCTCGCGCGGTTCCGAGCGGAACACCGGTAGCCGCACGTCGGCAAGCCGGTTGACCGCGCGCAGGCTTCCGGCGTTCGGCCAGGCGACCACGAGGTCGGGCTGCAGCGCGATCACCGCTTCGAGATCGATGCCCGCATCGCTGCCCACGCGCGGCAGGGCGCGCGCCTCGGGCGGATAGTCGCTGTACTCGAGCGCGCCCACGACGCGACCGCCGGCGCCGGCCGCGTAAAGCAGCTCGGTGAGGTGCGGCGACAGGCTGACGATGCGCGCCGCGGGGCTGGCCAGGCGCACTTCGTTGCCGTAATCGTCGGTCACCTGAACGGCGGCGAACGCCTCGATCCAGAACCAGGCAAGAAGCAAAAGGACAAGCCGCATGGAGTTATGATAGCGGCCGCTGCCAGGTGCTCGGGAAAGAGGTGCAAAGCCTCTGCTGCCCCCGCAACGGTAAGCGAGAGAAGGGTTCCAGCATCGCCACTGCGCGCTTCAAGGCGCGGGAAGGCGGGACCCCAATGCCTCGCGAGCCCGGAGACCGGCCTGGAAGCCTCTTCAACCACTTTTGGGCGTCGGGGAAGACGCCAGGGAGGTTTTCTGCTTCGCCTTTTCAGTGCTGTCTTGTTGGTGCTTTCCTTTGCCTCCTACGCTCAAGACGATGCGGTTGTCATCGAAGCCACGCGCTTTTCGCAGGACGTGCGCCAGCTGCCCGCGAGCGTCACCGTGATCGACGCGCAGGACATGGCGCGCAGCGCCGCCCGCACCTTGCCCGAGCTTCTCAACGAGCAGGCCGGCTTCACCATGAAGGATTTCTACGGCAACAACGCCGCGGTCACCTCTATGGACCTGCGCGGTTTCGGCATTACGGGCTTGCAGAACACGCTCATTCTGCTCGACGGCCGGCGCTTGAACGACTTCGACCTTTCCGGCGTGCAGTGGCCCGCAATCCCGATCGCTTCGATCGAGCGCATAGAAGTGCTCCGTGGCACCGGTGCAGTGCTCTATGGCGATGGTGCTTCCACCGGTGTGGTAAATATCGTAACGCGCTCCCCGCTGCGCCAAGCACCGGCCCTCGAAGTGCATGGCAGGGTTGCAAGCTACAACACGCAAGAAGGTCAGCTGTACGGCAGATATGCAGCCGGCGATCTTGGCGTGAACGCCACGGTCTACGGATTTGGCTCGGACGGCTATCGCGCCAACAACCGCAACGAGCAGCAGAACACGGCGTTCAACTTGCGCTGGGCGCTTGGGGAAGGCGCGCTCGATCTGCGCCTGGGTACGGAGCGCCAGGATTTGCGTCTTCCCGGTGGCCGTTTCGTCCAGCCGTCCATCGGACTGGACGAGACCGCGGACCCGCGCGGCACCGGCACGCCGCTCGACTATTCCAGCCGCGACGGCACGCGGGCCGCCCTCGAGTTCAGCCAGCGCTTTGGCCGCGCGGAGGTCTCGGTCGGGCTCGGCCGCCGCGAGAAGGACCAGCGCTCATATTTCGATTTCAGCGGCTTTCCGAGCTATCGCGCGGACCGCCTGAGCCTTGACTCGCTCACCCCGCGCGTCAAGTTCCGGCTTGCCAATCACACCATCGTTCTGGGCGGGGACTGGCATGCGTGGCGCTACCGCTCCCGGCGTACAGACCGGCCGGAAAACGCCGAGCGGCCGACCAACCGCGTGACGGTGTCGCAGCGCACCTCCGGGTTCTATGTCCAGGACACCCTTCGATTGACGGCCGCAACGCTCGCTACGGCCGGCTGGCGGACCGAGCGCGCGCGCTACGCCGGTGACGACGTCGCCGATCCGGCGGCGCCCGCCTGCTTTTTTTGCGCGGCTGCTCCGCCCCTGCGCAACACGCAGAAGGAGCGGGCATGGGAACTCGGCCTGCGCCACGCGCTGTCCTCGCAGTGGATCGCGTTTGGCCGCACCGGGCGCAGTTTTCGCTTCGTAAATGCCGAGGAGATTTACGAGAACGATCTGTTCTTCGCGCCCCAGTTCCAGCTCCTGCGGCCCCAACACGCGCATACGCACGAAGGGGGGGTTGAGTGGCGCCGCAGCGGACATATGGCGCGCGCGGCGCTGTTTCGCACCGATGTCACGGACGAGATCCATCTTGACCCGTTTACCACCGGCGTCGGAAACACCAACTTGCCGCCATCGCGCCGGCAGGGCTTCGAGCTCGATGGCAAGCTACAGGCGGCCAAGGCGGTTCGATTCACTGCCGCCTACGCGTATACGGAAGCGCGCTTCCTCGAGGGCACGCTCGCAGGTTCGCCTTTCGCCATCGGCACGGCCATCTCGATTGCCGGAAGGACTGTGCCGCTAGTGCCCCGCCACAAGCTGAACCTCGGCATGTCGTGGGATATCACGGCGCGGACACGGCTGTCGACGGCCATGACCGCCGTCAGCAGCCAGGTCCTGGATAACGACGAGCCGAACACTCTGGCGCATCGCATCCCGGCGTATTCCGTGATCGATGTGAAGCTCGCGCAGCGTTTCTCGTGGGGAGCATTCAGCGCCGCCGTAAACAACCTCTTCGACTATAGCTACTACACCTATGCAGTGCGCAGCGCCTTCACGCCCGACCGCTACGCGGTGTACCCGCTTCCGGGTCGCACGCTGTCTCTTACGGCGGAGCTCGCCCTGCACTAGTACACTCCCGGGATGAAAGACGCCGTCCCGCTCGGGGAGTGCGGACGCGCGCTGGTGGTGAAGCTCAGGCACCACGGCGACGTGCTGCTCGCCGCCCCGGTGCTCTCGGTGTTGAAAGCGAAGGGGCTCGAGGTCGATGCGCTGGTATACGACGACACCGCGCCGATGCTCGACGGGCATCCCGCGCTCGCGCAGCTTCACGTCGTCGGCAGGAAGTGGCGCGACGAGGGGTTTCCCCGTTTTTCAAAGGAAAGGGCCTTGTTTGCCAACCTCAAGGCGAGGCGCTATGGCCTTCTGGTGCACCTCTCCGAGCAGCCGCGCGGCGCGTGGCTCGCGCGCACGCTCGGCGCACGCTACAGCGTCGCGCCGCGCATCGCCGACCGCGGCAGGTTTTGGGCGCAAAGCTTCACTCACCTCTATCCGATCGCGCCGCGCCGCCACCAGGTTGAAGTGAACCTGGACGCCCTGCGGCGGATCGGCGTGCAGCCCGATCCGTCGCTGCGCAAGGTGGTCTTCAATCCCGGCGAAGACGCGGCAAGGCGCATCGCTGGCCTGGTCCCCCAGCGCTTCATCCATCTGCACCCGGCTTCCCGCTGGCGCTTCAAGTGCTGGCCGGCCGAGAAGAATGCCGAGCTCATAGAGCGGCTTTCCGCGGAAGGCTTTCCCGTCGTCATTACCGCGGCGCCGGATCCGGTCGAAGTTTCGTTCGTGAATGAAATTCTGAAGAAAGCGAAAGCGGTGGATCTGGCCGGGCAGCTTTCCGTCAAGGAGCTTGGCGCGCTTACCGCGCGGGCGGCGCTCTTCGTCGGCGTGGATTCCATGCCGATGCATCTCGCCGGCGCCATGGGAACGCCGACGGTCGCGCTTTTCGGCCCGAGCGGCGAGGATGAATGGGGGCCGTGGGGCGTGCCGCATCGCGTGGTGCGCAGCGACCACTCGTGCCGGCCATGCGGCCTCGACGGCTGCGGCGGCGGCAAGGTGAGCGAGTGCCTCACCTTCCTTCCGGTCGACGCGGTGCACGCGGCGGTGCGGGCGCTGCTGCCGAAATGAAGCTGGCGATCGTGAGGCAGCGCTACAACGCCTTCGGCGGGGCAGAGCGCTTCGTCGCGCGCTCGCTCGCGGCGCTCGAGCGCGCCGGCGCGCAAGTCACGCTGATCACGCGCAAGGAGCAGGG
Source organism: Burkholderiales bacterium (assembly GCA_035550695.1). Taxonomy (GTDB): domain Bacteria; phylum Pseudomonadota; class Gammaproteobacteria; order Burkholderiales; family SG8-39; genus SCGC-AG-212-J23. The sequence continues at coordinate 11,989 of DASZOS010000020.1, read as the reverse complement.
CTGGGGCGCCCGGCGTGTGTTGCGCGTGGATCCGTTCTACATCGGCAACCTGTGGCGCGACTGGTCTTTCGCGCGCGCGGCGCGCAAGGCATGGCGCCGCGAAGGCTTCGACGTAGTGCAGTCGCACGAGCGCATCCCCGGTTGCGACGTCTACCGGGCCGGCGACGGGGTGCATCGCCGCTGGCTCGAGCTCAGGAACTCATCGGCTGGGCTTTGGGAGCGCGTCGGCGTGCTCCTCAACCCCTATCACGGGTACGTGTGCCGCGCGGAGAAGCGGATGTTCGAGCACCCGCGCCTGCGAGCCGTGATCTGCAATTCGAAAATGGTGTGCGACGAAGTGCGGCGCGCGTTCCGTATCGCGCCGGAAAAGCTTCACGTCATCTACAGCGGCGTCGACCTCGAGCACTTCCACCCGCGCAGCCGCGAGCGCCTGCGCGGCGCCGCTCGCGCGGAACTGGGCTGCGCCCCGCGCGATACGGTGTTTCTGCACGTCGGTTCGGGCTTCGCGCGCAAAGGGCTCGACGCGGCGCTCGATGCGCTCGCGTTGGCCGCAAACCCCGCGTTCTGGCTCGTGGTCGTGGGCGAGGACCGTGAGCGCGCCAGGTACGAGCGCAAAGCAAAAGCTTCGGGAAAAGTCATCTTCCTGGGCGGGCTGGAGGACGTGCGGCCGCTCTACGCGGCGGCGGATTGCCTTATCCTACCGAGCCGTTACGACCCCTTTCCGAACACGGTGCTGGAAGCGCTGGCGATGGGACTGCCGGCCATCGTGAGCACGCGCTGCGGCGCAGCCGAGATAATCCAGCCGGGGGTCGACGGCTGGGTGTGCGAGCCCGACGACGGGCAGGCGCTCGCGCGTCTGCTGCACGCCGCCGACGAAGCGATCCGCAGCGCGGGCATGGAGCAAAACGCCCGGGCGAGCGCAGCGCGTTTCGCCATGGATGCCACCGCGCAGCGCCTGGCGGAGCTCTACGCAAGCTTATGACCCTTTACTTCCGCCTGCTCTCATACGTCCGGCCGCACGCGCGGGTCTTCGGGCTGGCAGTGCTCGGCATGGTGCTGGCGGCGGCGACCGAGCCGCTTTTCCCGGCGCTCATCAAACCGCTGCTCGACAGCGGCTTCGGCAGCCGCGGCGCCCCGGCGCTTTCGCCGGCCCTGCTGGCGGCCGCAATTGTCGGCATCTTCGCGTTGCGCGGCCTGCTCACCTTCGTGTCGTCGTGGTGCCTGCAATGGGTCGGGCACCGGCTGGTGCTCGACCTGCGCAACGCGATGTTCGCAAGACTGGTGCGCTTCCCCGCGCGCTACTTCGACGACCAGAGCTCGGGGGTACTGCTCTCGCGAGTGGCATACGACGTGTCCGGCGTCGCCGGTTCGGCGACCACCGTGCTCACGGTCGCGGTCAAGGACACGGTTGCCGTGATCGGCCTTCTCGGCTACCTCTTCTACCTGAGCTGGCAGCTCACGCTGATCGCGCTTGCGATCGGCCCGCTGATCGCCGTGTTCGTGAAGCTGCTCTCCAAGCGGCTGCGCCGCATGGCGCGCGAGGCGCAGCACGCCATGGGCGGCATCGTGCATGTCCTCGAGGAGTCCATCCAGGCGCACAAGGTGGTCAAGATCTTCGGCGGGCAGGACTACGAAGCGGGACGCTTCGCGCGCGCCACGCAGCTCCTGCGCGGCTATCACATGCGCCAGGCGGTGCCCGAGGCGCTCACCACCCCGGTGACGCACACCCTCGCCGCGGTGGCGCTCGCGCTCATCGTCTACATCGCGATGCGCGCCGCGATCGAGGATCGTGCCACGGTCGGCGAGTTCGCCTCCTTCGTCACGGCGATGCTGTTGCTGCTCGCGCCGATCAAGCGCCTCACCGAGATCAACGCGCCGCTGCAGCGCGGCCTCGCCGCGGCCGAAAGCGTGTTCGGCATGATCGACAACCCGGTAGAGGAGGATCGCGGCACCCTGGCGCTGCCCCGCGCGCGCGGCGAAGTGCAGTACGAAAACGTTTCCTTCACCTATCCGACCCGCACGGAGCCGGCGCTGCAGGGGATCGATCTGCATATCCGGCCCGGCGAAACGGTCGCGCTGGTGGGCGGCTCGGGCGGCGGCAAGACCACGCTCGTCAACTTGCTGCCGCGCTTTTACGCGCCGAGCGCCGGCCGGGTGCTGCTCGACGGGCACGACATCCAGACGCTCACGCTCGACAGCCTGCGCGCCAACATCGCGCTCGTCAGCCAGGAGATCGTGCTCTTCAACGACTCGATCTACGCCAACATCGCCTACGGCACGATGAACGGCGCAGCCGAGAAGCAAGTGATCGCGGCCGCCGAGGCGGCGCACGCGCTGACGTTCATCCGCGAGCTGCCCGAAGGCCTGAACACTCTCATCGGCGAAAGCGGCCTGCGCCTCTCGGGCGGCCAGCGCCAGCGCCTGGCGATCGCGCGCGCGCTGCTCAAGAACGCGCCGGTGCTGATCCTCGACGAAGCCACCTCGGCGCTCGATTCCGAGTCCGAGCGCCAGGTGCAGGCGGCGCTCGACGCCCTCATGCGCGGGCGCACGACCATCGTCATCGCCCATCGCCTGTCGACCATCGAGCGCGCCGAGCGCATCGTGGTGCTCGAGCGCGGCCGCATCGTCGAGGTCGGCCGCCACGCCGAGCTGCTCGCGAAGGACGGCGCCTACGCGCGCCTGTACCGCATGCAGTTCGCCGCCGAGCGCGCCGCCGCCTAATCAGGGACGGACCACGTTTTTTGCTCGGTCTTACGTGGTGTATAATCCGTTTCATCTATACACATGCGCACCAACATCGACCTCGACGAAAAGCTCATGCGGCGCGCCGCCAAGCTCACCTCGTTGAAGACTAAGCGGGAGATCGTTCACCGGGGCGTCGAGCTCCTCGTGAGGCTGAAGGAGCAGGAACGTATCCGCCGATATCGCGGCAAGCTGCGTTGGCGCGGAGATCTCGACGCGCAGCGACGCAGCTAGCCCGCGTGATTCTGATCGACAGCTCGGTCTGGATCGACTACTTCAACGGCGTCGCTTCCCGGCAGACCGATCTTCTGGACGACATGCTAGGCCGTGAGCTGCTACTCACGGGAGACATCATTCTGGCGGAAGTACTTCGCGGATTCGATTCACAGTCGGACTTCCGGCGCGCGAAGCGTCTGCTTGGCTCACTGGCGTATGCCGACATGGTGGGACGCGACGTCGCCGAGCGCAGCGCGACCTACTACCGCGACCTCAGGCGGCGGGGTATCACCGTGCGAAAAATGATCGATGCCCTGATTGCGACGTTCTGTATCGTGAACCGTCATTCCTTGCTGCACGCGGATCGGGATTTCGACCCATTCGCGCGCCATTTCGGCTTGGTCGTGGTCTAACGCGTGGCACGCGCGAAAACTGCATTGCTCCGTGTCAGACGTACAACGGTGCGGCAACTGGGCCGACACTGCTTCATTCCCCTGGATGGGACCGGTCTTGCTGCCGGCGACCTCGTCGACGTGACGCTGCATCCCGGCGGCATGATTGTGCTGACCCGCTTGCGCGGACGAGGGCAGCGCCCTCGATCTACGCGCAAGTGAGGCCCCTCTCCATCGTCCACACCGAGTCCTCGCTCGGCTGGGGCGGGCAGGAGATCCGCATCCTTTCGGAGGCCCAGGGCCTCATCGCGCGCGGCCACGACGTGAGGCTCCTCTGCCCGCCCGAGGCGCGCATCCACGCCGAAGCGCCCGCCTGGAGCGTGCCGGTGATCGGGCTGTCGATCGCGAAGAAGCGCCTGCGCGGACTGCGCAGCCTCCTCGACTGGTTCAAGTCGAACCGCTGCCACGTGGTGAGCACGCATAGTTCCACCGATTCCTGGCTCGCGGCGCTCACCATGCTCGTCCTCGGGCGGCCTTATCCTATCGTGCGCACGCGCCACATTTCGGCCCCGGTGCCGAAGAACGCGCCCACCCGCTGGCTCTACACCCGCGCCACCTCGCGCATCGTCACGGCGGGCGAGGCGCTGAAGAAGGAGCTCATCGAGCGAAACGGCTTTCCGGCGCAGCGTATCGACTCGGTGCCCACCGGTGCGGACGCCAAACGCTTTCGCCCAGGCGACAAGGCAGCCGCGCGTTCGGGGCTCGGGCTGCCGCGGGAGAAGACGCTCGTCGGCATCGTCGCGACGCTGCGGAGCTGGAAGGGCCACCGCTACCTCGTGGAGGCACTCGCCGGGCTGCCCGAAGCGGTCGGCCTCGTCATCGTCGGCGACGGCCCGCAGCGGCAATCCCTGGAACACCTGGTGGCGCAACTTGGCCTCGGCGAGCGGGTTCGGTTCAAGGGAAATCAGGCCGATGTGGTGCCGTGGCTGCAGGCGCTCGACATTTTCGCGCTTCCCTCGTACGCCAACGAAGGGGTGCCCCAGGCGCTGCTGCAGGCGATGCTGGTGGGCCTGCCGTGCGTGACTACCGCGACCGGAAGCATCCCGGAGCTCGCCAGGGACGGCGAGACAGCGCTCGTCGTGCCCCCCCAGGACGTTTCTCGCCTGCGTGAAGCTCTCCAGAAGCTGATCGGCGATGCCGAGCTGCGCAAGACACTCGGTGCAGCCGCGCGAAAGCACTGCGAAGCGGGCTTTTCCTACGAGGGCATGCTCGACCGGATGGAGACGATCTACCTTCAGGCGAGCCGGTAAAATTACGCTCCATGCTCCTCGTCACCGGCGGCGCCGGCTTCATCGGCTCGAATTTCGCGCTCTCGACGCTCGCGCGTACCGGCGAGCCGATCGTCAACCTGGACAAGCTCACGTACGCCGGCAACCTGAGGAACCTCGATGCGCTGCGCGGCGACGCCCGGCATGTCTTCGTGCAGGGCGACATCTGCGATCGCGCGCTCGTGAAGCGGCTGCTCGAGAAGCACGAGCCGCGCGCCATCGTGCACTTCGCCGCCGAGAGCCACGTCGACCGCTCGATCAGCGGCCCGGCCGACTTCGTGCAGGCGAATGTCGTCGGCACCTGGTGCCTGCTCGAAGAAGCGAGGGACTACTGGAAGGAGGGCGCAGGGGACTTCCGCTTCCTGCACGTCTCCACCGACGAGGTGTACGGATCTCTCGGGCCCGAGGACGCAGCCTTCACCGAAACGACAGCGTTCGCGCCGAATAGCCCGTATGCCGCCTCCAAGGCCGCCGCCGACCACATGGTGCGCGCCTACCGCCACACGTACGGCTTGCCGACGCTGACGACCAACTGCTCGAACAACTACGGCCCGTACCAGTTTCCCGAGAAGCTGATTCCGCTCATGATTCAGCAGGCGCTCGCCGGCGAGCCGCTTCCGGTCTACGGCGACGGGCGCAACGTGCGCGACTGGCTCTACGTCCTCGACCATTGCGAAGCGGTGCGCACTGTCCTCGAGCGCGGGCGCCCGGGCGAGACGTACAACATCGGCGGCAACAGCGAGAAAAAGAACATCGACGTGGTGAATCTGCTTTGCCGGGTGCTCGACGAGCTGCGGCCGCGCAGCGAGGGCGGCTATGCCGAGCTCATTCACTTCGTGAAGGACCGGCCCGGCCATGACCGGCGCTACGCCATCGACGCCTCCAAGCTGAAGCGCGAGCTCGGCTGGCAGCCCACGGAGAGCTTCGAATCCGGGCTGCGCAAGACCGTGCAGTGGTATCTGGACAACCAGGCATGGGCGGGCGAGGTGACGAGCGGCGCCTACCGCAACTGGATGGCCGCCAACTACGCGGCGCGGGGGGCGGCGTGAAAGGCATCATCCTCGCCGGCGGCTCCGGCACGCGTCTCTACCCGGTCACGCAGGCGATCTCCAAGCAGCTCCTTCCGGTGTACGACAAGCCGATGGTGTACTACCCGCTGTCGACGCTGATGCTCGCCGGCATCCGCGACATCCTGGTCATCTCGACGCCGGAGGACACGCCGCGCTTCGAAGCGCTGCTCGGCGGCGGCGAAAAGTGGGGCATCCGGCTCTCCTACGCGGTGCAGCCGCGGCCCGAAGGCCTGGCGCAGGCGTTCATCGTCGGGCGCGAGTTCGTCGGCGGCGATGCGGTTGCCCTGGTGCTAGGGGACAATATTTTCTACGGGCACGAGCTCAGCGCATTCCTCAAGCTCGGGGCCTCGCGCAAGACCGGCGCCACGGTGTTCGCCTACCCCGTCACCGACCCCCAGCGCTACGGGGTCGTCGAGTTCGACGAGCGCGGCACGGCGGTCAGCATCGAGGAGAAGCCGAAGCAGCCGAAATCGCGCTACGCGGTGGTCGGGCTGTATTTCTACGACAACCGGGTGCTCGACATCGCCTCCAGGCTGCGCCCGTCGGCCCGCGGCGAGCTCGAGATCACCGACGTCAACCGGGCCTATCTCGAGCGCGGCGAGCTCAACGTCGTGCCGATGGGCCGGGGCATGGCGTGGCTCGACACCGGCACGCACGAGACGCTTCTCGAAGCGGCGCACTTCATCGAAACCATCGAGCGCCGGCAGGGACTGAAGATCGCCTGCCCGGAGGAAATCGCCTACCGCATGGGCTTCATCGGGCCCGAGGATCTGCGCGGGCTTGCCGAGCCGCTGGCGAAGAGCGGCTACGGAAGCTACCTGCTGCGGGTGCTGGAAGAGCGGCTCTTTTAGTGAAGGTCGTCCGCACCGAAATCCCGGACGTCCTGATCTTCGAGCCGAAAGTCTTCGGCGACGAGCGTGGCTTTTTTTTCGAGCCCTACAACAAGCGGGCCTTCCGCGAAGCCAGCGGGCTCGACGTCGAGTTCGTGCAGGACAACCACTCGCGCTCGCGCAGCGGCGTGCTGCGCGGCCTGCACTACCAGATCCGGCAGCCTCAGGGAAAGCTGGTGCGCGTCAGCGCCGGGGAGGTCTACGACGTCGCGGTAGACGTGCGACGCAGCTCCCCGACGTTTGCCAAGTGGGTGGGATTCCATCTGGATGCCGTTTCCAAGCGCATGGCGTGGATTCCGCCCGGCTTCGCGCACGGCTTCCTGGTCCTGTCCGAATACGCCGAGTTCCTCTACAAGACCACCGACTACTACGCGCCCGAGCACGAGCGCGTCGTCCGGTGGGACGATCCGCGGCTTGGCATCGCCTGGCCGCTCGCCGGTGAGCCGATTCTTGCCGCGAGGGACGCAGCCGCGCCCGGCCTCGCCGAGGCCGAGCTCTACCCGTGAGAATCCTGTTGACCGGCTCCTCCGGTCAGGTGGGCTGCGCGCTGCTGGAAACGCTGCCGGGCCTCGGCGAGGTGATTGTCCCCGAGCGCGGGGAGCTCGACCTTGCGAAAAGCGAGTCGATCGTGAAGGCGCTGTCGAGGGTCGGCGCCGATGTGATCGTCAACGCGGCTGCCTACACCGCGGTCGACCAGGCGGAAAGGGAAGAGCCGCTCGCCATGGCGGTGAACCGCGACGGGCCGGCGATCCTTGCCGAGGAAGCCGCGAGGCGCGGCGCGCTGCTGGTGCATTTCTCGACCGACTATGTCTTCGACGGCGAGAAGTCCTCGCCCTACGTGGAGACCGACGCGACCAATCCCCTCAACGCCTACGGCCGCAGCAAGCTCGCGGGAGAGCAGGCGATCCGGCGCTCGGGATGCCGCCACCTCATCCTTCGCACGAGCTGGGTTTATTCCGATACCGGCAAGAACTTCCTGCTGACGATGCTGCGGCTCGCGCGCGAGAAGAAGGAGCTGCGGGTGGTGGATGACCAGTTCGGCGCACCGACCTCCAACCACTCGCTCGCGGACGCAGTACCGCCCGCCATTGCCGCCGCACTGCGCGACGCGTCGCTTGGCGGGCTCTACCACATGAGCGCCCAGGGCAGCACGACGTGGTGCGGCTTCGCGCGGGCCATCGTCGGCGACCGGGTCAAGGTGGTGGCGATTTCCTCGAGCGAATATCCCACCCCGGCACGCCGGCCGCGCAACTCCGTCCTCGACAACACGAAGCTCGAAAAGAGCTTCGGCGTCCGGCTGCCGCCCTGGCAAGCGGGATTGGAGGAAGTGCTCCGGACGCTTGCTGAATGAAAGCGAGCCGCCTGGGCAGCCGCCTGCGCGTCGTCCCGCTCGCCGCGCGGCGGGCACTATCAAGACGTACGCGGCCCGCGCACCCGCGGCGCATCCTGGTCGCGCATCACCTCCTGCCCGGCGACGTCTTCATGCTCGCGCCGCTGCTCGCCAAGCTGCGGGCGGGTTACCCGCGCGCCGAGATCGCCATGACGGTACGGCCCGCGCTCGTGCCGCTCTTCTCCGGCCGGCCTTACGGCGTGCGCGCTATTGCTTACGACCCGCGCGATGCCGCCACGCTGCACCCCTTGTTCGATGAGACCTTTGATCTCGCGCTGGTGCCCGGCGACAACCGCTATAGCTGGCTTGCCGCGGGCGCGCAGGCGCGCTGGATCGTCGCGTTCGAAGGCGACCGTCCCGGCTACAAGAGCTGGCCGGTCGACGAAGAGCGGCCTTTTCCGGGTACCCCCATGGCGTGGGGCGATATCGTCGCGACACTGGTCGACGGGCCGCCGCCAGCGCCGTACCGGCCGGGCGACTGGCCGGCGCCGGACGCGGCTGCCTTTCCGCTGCCGCAAAGTCCTTATGCGGTATTGCATGTTGGCGCCGGGTCCATCCTGCGCTTATGGCAGCCGGACAAATGGAGAGCAGTAGCGTCCGCCCTCGAAGCGCGTGGCATCAGCGTCGTCTGGAGTGCAGGTCCCGGAGAAGCACCCATCGTCAACGAAATCGACCCGCAGCAGTTGCGTAGCTCATACGCGGGCAAGCTTGACCTTGCACAGATGTGGCATCTCCTTGCAGGTGCGGTCGGCCTGTTCACCCTCGATACATCCATCGCGCATCTCGCGAAGCTGGTAAGCGTACGAACCGTCGCTCTTTTCGGCCCGGGCTCGCCGGTGCTCTTTGGCCGCGGCGATTTCTGGCGCAACGCCCCATTCCGCGAGGTGACGATTCCGGATTTCCCCTGCCGCGACCAGCGCACGCTCTTCAAGCGCAGGATTGAATGGGTCCGGCGCTGCCAACGCACGCCCGCCGAATGCGCCGAGCCGCGCTGCATGCATGCGATCGGGGTAGAGCAGGTGCTCGCCGCGGCGGCGAGCCTCGGGGTCCATGCTCGCTAGCCCGAGAGCTTCCCGCTACCCGGCCGAGATCGGGCTTCTGCTCGGCCTTTGCTTTTTCCTCCCGCTTCTCGAGGCACCGAAGAACCTGCTGTGGGCCGCCTACGGGCTGGCGTGGGTGGTCAACCGTGCGCGCTCGGGCGACTGGGGCGGACGCTGGGACCTGTGGGACAGCCTCATTGCCGCCTGGATCGGCTCCGGCTTCGTCGTCGCCGCGTTCGCCGGCCTCGAAGGACAGCAGTGGCACGGCGCCGCCGACCTATTGCGCTACGGCAGCGTGCTGTGGCTCGTGAAGCGCGCCGGCTACACGCCGCGCGAGCTGCGCTGGGCGCTCGGCACGCTCGTCGCCTCGACCGTGATCGGGCTCGCCGTCGGCTACGCGCGCATCTGGAGCGGCATCGGCAAGAGCGGCACGCTGCAGCTTCACTCGGTCGGCCACGTGAACCACACGGCGATCTACATCGCCATCATGCTCGGCGTATGCGTCTCGTGGGTGTTCGCGCGCTGGAAAACCTGGCGCACGGGCACCCGGGCCGTCGGCCTTGCCGTGACCACGCTGGTGCTCGTCTCGCTGGTCGTCACTGCCAGCCGCGGGGCCATCGGCGTCGGTCTTGCCACGCTGCCCATCCTCGGCACCGCCTGGTGGCCGCGCTGGCGGGCGCCGGCCATGGCGAGCGGCGCCGTCCTGGCGCTGGTCGTGATCATGGCGATCTTCGGCGGCGCGGAGGTCGTGCGAAAGCAAGAGCAGAACACCGCCACCGAAAACGTCCTCGCGTATCGGGACGGCATCTGGCGCACGGCGTTCGCTGCCTGGGAGCGCCACCCCTGGTTCGGCATCGGTATGGACAACTACAGCAAGCTCGGTCTGGACCGCGTGAAGACATGGCGCACCGAGGCGGGCAAGCCGTACGACGAAAAGCAGTACTTCGTCTCTTCCCACGCCCACAGCCTGTACGTCAACACGCTCGCCGAGCGTGGCGTCGTCGGCTCGGCGGTCCTCGCGCTCGTGCTGCTCGCATGGGCCGGCTACCTGGTGCGCTACCGCCCGATGCGCGATTCGGCCGATGACGAATGGCTGCTCTGGGGGGCAGCCGCGAGCGCGTGGATCGTCACCACGGGCGCCGGCCTCGCGAACACCACCCTTCATCACGAGCACGGCATCCTGGCCGCGCTTCTTCTCGGCCTATGGCTCTCGCGGCTTCGCGCTCGCCGCGCCTCCTAGTCATCCGCCGCGACAACATCGGCGACCTCGTCTGCACCACGCCGCTCTTCGACGGCCTGCGCCGCGCGCAGCCGAACGCTTGGATCGGCGCGCTGGTGAACACCTACAACGCCGAGGTGCTCGCCCGCAATCCAGCCCTCGACGCGGTGTATGTCTACGAAAAGCTCAAACATCGCAGAGCAAGCCTCCTTTCCAACCTGCTCGCGCGCGCGCGACTCTCCTCCGAGCTGCGGCGCCTTAAGTTCGACTACGTCTTCGTTCCCGCGCCCACGCCGCGAACCCTGAGGCTTGCCGCGAGCCTTTCTCCGCGGGAGATCATCGCGCCGCCGCCCGTGGCTGACGACACGCGTCACGAGGTCGAGCGCACCTACGCCCTGGGCGAGGCGCTCGGCGTCACCGGTACGCCCGGCCCGATGCGGATCTTCCCGGAAGCGAAAGTTCAGGAAGACATCAGGCGCCGCGTCGGACCCGGTCCCTTCGTCGCCGTGCATATCAGCGCCAGGCGTCCCGCCCAGCGCTGGCCGGTCGAGCGCTATGCCGAACTCCTGAACGAGCTGAAGAAACAGTGCCGAATCCTTCTCCTGTGGGCGCCGGGAGCGAAGGACGATCCGCGCCATCCCGGAGACGATGAAATGGCGCGCAGGCTTGAGGGCGAAGGGATCATGCCGTTACCGACGCCCGACCTCGCAACGTTGATAGCGGCCCTCTCACTTGCAGACCGCGTCATCTGCCCGGACGGCGGCGCGATGCACATTGCCGCGGCGCTCGGCAAACCAATCGTGGCGTTTTTCGGCGATTCGCCGCAGGAGCGATGGCGGCCCTGGGGCGTGGCGCATCGAATTGCGTCGGCGCCCTCAGGGAAACTCAGGGACCTTCCCGTCGAGGAGGTGCTTCTCGCCGCCCGCGGCCCCGCTCTCGCAGCGCATGATGAGATAATCCGTACCCCCCGCGACCGACCTTGAATTTGTCCGTAGGAGATGTCTTCAAAATTGTTAGCCGCAACTCACCCAACAGACATGGGCAACGGCGCGCGCTCCAACCTGCGTCTAGCACTCCGCGACGTGATAGACGGTTTCGGCAGCATTCACATCTGGCCCATGCTTGGGTGGCAGGAAGTCAGGCAGCGGTATCGCCGATCACTGCTCGGCCCGTTCTGGCTCACCATCAGCACGGCCGCACTCGTCGGGGGTATGGGGCCGCTGTACGGCAAGCTGTTCGGGCAGGATGTCGGCTCTTATCTCATGTATCTCGCGGTGAGCTTTGTCGTTTGGCAGTTCATCGCGCAGGTGATTACCGATGGGTGCAACATATTCATTGGAGCCGAGGGCTTCATCAAGCAGGTGCGCCTGCCGCTGACTATCTACGTGCTACGCAGCACGTGGAAGAATCTGATCTTTTTCTTCCACAATTTCATCATCGTGGTGGCCGTTATCGCTTATTTCCGTCCGCCGCTGGGATGGGACATCGTGTTGATGCCGCTCGGCCTGCTGGCCGTCACCCTGAATGTGATTTGGCTCACGATGGTGCTCGGCCTCATTTCGGCCAGATTCCGCGACATTCCGCAAATCATCGGCAGCGTAGTGCAGTTGTTGTTCTTCATGACTCCGGTGCTCTGGCAACCGAGCATGCTCGGGCGACACGCCTGGGCCGTAAACCTGAATCCCTTGTATCACATGCTTGA